>JAUSAG010000009.1 GCA_030652995.1 Methylotenera sp.
TGCGACACTGGAAACGGTGCGGGCTTACGTGGATGCACAAGGTACGATGGAGCATGGAAGAAAATCAGAAACTAAAAAACTAAAATCAAAACCGCCCGCTTGACCCACCTCTTGCCTCAAAGCTGGTTCGGAATTCGGCTAAGAGGGGCAATGCGCGGGCAAATGTTCATGATTTTACTTAGCTGTCATTCATGAGTAGCAATAGTGCTGATTTATAAGTTGAGTTCATAATGAACTCACTCGAACAGACATGTTGTCAGTTCAAAATAAATAACACTTTGGAGAATATTATGTGGACTAAACCAGCTGCTACTGAAATGCGTTTTGGCTTTGAAGTAACAATGTACGTAATGAACAAATAATCATTGTTCTAGCTACAAGATAACCCGGCTTAGGCTGGGTTTTTTTATGTCTGTGTGTTTAATACTTGATGACAGGCGTGTGTTTCATAGACCATACCCAAGCCCAAACACAGACAAAGGCGCGGCGGTGGCAGTTAAAGAATGGTTAAAGTTAAATGGAGTGAAACCCAATGAATAAAATGCAGATAAACGACATAAACGCCGTGATTAGTTATGACCCTGATATAAACCTGTTTCGTGGTGAGTTTGTAGGGCTTAATGGCTATGCAGACTTTTACGCAGCGGACGTGGAAGGCTTGAGAAAAGAAGGTGCGCTATCACTCAAGGTATTTTTAGAGGCTTGCGAAGCTGATAACGTAAACCCCTACAAACATTATTCAGGCAAATTGATTGCACGAATAGCCCCTGACTTGCACGCACTGGCAGCCGAAACAGCCAAAGCCGAAGGGGTAAGCCTAAACGCACTAATTGAGCGTGCTATACAGCATGAAATAGCCGCATAAAGCCCATTACGCGCTATAAGCGATTATTTAAATTAACAACATTTTCATGTTGGAGTTCCCCTTACTGGCTTACTGGCTTTATATTTCTTCGCCAAATACTTGGTCATGCTCAGATCCAATTATCCTTTTAACTGTCTATCAAATCGATTAAAACTGTCTATTGGGTATTGTAAAGCTGTCTATACTATATATAATAACTGTCTATCGTTCTATTTGGTGGACTGTATGCGAGAGAGAACTAAAAATATCCGTGACTATATGCTTGATCTATGTAGATCAAGGACGCTTAACGTTGCTAGTGAGGCGGCGGCGCACTTTGGTATGACAAAACAATCTGCTGCGAAGCATCTTCAAGCCTTAGAGTTAGAAGGTCTTGTCGTGTCAACAGGTAGTACCAAAGCTAAGGTCTCTGTTCTTGCCGTGTTAAAAAAGCAAACCTGGAAATTTACCAGGGACGGTTTGCGCGAGGACATCGTTTGGCGTGAGAGCCTTGAACCATTGATTCACGACCTCCCCGAGAATGCTCACAACATATGGCACTATGGCGTTACTGAGATGGTTAATAACGCAGTTGACCATTCTGAAGGCACCGAAGTTGTCATCGATCTCGAGCGTACGGCTTTGGATACAACAGTCAGGATTTCAGATAACGGCGAAGGTATCTTTCATCGCATTCAACGATTAGTAGGGCTTTATGATCCACGTGAATCTATTTTAGAGCTATCTAAGGGCAAGCTGACAACAGACCCAGCGAATCACTCCGGTGAGGGCATATTCTTTACTTCACGTGTATTCGATATGTTTACGATACTTTCTAGAACGTTGTACTTCTCACACCAAGCTGAGAAAGATGATTGGCTAATCGACTACGATGTAGATGTGCCAGGCACAATAGTTAGATTGAAATTAGCTAACAACTGTGAGCGAACACTTAAATCTGTTATGGATTATTACGCTGAGCCTGACGAGTTTTCATTTAGTAAAACGACAGTACCAGTTAGGCTTGCAAGGCACGAAGGTGAAAAGCTTGTATCTAGATCTCAAGCTAAACGTTTGGTGGCGCGGTTTGAAAAGTTCAAAACAGTTATGCTTGATTTCGATGGTGTGGAGGAGATCGGTCAAGGCTTTGCAGATGAGATTTTTAGAGTCTTTGCAAACTCACACCCCGGAGTTGAGCTCATACCTATTAATGCAACAGTAGCCGTGCGCCAGATGATTAGCAGAGCTCTGGCAGCATAAAAGTGTAATGGTAATTGGCGCATGACTTTTATGTTTGAAGGCGAAAATTCGGTTCTGGTTGATTATCAGGACTACCACTATGAGATGTGAATATGAACAAGATGCACAATCCACCACATCCGAGTGAAACGCTAAAAGAGGATGTACTGCCAGCGCTGGGCTTAACGGTCACAGAAGCGGCTGAGCAGCTAGGCATTGCCCGTGTAACACTCTCTCGCATGATTAACGGCCATGCGGCAATTAGTGCTGATATGGCTATTCGTTTGTCGCAATGGCTTGGGGGTACGGCTGAGATATGGCTACTTTTACAGCTTCAGTATGACTTATGGCATGCAGAGAAAAATAGCAAGATTAAGATTAAGCCAGCACAACAGTTGGCGACATAGAGAGCTAACCGCCGCCTGACGGTCTCAGGCAAAAGCGGCAACACCGGCATCTTTTCGAGGGGCACCAGTGAATTTATAGGCTGTACATCACCCATTTATTGGAGTGGCGCGGCTTTTCTGAGATAATGATGTTTTGATTTTTTAATGGGAGCTAAATAAAATGGCGCAATTTGATCATGTCAGCGTAAAAAAGAAAGCTAACATTTATTTTGATGGTAAATGTGTGAGTCATACCGTGATGTTTCCTAATGGAACACGTAGCACCATTGGGGTGATTTTTCCTAGCACACTTACATTTAATACCGCGGCACCTGAGCTGATGGAAATTAATACAGGTGTTTGTAAAGTACGTATCAAAGGTGAAGATGCCTGGAAAACATACAGTGCAGGCGAGAAATTTACGGTTCCAGGAAACTCGTCATTTGATATTGAAACAGTAGAGACATTAGATTACGTTTGTCATTTTGAGTAATTATTAGCCTCAGATTTACACGGATGAAGCTTGATATTGAAATTTCATGTTTATTTCTTAACATAAATTAAAGTAAGTAGCTGTGTTTGAATTTATCGGCGTTTATCTGTTTCTATCTGCGGCCAGTTTGATTTTTAAGGATTTTTATGCCTTCATTTGATATAAGTTCAGAAGTGGATATGGTTGCATTGAAAAATGCGATTGATACTGCGGGTAAGCAAATTACCAATCGTTATGACTTCAAAGGTACTTCAGCCAAGGTTGAGCTAAACGAGAAAGATAGTCTCATCACTTTGTTTGGCGATAATGATTTTCAGTTGGATCAAATTAAAGATATTTTGTTGCCTGGCATGGAGAAAAAAGAGCCTGATTCATCCAAGCGACTTGATCACCAGGATGTGCAAAAAGTGGGTGGCAATAAAGTGAAGCAAGTGCTTAAAATTAAAGACGGTATTGATAGTGATTTAGCCAAACGTATTAGTAAGCTGATTAAAGATTCCGGTTTGAAAGTACAGGCCAGCATTCAGGGTGATACGGTACGTGTCAATGGTGCCAAGCGCGATTTATTGCAAGATGCAATTGCATTTGTAAAAAAGAATGTAACGGATTTTCCGTTGCAGTTTGGTAATTTTAGAGATTAACCAACTCTAGCCAACTCTCGACCGTCATTCCAGCGTACCAGTGCTTGGCATCACCGTGGAATATATGTGCTAAAGCACATTATTCACACGTGATAGGCAGGTTTCAAGGTAACAACTATTGATTTAAAATAAAAATCGTTAAATATAAAATGCTTAAAAGAAAAATTTGCCATCAATCCAATCATGCTAATCACAGCATCTTGCACCTCGACTGGATTCCAGCCTACTCTGGAATGACGGAGTGCCTGTGGTGCAAAGGTCATTACAAATGATGCAAAGTAAAGTAACGGCTTACGATTCTACCCTGCGCGATGGTGCGCAAGCGCAAGGCGTTTCTTTTACCGTTGAAGATAAGCTCAAAATCGTACAGCAATTAGATGCGCTAGGCATTGGCTACATTGAAGCAGGCAATCCAGGCTCAAACCCTAAAGATTTAGAGTTTTTTAAGCGTGTGGCTGAGCTTAAGTTGCAACACGCTAAAATTATTGCATTTGGCAGTACGCGCCGTATTGGTATAAAAGCGGCAGATGACAATAACCTTCGTTCTTTATTAAGCGCAAATACACAATCCGTGGCGATTTTTGGCAAAAGTTGGGATTACCAAGTCACCGATATTTTGCGCACCACGCTAGATGAAAATTTGAGGATGATAGCTGACACCATTGCCTATTTAAAACAGCAGGGCAAAGAGGTGGTGTTTGATGCCGAGCATTTTTACGATGGCTATAAAGCCAATGCACCATACGCGCTAGCCACCCTAAAAGCCGCCGCAGATGCAGGGGCTGATGTGCTTTGTCTTTGCGACACTAATGGTGGTACATTTTCAGATGAGATTTTTGCTGTTACGCAAACCGTGGTAAAAGCTTTTAATCTGCAAGTGGGCATCCATTGCCATAATGATTGCGATATGGCGGTAGCTAATTCCGTGGCCGCCGTGCAAGCAGGCGCAAGCCAAGTGCAAGGCACCATTAACGGCATTGGAGAACGTTGCGGCAATGCTAATTTAGTGTCTATCATCCCTAATTTGCAATTAAAGCTCGGCTTAAATTGCATACCAGCAGAAAATATCACCGCGCTTACGCATGTAGCACGTTTTGTGAGCGAAGTCGCGAATATGCCGTTTAACGATAAAGCGCCGTATGTGGGCAATGATGCGTTTTCGCACAAAGGCGGCATGCACATTGATGCGGTCAACAAAAACCCTATTTCTTATGAGCATATTAACCCAGAACAAGTCGGCAATATCCGCCATATTTTGGTTTCTGAAGTGGCAGGGCGGGGCGCATTGCTTTCAAAATTACGCGAAATTGACGCTACGCTTGATAAAGATTCCACAGATACTCAACGCATTTTGGCGCGCATTAAAGCCCTAGAGCACGATGGCTATCAGTTTGAAAGCGCTGAAGCTTCTGTTCAACTTTTAGTGTTGCGAGAACTAGGCAAGTTACGCCCAAGTTTTGAGTTTAAAGAGTATCAAGTCAATATTCACGAACCTGCCCTCAACGGTGTTAATTCATTTGCGCACATAAAACTGGTGGTTAATGGGCAAGAAGAAACCACAACAGCCGAAGGCGATGGCCCAGTAAACGCGCTAGATAAAGCCATGCGCCGTGCCTTAGAACGCTTTTACCCCGCCATTAAAACTGTGCGTTTAACCGATTACAAAGTGCGTGTATTGAATTCAGATCAAGCCACCGCCGCTAAAGTGCGCGTGTTGATTGAATCCGCCGACCAAAATGAAAGCTGGACGACTACAGGCGTTTCAACAGACGTGGTCGATGCTTCATGGCGTGCGCTAATTGATGCGATTGAGTATAAGTTGATGCGTGATTTGGTTTGATTTTTTGGTTAGATTCGCTAGCTGACTGGTGTGCAAGATAACGCCTTTTGCACACCCTACGGCATAGCATGTCATTGCACCACCTCTGTAAGCTAATACCAATGATGTGCCTCTCACTCTTATTATTTTTTTAATCGTTCAATATTGCATCTGCCTGCAGCAAAACCAGTTTAAGTTGCTCTTGCTCCACAGGTCGCAAAGTCACTTGTTGGTAGCTGATCAAACCGTGTTGTGGGTGGTTAAATTCGCGCTGGCCGCCTTGTCTTTCTAACACGTCGTGTTGTTTCCAAAAGCGGTCAAATTCTGGATTGGCTTGCGTGAGTTCATACACCAACTTTTGTAGCGCTGGTTCTTCTAAGCGGCTGCGGCAATCGGCGCGAAATTCTGCTACCAGCCTGCGGGCGCGTAGCTCCCAATTCACTACAAATTGTTTTGCGTTGGCGTGTAAAAATACAAAGCGTAGCAAATTGGGTTGGAGTGATTCTTTGTTCCAAACATCCAACCAGCCGCTAAATAACGCCTCGGCCGGTTTGTTCCAAGCTAGTAAATCCCAGGTTCGCCCCATAATGTAGGCGGGTATTTGAATGCTATCAAGCATATTTACCAGCGTATCAGGTGCTGTGTCTGCTTCTAGCATATGGGCTTGTGGGTCTCGCCTATCGGCCATGTCAAACAAGTAGGTGCGTTCTGATTTGGTGAGTTTAAGTGCAGTGGCGAATCGTTCTAATGCTTCGGCTGATACATTAACCTTACGGCCTTGTTCTATCCACGTATACCATGTAGCGCTTATGCCTACGAGTTGCGCGACCTCTTCTCGGCGCAAGCCTGGTGTTCGCCTGCGCGCACCTGAGGGGAATCCAAATTCTTCTGGTGTACCACGTTGGCGCAGTGCTTGTAAAAATTCAGCGAGCTCTTTACGTCTGGTATCCATTGATTACTCTATCCTGTTATGTTTAATACTAGTATAACCTATATCATTGTCAGGGTATTAAAATATAGGTATGCTTGCGTTTTTGTTTGAGTTGGCAGTAATTTAAGGAGCTATGATGGCGGCAAAAACGCTTTACGATAAATTGTGGGATTCGCACGTGGTGCATGAAGATGCTGACGGCACTTGTTTAATTTATATTGACCGTCACTTGGTACATGAAGTGACTAGCCCGCAAGCTTTTGAAGGCTTGCGTTTGGCCGGTCGTAAGCCTTGGCGTCCTGATACGCTTGTGGCGAACCCTGACCACAATACGCCGACCAAAGATTGGGATAAAGGTATCGAAGACCCAATCTCTCGTTTGCAAGTTGAAACACTTGATAGCAATATTAAAGAAACAGGCGCTTTGGTTTACTTCCCGTTCAAGCATGCCAATCAAGGTATTATTCACGTCATTGGCCCTGAGAACGGCACGACATTGCCAGGCATGACGGTGGTGTGTGGCGATAGTCATACTTCTACCCATGGTGCATTTGGTGCCTTGGCGCACGGGATTGGCACCTCAGAAGTTGAGCATGTCATGGCGACACAAACTTTAATTGCCAAAAAATCTAAAAGCCTATTGGTCAAAGTGGATGGCCAATTGGGCGTTGGCGTGACCGCAAAGGATGTGGCTTTGGCCATTATCGGCAAAATTGGTACGGCTGGCGGCAATGGCTTTGCCATTGAGTTTGGCGGTGAAGTGATTCGCGCGCTCTCTATGGAAGGCCGCATGACTATTTGCAATATGGCGATTGAGGCAGGCGCGCGCGCAGGTATTATCGCGCCAGATGCCAAAACAGCAGAATACTTAAAAGGCCGTCAATATGCACCAAAACCAGCAGACTGGGATAAAGCTGTGGCTTATTGGAACACATTAGCAACGGATGCTGATGCAACATTCGATAGTGTAGTTGAGCTAAAAGGCGCAGACATTGCACCGCAAGTCACTTGGGGTACATCGCCTGAGCAAGTGTTGCCGATTAACGGCCGCGTACCAGACCCAGCACAAGAGAAAGATGCCACTAAACGCACCAGTATTGAAAATGCCTTGAAATATATGGGCTTAACTGCCAATACGCCAATTGAAGAGATTAAATTGGATAAAATCTTTATCGGCTCATGCACCAATAGCCGCATAGAAGATTTACGTGCAGCAGCGGTCGTAGCAAGAGGCAAAAAAGTGGCGAGCTCTATTAAGTTGGCGATGGTGGTGCCAGGTTCTGGTCAAGTAAAACGCATGGCCGAAGCAGAAGGTCTCGATAAAATATTTACCGAAGCAGGTTTTGAATGGCGTGAACCAGGTTGCAGCATGTGCTTAGCGATGAACGCTGACAGACTCAGCCCAGGCGAGCGCTGCGCTTCTACCTCAAACCGCAATTTTGAAGGTCGCCAAGGCCAAGGCGGGCGCACGCATTTGGTCAGTCCAGCGATGGCAGTTGCCGCGGCTATTGCAGGCCATTTTGTTGACGTGCGAAATATTTAGTTAGGATATAAAACAATGAAAGCATTTACCCAATTAAAAGGCTTAGCTTGCCCGATAGACCGCGCCAATATTGACACTGACGCGATTATTCCAAAGCAATTTTTAAAATCTATCAAACGATCAGGTTTCGGCCCGTATTTGTTTGATGAGTGGCGCTACAAAGACCATGGCGAACCAGGTATGGATTGTACCAATAGGCCGCTAAACGAAGATTTTGTACTCAATCTACCACGCTACAAAGGCGCACAAGTGATGCTTGCGCGTGAAAATTTTGGTTGTGGCTCAAGCCGTGAACATGCGCCTTGGGCAATTGAAGATTACGGCTTTCGCGTGATTATTGCACCGAGCTATGCCGATATTTTCTTTAACAATTGCTATAAAAATGGCATGCTGCCGATTGTGGCGAGTCATGCCATGGTCGATAAATTATTTAAAGAATGTCAAGAAAATGTGGGTTATAGCTTAAACGTAGACTTGCCTTCGCAAACCGTGACTTTGCCTTCTGGTGAAACCTTTGGTTTTGAAATTAATGCGACATCTAAACATAATTTATTGAATGGTTTAGACGAAATTGGCTTAACACTATTGCATGCGGAAAAGATTAAAACATTCGAGCAAAAACATAAGCAAAATCAGCCGTGGTTGTTTGCTTAACTAAATAACCCCTCTCCCGCCAGCAGGAGAGGGGGCTAAAACATAGAGGATAAATAAAATGACAATGAAAATTGCAGTATTACCCGGTGATGGCATCGGTCCAGAAATTGTTACACAAGCACTTCGTGTACTTGATGTGTTGAAAAATGAAGGCATGGCAATGGAGTTTACTGAAGCGCCTTTGGGTGGCCAGGCTTATGACCAATTCGGTCATCCATATCCAGAATTTACGCAAAAAATCTGCCGTGCCGCAGATGCAGTATTGCTAGGCGCAGTAGGCGGTCCACAATATGACAATTTGGATCGTCCGTTACGCCCAGAGCGTGGTTTGTTGGGCATTCGTAAAGACTTAGGTTTGTTCGCAAACTTGCGTCCTGCGGTGTTGTATCCGGAATTAGCCAATGCTTCTACGCTTAAGCCAGAAGTGGTGGCGGGTTTAGATATTATGATTGTGCGCGAATTGACGGGTGATGTGTACTTTGGCCAACCGCGCGGCATGCGCGTGAACGAAGAGGGTGAGCGCGAAGGCTTTAACACCATGATTTATAAAGAGTCTGAAGTGCGCCGAATTGCGCATGTGGCATTTGATATTGCCATGAAGCGTGGCAAAAAATTGTGCTCAGTGGACAAAGCCAACGTGCTAGAAACCACCGAGTTCTGGAAAGAAATCGTGATTGATGTAGCGAAAGAATACCCAGAAGTGGCGTTGAGCCATATGTACGTAGACAACGCTGCAATGCAGTTAATTCGCAACCCAAAACAATTTGACGTGATAGTGACAGGCAATATCTTTGGTGACATCTTGTCAGACGAAGCGTCTATGTTGACAGGCTCTATCGGCATGTTGGCTTCAGCTTCACTCAACGAAACCAAAAAAGGCTTGTACGAGCCATCACACGGTTCAGCCCCTGATATTGCAGGTAAGAACTTAGCCAACCCAATTGCGACGATACTTTCAGTGGCGATGATGTTGCGTTACACCTTTGATAACGAGACTGCTGCACAGCGCATTGAAAATGCGGTCAAAAAAGTATTAGCCGCAGGTTACCGTACAGGCGACATTTTTGAAGAAGGCATGAAACGTGTATCATGCTCTGAAATGGGTGATCAAATCGTTGCTGCAATGTAACCTTTGTTACTTAAGTTGTATGAAAAAGCGGCGCTTTTAAAGTGTCGCTTTTTACATAAAACATTCATAATGTCATTAAAATAACAACGTGTTATAAAATACGAGTTATAAAAAAAGGATAAAATTATGTTAAAACATTTTGTATTAATTGCCCTAGTGATAGGAATTGCTGGTTGCAATACGATTCATGGTGTTGGTAAGGATATTGAAAAAGCTGGCGAAGCTGTTCAAAAATCAACTAAATAAATTTACGGCAGTAGGCCGTTACGATAGGTTTAAGTATGCTAAAAGTAGGATTTGTAGGCTGGCGCGGTATGGTGGGTTCAGTCCTCATGCAACGCATGATGGAGGAAAATGATTTCGCGCACATTGAGCCGCAATTTTTCACAACGTCACAAGTTGGTGGAAAAGCGCCGAACGTCGGTAAAGATTCTGCGCCATTAAAAGACGCAATGAATATCGCGGAACTAGCGCAAATGGACGCGATTATCTCGTGCCAAGGTGGCGATTACACTAGTGAAGTATTTCCAAAACTCCGTGCAAATGGCTGGACTGGTCATTGGATAGATGCAGCCTCTACACTGCGAATGGAAAAAGACGCTGTGATTATTCTTGATCCAGTCAATATGCATGTAATTCAAGACGCCTATACGCACGGCAATAAAAACTGGGTTGGCGGTAACTGCACTGTTTCACTCATGCTAATGGCTTTAAATGGTTTGTTTAAAGCGAATTTAGTCGAGTGGGCAACCTCAATGACCTATCAAGCAGCCTCCGGTGCTGGCGCGCAGAATATGCGCGAATTACTCAAGCAGATGGGCGAGGCGCACTTTGCCGCCAGCGAGTTGTTAGCTGATCCAGCATCTGCGATTTTAGATATTGACCGCACGGTAGCCGGTACATTGCGTGATGACGCTTTTCCAGTTGCCAATTTTGGCGTACCACTGGCTGGAAGTCTTATCCCATGGATTGATAAAGATCTTGGCAACGGTCAAAGCAAAGAAGAGTGGAAAGGCGGCGCTGAGACTAATAAAATTTTAGGTCGCGAAGCTAACCCCATTATTATTGACGGTCTTTGTGTGCGCATCGGTGCCATGCGTTGCCATAGCCAGGCGCTCACAATCAAACTTACCAAAGATGTACCATTGGATGAAATCAATCAAATGTTAGCTGAGGCTAATCAATGGGCAAAAGTGATTCCCAATGAACGTGAACCTAGTATGCGCGAGCTTACGCCAGCCGCAGTGACAGGCAAATTAACAACGCCAGTCGGACGTTTGCGTAAATTGAGCATGGGAAACGATTATTTATCTGCATTTACGGTAGGTGACCAATTGCTGTGGGGTGCGGCTGAGCCGTTACGCCGTATGTTGCGGATTTTAATAGAAAAGTAGTGAGGATTATCCCTTCATTGATGTCTAAATCATAACAATGAAGGTCGGCAGCCAGATAGGGGTTGGAATATAATGTGCATTATGAGCTTGCATAGCTAACTGTTTGATGTTATTTTCATATTGCAAATTTTTAGTTTGATTAAAGGTAGCAGTGTGCATAAATCGAAAATAAAGCAAATCTCGTTGGCTGTCTGTTTGGCATTTATACCTTTTTATGGTTTTGCTGCAGGGTTAGGTAAGCTAAACGTAAGCTCGGGTTTAGGTGAGCCGCTTCGCGCTGAAGTGATGCTATTATCAGTCACACCAGAAGAGCTTTCAACAATGGTTGCTAGCATTGCTTCTGAAGAAGCCTACGCCGTACAAGGCATCTCTCGTCTTGGTATTCATAGCAACATTAAAGTAGATTTAGCTAAAAATGCAGATGGGGCACCGGTCCTCAGACTGTTCACCAATCAACCTATTAGCGATCCGTATTTGGATATGCTTATTCAAGTAGATTGGGCATCGGGTCGGTTATTGCGCGAATATACGATTTTATTAGACCCACCTGGCTATAAAGATGCGCTTAGTAGTGCATCAACCTCAACAGTTTCACTTCCATCTGCAGCAAGTAAGCAAAACCGGGATGTAATCTCTAGTGGTGCTAGTTCAAGTACATTTGATGACGTACAACAACCTTCTAAAAATTCTAAAAATTTCAAAAAACAAAGTAAGCAAATTAAAGCGCAACAAGATCAAAGTGAAGTTGGCGGAGATGCGGCGCCAAATCAGTTGATTTCAACGCGGGGGGATACCTTAAATTCACTTGCAAAAGAAATGCAAGTTGAAGGGGTGAGCTTAGATCAAATGCTCGTAGGTTTATTTGAGCAAAATAAACAAGCTTTCACCAACGGAAATATGAACCAGCTTAAGGTTGGGCAGATTATCAAAGCGCCTTCAAAAGAAGTTTTGACGGCCATTGGAGCACAGGAGGCTAGGCAGGCTGTTAAGGTACATTCAGCCAACTGGAATGACTATCGTAACGCTTTGGCTGGTAACGTGGCCGCAAAATCAGTCATTGAAGAAGTCGAACAAAAGCAATCTGCATCTGGAAAAATTACCACTGCTGAAGATCAAGCGACTCCGATTAAAGCTGGTGCGCAAGATGTAGTTAAATTGTCGGCTGGCGAGAAAGACAATACAAAAGCCGGTAAAGACGGTGATAAAAATGCAAAAGATTCAGCACTACAGCTTTCAGTATTACAAGAAGAGGCAATAGCGCGTGAAAAGGCATATAAAGAGTCGCAGCAACGGATTAGTGCGTTAGAGAAGCAAATTGAAGATATGCAAAAGTTACTGGTTTTGAAAAACCAAACCATGACAGATTTGCAAAAAAATGCTGAGCAAACCATCACTACAGTTGAGGATGAATCGGCAAATAATCAAGTCAAGACAGTCGCTGAAGTAAAAACCGCAGTAAAACCTGAAGTAAACCCAGTGCCTCCAGTAGTTAAGGCGCCTGCTGAAGTGTTGGCAGAGCCATCACTTTTTGGCGATGTAGATATGACGCTGTTAGGTGGCGCTGCTGGCGTTACTTTGCTGGGCGCTGGCTGGTTGTTTTTGCGTAATAAACGCAGGAAAGATTTAGACAGCTTTGAGCGGGGTATTTTAACTTCAGGTGGCCTACGCGCAAACACCGTGTTTGGTAATACTACGGGTAGTTCTAGCAATTCAGACACTTCATTCTTGACGGACTTTGCTCAAAGTGCTGATGGCAGCATGATTGACACCAACGATGTTGATCCTATCGCTGAGGCCGAAGTTTACATGGCGTACGGTCGTGATGCACAAGCAGAAGAAATCTTAAAAGATGCTATCTTAAAAGAACCAAAACGTTACGAGTTACATTTAAAACTACTAGAAATGTACGCGGGTCGTAAAGATGCAGCTGCATTTGAAACCATCGCTGGCGAACTTTACACAACATTAGGGGCAGGTGATCCTACATGGGCGAAAATTGCTGAGCTTGGTATCACAATTGAGCCTGAGAATCCGCTGTACGACATTAGCAATATAGTTAGTGCTGATGTCTTGGCGGCAGGAAAGTCTGATGTTTCTGATCTCGATGAAATTGCTACCTCAGCTGAAGATGGTCTCGATTTTTCATTAGATACAGTAGAGCCGATTGCAGATAATAAACCCGTAATTGAGCCAATTATTGATGATGCTAATTCCGCTGTTATGCAAAGTTTTGCAACAACAGAAAATGTTGATCACGACCAATCGTTCGATTTGGGTAGTGTTGATGTTGCTACAAGCGAAAATATTGCTGAACCTGATGTAGATTTAGTTAGTACTGATGAGCAAGATCTAGGTGTTATTGAGCTGGAATTACCGGAAATTGGTTCAACAGAAGTAGCAACTGTAGCGGATGCTGTTGATGCGTTAGAGAGTGGTAAGCACGTTGTTGAAGTGGATAGTAGCAATGATAATTTGATGGATTTTGATATTTCAGATTTCAATGTGAAAGAGGAAGTTTCAGTTGAGCCTCTAGCTGAAACCTTAATTGAACCACCTCTAGCCGAAGCCGTTTCTGCTTCAGCGGTTGAGGATGAGCCGGTTTTTGAATTTGCAAATACGTTTGATGTTGCGGCTGACTTAAATCTGCCTAATGAGGTTGAACAGCCGGATCGAGAAATAAGCAGTGATGCTGTTGAATTTGGTTTGGAATTTGACGTTCCTGATGTTGTAACCGATGTCACTACTACGGACTTGGCGCCACAGGCTCAAACTCAGTCAGCCTCAGAGATCGAGCCTGATGCTGAGGAGATTTCTTTTGACTTTCCGTTGGTAGAGGATGAAGCGTTAACTGACGATTATGAAAGTTTGGCTCTAGGTAATGAAATTGATGCCAATGCGTTTGATTTTTCAGCAATTAGTTTGGATTTAGGCGAGGATGATGTAAAAGCTGAGGAAGGGTTTGCTAAGGATGACTTATCTGTTGAATTAGCAGCGCCAACCGCATCTGAAAATCAAGATGTTGATATTAAACTTGATTTAGTCGCAGCCTACATTGATATGGATGACAAAGAGGGCGCACGTGAATTGTTAGATGAAGTACTTAAAGAGGGTGGCCCGCAACAGGTGCAGCGTGCTGAGCAGTTATTAGCAAGTTTGGCATAGTTAACGCTATTTAGAAGATTAAGCCGAGCTAAACGCTCGGCTTTTTTTATCTGGCTTAAATGGTTTTTAATCGCTGATCAACTATTTTTCGGAAATCCATTTTTAGTTCAACATTGGCTCACGTTTACTGATGCATCCTATTATTAAAATATTAAGCTTTATTTTGACGCTGTTACTTATGAATTTTTTAAGTAATTCACTATTGCATCTACTTTTTATTGGCGTTTGTATGATTGCAATGAGCTTGCAAATGCGTAGCTTTACGCGCGTTGTGATGCGTATGCGCTGGTTGTTTATTTCGATATTGGTTATTTACGGACTTGGTACGCCCGGTGAATTGATTCCACATATTCCCCTTGATTTTGCACCTACTTTTGATGGTTTGCAGTTAGGGCTATTACATATAGAAAGAATAACTATTGCCTTGGCCACGCTTAATATATTGTTTATCACCGGTTCAAAACAAGACATAATTCTTGGTTTATATATATTACTTAGCCCGCTTAAATATGTAGGGTTAAATATTGAAAAATTTGCTGTAAGATTGTTTTTAACGCTTGAGTATGTTGAGGACTTTGCAACGCAGCGACATAAGCCATTTGACTTAAATAATTTTGATCACCTTTATTTAAGTACGGATGATGTATCGAGTGAAAAAATAGTTGTTTTTAATCAAATGCCTTTTAGGCTATTAGATAAAGTATTGATCGTAATTTTTATGATAATAGCTTCAATTTGTCTGGTATTGGGATTGCGCTCGTGAAATATGCATTAGGGATATCTTATGATGGCGCACATTTTTGTGGGTGGCAAAGCCAACCGAATGCCGGTGCTGTGCAGGATGCATTAGAGGCAGCCATTACAAGCATCGCTCAGCATACCGTTAGAGTGCATGCCGCAGGCCGCACTGATACAGGCGTGCATGCACTTGGTCAAGTTGTACATTTTAATACAGAGGCTATACGCCCGATTTCTGCATGGGTGCGTGGCGTAAATGCACATTTGCCACCAACAGTACGTGTGGAGTGGGCGCATCAAGTAGCCGATGACTTTCATGCTAGATTTTCAGCTTTTAGTCGTAGCTATCAGTATTTGCTGGTCAATTCATCGGTAGCGCCTGCGCTGATGGCAAATAAAGCTGGTTGGTTTCATTTGCCTCTGGATTTTTCAGCCATGCGTGAGGCCGCTAGCTATCTGGTTGGGCAGCATGATTTTAGTGCATTTAGAGCCTCTGAATGCCAGGCAGCATCACCAATCAGACATTTAACAGAAGCCGGTGTTTGTGTGGCTGGGCAGTATTTTGTATTTAACTTCTCTGCAAATGCTTTTTTGCAACATCAGGTGCGCAATATGATCGGTGCCTTGATTTACGTGGGTAAAGGCAATTATCCACCTAGCTATATTAAGGAGTTATTACAAAAGCGAGATCGTACGTTGTCGCCGCCAACTTTCTCACCTTGTGGATTGTATTTAACGGGTGTCGGGTATGATGAAAAATGGGGGTTGCCTCAACGCTCCCAACATGGCTTGCAGGTGCTTATTTAGCGGTACAATAGCACCTTGTGATTTAATGCTGTTGTTAAAAAATCTTGTGATATAGCTCGTCAGCTTAAGGATGGTGCTTTGAGAGTTAGAGTTAAAATTTGTGGTATTACGCGTGTGGAAGATGCTTTAAACGCAGTAGCTAACGGTGCAGATGCCATTGGTTTGGTATTTTACGCTCCCAGCCCGCGTTGTGTCAGCATTGCAGAAGCTATTGAAATCGCCAATAAAATTCCTGCTTTTGTGAGTGTGGTTGGCTTATTTGTAGATGCGGAAGCCAGCTTTATTGAAGAGGTGATGTCGCAAGTGAAATTAGATTTACTGCAATTTCACGGTGACGAAACACCTGAAGCTTGCGCGCGTTATAGACTGCCTTTTATCAAAGCAATTCGCGTTAAGTTGGACACAAATTTGGTACAATGTGCACAAGATTTTTCTGTAGCCAAAGCCTTGTTATTGGATACTTATACCGAGGGTGTAGCAGGCGGTACCGGGCACGTATTTGATTGGAATTTAATTCCAGCAACCTTAGAAAAACCTGTGATTCTTGCTGGTGGTTTAAATGCGCAAAATGTGGCGCAGGCCATTACACAGGTAAAACCTTATGCGGTGGATGTAAGCGGCGGTGTGGAAATTTCAAAAGGAATTAAAGATGCAACGAAAATTGCTGCATTTATGCAACAGGTTTATATATAGTGAGTTTCAGGCAGTAAGCTTCGAGATGCAAATAAGTTAATGTGGAGAGTAAATAATGCAGCTTTATGACATGCCGGATGCACGTGGGCATTTTGGACAATTTGGCGGTACGTTTGTAGCGGAAACATTGGTTGAAGCGTTGGAAGACTTGCGCATCATGTACGAAAAATATCGTCATGACCCTGAGTTTTTAGCTGAATATGCGTATGATTTAAAACACTTTGTTGGTCGTCCTAGCCCTATTTACCACGCAAAACGCTTGTCAGATAAAATTGGCGGTGCGCAAATTTACCTGAAACGCGAAGATTTAAACCATACAGGCGCACATAAAATTAACAATACTATTGGTCAGGCATTGCTGGCTAAGCGTATGGGTAAGCCTAGAGTCATTGCGGAAACCGGCGCCGGTCAGCATGGTGTTGCCACAGCAACCATCGCGGCACGTTTAGGCTTGGAGTGTGTGGTATATATGGGCAGTGAAGATGTTAAACGTCAAGCGCCTAATGTATTCAGAATGAAACTACTGGGAGCCACCGTGGTGCCGGTAGAAAGCGGCTCTAAAACACTGAAAGATGCGCTGAATGAGGCAATGCGTGATTGGGTGACCAATGTGCATAATACGTTCTATATTATTGGTACAGTTGCAGGTCCGCATCCGTATCCGATGATGGTGCGTGATTTTCAGGCGGTAATTGGTATTGAAGCTAAAGAACAAATGATGGAAATGGTGGGTCGCCAGCCAGATGCAATCGTTGCATGTGTTGGCGGTGGCTCTAATGCCATGGGTATTTTTTACCCTTATATTGACGTACCTAATGTACGTTTGATTGGCGTTGAAGCGGGCGGTCTTGGCATGGAAACCGGTCAGCACGCTGCGCCATTAACAGCTAATAGTCCGGTAGGAGTGTTGCATGGCAACCGCACTTATTTGATGCAAGATGCCGATGGTAATATTATTGAAACGCACTCAATTTCAGCAGGGTTAGATTACCCTGGCGTTGGCCCAGAGCATGCATGGCTAAAAGACATTAAACGTGCTGAATATGTGGCGATCACTGATGATGAAGCCATGGCAGCGTTTCATAATTTATGCCGTACAGAGGGTATTATCCCAGCACTTGAATCTAGCCATGCTTTAGCACATGCTGAAAAAATGGCTAAAACCATGCATAAGGATCAGATTATTCTCGTTAATTTATCTGGTCGTGGCGATAAGGATATCAATACGGTTGCCAAACTTGCAAATATCACTTTATAAAATGCAAACCTCGCACCACAGGCACTTTGATTTTCTAACTAATTAACTAGTACATTTAAACTTTAACTGACGCCCATTATGTCCCGTATTCAATCTGTATTTGCAACACTTAAACAACAAGGAAAAACTGCCTTAATTCCATATATTACGGCAGGCGATCCGCATCCTAAACATACGGTCAATTTACTGCACACGCTGGTTAAGCATGGTGCTGATATGATCGAACTTGGCGTACCGTTTTCTGACCCAATGGCCGACGGTCCTGTCATTCAACGTGCCAGTGAACGTGCTTTGGCGCATAAAGTTGGGTTGACTGCAGTATTGGCTATGGTGAAAGAGTTTAGACAAACCAACCAGACCACACCGATTATCTTGATGGGTTATGCTAACCCGATTGAAGCCATCGGTGCGATGGCTTTTGCAGATCGTGCGAAAGCGGCAGATGTAGATGGTGTGATTACAGTTGATTATCCACCAGAAGAGTGTGGTGAATTTGTTAAAGAGCTTCGCGCACGCGATATAGATCCTGTGTTTTTATTGTCACCAACCACGGAACCTGAACGCGTTGATTTGATTGTGAAGCAAGCTAGTGGTTTTGTGTATTATGTGTCGCTCAAAGGTGTTACTGGTGCGGCTAATTTAGATATTATTGAAGTGACTAAACGCGTTGCTTCTATTCGTGGGCAAACCAGTTTGCCAGTAGGCGTTGGTTTCGGCATTCGTGATGCAGCTACTGCAAAAGCAACCGCTGCGATTGCAGATGCTGTGGTGGTAGGTAGTCGCATGGTACAAGTGATTGAAGCATCAACAGATGAAAATTTGCTTAGCAACGTTGCTAAGCTTATGGATGAATTAAAAACGGCAGTAGATGCTGCGTAATTGTTAAAAAGGATGCAACTATGGGTTGGTTAAACAAACTACCACAAAAAATTAAACGTGTTGTCGGTGCAGACAAAAAAAACGTACCTGAAGGGCTGTGGAGTAAATGTCCATCATGTCAATCAGTGCTGTACCGTAAAGACTTGGAAGATAATTCCGATGTATGCCCAAAATGTACGTATCACAACCGAATTGGCGCACGTGCACGTTTAGCACAATTGTTAGATGCAGAAGGTCAATTTGAGATCGGTGCTGGCGTACAGCCAGTAGATACGCTCAAATTTAAAGACAGCAAAAGCTATGCGGATCGTATTAAAGAGTCGCAGAAAGCCGTAAACGAGAAAGATGCGTTAATTGTGATACAAGGCAGCATTAAATCAGTGCCGGCAGTCGTGGCGGTATTTGAGTTTAAGTTCATGGGCGGCTCAATGGGCTCGGTCGTGGGAGAACGTTTTGTGCGCGGTGTTCAAGCCGCGATTGATAATAAAATGGCTTTTGTTTGTATAGCAGCCAGCGGTGGGGCTCGTATGCAGGAAGGTTTGTTCTCACTAATGCAAATGGCAAAAACCAGTGCGGCACTCACACAATTAAGTGCAGCAGGATTGCCTTACATATCAGTGCTGACTGACCCTACTATGGGCGGTGTTTCAGCAAGTTTTGCCATGCTAGGTGATGTGATTGTGGCTGAGCCGCAAGCATTGATTGGTTTTGCAGGCCCGCGCGTAATTGAACAAACAGTGCGTGAAACGCTACCAGATGGCTTCCAGCGTGCAGAGTTCTTGTTAGAACATGGTGCGATTGATTTGATTATTGACCGTCGTGAAATGCGTAGCAGACTCGCTGGAATATTGGCTAATTTAATGCGTTTGCCGGTAATTGCTTAATTGACAAATAACGTTGGCATTATTCTTAGCCTGAAATTGATGCCGATTGCTAAAGGTGATGTAGATGCCTAGTGACTTGGCGCCTAAAGATATAAATGCATGGCTAAGGTACATTGAAAGCCTGCATCCTAAATCTATCGCGATGGGGCTAGCGCGTGTTAAACAGGTTATCGGGCGCTTAAAGTTGCAGAAAAACTTTAAAGTTATCTCTGTCGCAGGCACCAATGGCAAAGGTTCAACTTGCGCAATGTTAGAGCAAACTTATACGCAGGCCGGTTTTGCTGTGGGTTGTTATACTTCGCCTCACTTGCTGCGTTATAACGAGCGTGTTCGAATTAATGGCATTGAGGTGAGCGATGAGGCGCTGTGTGCAGCCTTTTCTGCAGTTGAAACAGCAAGGAAAAGCGGAGAGGTCGTAGCGCTCACGTATTTTGAGGTGGGGACATTAGCCGCAATGTGGCATTTTGCGCAAACAGGGATTGATGTCGCGATTTTAGAAATTGGATTGGGTGGTAGATTAGATGCAGTGAATGCATTTGAACCTGATTGCGCCATCGTGACCAGTGTTGATTTAGATCATCAAGAATTTTTAGGTGAATCACGCGAGGAAATCGGCTTTGAAAAAGCTGGGGTGTATCGTCAATCAATACCAGCTATTTGTGGAGATAACCATCCCCCACAGAGCTTAATAAACCATGCCCAACAAATTGATGCTGATTTTAAGTGCATCAATCGTGATTTCACTTATACCTGGTCAGCGGCTGATTGGTGTTATTTGTCAAATGGGCGGGTCATACATACGTTGCCATTGCCAGCGTTGAAAGGCCATTATCAACTCAATAATGCTGCATGTGCGGTAGCGGCGGTAGAGTCGTTACAAGCATACTTACCTGTTACCACGGCATCTATTGCTAATGCAATGCGTCAGGTATTTCTAGCTGGCCGTTTTCAGACAGTATCTAAGACACCTTGGGTGATCTTAGATGTAGCGCATAACCCACACGCGGCGCAAGCCCTTGCAGAGAATCTGGCAGCATTAAAGTTAACAGAACGCACTCACACTAAAACTTTGGCGGTATTTGCAATGTTGGCTGATAAAGATATGAAAGGTGTTGTGAATACGTTAAAAAATGAAATCGACACTTGGTATGTCGCCAATATTGACCATGTTCGCGGGGCTTTGGCTTCAGACTTGGCTGCCATTATTGCGGAAATTATACCTAATGCCAGCATTAAATGTTTTGATACAGCGGCTAAAGCCTACGAGCAAGCTTGTATCGATATAGAAACCTGTATTGATAGAAATGAAAATGATAAAATAGTCGTGTTTGGTTCATTCTTTACCGTTGCAAGCGTAATGCAACATTTGAATCAACGCGCAAATCCTAATCTTTAAGGACGCAGTAATGCCCCCAGATCTACCTAATGACCAAGCTCTAAATCTAAAAAAACGTGCCCGTCGGCGCTTGGTGGGTGCTGTAGCGCTCGTGCTGTTGATGGTGATTGTTCTGCCGCAGATATTGCAAGATAGAGTGGCAATATCACAACACGAGAGCATTAAAATCACGATGCCTGACACTATAAGCACTACAAACCCTGAGCCAATGATTGGGCATGAAAGTAAGATTGAAATTAACGAGGTTTTAGCGTTAGACCCAGAAGCTGAAGCTGTGGTTGAAAATGTTATCGAAAGCAATGTTACCGAAAGTAAAGTGAGCGACACTAAATCTGTTGAATATAAAGAATCAGCTCTCAAAACGGAAAAACCTCTTCCACCAAAAAATCCTGAAGTTAAAACTACAGTAATTAAAAACAATGAGACAATTGTAGCTTCTAAAAAGCCTGCTGTTAATGAAACGGATTCGACTCCACCTCAAAAATACAATGAGCATTTCACAGTACAAGTGGGCGTGTATGCTGATATTGCTAACGTAAAGCGCATACAAGATCAATTAAAACCAACAGGGTTCAGCACGCATACAGAAAAAATAACCACGCCTAAAGGTGAAAATATTCGTCTGAAAGTAGGCAATTTTACATCTCGTCAAGCGGCCGTAAATGCCTTAGATAAAATCAAAGAAATAGGTCTAACTGGAATTGTTGTTAGCAATGAGTAAAGTTGTTAATCAGTCACGTTACTACCCATTAAATCAATTAAATCAGTTGGTTAGAATAAAACGATGACCAGTTTTGATTATGCAGTACTAGTCATCATCGGCTTATCCATCATATTTAGCGTGATGCGAGGCATGGTGAGGGAAGTGTTGGCTATTTTAGGCTGGGTGGCTGCATTTTATGTAGGCAGAACTTACACTGATCAAGTTTTGCCGATGATGCCCGTTGATATTCCTAGCGAATCATTACGTGTATTAGCGGCATTTTTAGTGCTTTTTTTAGCAACGTTATTACTGGCGAGTTTATTGGGTATCGCACTATCTGCAATAGTTAGAAAAGTAGGTCTTGGTTGGCTTAATCGCTTGCTAGGTGCCATATTTGGCGTGATTCGTGGATTGCTTGTCGTATGTGTATTGGTGTTCTTAGCTGGGCTAACTAGCGCTCCTCAAGATGAACGCTGGCGCAATGCGATGTTTAGCGCGCCGATTGAAGCACTTGTGATAAGCATGTTGCCGTGGATACCTGAAAACATTGCCAAGCATGTTAAATACGATTAAAAATTATTATAAAAAATCATCTTCAATTACAAAATTAACCAATTAAGGCTTTATTCATGTGCGGAATTATAGGCATTGTAGGTAAAAATCCAGTTAACCAATTGTTATACGATGGTTTGCTGGTGTTGCAACATCGTGGACAAGATGCCGCAGGTATCGTCACCACCGATGGCAATACTTTTTATATGCATAAAAATAATGGGCTCGTTAAAGATGTTTTTCATACACGCCACATGCGTAATTTAGTGGGGAATGTGGGTATTGCTCATGTGCGCTATCCTACAGCGGGATCATCTAGCGCAGCTGAAGCACAGCCGTTTTATGTGAATTCTCCTTTTGGCATTGTGCTTGGTCACAATGGTAATTTAACCAATTCAGTGCAGCTTAAACAGGAAATGTTCAAGCAAGACCTGCGTCATATCAACACCTCTTCAGACTCTGAAGTATTGCTCAATGTACTTGCGCATGAAATTGAAAAAACCGCCCCTAACTCGGTGCTTAATACCGACATGGTGTTTGATGCAGTTGAAGGGGTGCATAGGCGTTGCAAGGGCGCGTATGCTGTGGTGGCGATGATTGCCAATTTCGGCTTGCTTGCATTTCGGGATCCTAACGGCATTCGCCCGCTGATCATTGGCAAGTTAGAATCAGAAAAGGGTACAGAGTATATTGTGGCATCTGAGAGCGTTGCTTTAGATGTGTTAGGCTTTAAAATATTGCGTGATGTAGCGCCTGGTGAAGCTGTATTTATCGACATGGATGGTAACTTTTATTCTCGTCAATGTGCTGAAAATCCAAAACTTAATTCTTGCATCTTTGAGTATGTTTATTTAGCGCGGCCAGATTCTGTGATTGACGGGATATCCGTGTATCAAACGCGTTTAGACATGGGAACCAGTCTTGCAGAAAAAATCAAGCGTGAATGGTCTGATAAAAAAATTGACGTTGTCATTCCTATTCCTGATACTAGCCGCCCAAGTGCGTTGCAGGTAGGCATTAGCCTAGGTTTGGATTATCGTGAAGGTTTTATTAAAAACCGTTACATTGGCCGTACATTTATTATGCCGGGTCAGGCATTACGTAAAAAATCGGTGCGCCAAAAACTTAACCCGATTGGCGTGGAATTTAAAGGTAAAAATGTACTGTTAGTCGATGATTCGATTGTGCGTGGCACAACTTCGCAACAAATCGTACAAATGGCACGTGATGCTGGCGCTAATAAAGTTTATTTTGCCTCAGCGGCGCCACCTGTTCGCTATCCCAACGTATATGGGATTGATATGCCCAGCCGCGATGAACTATTGGCAACAGACCGTACTGATGAGGAAATCTGTCAAGAAATTGGGGCGGACGGGCTAATTTACCAAGATTTAGATGCGCTGATTAAAGGCATTAAGTTGAGTAACCCCGCCATTGATGATTTTGACTGCTCATGCTTTGATGGCAAATATATCACCGGAGATATTGATGAAGCTTACTTGGCCAACATTGAGGCGGCGCGTGGCGATGGTAATCAAGTGCAAAAGCCAGCTAACTCCAGTACGCAAATGGACTTAAATTTGATTGATAGCCAGGAATAGTAGGCTTCTTAAAAATAGCGACCCTTATTTGTGCTTGCAAGTAAATATTAAGCTGAAGCTTGACGTTGTAAAAGGTAGGGCTTAACATATAAGGGCGCTGATTTGAGTGGCCGACTTTAAACAAAGCCTTACTCAGCTTGCGAGCGCATAATAAATTCTGCTAAAGCGAGAACCTAAAACCCGTTTTAGCCCATTGCTATCACGGGTTTTTTTATTTTAGAATTTGAGGGCATTATGAATAAACAACAATATCACCCTAATACGTTATCTGTACGTGCTGGTAGCGAGATGACTGAATTCGGCGAGAATTCAGAAGCCTTGTTCCTGAACTCAAGCTTTAGATTTAACAGTGCCGCGCAAGCTGCCGCCCGCTTTGGCGGAACAGAGCCTGGTAATATTTACTCGCGCTTTACCAACCCCACTGTCACCATGTTCCAAAATAAGCTCGCTGCATTAGAGGGTGCAGAGCAGTGCGTCGCAACGTCAAGTGGTATGTCGGCGATTCTCGCCTGCGTGATGGGCTTGTGTAGCGCTGGCGACCATATTGTCGCATCACGTAGTATTTTTGGCACTACTGTACAGTTATTTGGCAATATTTTAAAACGCTGGGGTTTGGAGGTGACATTTGTGTCATTGACCAATCCAGATGAGTGGCAAGCCGCTGTAACGTCAAAAACCAAACTATTTTTTGTCGAAACACCATCTAACCCGCTTACTGAAGTTTGTGATATAAAAGTGTTAGCGGATATTGCGCATCAGGCAGGTGCGCACTTGGTGGTAGATAATTGTTTTTGCACACCGGCAATTCAGCGACCATTAGCACTGGGTGCCGATATTGTCATCCATTCTGCGACAAAATATATTGACGGGCAGGGCAGATGCCTAGGGGGCGCTGTGCTGGGCTCTAAAGCATTAATGGAGCCTGTATACGGATTTTTGCGTACGGCAGGTGTCACCATGAGTGCATTTAATGCATGGGTGTTTTTGAAAGGACTAGAAACACTGTATATCCGTATGGAAGCACATGCCAAAAATGCTTTGGCGTTAGCTGCCTGGCTAGAGGCACAGCCGCAGGTGGCGCGTGTACATTACCCTGGCTTAAAATCTCATCCACAGCATGACTTGGCCATGCGTCAGCAAAGCAGCGGTGGTGGTATTGTGACGTTTGAGGTTAAATCTAACGCTAACCAAACCCCACAGCAGGCCGCTTGGGCGCTAATTGATGCGACACAATTGATTTCAATTACGGCCAATTTAGGGGATGCAAAAAGTACGATTACGCATCCAGCCACGACAACACATAGTCGCGTAACGCCAGAAGCGAGAGCTGCAGCAGGCATTACCGATGGTTTAGTAAGAATTGCCGTGGGCTTAGAGTATATTGAAGATTTAAAATCGGATTTAGTGTTTGCAAGTTAATGCTGATTAACTTTTGTACAGTTAAAGCCGGCAAATGGTTGTTAGCCAGCTTTAATACATTCCATCGACCTAATCCTGACACAACGGTCAAATTCGTTCATTAACTATAGAATGTAGATAGCCCACCAATGAAAAAAACACTCATGA
Source organism: Methylotenera sp. (assembly GCA_030652995.1). Classification (GTDB taxonomy): domain Bacteria; phylum Pseudomonadota; class Gammaproteobacteria; order Burkholderiales; family Methylophilaceae; genus Methylotenera. The sequence goes on from JAUSAG010000009.1 coordinate 25,313, forward strand.
ACCCGCGTACTTTTTTTGCTTTACTACATGATGTGGTGGTGGCGGCAATTGCTTGGGTAGCGGCTCACTTGTTACGTTTTAATTTTTCAATCCCTGATTCATATTTTCAGGAAATGTTGCAATCAATGCTGTGGGTGGTCGCGTTACAAGTGGGCGTCTTCATTACATTGGGCTTGTACCGTGGCATGTGGCGCTTTGCCAGTGTGCCTGATCTTAAACGTATATTTTTAGCTGTTGGTTCTGCAGCAGTGTTGGTGGCAGCAGTTTTTTTTATGGTAAAAACTGCCACGGTGGTGCCGCGCTCAGTGTTGATTCTTGACCCGCTATTACTTATTTTAATGATGGGTGGCAGCCGTTTTGCCTATCGCGCTTGGAAAGAGAATCAGCTTTATGGCGTAAGTTTAAGGCAGGGTAATCCAGTGATTATACTGGGTGCAGGTGATGCGGCAGTTGCCTTGGTTAAAGATTTGGCTCGCAGCACGCAATGGCATGTGGTTGCGATGTTAGATGACGATGCAACCATGTTGGGTCGTGAAATTTTTGGCGTAAAAGTGAAAGGGGCAATACAACAATTAGATGCTGTGCGCCAACGTTTGGGTGTCGCGCACGTAATTGTAGCAATGCCTTCGGCTTATCATCAAAAGCGTCGTCAGGCGATTGAGCTTGCCAATGCGCTGGGGTTAGATGTACTGACAGTGCCTGCGATTGATGACCTAATGAGCGGGAAAGTCAGTATTTCGCAAATTCGCAAAGTAGATGTAGAAGACTTGCTGGGGCGTGACGCAGTAAAGCTTGATAATACAGGTTTACAAAATCTGATTGCCGGGCATACGGTATTGGTGAGCGGAGCGGGTGGTTCAATTGGCTCGGAGCTATGTCGCCAAATCGTAAAATATCAACCTGCCACATTAATTTGCCTAGATATTTCAGAGTTTGCACTTTACCAGTTAGAGCAAACGTTAAGCGCATTTAACTTACCGACAAAGCTGTTATATATGACTTGTGATGTTAAAAATAGAGTGCGCATTGTAAATCTATTAACTCAATATCAACCAGCAGTAGTGTTTCATGCTGCAGCTTATAAGCATGTGCCGATGATGGAAAATGGCAACGTGTGGGAAGCATTGTCGAATAATGTTATTGGTACTCATACGCTGGCTTCAGCCTGCAAAGACGCTGGTATAGAAAAATTTGTGTTGATTTCAACCGATAAAGCCGTTAACCCAACGAATGTGATGGGTGCAAGTAAACGCTTGGCGGAGATGGTGTGTCAAGGCTTGCAAGATCCCACTGGAACGCGGTTTGTGATTGTGCGCTTTGGTAACGTACTGGGTAGCAGTGGCAGTGTGATTCCTAAATTTCGCGAACAAATAGCCAAGGGCGGGCCGATCACTATTACCCATCCTGAAATTACGCGCTATTTTATGTCTATTCCGGAGGCGGCACAGTTGGTGATGCAGGCAGGGCTAATGGGTAAGGGTGGTGAGATTTTTGTGTTGGATATGGGTGAGCCCGTTAAAATCGCTGATTTAGCCATGGATATGATTCGATTGTCAGGGTTAGAGTTAGACGAAATTAAAATTGAATATATAGGTTTGCGCCCTGGTGAGAAGCTTTATGAAGAGTTATTAGCTGATGATGAACACACCATGCCTACGCCACATGAAAAACTGCGTATTGCGCAAGCAAGAACCGCAGACACCGTATGGGTCAATAAGCTACTTAAATGGATTGAAGGCGCACATAGCACCAAAGAAAATCTTATCAAGCTTGAGTTGGCAGTTTGGGTTGAGGAATATAGTCCGCAAATTCAGACCGGCATAGAGATCCGCACCCAAGCCCTGAGCGAGCAGCTAACTTTGCATTAACCATTCTTTTTTGATAAAAAGTGTACATAGTTTATTAGGTAAAACAATCTGCGGTGCAATACCCGCGCCATAGTAGGAAACATAGGCTCCAATATATGCATTTAACTGATCCTCAACAATTGCTCGCACAATCTGAACTTATTTATTCATCTGAGGCTGTTGCAACAGAAATTGTGAGATTAAGTAAAGAAATTACGCGCACACTAGAACATAGCCGCCCTGTAGTTATTTGCGTCATGGGAGGCGGCGTTGTTTTTGCTGGACAATTGCTAACGCAGCTCTTATTTCCATTAGAGCTGGACCATGTACATGCCAGCCGTTACCAAAATGCAACCGTAGGTAAGACGCTCAGCTGGAAATCACTCCCCAAGCTAGACTTATCCGGTCGCACCGTATTGTTGGTGGATGATATTTTGGACGAAGGTATTACCTTGAAAGAGATTCAAGACAAATGTTTAGCACTTGGCGCCTTAAAAGTGTTTTCTGCAGTATTGATTGAAAAAAAACTTGGACATGCCAAACCGATTGAAGCCGATTTTGTAGGGCTTGAAGTGCCTAATTGTTATGTATTTGGTTATGGCATGGATGTTTATGGATGGTGGCGCAATTTACCTGCGATTTATGCGCTAAATTTAGAGTGATTTTTCAAATCTGGCACGAATTTCTCTTTTTAGTGTTGTTGTAAAATTGACACTAGAGTTGACTTGTTAACGATTAAATCAATACTCTTCTAAAATTATCTTATAACTATCTGTTTTTATTAAATTAAATATCTGGCATTTATTATGCATTATTAAGTGTACGTGAGCAATGTTGCTCATCATACGGTGCCTAATTATTATGGATATAGAAGTTAATAATAAACTTTGGAAAGATATTTTTTCCGTCATACAGCACGCTGAACATATTGAAACTCACTTTGACTTTTTTCAGTGGATGCAAAACACTATTACCAGCTTGATTCCACACGATGTGCTTGTAGCCGTCTGGGGCGATTTTAGCAATAAGCGTGTTGGTGAAAGCTTAAGTTATGACGTTACCTCTCATTTAGAGGGTGTTAACACGAGCGCATTGTGGGCAACATTAGATCAAATCGGCGTCTGCGCCACACACTTGCATAAACGTTGGGTCAATAATGGTCGCCAGTGGTATGTGATTGATGGTCTGGATGATATGGCTAGTCAGTATAATTTTAAAACCATATTTCCTGGCAAACTCAATGAAATGCGCTCGATATTAGTTTATGGGGTTACTGATTGCCGTAGTAAAAATGAATGTTTATATGTGTTTTTAGATAAACATAAATCATTTGAAGTCAGTGGGTTAGCGATGCCTCTACTCATACCCCATATAGACCATGCACTCAGAAAAATCACGCCGCTTGCACCCACTGATACTTTAGAGAAATGTTCGCCCGTGGTTAGTCTATCCAGTTTAAGTGAGCGAGAGCTGGAGGTGATTGATTGGATTAAAACGGGTAAAACCAATCAGGAAATTGGCATGATCTTAAATATCAGCCAAAATACAGTTAAAAGCCACCTTAAACGTATTTTTCAAAAATTAAATGTGGGTAAAAGGGCGCAAGCCGTTGCCCTGCTTGCCAATTTAAATTCAACAAAACCAGGTTACAACGCCCTTAACTTTACACACTAATCATAAGCGACTCATCTTACACGTAGAAGCTAATGCTAATCAGCGTTTATCGACCTGTTTACGTTGAACCAATGCTAGCCAGCCTCAATTATCATTGAGGTGATGAGCGATATTTTACGCGCGATAGAGTAGAATATGCATTTGATTGGTGCCCGGAAGAGGACTCGAACCTCCACACCCTAAGGCACATGGACCTGAACCATGCGCGTCTACCAATTCCGCCATCCGGGCAATTAACTTACGTATTTAAATACTGTAGCCAATTAAGGCGTTGAATTTTATATTAAAGGTGAGCTTTGTCAATGACAAATCATAGAAATAGTCACAAAAGTAAAAGAAGTAACGATCCCCATGCTGCGCGCGAAGCGAGTCGATATGACACACCGTTGCCAAGTCGTGAATTGATATTAACCACGATGAGCGACCAAGGTGTGCCGTTGGGCATTGAGCAGCTCTACGCATTACTTGAGATTAGTGATGCTGAGCGTGAGGTGTTTAATAAGCGTTTAAATGCGATGGAGCGTGAAGGTCAAATTATTCGAAATAGAAAAGGTGCGCTTTGTATTGCCGATAAACTCGATTTAATCGCGGGCGTGGTCCAGGGGCACCCTGATGGTTTTGGCTTTTTAGTTCCAGACGATAAATCCAAGTCCAATGGCGAGGATTTATTTTTAAGCCCTAAAGAAATGTCGCAGGTGATGCATGGTGACCGTGCCATGGTGCGCATGAGCGGCTTGGATAGAAGAGGTCGGCCAGAAGGGAAAATTGTTGAGGTGCTTGAACGCCGCACCCAAAAGCTGGTAGGCCGTGTGATTCAAACTAGCGGCGTAACCGTAGTGGCCGCTGAAGATAAGCGCATTAACCTTGATATATTGATTCCGTATCATTTAGATATGGGGGCAAAATCTGGGCAAGTGGTGATGGTGGAGCTAACAGAGCAGCCATCTTCACACGCAAAGCCGATGGGCAAAGTGGTGGAAATTTTAGGTAACTATGCCGATAGCGGCATGGAAATTGAAATTGCACTGCGTAAGCATAATTTACCACACGAATTTAGTGCCGAATCTGTCAAGCTTGCAGAGTCTTATCCTAAGTTAGTGCAAGCAACTGACTATAAAGACCGCATTGATTGCCGTGAAATGCCGTTGATTACGATTGATGGTGAAACGGCGCGCGACTTTGATGATGCGGTATATGCACAGCCACAAGGCAAAGGGTGGCGGTTAGTGGTGGCGATTGCCGACGTGAGTTTTTATGTAAAACCAAACGATGCACTGGATAAAGGTGCGTTTGAACGTGGTAACTCCGTTTATTTTCCGCGGCGTGTTATCCCGATGTTGCCAGAGGCTTTGTCTAATGGCTTGTGTTCATTAAACCCTGATGTTGAGCGTTTGTGCATGATCTGTGACATGCAGATTGACGGCGCTGGCATTGTAAAGCAATTTAAGTTTTACCCCTCAGTGATGCGCTCAAAAGCACGCATGACTTACAATCAGGTGTTTGAAATCTTGCAAAATCCAAAAGGTGAGTTGGCACAAGAATACGCTTGGTTAGTACCGTATTTGAATGATCTCAATAGTGTTTACCAATTGCTACAGACGCAACGTGAAAAACGCGGCGCGATTGAATTTGAGTCATCAGAAACCATCATGATTTTTGACGATAATGGAAAAATTGAGCGTATTGAGCCAAGTACACGCAATGAAGCGCACAAGCTGATTGAGGAATGTATGCTGGCAGCCAATGTTTGCGCAGCTGAGTTTCTAAAAAAACATGAGCATCCTGCTTTGTATCGGATTCATGAAGGCCCAACACCTGAAAAATTAGAGCTACTACGCACGTTTATGGGTGAGTTTGGCTTTGGCGTGGGTGGTGGAGATAAACCTCACGCCAAAGACTACGGTAAGTTATTAGACAAAATCAGAGAGCGCCCTGATGCGCAGTTATTGCAAACTGTGTTGTTACGCTCTATGCAGCAAGCCGTATATAGCCCGGAAAACGTAGGCCACTTTGGTTTAGCCTATGAGGCTTACGCTCACTTTACGTCACCTATCCGCCGTTACCCAGACTTGCTCATTCATCGTGCAATTAAAGCAGTATTAAATGGCGATCGTTATAAAGCTGGAGACTGGAGTAACTTAGGTATGCAATGCTCAATGACTGAGCGCCGCGCCGATGATGCTACGCGTGATGTGACTAATTGGCTTAAATGCTTTTACATGCAGGATAAAATTGGTGAGGTGTTTGAGGGTACGGTAGCAGGTGTGACCAGCTTTGGTTTATTTGTCGCACTCGATGGCGTGTATGTAGAAGGCTTGCTGCACGTTACCGAGCTTGGAAATGATTATTTCCATTACGACAAAGCGCGCCATGAAATGGCTGGTGAGCGGACTGGAGTACGTTATCAGTTAGGCGACAGGTTAACCATTAAAGTTGTGCGTGTTGATTTAGAAACCACTAAGATTGATTTTTCTTTAGTTAATGAAAACAATGAGATAAACAATAAAATTAATGTTAATTCTAAAAAAATAAGTATGAGTATTAAAGCGGGCAACAGCGGTAAATCTACTGTAAAATCCACGCCTGGTTTTGATGAACCAAAGTCAGAAGCTACTAATTTTGGTGGTAAGTTTGGCAATAAGCCAAAAGTTGAGTCATTTGAACCATCAACACGGAAGTCATCGCCTTCAGGCAAACCTAAAACACAAAATAAAACCAGTAAACCTAAGAAAGTAGCGACCAAAGCTACTGCAAAAGCAACTAAACGTAAGGTAAAAAAATGAGTGATGCCCGTATTTTATTTGGCTTTCATGCCGTATTAAGCCGTTTGCGCCAACATAGCGCCAGTGTGCAAGAGATTTTAATTGACCGTGACCGCCTTGATGCGCGCATGAAAGATTTGCTGAAAATGGCTGAAGCTTCAGGTGTGCGTACTATGGAGGTTGAACGTGCCCGCTTGGATGGTATGGCTGGCATAAATGGACGTCATCAAGGCGTCATTGCACGCGTGGTAGATACCCCTATACCATACAAAGATATACACGATATTTTAGAATCTGATTTAACAGAACCGCCGTTCTTTTTGATTTTAGATGGTGTGGAAGACCCGCATAATTTAGGCGCGTGTTTGCGCGTGGCCGATGCCATGGGCGTGCATGCGGTGATTGCGCCTAAAGACAGAGCCGTTGGCTTGAACGCAACCGTACGTAAAGTGGCATGTGGCGCGGCGGAAACCGTACCATTCATTGCGGTGACAAACCTAGCTAGAACGATACGTGAGCTCAAAGAGGCTGGGGTTTTTGTAGTAGGTACCACCATGGACGCGCCAAGCAACTTGCTCAATACCAAGCTAGATGGCCCAATTGCTTTAGTGCTAGGCGCAGAAGGCGATGGCATACGCCGCTTAACCGCTGAAACTTGTGATGCGCTAGTGACAATTCCAATGTTTGGTTCGGTTGAAAGCTTAAACGTAAGTGTAGCTAGTGGTATTTGCCTGTATGAAGTGCGACGCCAGCGTAGCTTGATTGCTACTAAACTCGCGGTTTAACTTGTAGCTTAACTTGTAGCATAACTTGGGTAAGATGCGGACTGACGATAATAGTCATCATCTTACTCAAGTTTAATCCAGATTTTTCATTAGGACTTGGAATGGTAACGCCGCATAGTTTGATGGATTTTTTGTGCAAATTTTATGGGCAATAGTGATTCTATTGACAGACAATTTGCACAAAAAAGACGCAAAATGGGCTAGTTAACATTCAAGTCGATGAAAAATCGCCTAATGGAAAATCTGGGTTTAACCAAAGCCTCTGGATTTCCATCCGTATAAACGGTGCGTGACTTACTTTTTGGGAAGGACGTAATTTAAGGACTTTCTGGTTAGAAAAATCAACCACGCAAAAATCCGCTTGAATTTAAAGCAGTTGCATCGTGCTAAGTGTTCTTGTTCTGATTTTTTTTAATAATTTGGCATCATCAATGAGTGATTCTCCAAAACTTGGTACTAAAGTTTTCATTTTCCTCTGCCAGTCATCAGTTTTCAGTTGCGTTTTAAAACAGCGTTCAATCACGTTAATCATGGCTTGTACAGACACTGATGCACCAGGGGATGCACCAAGCAGAGCCGCTGCTGAGCCATCTTTTGCGCTGACGATTTCAGTACCAAACTCAAGCTTGCCACCTTTTTCATCACACCTTTTGATCACTTGAACGCGTTTGCCAGCATGTGCTAACTGCCAATCAGACTCAACCGCTTGTGGATAAAACTGGCGTAAAGACGCAATGCGTGAAGTATGTGATTGCAGCGCTTCGCCCATGAGATAGCGTGTTAAATCTAGATTGTGCCAGCCAACGCCTAGCATGGCTTTGAAATTGTTAGGTTTGATTGACTTCAACAAATCCCAATACGAACCTTCCTTTAAAAACTTTGTAGTGAACCCAGCGTAAGGACCGAATAGCAGGGCAGATTTGCCATTGATAATGCGGGTATCTAAGTGTGGTACAGACATGGGTGGCGCGCCCAACGCGGCCTTACCATAGACTTTGCTGTCATGTTGCCTAACGATGTCAGGATTGCTACATACCAGCCACTGACCACTGACTGGAAAGCCGCCATAGCTTTTGCCTTCTGGGATGCTAGCCTTTTGTAATAACGCTAATGCTCCGCCCCCTGCGCCTAAAAATACAAAACCGGCATCAATCTTTGTCGTATGTTTACTGGCAAGGTCTTTTAAGCCAACCTGCCAACGCCCGTTGTTTAGTTGTTTTAAGCTTTGCACTTCCGTATTGAGATTAAGATCAAAGTTATTTTTAGAGGCTAACGAGTTGATTAAGCTACGTGTTAATGCGCCAAAGTCAACATCACATCCATAACTTACACGTGTCGCCGCTACTTTTTGATGGCTATCGCGTTGTTCCATCATCAGCGGCATCCAGCTTTTTAGCTGAGTTATATCATCACTAAATTCCATATCCTGAAATAGATGATTTGCTTTGAGTCGCTGATAGCGCTTGCGTAAAAACTCAACATTATCATCACCCCAAACAAAGCTTAAATGCGGTGTTGTATTGATGAATTTTTTTGGGGTAGGCAGTGTATTTTGTTCAACAAGGTAAGACCAAAATTGCAGCGAAACCTCAAAAGAAGCGTTAATGGCCAAGGCGCGGTCGATTTCTACAACGCCATCTGAACGCATAGGCGTGTAATTGAGTTCACAATAGCCCGCGTGCCCAGTGCCTGCATTATTCCACGCATCGGTACTTTCTGCGGCAATCTGAGGTAAGCGCTCTATCATCATCATGCTTAGTGAGCTATCTAATTCAGATAACAATGAGGCTAGGGTGGCGCTCATGATGCCGCTACCGACTAATAAAACATCTACTTTTTTTTCAGTCATAAGGTTTCTATTTTATAAAACGATTCTCAAGGTTGACTTGAAATTTTGCGCTTATTCTTTTTCTTTAGGTGATTGTTCTGATATGGAAAGCGCCTTATCAAGTGTGTCCTGGGTGGAACTTTCACTTGAAATGGGTGCGTTAACTGTTGCATGTACGCTATGAAAGTCATGGCAGGACATGCAGCCGCTGGCAATGCGTTTGTGTTTCGGGCGCTTGCCAGAGTGGCAGCGCAAGCAAGAGTCGCGGTCGGGCATGGCTACATCTGCGCTGGTTTCTGAAGATTCTACCTGATGACACGAATCACATTGTTGCGTGCGATGTGAGGCATGTTTAAATCGCGCCTTACTGAACCAGTCCTGGTTAATTTGCAATGGTTTTACGCGCCATGGTAAAGCATCTCCTTTATTTGACGTTTCAACCACATGGCAGTACGCACAACCGTCAGTTTTTAATTTTTCTGAATAGCGCTCAACATTTTTTGGCGCAAATAATTTTAGTGTATTCATCACTATTTGCTCTGAGCCATGCGGCACATCAAACTTCGAGTCTGCGGAGCCCACCTTGAGCTCGCCCGCATGGCAAGCCGCACAATCGCGCTTATAAGCGATTGGTTCAAATTGCAACTCTTTACCTTTTGACTGGTGGCAAGTTTTACATGAAAGCTCGCGTACATCCCACATGCCATTAGGACCCTGCACTTTTCCGATATGCTGCGAATGTGGAAAATTCAGCCCTGAATTTTCAATAAGCCGTTCTTTTTCAGTTTGCGGGATCCGCTCAATTTTCTCGTTATTATCATGGCTACTACCTGTTTTGAATGTGAGTTTAAAACCAGGATGGTCTTTATCAAAATCATGAATATCCGATAGTTTTGTGGTGGCATTAATGGCTTTAATGTTGCCGTGACACTTAATGCACATGCCATCATCTTGCCTTGTTAACGGTTGTGGTGCTTTGTGTTCACGATGACATTCACCACAGCGAGTACTGCCTAAAAACTTGCGTTTAGCTTCAAAAGCATGATGTTGTAGCACTGGGTCAGTAATGTGCGGTGTAGTGTCGCGATGACACTGCATACAGGCTTGGTCAGTCACCTGTTGTGTCAGAGTTTGATGGCAATTAGCGCATTGTGAGCCAAAATGCCGATGCGCATTTGAAATATGCCCTGGACTCCACACCCTATCAAAACCAAAGGGGAGTTCTGCCATGGTGTCGTGTAGTTTTGGGATTAAATTTTGTGCTAACGGTAATGCTAAAAATAATAGCGCAATCAATACCGCCATCCATATAGATAAACGTCTTTTAAACCGTGTCGCCCCTGGTAGAGGTTCGTGTGTCCGTGATTTGATGTTTTGAAAATCATCAGGCAAGCTGTGCGCCAGCGCGAGTGATATTGATAAATCGATATCAGGGGGCGTTGGCTCTACTGTTAACAGATACGGCCCCACCATGATTTGCATGCCTTGTGTTAGCGGAATGTTTTGCCTAGATGCAGAATCAACTTCTAATTCGCCATTGAGCGCTATTAAATGTAGCTCACCATCATCACGGCGCTTGATTACCGCGTGGTGCATAGCAATGCGTGGGTCAGGCAAGTGAATGGTGCACTCTGCACCGCGGCCAAACGCGATTTCCTCTGCGACCAATGTGCGATAACTCCGCATGGGTAAACCACGTGAGTTTTGGGTGATTTTAATTAACAGACAATTGATCATGCGTTACCAATAAGCAAAAACAGCAATGACATGTGCCAGCATCGCCACCAGCAATGCGATGGTGAATGGCACATGAAAATATAACCAAAAACCTAATCGAGCGCGATACATTAAATCCTGGCGCGCGCGCCTTACCAAGGACTCACGCCGTACCATGATTGAATATAAATCTCGATACAATTTACGTTGCTCAGGGGATAGTGTGTTGTCCACTGTCGAGAGTTGTTGAACCGCGATGGCGGAAGGGCAGTTTGGTTGAAATCCTCTGAGTTGCTCTAACAAGCCAATGCCGATAGAAGTTTCGCCGCAAGCGTGCGCAACAACGTTATTGATGTGGTCTGGCATCAATAATGCAATCTGTCGGGCTAACTTGTCAGATTCAGCGATGCGTAACAACAAGCCATCCAAGTTATCCTCACCCATGTTCTCGGTCATTTGGCGTGGATAAATCATGTAAGTGTAATTACCAAAAAATCCACTGATCACTACGATTAACAACATGGCGTAGGCAAATGTATGAATGTTTAGCCCGAAGTGAAAGCCGCTGTGCAAGGTAACAATAACTGTAAGCGCTGTGCCCAAGTAGATGTGCGCAGATAGCCAGCCTTGCGTGGCGCCGGAGCCACGATAACGCCGCTTGCGCACACCATACCAAGCCATCCACAACACCATTAACGCTGAAATAGTGCCGAGTCCATAGCCAAGCCAGCTACCACCATAATGTCCAACTGCTGGCTCAAATAACAAATAAGCAGCAAAAGCGATCAGAATGATAACGACCGCTAGTTTAAAATAGAGGTAATTTTTAAAGTCAAAAATGTTACTGCGTTGCATGCAATTAGCGCTTTCTAAGTTTCATCTAAGCCAAGTAAAGCGACTTCACCAGAGGTGCCGCTGGCATAACCCAACAAACCTTCAGGATTAACACGTAGTGCAGCGCCAACAGGGCAGGCACGTACGCATACAGGACCATCGGTAATATCTTTACACATATCGCATTTAACCGCGACCTTGCTACTATTGGTTGTGGGTAATGCTTTTGGCTCAATGCCCAGCATAATTTGCCACAGGCTACGTTCTGGCTGATCTTGAATCACAGCCATTTGAATCACGTCATACGGACAGTTCTGCTGGCAATTGCCACAACCGATGCAGCTATCATCTATATAAACTTCGCCATGTGGTGCACGGTGAATCGCGTCTGGCGGACAGTCTTTCATGCAATGCGGATGCTCGCAATGACGACATGAAGTAGGAACGCGGATGTTAGCAAAAATAGGTCCGGTGTCACGATCTAATCGCGTTGCACCGCCATGGGTATCGGCACAGGCTTGTTCACAGTGATTGCAGCGGATACATAATGACTCATCAATCAGCAATACATCAGTTGCTTCGCCAACGCCTTGTTGAATGAGGAACGAGATTAAGTTGGATTGCGTAGATTGGCTAGTAAACGCACCGCTGCCATCAGAGGCACTTTCAAGTTGTTGACGTTTTTCTTGTTCTTGTAAATGATTAAGGTAGCGTGCATCAAGCGCGTTACGAATTTCAGGATTTCGCGCGATGATGTCGCGCATACGATCTGCTTTAATCAACACGGCCTCAGTGGCTACTGCTGCACGCACGGTGGCGTAGCGGGGCTCGCCAGAAACCAGTGACATTTCTCCAACATAGTTACCCGCAGCCACATAAAACAGTACCACCTCGCGCCCGCCTATCATGCGGGATACGGTCACTGAACCACTTTGAATCAGGTACAAACCATCTGCTTCATCACCTTCGTGAAAAAGGTCTTCACCGGCTTCATAACTTTTAAGCGTTGCTTGACTGGCAACATCATTAAGGTCCTCTTCACTTAAGGAGAGCCCAATACAAACTTGAACCACACTTTTAATGGCGACTTCGTTCAGCATGCGGCGCATAGCCTGTACTGAGCCTATCAGCTTTTGCATCACACGCCGTGGCGTTTCGATAATGACGCACTTGGTACGTGCGCGAACTGTGCCGGGCCTGCGGCGACCGGAAACCAAAGCAAGTTCGCCAAAAAAGTCGCCAGCTTTAAGTGTGGCATCTGGTTCGTTATCTTCATCAATCAGAACATCTAGTTCACCTTCAATGATAGAAAAGAAAGTGGTGCTGTAATCGTTGCGTTTAAAGATAATATCGCCAGGTTCTGACAATAAAATATTACTTTCCAACACCAGTTCACGTAATTGCAACGTATTGAGCATGGCGAGAATTGGCACGTTTTTTTGAATTTTATACAGCACATCATCAACCCCACGATCATTGCAAAAGTTTGAGAACTTTTCACGCAACAAAGTAGTATCAGCTGGCTCTACATCATTGCCAAGAATATACTCAATAACCTCATAGCCTTGGTTGATGCCTTGCTTAATTAAAGGGTAACCGGCAAGTGCGCCTATAATATAGAGCCCGGATACATTGGATTCATAACTGGCAGAAAGTAGCGGCAGGGCACCCACATCATCTGTCGGGAAAGCAATGCCAAAGCTCTCCAATAAGGGGCGCGATGGCAGCGCGCCAAGTCGAGCAATAATGCGGTGACACGGAATGCGTTCAACCCCCTTGGGCGTACTGGCAAAAAGGGTGATTGGAAATTCACCTGTGGCATTTTCTTCAATGGATTGAGGTTTGGTTTCGAGCAACCAATCTATAGCACCTTTTTGCCGTGATTCCATTAACTGGCTCAGGTTGCTTTCTTTTAAATTACTAAAGTCTTCAGCACGGTTAACGATGATAACTTGGTTTTTATTGGTAAGTGCCAGCGCGTTTTCTACGCCACTATCACCACCGCCCACCACAATAATGGTTTCATTTTGGTAAGCGTCTGGGTCATCCAATTGATATTGTACTTGTGGTAAATCTTCACCGGGAATCCCTAGCCTGCGTAGATTACCTTGCACACCAATGGCAAGAACCACGTGATTAGCGGTGAACTTTTCGCCCTCTACCAATTCAACTTCAAGCTTGTTTTTAAGGCGTGAAATCGCAACCACTTTAGCTTCATAGCGCACATTAACTTTGTGATCTGCAATGGATTTTTCCCAATTTTCAAGCACAGTTTCACGTAATGATGCCGTAAATGGAAGCGGGCTACGAAGAGGTAATCCACGAGGCTCAGACATCACTAGTTTACCGCGCTGATAGCTACGAATCGTGCTTGCTACAGTTTGCGACGCCTCTAGCAATATGTATGAAACGCCATGCTCGGCCGCTCGGATGGCTGCTGATAATCCACTGGGTCCGGCTCCAATAATAATGACATTAAAATGTTTGGGCATGAAGTCTTCGATTGTTTTTAAATTGCAATTTTAAAAGGCGTATAGATGGTGTCATATACGAGGTGATAAGTCAAAATTGAGTGGGCTAAAAAACTTAAGTTTTCAAGCTTTATTGCTTCAACCCGATGAAGTATCAACTTCCATTCGGCCAGACCTTGTCTAAGGCGTTGCATCCATTCACATTTCGACAAACTCAATGTGAATGGACTTCAAATACCACTAAACCGAATCAATAGAATGTGTTTTTCTTTTAATTATTTGGGTATATGTATTCGATGATTGATTTTGCATTTTGTAATTGCGAAGCATAAACAAATTATATGATTGATTTGGCAAAGTTACTCAGAGATTAAGTGCCATATTGCGGACGCTGCTGAAGCGTCACTATCAACTCACTTCTCTCACCAATTTTTTTCTGATAGGTAGTTAAGTGGGATATTGCAGTTAGACATACTTAATTACTGTATGACTCGTTACAACTGTGAGTGCTTAAACCTGATTGCCACATAGCTAACATTCACAAAATTGAACTGTCTCAAGCCCCATTTAAAAACAGAGTCTAAATGACATCAACAGAGGACTAAATTGCTGGATAAATTCCGGTAAGAAAATTTATTGTTCATAACAATTTAAAGATAATTTAAACTCAATGCATTGAGTTAAAATTATGTTATTAATATCTGCATTTGAGAATTCAATTGAAAAACAAGCTACTACACCATTACGCTGAACTCGACTTAGATGCCGTATTTGAAAAATTCTATGACACGATGCTTTCAAATGCAGACTTCTCTGGATTTTTCAAAGATACCGCGCAGATTAAGTCATTGGTAGTACGTCAAAAGCAGTTTCTGCTTGATTCAATTCTAATGACCGATGAGGAAATCAAAACGCGCTATGTAGCATTGGGTGAAATGCACCACCAAATCAATGTACCTTATGTCGATTATATGGCGGGGATGAATATATTAGAGCAAGGGTTAATTCTGGCAGTGGTCTCGCATCAAGAGTCTATGGAAATGCTAGAAACAACATTTCATTTTTTCAAGATAATTCGCGCATACACGGCTAAGGGTTATTTGAATAAGATGCTTGAGGCTGATATTGAAGATATTGATCGCTATTTAACGCACGTGCAACGCGCCTCAGAAATTGACACATTGCTTGCCACTGAACGTATTATTTGGCTTAAAAATGTGGTTTTTGCTATCAAGGTGGGTAATCGTGCCGCAGCTCCAGCACTGCACATGCCACCAGATATTGTCGATAGTATCAAATCGGCCACTTCAGGTGATAACGCGCTTGCCAGTTACGCTGTAGATATGTCAGCTAGAATGGAAATGAATGCTAGGAATGTGTTCTACTTTCTAGATAAAGGCAGTTTCGAAGAGGCGCTTCCCTTATACCGTGAGCTCATGAGTATCTATAAGCTTACCTTGATGCTGACGAATGTTGTCACCATCGCTTCTACCAATTTGCTAATGCAAAATCTGACAAAAGATACATTGACGGGTCTGTTAACCCGCCATTCATTTACATCCATCCTAAGCAGGGAACTCTCTATCGCCACTGCTGGGCAATATCAGCTCTCGTTCATTATGATTGATATAGATTTTTTTAAGAATGTGAACGACGTTTATGGACATATGGCAGGTGATTTAGTCCTTGCTAAAGTGGCGCAAACTGCTGCGGCAACTATGCGTGCTACTGATTATGCTTTCCGACAAGGTGGTGAAGAGTTCCTGCTTGTACTTAAGGGCGCTTCACTAGTCATTACATGCGCACAAGCAGAAATAATGCGACAGAAAATTGAGAGTCTTGAATTTGAATTTGATGGCAAAAAATTTAATGTAACGGCGAGTTTTGGTGTGGCGGTATTTAGCGCGCCGTTTGACTTGACGTATGAAGCCATGCTGGATGTCGTCGATAAGAAACTCTATGCCGCTAAAGAGACTGGGCGTAACCGCGTGGTTTCATAGTCTATCATTTACACAAGATGCGCTTACAGATCGCTATGGGGATTATTGCAGCCAAACATCCTTAATTAGGATGTAATTCATATAGGGGTGCCCATTTATTTTGATCAAATCTTAAATTATTAAAATGGTCCTAAAATATTTAAGCCGATAAATCGCCACCACCTTTTTTCATTATTTTTCCGTCAGCGGCACGTTGTTTACGCACCTCTTTAGGGTCGGCTATTAAAGTGCGATAAATTTCGACACGATCTAAATGTCTGAGTGGAGATTCTAATTTAGTCAGCTTGCCGAAAACACCAATTTTATTCACAGATAAATCAATTTCTGGAAATTTATTTAAAATACCGGATGCTTGAATCGCCTGCTCGGCAGACGCGCCATCTTGCACGTTAACTGGCACAATCAACTGCTCTGTAGGTAATGCGTATGCCACTTCTACTGTAATATTGGCTTGGTTATTCACTGTCATCGTCCTTTTGGCTTCTATTTTTATGCATATACTTTATCAGCACGCGTCACAAATCCATCAACAAAGGTATTAGCGATGTGGCTAAAAACGGGTGCGATGATTTTTTCTAAAAAGCTGTTAGTAAACTCATAATTGAGCATGAATTCAATTTTACAGGCGCTATCATTTAGCGCGATAAAGCGCCATACGCCTTCAAGCTGCTTAAATGGGCCATCTTTAAGTTTAATTTCCATCAAGCTAGGGTAAGTTTTATGGTTTTCGGTGGTAAATTTTTGGTGCAAGCCGTGGTAGGCAATATGCAGTGTGGCAATGGTCGAGATTTCATCTTGTTTAATTAAGTCTACGCCACCGCACCAAGGCAAGAACTCAGGATACTTGGTCACATCGTCCACCAGCGCGTACATTCGGCTTGCTGAATGGTTGATGAGAACTGATTTTTGAACTTGTGCCATGCTTTCCTTTAATGACAAGCTAAATATGCGCGAGTGTTGTTAAGCAAACTGGCGCATAAAGTAGAGTAAAATGATATTTTAAGTCATTCGCCAAGAAATATTTAGTTTTATGAGCATTGCACAAAATAAAAAAGCTTTTTTTGATTACTACATAGAAGATAAGTATGAGGCTGGTATTGTTTTAGAAGGCTGGGAAGTTAAAGCCATTCGAGATAACCGCGTCAATATTAAAGAAGCTTATGTCATTATTCAACGTGGAGAGATTTACCTCATTGGTTGCCACGTCACACCATTAGGTGCAGCTTCTACGCATATTCGGCCAGATGCAATAAGAACGCGTAAGCTATTGTTGCATAATGAAGAAATCATCAAGTTAATTGCTAAAGTTGAACGCTCTGGGTACACCATTGTCCCGCTTGATTTGCATTTTTCAAAAGGGCGCGTCAAAGTGCAAATTGGGTTAGCCAAAGGTAAAAAGCAACACGATAAACGTGATACTGAAAAAGAACGTGATTGGGAGCGTGAAAAAGGCAGGATTATGCGGGCGCATAATAAATAAACTATGCCCCGTGCTCTATGCCTCAATCTTCCCACAGGTCTGACAAAAGCGCTTTCACTCAAGCAACCCTATGCATGGTTAATCGCTCACGGATATTTGTTGGTGGATGACCGTACTTGGGGAACACAGTACCGTGGACCTGTCTTGATTCACGCCAGTAAAGGCTTGTACGCTGAGTATTATGACTACCTGAAATCCAACACTGATATTCCTTTGCCAGCTAAAGACAAACTGGAGTATGGCGGCATAGTCGGCATTGCCAATTTGGTATTGTGCTGCCGACCAGGAGAATTGCCAGATGGTATAAGCCGTCAGCAACGTGCACACTTTGGCGGGGTTCACCAAACATATTATGGCTTTCTTTTTGAGCAGGCGACCCCTTTGACGCTTATGCCATGCCGAGGGAAGCTCGGAATTTTTGAAATTGACATCGATGAGCTATTAGCGGCCCCACCTGTTAAGCAAGCTGAGTTATTCTAGTTTCTCGATTATTAGCCTTGCATACCTGGGTGACTTGATGACCAAACATGAACAACTAAAATACCAAGACTGTCTGCAATGCTCGCATTACTTCATTTCTTATGATGCTAGTTTTCCTTACGGTTGCCGTGCGATGAACTTCAAAAGTAAACAGCTGCCATGCAAGGAAGTATTTGAAGTTTCTAAAGCTCACTGCATGATGTTTGTGAAAAAGGCGTAGCCGTTATTGGTCTTAAAATTACACTTAAACTAAGTTCAAGAATAATGCTTCGAGTCACTTACCATGCAGCGAATCTAAAATTAGTTGACCTCAAATTAGCGGATCAATGAAGGGATGCGAAATGGTGTTCAAAATTAGCATTGAGCTGGATGCGTGCTATCGTTAAACTTGACCCTGCGTCAGTTTTGTCAAAAAATACGCCCGTTAGAAAAATATGAAATATAAGGAATAAGCATGGCAGAAAAAGAATATGGCGCAGATTCAGTAAAGGTTTTACGTGGCTTAGAGCCAGTACGCGCTAGACCTGGCATGTACACTCGAACGGACTCTCCGACGCATATCGTGCAGGAAGTGATTGATAATGCGGCAGATGAAGCGCTTGGCGGTCATGCCACACATATTTCGGTCACTATTTTTAAGGATGGCGCAGTTGAGGTGTCCGACAATGGCCGAGGCATTCCTGTAGAAATTCCCACCGGTGAATCTCAACCAGCGGTTGAGTTGGTTTTTGTACAACTGCACGCTGGCGGTAAGTTTGATAAAGAGGATGAAAATAGTTCGTATCGTTTTTCTGGCGGTTTGCATGGCGTTGGTGTGTCTGTCACCAATGCACTTTCTACGCGCTTGGAAGTTAAAGTGAAGCGTGGTGGCAAGGTTCACGGGCTCACATTTGCGCATGGTGACTGCATGGAGCCATTAACGGAAATTGGAAAATGTTTGAAGAAAGACACTGGCACTACGGTGAAATGCTGGCCAGATCCTAAATATTTTGATTCGCCAAGCGTTTCTTTACCACAGCTTGAGCATTTAATTAAATCTAAGGCAGTACTTCTGCGCGGAGTGAGTGTCACGCTGAGCATTGAAGGCGCGGAAGGTTTTGATGAGCGTTCGTGGACGTATGAAGGTGGATTGCCCCAGTACCTGGACGAGATGCTAGGCGAGCGTGACGAGATTGAAAATGAGTCGCCAATCCCGACCATTTCAGGCGAATTTTACCATCACGAAAATAATGATGGCATATCAAAAGGTGAGGGCGCTCTATGGGCATTGTCATTTGGCGCAGGCGGCGCGCGCGGCGAATCCTACGTTAACCTGATTCCAACGCTCTCAGGTGGTACGCATGAAGCTGGACTGCGTAATGGTGTATTTGAGGCGATCAAAACTTTCATGGAGCATCACAGTATGATGCAGCGTGGCATTAAAATTTCATCGGAAGATGTTTGGAGTAATGTAGGTTATGTATTGGCAGCAAAAGTCTTGGATCCTCAATTTCAAGGGCAAACTAAAGAAAAGCTGACCAATCGAGATGCCATGAAAATGGTGGCTTCATCCGTGAAGCCAATGATGGAAACTTGGTTGAGTCAAAATGTAGATTATGCAAAGCGTATTTCTGATTTAGTGAATCGTTCTGCGGCAGCGCGGAATAAATCGACACAAAAAATTGAGAAACGTAAATCTTCTGGCGTCAATATGATGCCATCCAAGCTTACCGACTGTGAAGCCGCGGGGACAATGGCCGCTGAATTGTTTTTAGTCGAGGGTGACTCGGCAGGCGGTAGCGCGAAGATGGGGCGCAATAATGAATTCCAGTCATTGCTACCATTGCGCGGCAAGGTGCTCAATACTTGGGAAGTGGATGCCGGACGTATTTTTGGTAATTCTGAGGTGCATGATATTTTTGTGGCACTAGGGATTGAGCCACATACCCTTAAAGATGACCCTGATTTTTCTGGCCTGCGTTACGGTAAATTATGTATTTTGTCGGATGCTGATGTGGATGGTTCGCATATTCAGGTGTTATTGCTCACCATGCTGTTGCGACACGCTCCTAAACTCATTGAACGTGGTCATGTGTATATTTCACAACCCCCGTTATATCGAATAGATGTGCCGGCACAAGGCAAGAATAAGCCGATGCGCAAAATCTATGTGTCTGACGATGCTGAAAAAATATTGATGATTGAAAAACTAAAACGCGAAGGCATTGCAGAAGAAAAGCTGGGTATTCAGCGTTTTAAAGGTCTGGGGGAAATGAACCCGGAGCAGTTGTGGGAAACCACGCTATGTCCAGATACACGGCGCTTAGTGCAGGTGAGGTTGCCTGAAAATGAGGTGGAAGGTGCGCATAAAATGTTTGATATGTTGATGGCAAAAAATGAGTCTCCAGCCAGAAAAGCCTGGATGGAGCGTCGTGGTAATGATGTTGAGGCCGATGTGTAAATGGATAATACTCGTATGATTGAAAATAATAACGATAACGACAATGGTGCTGTTGCCATTGGTGAGTATGCTGAAGAAGCCTATTTAGCTTATGCCGTATCAGTGGTAAAAGGGCGCGCGCTTCCATCTGTAGAAGATGGGCAGAAGCCGGTGCAAAGACGCATTTTGTTCGCCATGAAGGAAATGGGCTTGGTTGCCGGCGTTAAGCCGGTAAAGTCGGCGCGTGTTGTGGGTAATGTGTTGGGTATGTACCACCCGCATGGCGATAGCTCTGCTTATGAAGCGGCGGTACGCTTGGCGCAAGACTTTACGTTACGCTACCCACTCATTGACGGTCAGGGTAACTTTGGCTCACGTGATGGTGATGGCGCGGCGGCAATGCGATACACCGAAATGCGCTTATCGCCGATTGCCGATTTACTTCTTTCTGAAATTGACCGCGGTACGGTTGATTTTCAAAGTAACTATGATGGCGCTTTTCAAGAGCCTGTCTTGCTTCCAGCCAGATTGCCGATGATGCTACTTAATGGAGCTTCTGGTATTGCGGTGGGAATGGCAACAGAGATGATTCCACACAACATGCGCGAGATTGCAAATGCAGTATTGCATATGATGGATAAGCCCGATTGCACCACGGCGGAGTTGATGGTACACGTACCTGGACCAGATTTTCCAGGTGGCGGTCAGTTAATTTCGCAAACATCTGATATTCACGCAACTTATGAAACTGGACGCGGTTCGTTAAGATTACGTGCCAGATGGGTGGTAGAGCCAATGGCGCGTGGCCAGTGGCGCATTATTATCAATGAATTGCCGCACGGCGTTTCTGTTGAAACCGTCATGGCCGAAATTGAAGCGATTTCTAATCCCAAGCCCAAAAAAGATAAAAAGACGATAGACCAAGACCAGTTGCTGGTGAAACAGTCTGTGTTAAGTATGCTAGATTCAGTTAAAAGTGAGGGTAAAAAGGATGTGCGTCTCATTCTTGAGCCAAAGACGAGTAAGATTTCCAGTGACGAGTTAATGGCATTTCTACTCGTTCACACCAGTATGGAGGTGTCATGCCCAGTCAACATGGTCATGATTGGTACTGATGGTCGCCCAGCGCAAAAAGGTTTGGTTAAAATCCTGCAAGAGTGGATTGAATTCCGTCTTAGCGTTGTACGCAGACGGTGCCAGTTTGATTTGGACAAGATTAGTCGCCGCATTCATATTTTAGATGGTCGATTAATTGCGTTCCTGCATATTGACGAAATCATCAAAGTGATTCGTAATTCAGATGATCCCAAGGCAGACTTGATTGCCGCCTTTAAACTGAGTGAAATTCAGGCTGAAGACATTCTAGAAATTCGATTGCGTCAATTAGCAAGGCTTGAAGGCTTCAAAATAGAGCGGGAATTAAAAGAACTGCGTGAAGAGGCGGGCAGGTTGGAAGCGATTTTGACCAGCGAGTCTAAATTACGCAAACTGACTGCTAAAGAAATTAAACAGGATGCAGAAAAATACGGTGACGAAAGGCGCACTTTGATTGAGCCCGTTGAACGTGTGCAGGGCGGTCAAAAAGCATTTGTTGTGGATGAGCCTGTGACTATTATGCTTTCTAAAAATGGCTGGATTAGATCTAGGCAAGGTCATGGTGTTGACCGCGAGTCAATCGCATGGAAAGCAGGGGATGGAGAATTCGCTGTACTTGAAACAAGGACTACATTACCTGTCGTCTTAATAGACGCTAACGGTCGATGCTACTCATTTGATGCGTCTATTGTTCCTGGTGGCAAAGGTGATGGCATCCCGGTCAGTTCCGTCATAGAGATTCAAAATGGTGCAAAATTAGTGCATGCGCTGTCTGGAAAAGATGATGATCGGTTCCTATTCACCACCTCAAACAGCTACGGATTTGTCGCGCCCTTAAAGGGATTGATCGCCAGACCTAAAGCAGGCAAGGCATTTATGAAACCTGAAGATGGCGCAACTATTTTCCCACCAATTAAATTAGATGCAAGCACCCATGTTGCAGTCACATCGTCCGAGAACAAACTACTGGTATTCCAAATCAGCGAAATAAATGAATACCCAAATGGCGGCAAAGGTGTGAGGATGATGGATATCCCTGACGGCGCCTTACTTATACGCGTTGAATTGTGCGATGGATTATCTGCAAGCGTGATTATTAAAGGTAAAACAAAAACCGTTAGCGGTGAGGATTTGAGCAAACATCTTCTGAAGCGCGCTAAAAAAGGGTGTTTATTCAATGCAAATAATAATAGCCAATCAAGACAGGGGAAGCTACTTTAGACGCAGTCACATGACTGGTAAGCACAATTGAATCATTCGCTTAGGCACCAACTGCGTAAGCGAATGATTTTAGCGGTGTTTACCCCCGATTTGACACTTCAAGTTGTGTCGGTTGATGGATTTATCCAGATAACGCCACGCTAAAAGCCTCATGTTGTTCTTGAGGCTTTATTTATTCGTTGAATAGACCTGAGAGTTATTCCTAACGGACATATTTGTGCGTAAAATGACGCTTATTCAACCATTTACCCACCAATTGCTTTAAGGAACAGACCTTGTCACACTCCGTACTATCACAGCGCGTTTTATCTATTAAAGAATCTCCTACGCTTGCGATTACAGCAAAAGCTGGCAAATATAAAGCAGAAGGCCGCGATATTATTGGTCTAGCCGCGGGTGAGCCAGATTTTGATACGCCTCAGCATATTAAAGATGCAGCGAAATCTGCCATCGATGCCGGTTTTACAAAGTACACGCCTGTGGCTGGTATTCCTGGTCTTAAAAAAGCCATTGTTGCAAAATTCAAACATGAAAATGGGTTTGATTACGCACTCAATGAAGTGATTGTAGGTGTGGGTGGCAAGCAAACTATTTTTAACCTATGCCTAGCGGTGCTTAACAAAGGTGATGAAGTGATCATCCCCGCACCTTATTGGGTCTCTTACGCAGACATTGCGCTAGTCGCCGAAGCTACACCAGTGATTATACAATGCGGTATTGAGCAAGGATTCAAGCTCCTGCCAGCACAGTTAGAAGCGGCCATTACGCCAAACACTAAAATTTTCATGATCAACTCGCCATCCAATCCAACGGGTGCGGTGTACAGTTTGGCTGAGTTGCAAGCCTTGGGCGAAGTGTTACTTAAACATCCTCATGTATTGGTCGCCACAGACGACATGTACGAACATGTGAATTTAACCGGCGATAAGTTTTACAACATTCTTAACGCTACCCCAGCACTTAAAGATCGTTGTATTGTACTTAACGGCGTTTCTAAAGCGTATTCAATGACCGGTTGGCGCATAGGCTACGCCGCAGGCCCGGCTTACATTATTAAAGCCATGGAGATTTTGCAATCGCAATCTACCAGCAACGCAACCTCTATTTCGCAAGTGGCAGCACAAGCCGCGCTAGAAGGTTCACAAGATTGCATCACCCCAATGGTAACGGCATTTAAAGAACGCCACACTTATGTAGTTAACCGCTTTAACACCATGCCCGGATTAAGTTGCTTAATGGCGGGCGGAGCATTTTATGCATTTCCTGATGCCCGCGCTGCGATTGATCATTTATTTAAAGCTGGCAAAATCAAAGCAGCTACAGACATGGCTTTAGCTGAATACTTACTTGAAGAATTTGATGTAGCGGTAGTACCGGGCTCAGCATTTGGTGCTGAAGGCTATTTCCGTATTTCATTTGCTACATCAATGAATAACCTTAAAAATGCATTGGATCGTATTGAACATGCACTAAGTTAAACGTTGGCGCTCCAGATATTCAATCACCACTTTCAAACAAACAGTCTAAATAAAAACGCCTTTACTGCTAAAGGTGTTTTTAGTTACAGTGACAATAAAATAGGATGCATAAGGCGCTGTTTAATTTTAGGCCATCAAACAACAGAGCACAATTGAGCGTTGCTTGCAACGAGCCTCTAGGCCCTAATGTAAAGTCACAGATAAACACAACATTATTTTCAATTTCGCAATTTCGTATTCTAGGTAGTTCAGGAAAGCATTGCGTTTCATAAAGGGCTAAATAATGACATTTACCGAATTTTTAGCATTGTTGGCAAATTATTATGATTTTTCATTGTATTGTTCGGCTCACCAGGTGGGTTGGGTAGGCTGTAATAAATTCTGGGGCGTGATTTATCTTTCTTCAATCTTAATTCTTTTTATTGTTTGCTATAAGCTTGTTTTTAAATTATTGCGTCAGCGTAAAGAATGGCAAGCTTATTCTGCTAAAAAAGCAGAACGAGAAAAAATTGCTGATCCTGAAACTATGGCTAATCATGTTTGGAACGGCGATTATTAAGAAAAACAGCCCGCCGCACGCCAGTAGGGAAGCGAGGACGCACGAAAGGGCAGACTTTATTTTGGTGGCTTTGGGGTAGCGTATTAAACGTAAAAAAGCCCCAATTACGGGGCTTTGTTTATGGATATTCCTGTCTTGAATGCAGCACGGCTCTACTTAAACTACTCTGTGATTTTAGGTCAATCATTCCGTGCTCGCTACACGTGTTAGCACGTAGTTAAAAAATTCCGCTATAAGACTATAATTAGTTTAACTTGATTGTGAATAGTTGCACGTAAACTGCCACTGCTTCTGTGCAGAGTGTTACGTTAAACAAGGTGTCACGTGAATAGAGGGGTTGCATGACTGCCACGCTAAAGTTGATTGTAGGTGTTTTTCTGACCTTGCTGTACATTCTGCCAGCAAAAGCGCAGGAGGTTCACGTGCTTAGCGTGCAAGGTGCGATCAGCCCAGGTAGCGCAGATTATCTGGTGCGTGGTATCAATAAGGCAGCAGAGGCTCAAGTTCGTTTAGTGGTCATCGAACTGGATACGCCAGGCGGGCTGGATACCTCAATGCGCGACATCATCAAAGCTATTCTCGCCTCGCCCGTACCTGTGGCAACCTATGTATCACCCAAAGGTGCGCGCGCAGCCAGTGCTGGCACCTATATCCTTTATGCCAGCCACATCGCCGCCATGGCGCCAGCCACCAACCTAGGTGCTGCTACGCCGGTGGAGTTTGGCCCCAGCAGCGGCACCCCGCCTGAAAAACCCGCCACACCGGACAAGAAGGGCGAGAAACCCGCGCCGGATACCACGCCCAATGATGTATCTAAAGGTGCACCTCAGGACGCAAAAACGAAAAAAGTTGTACATGACGCTGCAGCTTATATCCGCAGTCTGGCCGAGCTGCGCGGGCGCAATGCAGATTGGGCCGAGCAGGCGGTACGCGAAGCGGTGAGCCTATCCGCCGAGGCTGCGTTGCAAGCCAAAGTAGTTGATGTCGTGGCGACGGATATTGCTGACCTTTTAAAACAAATACATGGCCGCAAGGTTAAGCTACTCAATAGCGAAGTTACTTTGGACACCGCCAACCTTAGCGTCACTCGTGTTGAACCGGACTGGCGTAGCGAATTGTTGGCGGTGATAGGCAACCCTGGCATCGCCTACATACTGATGCTGCTGGGCATTTACGGGCTGCTTTATGAGTTCTCCAACCCCGGCACGCTGTTTCCCGGCGTGGTCGGCGGCATCTGTCTTTTACTCGCACTGTTCGCGCTGCAGCTCATGCCAATTAACTATGTGGGGTTGGCACTCGTTATCCTTGGTGTTGCGCTCATGGTATCCGAGGCGTTTCTGCCCAGCTTCGGCGCGCTGGGGCTGGGGGGTATCGTTGCTTTCGTCATCGGTTCGGTGATGCTGATTGATACTGATTTACCAGGTTATGGTATTTCTTGGGCGCTCATCGTGCCGATAGCAGTCACCACAGCAGTATTCACCTTTATCGTCGCCAGCATGGCGCTGCGCGCGCTCAAACGGCCTGTAGTCACTGGCGCCGAGGAGCTATTGGGTGCCGAAGGCGAAGTGCTGGATGACATGAAAAACGAAGGCTGGGCGCGCGTGCATAGCGAGTTATGGCGGGTGCGTAGCAGCTTGCCGCTTGCGCACGGAACGAAAGTGCTGGTCACAGCGCGGCATGATTTGATTTTGGAAGTGGAAGCCATGAATAACTCGGTAAAGGAGAGTGACCATGTTTGAATTAGGCGGCCTTACGGCTTTTATGTTGGTACTGGCACTGGTGGCATCTAGCGTGCGCATTTTGCGCGAATACGAGCGTGGCGTGGTATTTCAACTTGGTCGCTTCTGGAAAGTAAAAGGGCCGGGGTTAATCATCCTCATCCCTGGCATCCAGCAGATGGTGCGGGTGGATTTACGTACTGTGGTATTTGATGTGCCGAGTCAGGATGTCATCTCGCGCGATAACGTCTCGGTTCAGGTGAACGCAGTGGTGTATTTTCGCGTGGTCGATCCAGCTAAGGCGATTATGCAGGTAGAAGACTACATGAATGCTACCAGCCAGCTTTCACAAACCACGTTGCGTTCGGTGCTGGGCAAGCATGAACTGGATCAGATGCTGGCCGAGCGGGAAACGCTCAATCTGGATATCCAGCAAGCCTTGGACACACAAACCGACGCCTGGGGCATTAAGGTTTCCAACGTCGAAATCAAGCATGTCGACATCAACGAAACCATGGTGCGCGCCATTGCAAAGCAAGCGGAAGCCGAGCGCGAACGTCGCGCCAAGGTTATTCATGCGGAAGGCGAATTTCAGGCTTCGGAAAAACTGCTGGCAGCGGCAGAAATTCTTGCGCGCAAACCACAGGCCATGCAGTTGCGCTACCTGCAGACGCTGAGCGGTATCGCTGGGGACAGAACCAACACTATTGTATTCCCAGTACCGGGAGATTTTCTGGAATTGCTGATGCGTAGTAAAACAACGCGTGACGAAGTGTAGGAGGCGCGACCCCGTGCCAATTCTTTATCGCGACAAGGGCGTCTTCCTTAGCCATCCAGGAAAGTCTTTCTAAGGAGAATACCATGCAACCCTTCACCCACATCATCGCCGCTACTGACTTTTCAGTTGCGGCAGAGCGCGCGGTACGGCGCGCAGCAAAGATCGCAAGACAACTTGGCGCAGAATTACACCTGATCCATGTGGTGCACCCTATGGATTTATACCTCGGGTCAGAACTCTCTTTCGGGTCTCAGAAATATTATGAACACAAGTTGCAGGAGTCCGGAAAAAGTCAACTTGACACGCTTGCCGCTAACCTGCAACAAGACTTCGGCATCCAGCCTGAAATCGCTACGCGTATTGGTCTCGCTCACACAGAAATAGCCAGCTATGCTTCAAACAAAGCCAATGGCTTGGTTGTAGCGGGCGCACGCGGGGAGAACGAAAGCAACTTACTTAGCCTGCTATTGGGCTCCACCGCCATGCGCCTGTTGCGGGCGGCTACCTGCCCAGTACTCATCGTTAGAAACATGGAAGAAAACCACTATCGGCACGTGATTGCTACAGTGGATTTTTCAGCAGGGTCTGCCGAGGTGCCGACGCTTGCCCGTATTGCCGCTCCAGAAGCGCATATAGAGATACTGCACATTTTTGAGCTGATACAAGAAGCACGTATGCGTAGAATAGGTCTTGATAATGTTAATCTCAATAAGTATCACAACGATGCGCTGATCGAAGTGGATAAAAAGCTGGGCAAGATACTGACAGACCAGCACGATAATCGCATGACACATAAGATTGTCACTGGATACCCGGCAACGGAAATTTGTGCACGCGCCACTGAGCTGCCTGCTGATCTGATAGTCATCGGCCGGCACGGCATGAGTGGCATGCAGGAATGGCTGCTGGGCAGTGTCAGCAAAAATGTTTCCCGAGCAGCGACTTGTGATGTTTTGGTTGTAAACCAGCATCACGAAGTGCGCGAGCAGTAAGCTCATGCTAGAGTTCTGGCTCTGCTTCGTACCCTTGTTCGTGGCGGTGGATGCCGTTGGCGTTATGCCGATATTCCTTTCCCTGACGCAGGGCATGGACAGGGATAAGGTACGCCAGGCTATCTATCGCTCGCTGGCAACTGCCGCCGGTGTTGCGCTGGCTTTTCTCGCGCTGGGCACGGCAATTCTGCATCTGCTCGGCATCACGGTGGCCGACTTTATGGTAGCAGGCGGTATTCTACTGTTTTTACTGGCAATAGGCGATTTGCTGGCGAATGAAAAATTGCTGCGGCAAGTTGATGTCAACAATATGGGTATCGTTCCACTGGGCGTGCCGTTGATTACCGGGCCTGCCGTACTCACCACTTCGATGCTACTACTCAACCAGTACGGGGCGGCTTGGACTGCGACGGCGATTGTTGCCAACATTCTAATTGCAGGCGCCGTGTTTTTCTTTGCAGGAACCATCGGCCGTGTGCTGGGGCAGGTAGGCGAAAAAATCATTTCCAAAATCGCCATGCTGTTGCTCGCTGCCATCGGCGTTATGATGGTGCGTAAAGGTATCGAATCTTTCATTACAGCAGGCATTGCCAGTTCATCATAGGAGGCTACATGGAGCCCGTCTGGCTGAAGCACTACCCGCAAAGCGTTCCGACCGAAGTCGATATTTTCCGTTACGCTTCGCTCAATGATATGCTCGAACAGAGTTGCGCGCGTTTCCGCGAACTACCCGCTTTCACCAACATGAGCGTCACTTTAAGCTATGACGAGCTCGACCGCTTATCACAGGATTTCGGCGCCTATTTGCAACATGAACTCGGCCTAACCAAGGGTGACCGCGTGGCCATCATGCTACCCAACCTGCTGCAATATCCGGTCGCATTGTTTGGTGCGTTGCGCGCCGGCATGGTGGTAGTCAACGTCAATCCGCTCTATACGCCGCGCGAACTGCAACACCAGTTGGCCGACTCTGGAGCAACAGCCATAGTAGTGCTGGAGAATTTCGCGCATACGTTGCAACAGTCCCTCGAAAAAACCGCCGTGCGCCACATCATCACCACGCAGGTAGGCGATCTGTTTCCGCCGCTGAAAAAATGTCTGGTCAACTTGGTCATTAAATGGATTAAGCGCATGGTGCCACGCTGGAACCTGCCGACAGCTACCGCATTTAACACCGCGCTGAGTCTTGGCGCAAAGTATACGCTGAGCGACGCGCCACTTACGCATGAGGACATCGCCTTTTTGCAATACACCGGCGGCACCACCGGCGTGGCCAAAGGCACGATTTTGACGCACGGCAATATGGTGGCCAACGTGGAACAGACTTCAGCCTGGATTGGCGGTACACTCAAAGCAGGCGAAGAAGTTGTCATCACGCCGTTGCCGCTTTACCATATCTTCGCGCTCACCGCCAACCTGCTCACTTTCGTGAAATGGGGTGCGAACAATGTGCTCATTACCAATCCGCGGGATATTCCCGGCTTCATCAAAGAACTGCACAAGACTCGTTTCACTGCCATTACCGGCGTCAACACCTTGTTCAATATGCTGCTGCATGCACCATACTTTGAAAAAGTAAAAGAGGCTAATATTGGCGCGCTCAAACTGGCGGTAGCAGGCGGCATGGCAGTGCAGCGTGAAGTGGCAGAGCGCTGGCAGCAGATAATGGGTGTGCCTCTGATCGAAGGCTACGGCCTGACCGAAGCATCTCCAATTGTCTGTGCCAATCCGCTGGATGCCAAAGAATTCAGTGGCATGATTGGCCTGCCGATCCCATCTACCCAGGTAGAGATACGCGACGAAGCTGGGCATGAATTACCAGCAGGGGAGGTGGGCGAGCTGTGTGTTAAAGGTCCGCAGGTAATGCGCGGCTACTGGAATATGCCGGAAGAAACCTTGCGTGTTCTTTCCACAGACGGCTGGCTACGCACCGGTGACATGACGGTAATGGACGAGCGCGGCTATATCCGCTTTGTCGACCGCCACAAAGACGTAATCGTCGTCTCCGGCTTCAAGGTTTATCCTGCCGAAATCGAAGAAGTGGTGATGATGCTTCCCGGTGTCAAGGGAGTGGGCGTGATCGGCGTACCGGATGAAAAGAGCGGCGAAGTGGTCAAGGTTTACTTGGTGAAGAATGACCCAGCACTAACCACAGAGGTCGTGCTGGCGCATTGCCATGCCAACTTAACTGCATACAAGGTGCCAAAACAGGTGGAATTCCGCGACAAGTTGCCGAAATCCCCAATCGGCAAAATCCTGCGCAGAAAACTGAAAGAGGAGCATGCTGCCTCCACGGAAGCCGGTACCTGATGAAATCCGCATTGCGCAGGGCGACATACAGCCTGAAGGTTTCTGCGCTTCTCTTGTTGCTGACGGGCTGTGCACCGGTACGGCACTATGAAGCCGCACTGGTGCTGCAGGATTTTGCCGCAGCTGAGGGTGCATCAAGACTCAAACAGACCACAGCCGCACCGCAGTTACAGTCTGTTTCGTATACCGTAGCAGGGCGCACCCACCATGCCGATCTTTATCTGCCCGGTTCGCTCGAAGGTTGTATGCTTTCCAAGCCATTGGCCGATTCACAGGCGGTGGTCGCGCCTGGCAAGCACTGCCCGCGCGCTGCCATCGTCGCTGTTCCGGGTGCGGTGCCGCAGGGCAAGGACGATCCGCGTTTTGTCGCTTTTGCCACTACTCTGGCGCGTGCCGGATTTGCAGTGCTGGCGCCAGATCTGGACGGATTTCGGCAACTGCGTATCCGTCCTTCGAATATCCGTGAAATTTCGGATGCGTTCGGCTACCTTGCCAGCCGCCCTGAACTGACTCCCGGCGGCCGCGCCGGCATGTTCGCCTTCAGCTATTCGGTCGGCCCCGCAGTTCTCGCCGCGCTGGAAGACGATATCCGCGAAAAAGTGCGCTTTGTGGTGGGGCTGGGCGGCTATCACGACCTGCCGCGGGCGATGCGTTTCTTCACCACCGGCTGGTTAGAGCACGCAGGCAAGCAGCACTACCTCATGCCGGACGACACCGGCAGGATGGTGCTGGTCTATTCCAGCCTTGATTATCTAGCGGAGGGTAACGGAAACGCGGCGCTTGATCGCAGGGTATTCGATCAGATGGTGGCGTTGCGTAGCCGGAACGCAGAAGCTGATCTCACAGCTCTGGCCTCACAGTTGAGTGCGGCAGCCAAGTCGGTGTATGCGCTGGCGGTCAACAGTGACCCTAAACGCTTTCCCGCACTGCTGACACAACTACCTGCGGTCATGCAGGCGGATATCAAACACCTTGACCTGGCGCGCCATGACCTAAAACCGCTCAAAGCGCGGCTCATTCTGGTGCACGGCAAGAACGACAACCTCATCCCTTACCCGGAGAGTTTGGCGCTAGCCGCCGCCGCACCGGAGAAACAGTCCCGCGTTTATCTTATTCATCGCGTCATCGGTCATGTCGACCTGAGCATTTCTCACCTGTTTTCGTGGCGTTTCTGGAGCGAAGACCTCCCTGACCTGTGGCGGCTGTGGCGAGTGATTGACCTGCTGCTGGCACAGCGCGAGGAGGCGGCATGAATTATTGGAGAAACACCAGCCAACGCGCGAAAGCACTCAGCCTGTGGCTGCTGGTAGCGGTGCTGGCGTTGGCAGCGTCTATGCTGCCGCGCATCGCACAGCCGCTTTGGTACCACTATTTTGCGGATCAGCGCGCTTGTTTTAGCCTGCCCAATTGCCTTGATACCGCCTCCAACGTCCTATTCGTAATGGCGGGCGCGGCCGGGCTGATTTTTCTGCACAACACGCATCGTTCCACTTCTGTGCGGCGCACTTTCATCGATCCGCGTGAAGCGCGACCCTACGCGCTGTTCTTTTTCGCCACCATTCTGGTCGGCATCAGTTCCGGCTTTTATCACCTGTCCCCAGACAACGACCGACTGATGTGGGATAGGGCAGCAATTGCGCTGGCGCTTATGGCCTGGTCCGCCGCAATTCTCTGCGAGCGCGTCAGCCTCAGCGCAGGGCTGCGCCTGCTGCCGTTGCTTGTCATCGCAGGTTTAATTAGTGCCTATTATTGGGGCTGGAGCGAGGTGCAGGGCTTGGGTGATTTGCGTCCTTACGGGCTGACTCAAATCACCGCAGTGCTACTGATTCCGCTACTGCTCTGGCTTTATCCGCCGCGCTACAGTGGCGACCGCGACATCCTGATGGTTATCGTGCTTTATTCTCTGGCCTTGCTGTTCGACTTGAGCGACCGCCAGGTTTTTGCCTTGACTGGCGGCATCATTAGCGGTCACACAGTCAAGCATGTGATTGCCGCGCTAGCAGCATACTGGGTAATGCGTTACCTGCAGCGGAGGAGAGTCTTGTGAGACAAACCCTGCGTCACGACGTTCGCCCGCGCGAATTGTGGGCCTGGGCAATGTACGACTTCGCCAACTCCGGCTACACCACCGTGGTTATCACCGCGCTGTTCAACGCCTATTTCGTGGCAGTAGTGGCAGACAATGCGCCGTGGGCCACCTTCGCCTGGACCGCTGCGCTTTCTTTTTCTTATCTTCTGATCGTGCTCAGCGCTCCAATCGTTGGTGCTTATGCCGACCTGCATGCGGCCAAAAAAAAACTGCTGGCGATCACCACCGCAGGCTGCGTGCTGTTCACCGCCATGCTCTATTTTGCCCAGCCAGAAACACTGTGGCTCGCCATTGTGTGCGTGATTGCCTCCAACTTCTTTTTCGGTAGCGGCGAAAACCTGATCGCGGCATTTTTGCCGGAAATTGCCAAAGTCCGTGCTATGGGTCGTGTGTCCGGCTGGGGCTGGAGTCTTGGTTACCTCGGCGGGTTGCTCACGCTCGGCCTGTGCCTGCTCTACCTTACTTGGGCAGAAAAGCACGGCCAGGCGGCCATGCAGTTTGTACCGGTAACCATGCTGATCACCGCTGGCATCTTTGCGCTGGCCAGTTTGCCCACCTTCCTGCTGTTGCGCGAGCGTGCGGTACCCCTCGCCAAAGACGCTCGGCTACGTGATGCCTGGCTGGACGTATGGCAGACCCTGCGTAATCTGCGGCAATTCGCCGACCTGCACCGATTTCTGCTGTGCAGCCTGTTTTATCAGGCCGGTATTGCAGCGGTGATTACCCTGACCGCCATCTACGCTACCCAAGCACTAAAATTCACCACCCGCGAGGCTTTGCTACTGATTTTTGCTGTCAATATCACGGCGGCAATTGGCGCCTTCCTGTTCGGTCACCTGCAGGATCGCATCGGTCATATCCGCACCATAGCGCTAACGCTGGCAGGGTGGATAGTGACTATTCTGCTGGCATGGGCGGCGGCGGGGGCATCGGAAGGCGTCACCTTGTTTTGGGCAGCGGCTAATATCGCAGGCTTATGCCTGGGGGCCTCGCAATCTGCCGGCCGGGCGCTAGTGGGTGTGCTGGCGCCACCATCAAGGCTGGCGGAGTTCTACGGATTCTGGGGACTGGCAGTAAAGCTCGCCTCTATCGCTGGACCGCTCACCTACGGCATCACCACCTGGCTGACTGGCGGCGATCACCGCCGTGCACTATTACTCACCGGTAGCTACTTCGTCATCGGGCTGATTCTGCTCACCGGCGTACGGGTAGGGCGTGGCCGCCGTGCGGCTTTGCATGCAGAGCGCATGGCAAACAAGTTAATATAATGCTTCAACTGAATTAATTTATAAAACCACATATATGCACCTTCCATCCTCCCCATCTCACCCTGCCACCTCTCCAGATAAAGAGCGACTGCTGAATATCGTACGCGAGCTTGCGCGCGAGCTGCGACCGGGTGCAAACGATATGGAACGCCTGACGCTCGACCATGCACTGGAGCGTGATTTCGGCCTGGACAGCCTGGCGCGGGTGGAACTGCTTACCCGTATCGAGCGTGAAATGGGCATAAAGCTGGCCGAAGCAGCCTTTGCCGAGGCCGAAACACCACGCGACTTGCTACGGAAGATGGCGAGCGAGGCACACGCTGGGGTACCTACTCAAGCTGAAGCACCAGCAGTGGCAGAAGTCGTGGTTGAGCATCCGCCGCAAACTATCGCCACCTTAATCGAAATGATTGACTGGCATGTTGAGCAACATGCTAATCGGGTGCACATCACGCTTTATATTGAGGAGGAGCGCACGCAGGATATTACCTATAAAATGTTGCAGACGGATGCCAAGACGCTGGCTGCCGGCCTGCTCGCGCAAGGCTTGAACGCCGGCGACAAGGTTGCCATCATGCTGCCCACCGGGCGCGAGTTTTTTGCTGCCTTCTATGGTGCGCTCTATGCCGGCTGCGTACCTGTGCCGCTTTATCCACCGGCGCGTCCATCGCAACTTGAGGATCATATGCGGCGTATCGCCGGCATCGTTGCCAACGCCGAGGCCACCATGCTGATCACCGATGACCGCGCCAAAGCACTTGGTTATCTGCTGCGCGCGCAGTGCGAGGCACTGCGTCACGTCGAAACTGTAGCCGAATTGTCCCGCCACAGCATGCCGATAACGCTGCCCAGACCAAATGCGCATGACATCGCTTTCCTGCAATACACCTCCGGCAGCACTGGCAACCCCAAGGGCGTGGTACTGACCCATGCCAACCTGCTCGCCAACCTGCGCGCGATGGAGCAGGCATCCGGCATCACTTCCATGGATACCTTTGTGTCCTGGTTACCGCTGTACCACGACATGGGGCTGATCGGTGCCTGCATGGGTAGCCTCTGCCTTGGCTTCCGGCTGGTACTGATGTCACCGCTGGCCTTTCTCGCCCGACCCAGCCGCTGGCTCGCCACCATTCATCGTCATCGCGCTACCGTTTCAGCGGCGCCCAATTTTGCCTACGAGTTATGCGCCAACAAACTAGACGATCGCGACCTCGCAGGCCTGGATCTCTCCTGCTGGCGCATCGCCTACAACGGCGCCGAGCCGGTCAGCCCAGACACCATTGCACACTTTGCTACGCGCTTCGCCCGTTACGGTTTTAACCAGGCCGCCATAACACCGGTTTACGGCCTAGCGGAATCCTCGGTTGGGCTGGCTTTTCCGCCGCTAGGGCGCGGCCCGCTGATCGACCGTGTGGAGCGCGCCGCGCTTTCCGACACGGGGGAAGCCCGCATCGCCGCAGAAAGCGATACGCATGCACGGCGAATTGTTTCCTGTGGCCAGGCGTTGCCTGATCACGCCATACGCATTGTTGATGTCAGCGGCCGGGAACTGCCGGAACGCATGCAGGGGCGGGTACAGTTTCGCGGGCCGTCTGCCACCGACGGCTATTTCCGCAACCCTGAGATAACGTCACGCCTGTTCGATGGCGACTGGCTCAACACCGGCGATCTGGGCTATCTTGCTACAGGGGAGCTTTACCTGACCGGGCGCGAAAAAGACATCATCATCCGCGGCGGACATAATATCCACCCGCAGGAACTGGAAGAGGCCATCAGCCAGATACGCGCTATACGCAAGGGCGGCGTGGCAGTATTCCCGGCTACCGATGCGCGCAGCGGCACGGAAAGACTAGTGGTGCTGGCCGAGACGCGCGAAAAAGTTGCTACAGAAGAACGTAGCCGAATACTAGCCGAGATCAACAACCTCGCCGTCGACCTTATCGGTATGCCAGCAGATGACATCGTGCTGGCGCCGCCCCGCACGGTACTGAAAACCTCCAGCGGCAAAGTACGCCGCGCCGCCTGCCGTGAACAGTACGAGCATGGCGAGTTAATTGCTGTACAGCGCGCGCCCTGGCAGCAGATATTGCGCCTGACCAGCGCAGGTGTCGTGGCACAGGCCAGTCGCTGGCCAAGGATTGGCGCCGGATGGGTGTGGAGCGTCTGGGCATGGGTGGTGTTTACCACAATCGTACCTGTTGCCTGGCTTCTGATCGTACTGGCACCGAGGCTATCTTTGCGCCGTCGCATCTCCAGGATATGCGCGCGACTCGCACTGATGCTAACCGGCCTGACCCCCAAAGTTGAAGGCTTGCAGCACTTAGCCGACGATACTCCTTATATCATAGTAGCCAACCACGCCAGCTATCTCGACGCGCTGATTCTGACCGCCGTGCTACCGCCGCGTTTCGCCTATGTGGCTAAGCAGGAACTGCTTGCCAAACCAGCCGCTGGCATTCCGTTGCGGTGCCTTAATAGTGCTTTTGTCGAACGTTTCGACAGTGCACGCGGTGCAGAAGATACGCGCGGGTTGGAGGAGAGAGCTTGCGCTGGCGACTCATTAGTGTTTTTTCCGGAAGGAACTTTCCAGATACAGCCCGGCCTGCTACCGTTCCGCATGGGTGCATTCATGATTGCCGCAAGTGCTGGCAAGCCAGTGATTCCTCTCGCCATCACTGGTACTCGCAGGTTGTTGCGCGGCGAAGAGTTGCGCCCACGTTACACCAAGCTGCAGATACTAATTGGCACACCGTTAACGGCAACAGAAGAAGGCTGGCAAGCGGCATTGCAGCTACGCGATGCGGCACGCCAGCAGATTCTAGCGCGATTGAGTGAGCCAGACGCTACGACCTAAACACTATTTGAAGCTACTGGACTAGCGGAAAAACAGTGGTAAAACACAGTAAAAAAATACATAAAACGAACATATTTAGTGAGCAAGCGTCGAATTCGAGGTTTTTTACCCGAGCAAAATTTTACCAAGGAATTAAGTCATGAACCCGGAACAGAAAAAATCCATCCTCGCTATCACCCTCTACGCCGCCTTTGCCGATGGCGGAATTTGTACTGCATGATATTTTTCAGAGAAAAACACCATGAATGGGATGAGTAAGATGCTATCGAGTCTTTTAACCATACTGGCGCTGGCTTATGGCAGCGTTGCCGCGCTGCTGTTCCTGATGCAGGACAAGCTGGCCTATTACCCGCAGATCGGCCGCGAGATTCAGACAACCCCGCGCGAGCATGGTCTTGACTATGAGGCACTGACTCTGGCTACATCCGACGGCGAACGGCTGGACGCCTGGTTCGTGCCAGCGCGTGGGCAGGCAGTTGTGCTCATTCTGCACGGCAATGCCGGAAATATCTCCCATCGCATGGATAGCATCGCCATGTTCCACCGCTTAGGCTATGGCGTGCTGATATTCGATTATCGTGGCTATGGCCGCAGCAGCGGTAAACCATCAGAAGAAGGGCTATACCGCGACGCGCAGACCGCTTGGGATCACCTGACCCGACAGCGCGGCATTGCGCCTGCGCACATTATCCTTTTCGGCGAATCACTGGGCGGGGCAGTGGCGGCTTGGTTGGCATCGCGGGAGAAGCCTGGCGCGCTGGCGCTGTCTTCAGTGCTCACCTCTGCACCTGAACTCGGCGCCGATCTTTACCCGTGGCTGCCGGCTAAATGGCTGGTGCGCATGCGTTACGACACTTTGGCCACGATGGCGCAGGTAAGCTGCCCAGTGCTGATTGCCCACAGCCCTGATGACGAAATCATTCCATTCCGCCACGGACAAAGGCTGTTCGACGCAGCGGCGCAACCCAAGGCTTTTCTGCCATTAACGGGCGGCCACAACGACAGCTTCATTTTCATGCGACAGGAATGGATGGATGTTCTGGCTGGCTTTCTGAGCCAGCATATTGAAAATAAAACCCCATCAATGCCCCCATTCTGATGGAGGCTTAAAATACCTTGTTAATTCATTGAAAACGTTTATAAAGCAAGTCAGTATATTCAGTAAAAACCTACGTCAGAGGATGTTGCATGCATGAAATGTCATTGGCGTGCCTGGTATTGGTCAGTGCAGGCAATGCGCAACAACTGCGCCGATGGGCGAGCAGTATGGCGTATGCCTGCAATGGGCAACTATCAGATGCAGCCTGTCAGCGGTATGGAGAAAGCTGAATATTGTAATTTTGTTGCGGTGTAGCGTTTGCCATTTTGGCTTCTTTTGGAAGAGACCAAAAGCAGGGTTAAAAATGAATAACTGTTCCGCAAAATAATATACACTATTTCGTATAATGTATATTATGTAAAATTAAATAATTACCCATGTCATTAAAATAAATGTTGGGTCTCTTTGTTGATTTCTTCAACCAAGGTTTGGTCATTAGTATTTTTAGCTATTAATTTTGCATGCGCTATTAAGTCTTTAGCGGATGAAGTATCACCCATCGCAACTTTAAGTTGAGCTAGTACGATGCTTCCTTTCGCTTCAAAATACGCACCGCCTTGTTTTTTAGCAAAGTTAATAATTTTATTGAGAATACGTTCTGCACTCGCGTAATTTTTTTCAATTGTGTAATAGCGACCAAGTTCAATGCTTGTATGTGCATATTGGTCTAATGTGCCTACTTTTTCATGCATAAAGTAAGCTTTGAGTTGAGATTCAAGCGCTAAAGTATGCTGATTCAGCTCATGATAAGTAAGTGCAATTCTTTCATAGCTTTCTCCACGTTCATTATCATTAGCGTCTAGTTTGTTCGCTGATATAAAAAACGCTAGCGCCTGAGTATATTGTTTATCCTGAAAATAAATATCACCAATGGCAACAAGACCCATCCGCTCGAATCCTTGATGTTTTGCGGTTTGTGCAAATTCAATTGTTTGCTGATAGCTTGAAATTGCTTGTGGAAACTGCTTAGCGGTTTTGTAGGCATGCGCTGTAACCAAGGCAATCACGGCTTTATCAAAAGCATCGGTTGAAAATTCATTTGCAGCTTTAAACGCGGCTAAAGCACCATTTAGATCATCTTTGATACTAAATAATCGTCCTTGGCATATCAAGGCGTCACGGTCTGTTTTATCAATTTCTAATGCTTTTTTTGCGGCGATTGTTGCCGCGGCTACATCTCCATGCTCAAAAGCTTTATTACAATCTGCCGCATTGGGGCTTATAGCGTAAACATTGTTAAAAAACAATGAAATAAATATTGAAGTTAAAGTGATTTGTAGTTTCATTTTTGTTTGTTTTCTCTATGGCTAAATAGTTAGAATACTTAGGGTTTAATAAAAATAGTTTGTAATAACATCAAAAAAATACGCTTATAAATAAGCTTCCCACCGTTGTGAATTTTCGCCAGATGCAAAGAACATTGGATTTAATAATGAGCGTTTGGTGTTATAGCGTAACGCACTGCCTGACACCTCAGCAATATCTCCACCGGCTTCTTGCAAGATGCAATGCGCGGCAGCGGTATCCCACTCAGAGGTTGGCCCTAACCTAGGATATACATCAGCCCGCCCTTCAGCCACCAGACATATTTTCAGAGAGCTTCCCATACTAATAAGTTCAGGCATCTGGCCCGTATGATTTTTAATGTTATGCAAAAAGCGTTGCATTTTTTCATCGCTATGCGAGCGGCTACCTGCAATAATTGGCCGCTTGGAGTCCAATGTTTTAGTGTGAATTTTTAATGCAGGATTTGCCCCAGCTTGCTTATAGGCACCATGTGACGTTACAGCGAAATAAAGCAAGTCATCTACGGGTGCATAAACTACACCGAGCACTGGAATATGTTGGTCGATTAACGCAATGTTAACCGTAAACTCCCCGTTGCGTTTTACAAACTCTCGGGTGCCATCTAGAGGGTCAATTAACCAATATTGGCTCCATTTTTTACGTATTTCTTCATCTACGCCTTCTGACTCTTCTGAAAGAATTGGGATGGGCGGTGTAAGTTGTTTTAACGCATTGACAATCACATAATGCGCTGCCAAATCAGCTTGAGTAAGCGGTGAGTTGTCATCTTTGTATTCAACATTAAAATCTGTGGCATAAACTTGCATAATGGCTGCCCCAGCAGATTTGGCAATTGTAATCACTGATTCTAAATATTGATGATAGTTTTGAGTATTCATAACGAGCGCTTAGGCTATCAATGCCAATAATCCAGCTTCATCTAAAATTGTAACGCCTAATTCCTGTGCTTTATCAAGCTTACTACCTGCATCACTACCCGCCACCACATAATCTGTTTTTTTAGAGACGCTACCACTTACTTTAGCGCCTGCTGCCTCTAATTTCTCTTTTGCCGCATCACGCGACAAGTTAGGTAGCGTGCCCGTCAGTACAAAGGTCTTCCCTACCAAATGACCTGTCGGCACTTGTTTGCCTTCTGATTCTGGCCAGGTAATACCAGCAGTCAACAGCTCTGCAATAACGGTTTGATTATGTGCTTCAGAAAAAAAGTTGGTAATGGACTCTGCAACCACGGGACCCACATCGTGCACTCTGAGCAAGTCTTCTGCACTAGCTCGCATCAATGCAGGTAGATTGCCAAAATGTTTGGCTAAATCTTTGGCCGTAGCTTCACCTACATTACGCATGCCGAGTGCGTAAATAAAACGTGCCAGTGTGGTTATTTTACTTGCGTCAAGGGCATCTAATATATTCTGCGCTGATTTTTTTGCCATGCGCTCAAGGTTGCTCAAGGTAGTTAAATCCAGCTTGTAAATGTCGGCCAGGGTATGCACCAAATTAGCATCAACTAGCTGATCAACTAATTTTTCGCCTAAGCCTTCAATATCCATTGCGCGGCGCGAGGCATAATGCGTAATGGCTTGCTTGCGCTGGGCAGGGCAAAACAAACCACCGGTACAGCGCGCGACGGCTTCATCAGCTTGCTTTAAAATATGTGAGCCACACTCCGGACATACCGTTGGCATCTCAAATTGCCGTGCGTTAGCAGGTCGCTTATCAGCAACTACACTGACTACTTCAGGAATCACATCCCCTGCCCTGCGCACGCTCACAGTGTCACCAATGTGTACATCTTTACGACGTATTTCATCTTCATTGTGTAGCGTGGCATTGGTTACCGTAACGCCACCCACAAACACGGGCGCTAACCTTGCAACTGGCGTGATAGCACCGGTGCGCCCTACTTGCACTGTAATATCTTCTACCACCGTGAGCGCCTCCTGTGCAGGAAACTTATGGGCTATTGCCCAACGGGGTGCTCGCGATACAAAACCTAACTCGCTTTGCTGGTTAAAGTGATTGACTTTATACACTACGCCATCAACCTCATAAGGGAGCTGATGGCGGATTTTCCCCATTTTTTGGTAATACGTTATTAAACCATTAGCGCCTATGACCACGTCGCGTTCATGACTTACAGGAAAATGTAAGCCTGCCAGATAATCCATTGCCTGCTGATGGCTACTAAAGTTTGGTACACCTTCTGCGGCACCTAAACCATAAGCAAAAAAAGTTAACGGTCTTGTAGCCGTTATTTTGGCATCTAATTGGCGCAAGCTACCAGCGGCAGCATTACGTGGGTTTGCAAATAGCTTTTCACCTTTACCTGATTGTGCAAGATTTAACTTTTCAAAATCACGTTTGAGCATTAAAACCTCACCGCGTACTTCCAGCAATTTAGGCGGTTGTGCGCAATTTAAGCGCATGGGAATCGCGCGCAGCGTGCGCAGGTTGTGGGTAACGTCTTCTCCCGTATAACCATCGCCGCGTGTTGCACCTTGTGTAAATACGCCCTCTTCATAAGTCAATGTAATGGCAAGCCCGTCAAACTTAGGTTCAACTGCGTATTCAACTTGGCTCACACCTAACACTTCACAAACGCGTTTATCAAACGCCACTAACTCTCTGTATTCAAATGCATTGTTAAGTGACAACATCGCCTGGCGATGCGTGATGCTATTAAAAGCATTCATTGCAGAGCCACTTACGCGCTGAGTAGGTGAATCTGGCGTAATCAGGCTAGGATGAAGGGTTTCAAGGGCTTGTAGCTCACGATAAATTTTATCGTATTCACTATCCGGCACAGAAGGCGCATCAAGCGCATAGTATTCGTAATCATGTTGCGCTATCAATTTGCGTAATTCAATCACTCGCTGTTTGGCATTACTTAACATTTTTTAAAACAATCCATCAAGAAAACAATCTAAGCGCGCTCTCGGAGCCAGGTACGATACCCCGCACTAACATCGTGGCATGAATCACCTTGAGTTGTTGACGGATTTTTTCAATTTGCATATCGCCTAGCACTTTATTGTTAGCATCTACTAATACAGCATTTAAACCAGTCTCCATTTGCTTTGCTACCTGCACCATGTGATTAAAGACTTCTGCACAGTGTTTAACAT
Source organism: Methylotenera sp. (assembly GCA_030652995.1). Taxonomy (GTDB): domain Bacteria; phylum Pseudomonadota; class Gammaproteobacteria; order Burkholderiales; family Methylophilaceae; genus Methylotenera. Next base: position 67,503 of record JAUSAG010000009.1, read on the forward strand.
GCGGAATATCCAATTGAAAACTAACCGCTTTCACGACGGATGTTCTTAACATGTCAGGACTAAAAGGATGTTGATCACGATTAAACATGATAAAAGAAGGCTTCTGTATGACGGCAGTGTTGTTTAAAGCTTGCGTGGCAGTTGCTTCATCAAAATATTTAAAAGCACCATCTGCCGACAATACTAACCCTTGCGACTCTGCCAGGCCTCTTAATTTAGTGCCAGTAAACGCGCCATTATCACCATGCACCAGATGAAACCCCATGGTTTTATCCACATCCATACAAAATGCATCCAGTGCGTTGGCCGCAGTTAAGGCATCCCCAGAACTTTGCCATTCCACATGGGCATTTATATCTAAACCAAGCGTTTCAACCGCCAATTGAAAACGATTCAACATATTGCGTGAAATCGGCCCCGCGCGGTCTGCCAGCTGTAAGCTACAAGTAAGCCGTGAAGCTTGTTGATTTAAAATTTGCGGTTTAGATAAGGTATCGCTTAATAACAGCCATTGTTTATTTGAATCCAGCGCATGGATGTAAACTGGCTTTTCGTAGCCGTCAAATAAGCCATGCAAAGCATTATTCAGTTCATTAAAGCTTGATTCTGCCGCCAAATACAACACGGCGGTTAAGTCCATTTGCGAGTGCAGCATGGCTGGTAAGCTCAGTACAGGCTCTTCAAACGCGGCTTGTTTTGAAGATAAATGCGGAATATCTTCAATAGAATGATGTTGCACTGCCCCATCATTACTTGGCTGGCTAAATGCTTCATCAAAAATCGCTTTAATTTCATGATGTTGCGCTGGTTTAATTTCAGGCGTTGATTCGAGCTTTTTAACCTCAGCCTCAATTGGGATAATTTTTGAAGATTTATTGATGAGCTCGGCATAAGTTGCCTCGATTGAAGCTTCATCTGCCAACACATGACCAGATACCTCATATTGAGCGGCTTGAACAAAACGGTCTTCATTTTGCATGGCTGAATTTTCAGCTTCTGGCAAAGGCTCATCTAATATTTGTTGAGGTAAATTATCATCGTTAGAAAAACCACTCGAGGCAAAGTCATCTTGATGATGATCAAACTGACTTACATCGAGCTTACTAATATCTAATGTGGGTTCATCAAGTAATGCATCACTTTTTAATTGAGTGAAACTACTTTCGACCTGCTGATTAAATCGCCGCTCTTGCCACCAGTTAAGAATGAGCACAGCGGCAATAATTAACGCACCTATGACAATCAATACTATTTGCAAATCACTCATCACCAATAAACCTTCAACATTATTAAACTAACCTGTAGCCTGTTTTAAGCTTCAGCCATTCTTACGGCAGCTTCCATATCTACATCAACAATACGTGAAACCCCAGACTCCTGCATGGTAACACCTATCAATTGCTGCGCCATCTCCATGGTAATTTTATTATGACTTACGTATAAAAACTGCGTTCTTTCAGACATTTTTTTTACCATGGCACAAAAACGCTCAGTATTACTATCGTCAAGTGGTGCATCTACCTCGTCCATCAAGCAAAATGGCGCAGGGTTCAACCGAAACAGGGCAAACACTAACGCCAAAGCAGTTAAGGCTTTTTCGCCACCGGACAACAAATGGATGGTGCTATTCTTTTTGCCTGGCGGCTGGGCAAACACTTGCATGCCAGTATCCAGAATCTCTTCGCCAAGTAACTCTAATCTCGCCTGCCCGCCGCCAAATAAAGTGGTAAAGAGTTCGTTAAAGTGTCGATTGGCCTCATCAAAAGTTGCTTGCAGACGGCTACGTGTTTCACGGTCTATTTTACGAATAGCATCCTCAAGTGTTTGGCTGGCTTCAATCAGGTCACGACATTGACTATCTAAATAATCCTTGCGCGTTTGCTCGCTCGCAAGTTCTTGAATAGCTGCCAGGTTAACTGCACCTAATAACTCAATATCAATTTCTAGCTTACTTTTCTTTTTTTCCAAGTCAGAAACTTTCGTATCCGCACCCATTGATTGCGATAAATGGCTAGCAAGCAGTGACTCTTCAATGTTGGCGGTCGTAAGTTCGGCTTGGCATTGCTCAAAATGCAAACGTGCTTCTTGTTCGTTTAATCGGCTCGCTTCCAGCTTATCGCGTAATGGGTGTAATTGTTGCTCAAATTGCAATCGCAACCGCTCCTGTTGCTGTAGTGCCGATTCATCATCACTCATTGTATTGCGGGCATTGGCTAATGCCAGTTCACGCTGCTGCTTAGCATTTAGTGCAGCCTCTAAATTGGCTTTTAACGCCTCCATTTTAGTTGCTGACAAGGTAGCTTCAACCTCGTTGCAACGCAATTGAAGTGAGGTTTTTTCTTCAAGTAAAAATTCAAGTTTTGAATTTAACTCATTGATATTATTTTGGATAAGTTTAATGTTAAAACTTTTTTCCTGATGTGCCCGTTCAGCAGTTTGTAGTTGCTGGCGCACCTCGCTTAACAATGCCTCAGCCGATTGTTTTTCAGCGTCTTTAGTAGATTTCTCAACTTGCAATTGCGTTAAGCTGGCTGCAATCTCGCTCACTAACTTTTCTTTTTGCAAACTTTCATCCTGAAGTTTACTGAGTTTTTCTTCTGCTAAAACACAATCTGTTTGCAGAGATTTTTGTCGCTGAATTGCGTTAGATTGCTGCTGTTTAAGCTGTTGTAAGCTAAGATTAAGTTGATGCGCCTGCTGGATAAAAATCTTTAATTGCTGCTGAAGCCGATGTTGTTTAGCGCGCAATGCTTGAAGTGCACTTTCAGATTGCACTAATTGACTATTCGTATCAGTTAAATGCTTTTGAACCTCTGGTAATTGTTGCGCCAACTGCTCCAGACGCGCTTGCCGCTCTAATACACCATGCATTATTGATTGTGCACCAAAATACGTCACGCTATGCCGAGTGTAAATATCTCCTTGCTTATTAACTAAGCACTCACCGTGATTAAGTGTACGGCTTGCAGAGAGCGCGTCATTATCATCCTCTAGCAAGTACGAACCCGTTAGCCAATCATGCAGTACAGCCTGATGATGAGGTTCAATATGGTCAATACGTGAATATAAAGATATAAAGGCTAATGATTGCGGCGTCACATCCAACACGACTTCAGGTACTGTTAACGCCAAACTTAATGCGGCTGGCGGTCTATTTTCAACGGATAGTTCATGATGCATAATCGCATTAAGTCTAGTGCCAAGAACAGCTTCAAATGCGGTCTCCCAGCCTGATTGAATGCGCACAGCCTGCCAAGTGCGTAAGTTGTCATTTAAACCTGACTTTTTTAACCAAGCAGTTAGCGTGGCCTCATCATTGCCATCGCGCATAGCGTGCTGAATTTTAGTTAAAGAACTGATCTCCGCTTCAAGTAAATCTAACGCTCGTTGCTGCAGATGCACTTCTTCTCTGCGCGTTTTTAAATCCGCATGAATAGCTTGCTCATTTTGCAGTGCTTGCGCGTTTTGTGTTTCTAACGTTGCAATTTCAGCATCCAAACCAGTTAACTGCGTTTGCTTCTCAGTAAGCGCATCATCTGCGGGTATTTGCAAGCCAGTGTAACTTTGCTGCAAGCGCTTTAGTTGTTCTTTGGTTTCATCTGTAGCGCGTGCTATATGCCCAATACCAGCCTGCTCCAAGCGTAAGCGTTGCTCTGCATTTAACCACGCAGTTTGGCTGGTATTGAACGCTGCAAGGGTAGCTTGATAGTGCTGGAGTTGAGCTGGAACGGCTTTGCGCGCGACCTCAACGTTAATGTCGGTATTAGCAAAGCTTGTATTTTCTTCAAATATCTCAGATTGTGCTTTTGCTAACGAGATTTCAATTTGACTCTGCTGACCGGTGCTTTTTTCTAATTGTGCAATCAGCTGCTGCAATTGTAGTTGCATGCGTTCACGTGCATCAGCGGTGTTTTTCACTTGATTTTCAAGATTGGAAACCACCGCATTTGCCTCGTAATAACCCGCTTGCGCCGTATTAACAGCCTCACTTGATGCGATATGATGCTGCCGCGCGTTTTCTAACGCACGTTCACTACTGCGCAAACTTGCCATCTGCGCTTCCAGTTCAATCACCAGCTTTTCAACAGTGCGCTGCGACTTCTCCCAAACTGCGCTGGCATCACGTTTTTTTAATAGCCAAACCTGACCTTTAGTCATGTTGAGCGCAGTCTGCATCTGATGGTACTTCTCTGCAACAACGGCCTGCGATTGCAGACGCAGAATCTGCTTATCAAGTTCACGCAGAATATCTTCAACTCGCGTTAAATTTTCACGCGTATCACGCAAACGTAACTCAGTTTCACGACGACGTTCTTTATATTTACTAATACCCGCCGCTTCTTCTAAAAAAATACGCATCTCTTCAGGCTTGGCTTCTACAATGCGACTAATAGTATTTTGCCCAATAATAGCGTAAGCACGACCACCTAAGCCGGTACCCAAGAACAAGTCTGCCACATCACGCCGTCGCACTACACTATTATTGATGTAGTAAGTTGAGCCTTTGTCGCGTTCAATCACACGCTTAACAGAAATTTCAGCATATTGCGACCATTCGCCCAATGCGCCGCCCAGGCCGTTATCAAATACCAGTTCAACACTGGCACGAGATATAGGCTTACGGTTACCAGAGCCATTGAAAATTACTGCATCCATGGCGTCGGCACGCATCTCTTTAGCTGACGACTCGCCTAACACCCAGCGTACGGACTCCATTACATTGGATTTCCCGCAACCATTGGGGCCAACAACACCTACGCGCTGCCCGTGAATGTGCAACGTTGTTGGATCAACAAACGATTTGAAACCGGCAAGTTTTAGGTGAGTTAAACGCAAAGTGAAGTTTGATGTTTGTTACAAAGTTTGGTTTGAATTTTTAAGCGTTATAATAACGTTTTTTAAGCCAAAAGCCCCATTTTCTATCATGACAGAACAATCTTTAGGTGCAAAACCTAGCGCACAACCTTCTAAAACATTAGAAACATTTGAAAACCCAAACACAGCACGTGATTTTCACATTCACATGGAAATCCCAGAGTTCACCTGTTTATGTCCAAAAACAGGTCAACCAGATTTTGCTGTGATTTACTTAGACTATATTCCAGACCAAACCTGTGTAGAACTTAAAAGCTTAAAACTCTATATGTGGTCATTTCGCGATGAAGGCTGCTTCCATGAAGCCGTAACTAATCAAATTTTAGATGACTTAGTAACAGCAACCCAGCCAAAATTCATGCGCTTAACCGCTAAATTTTACGTACGTGGCGGTGTATTCACTAATGTTGTGGCTGAACATCGTAAAACCGACTGGCAACCCCTACCTCGCGTAGATTTAATCCAATTTGAAAGCCAATCTAATATTCGCGGTTAACTTGCAAAATCTTGATATTGAAAATTAGAGGCTGAAATATAAATTAAGCAAAATATAATGAAAGTCATTGACAAGCGCGCCACCCATCTTTAATATGGCGCCTCGCTGATGACGCAATTAATTGAAAGCGAAAAGATGTAGGTACGGGGGTATAGCTCAGCTGGGAGAGCGCTTGCATGGCATGCAAGAGGTCAGCGGTTCGATCCCGCTTACCTCCACCAAAATAGTTAAAAATTAATTTTAAATTAAGCAGTAAGTTGTAGTAAAATGTTGCACTTGTAACAAAGCAGTAAAATCTTAGGTCCCCATCGTCTAGAGGCCTAGGACACCTCCCTTTCACGGAGGCGACCCGGGTTCGAATCCCGGTGGGGACGCCAACTATTATAATAATTGGCAACGTAAACAAGGCCTTGTATATCAAGGCCTTTTTTGTTTTTTGCGACTACGCCAAGCAACACTACACCAAGCAATTAAGTAGTTGCGACTATTCTGTAGCAATTTCAAATAATTAAATACACCTCAAATCTAATTACTTACCATTTACGTGATACCACTATATGAATGCAAGTAAAAGTAGCATAGCGTCAACAGTATCGAAATCGAACGCAGTTTTCTTTTTTTTAATTTCACGATTCTAGTTACAATAATTAACGTTACGCTTTGAATTAAAAAAGATAAACGGATTAAATAAGATAAACACACAGTTTTTTAGCACTGAATTTGGCGGATAAAATTGAAAGATTACTACGCAGTTTTAGGTATTTCAGCAAATGCTACCTTAGCTGAAATAAAAACGACTTACCGCAGAATGGCCACTCAATTCCATCCTGACAAAAACACATCAATTGATGCGCCTGCAAAGTTCAGAATAGTGCAGGAAGCTTATGAAGTGCTTTCTGATGTTGATAAAAGAAAAGCATTTGACGAAAACCGCAGGCGTAGCCTATTGGATAGCCCGATAGACACAGCCCATGAAATTTGGCAGAACTACTTTAATGGAATATTGAAAAAATGAGAATATCGCGCTACTTCACTGACTTAATGGCCACTTATGTGGCCGACATTGATGACTTAAAAACTGACTCAGGTGGTGATGATGTCCTCGATGAGCGTCTTGTAGAAAAACGCTCGCAGATATCAGATTTAATACCTATGATTAAAACCAACCCTGAAATGTTAGCGGTTGTTTTTCATAGAAGTGTGGTAGTGAAAAAGCCAGAAGTGATCTTGAGCTATCTTGATAAAGAGCCTGCCAAGTTCCCTGCGTGGGACAGCATCTCTTCTAGCGTTCAGTTTGCCCCTTGGGCAATTGATCTGGTTGCTAAACTAAAAACTGAGGTTGGTGGTGAGCAATGTTTATTAACCACAGTGATGCTCGAGCATTTGTATGCGCTGTATGAGGTGAGTGAAGATGCAGCGGAAGAAATGGAAACAGAAGAGTCGGACGACCTAGCCGAGTCAGGTGGCGAATGGCTATCTGAGCATGGGTTTGACAGTCATTAAAGCCCAGTATTTAGTCAACTTTAGTAAATGCCCTGTATTTATTCAATAGGATAAACATGACAAATTTAGTCGTTGTACAAGCACGTAGCCTTATTCAATCGGGCGATATCGTAAGCGCAGAAGCTTTACTCACAGCGCTAGTGGAAACCGATGGTGATCACGCTCTGGTTGAAGTGCTTGATGAAATGCCATCAAAAGACCTGCTAGCGGTTATCCGTGAATATGATTCATCTAAGCAGTCACTTTTAAATTTGTTAATTACCCCTGAGCAGTTTGCACGCGTCGTGGTTTTAGATCGACTCTATAAAGATATGTCACACGAGCATCTGCGTGGCATGATCAACTCTGTGCTGTTTCGAGAAGATGCCGATGCTAACGAATTTATCGAGGCCATCGCTGAACTTGAGTTTGGTTATGAGACCTTGGCAGATTATCTTTCAGATCGTGCTGAAGAAGTCACGGGCGATACTTTTGCGGCACTTGATACAGATGATATTACGCGCGCGGAGATTAGTGATCATGACTGGAAAGAACTGACTTGGTTGCTCCGTCATAACCACTCTGATATTTACAATATTGTTCATGCCTTATTAAAGACAAAACTTCAGGATAAATTGATTTCTGAAATTGCGCATGCTGCTGAAGATGATGATGATGAAGTCGTTGTAAATGCGGATCCGGTAGCAAAAGTAACTAGGGGCGATGATGAGGACGAAGACTCTGCAATTTAAGTAACATTCTTTATATGCGTAATCTTTTCATCATTAAATAGCCACTTATGACCTCTGCTAAAAATACACAATCTATTGCAGCATACGATAATGCACCTTATTTTGAAAAAGCGTTTAGGCATGCCGTTCAGCACAGTTACGTTGATCAAACACGTATTGATGCAATTATCGATGAGGCGGCCACAGGATCTGTTCAAATAGCCGATTATTTTGGAGAGTCTTCGCACTTAAGAAAAAACCTGGAAGTGTCCATGACGCGCATGGTCAGTTTAGTTAGTTTGTATCTTGAGGACACAACGGATGCTGAGCTGGATAAAGCCGCACAGTTATTAAAAGAAAAACCATTTCGAGCACTGTCACGCGGTGGTTCGCAAATGCTAAAAGCGCTGTACTGCCTTCCAGAAGATGATTACTTTGGCTCACCCCGACTAGATTCTGAGCGTGAGTTTCTTAAAAAATGTTTAAGTAAAAAGCAGTCTGTTACCAAATATAGGCAAACTTTGACAGACTGTGAACGATTTAAAAAAAATATTGATTTTGCCACCCTCTTGGCCAAAAGGGTTGGAGCATCTATCAATCAACTGCATGAGCATCACGCGCCTGCTGAACATGTTATTCGCACAGCTTTGTTATCGTTGGCGTATGGTACAAAAAAAATACAGGCGAACAAAGCGCATCCTTATAATGAAGCTGGCTTATTTGAAACCTTTAGTGCCATTCGCAAAGAGTATGAGTTTTTAGGTGATGTGACTTGCAAAGCCAATTTTATACAAGAATTACCACTAGCATTTCAAGACGAGGCAATCAGCGTTCTATCAAGCATTAACAAAGACGATATCCCTAAAATAGTTAATCAATCCGTCACACTGGAATCTGCTTTCAGCGATCTGAAAGACCGAAAGTACTTTTACATTCGTGACCAATTGAATGAAGTGAGTCGATTCGATCAAAGGCTGGCGACAGACTGGTCTGCACTTACGGGAGGGGCTGAAGATGATGTATTGTTGCTCACATTACTTCTATGCACAGCTGCAGGCGTCCCTCAAAAGACTATGTTAAAAAGAAATGAAGCTAAAAAAGCAGTATTAAGCATTCGTGAAAATGGTCTTATGCAAAACGCGGTGCTTAATCTCATTGAAAAAGCACCACACGATGAAGTGGACCAACTTAGATCGTTGTGGGATGACTTCATTGATGAAGCTACACCGTTTTTATTAGACGATTCAGATGAGAAGTTAAATGAGGTTATGACCTATCTGGCTGATCGCTGCAACATTCAAAAACCACAGCAGTAATAGGCTGATTATTGCAATTGCCAACGGAACCATCTGGACAAGATATTTCCATTACCTCTACTGCCTGGAATTGATACTAGGCTTGTTTAGGCAAAAGGTGCTAAGTGAATTTAAATCGAATCATCAATTATCTGTGGATGCTGCAATTTTATGAATACTTAAATCTGCCCCATCAAACTCTTCTTCCGCGCTCAAGCGAATACCAACCAGTTTTTTAAGTACGCCATAAATTATAACGCCGCCAACCAGTGCGATACTAACACCTAATACTGTTCCGATTAGCTGTGATATGAGACTGACGCCGCCTATGCCTCCAAGTGCTTTTGCCCCAAAAATACCGGCGGCAATGCCACCCCAAGCACCACACAAGCCATGTAATGGCCACACACCAAGTACGTCATCGATTTTCCAACGATTTTGTGTCAATGTAAAAGCTTTCACAAACAACATGCCGGCAATCAGTCCTGTCGTTAACGCACCTAATGGATGCATAACATCTGACCCCGCACACACAGCCACAAGACCTGCAAGCGGTCCATTATGTACGAACCCTGGGTCATTTTTACCCATGACTAACGCAGCTAAAGTGCCGCCTACCAATGCCATGAGTGAATTAACAGCCACTAGGCCAGAAATGCCTTGCACTGATTGTGCCGACATCACATTAAAGCCAAACCAGCCGACAGTGAGTATCCATGCACCAAGCGCTAAAAATGGAATGCTTGATGGTGGGTGCGCGTGTAAGCCCCCGTCCCTACTATAACGACCTCTGCGAGCGCCTAATAGGATCACTGCAGTCAGCGCAATCCAGCCGCCCATTGCGTGTACTACAACCGAGCCAGCGAAGTCGTGAAAACTTGCACCAAATGTCGCTTTCAACCAGTCTTGCAAGCCGAAGTGATTATGCCAGGCAATGCCTTCAAAAAACGGATATACAAAACCTACCAATAAGAAGGTCGCCGCAAGTTGAGGGTTAAATTTAGCACGCTCTGCAATGCCACCAGAAATAATGGCGGGTATTGCCGCAGCAAAGGTGAGTAAGAAAAAAAACTTAACTAATTCAAAGCCATTTTTTGCCGCCAACGTTTCTGCACTACTAAAAAAGTTAACACCATATGCAATACTGTAGCCGATAAAAAAGTAAGCAATAGTCGATACAGAAAAATCCACCATGATTTTAACCAAGGCATTAACCTGGTTTTTTTTACGCACGGTGCCTAACTCTAAAAAAGCAAACCCCGCATGCATCGCCAGCACCATAATAGCGCCTATCAGTACAAATAACGTATCGTTAGCTGAGATTGAAGCTTCCATTAGTAGCCCTTTAATTTTTAAAAACAAGGAAGTTAAGCAAAGAATGCGCCAATTTGTAACCCATTGTTTTTTATAAGCTATAAAAAAATAAAAAGTTAAACCTGCACTTTATTAATGCGCTGGTGAGCACGCCGCACCTTAATTGTGCAAATGGGTAGAAGGCATTATCATAATCTAGGCTAGATCTAGAGCAGAATATTGCCTGAGCCGTCTTTAAGTACCATATTTGCTGCGTCTGGGTTACCTGACCAAAAATGATAAAACTCGCGCACGACGACTAAAAATAAACGCCTGTTTTGCTTGATATTAAAAAGCGGGAGCGTTAGGTCAACCGCAATGCGATAAGCTTTGTGATTTTTTTCAGGTGCATTTCTAAGGCGTATCAATATGACTTTAGCAAGCTTGACCCGGGTATCTACAGTGACTTGCTCCGCGCCTTCATGACGTAGCGCTTGCGTATAAGCCTTGAGTGGCCAATTTTCTGAAGTATCAAACTTTTCAGTTTCCAAACTATCGGTGAGTGACTTTAAAGAGGCATAACCTGGTTTCCACCTTGATGGATGGATATCAAAACCAGGGTTGATATTCAACGCTGCAATCGCTTTAATATCTTTCACCCAGAATAAGTAGAACTCACGTGCTGCAGTCAGGTTTTCATGCCAATCATCAGCCGGAATCGTTTCCATCACCTCTTCTATCACTAGCCGATATTCACCACCATCCAGTGTTTTACCAGCGAGCCCGCTACTCAATTTATCTAAAAATAATGCACGCCTATGTAGCACAGCACTTGTAGCGCCTTTTGCTTGCAAAAGTTTTAAATAAGCATTGATGGCTTCTTTTTCACGCATTTCATTCATTTTAACTAATGTTTGTCCTAATAACTGGCAAAACTATGGCTGACAACTGAGTTGTTTGGCTTACAATTCGTTATCAATTATTCTATAACGATAAATAACTTAAGCTGTATTGTAACTCTAATGTATGAGGTTTTCTGAATGACCAATGAACAAGCACTCAATTATATGTATAACCTTTTGCGAGGTATGCTCGATAAGAAAGCTTCTGATTTATTTATTTCTGCTGACTTTCCACCCGCAATGAAAATTGACGGGAAAATGACACCTGTCACGCAACAAAAACTGACTGGAGAATATACCAAAGTCTTTGCTGATGCGCTCATGAATGAAAAGCAACGCGCTGAATTTGCAACAGAAAAAGAATGCAACTTCGCTATTTGGCCAAAAGACATCGGGCGATTTCGTGTCAATGTGTTTATGCAACAAGAAAAAGTAGGCATGGTGCTACGCACAATTACCACTAACATTCCCAAATTTGATGACTTAGGCCTACCAGACGTATTAAAAGAAGTGATGATGACCAAGCGCGGCTTGGTTATTTTGGTGGGTGGCACCGGTTCGGGTAAATCTACTACACTGGCAGCGCTGATTGATTACCGTAATGAACATAGCTATGGGCATATTATTACGGTAGAAGACCCCGTTGAATACGTACACCAAAGCAAAAATTGTTTAATCACCCACCGCGAAGTTGGCCGAGATACCAATGGTTGGTTTAATGCGCTAAAAAATACATTACGCCAGGCGCCCGATGTGATTTTAATTGGAGAGATTCGCGACAGAGAAACCATGGAGTTTGCTCTGGCATTTGCTGAGACTGGTCACCTATGCATGGCAACCTTACACGCTAATAGCTCTAATCAAGCATTGGACCGAATTGTTAACTTTTTTCCTGAGGAGCGTCATGCACAGCTACACATGGATTTATCGCTCAACTTGCGTGCATTTGTCTCTCAGCGCTTGGTTTCAAAAACCGGTGGGGGGCGCTGTGCTGCCATTGAAATACTGCTAAACTCGCCGTTGATTTCAGATCTGATTCTTAAAGGTGAAACCAATATGATCAAAGAGGTGATGGCAAAGTCTGTTGAGTTAGGCATGCAAACGTTTGATCAAGCCTTATTTCATCTGAGTGAAGAAGGTCGCATCACGCAAGAAGATGCTTTACGCAATGCAGATTCTATTAACGAGTTACGCTTACGCTTTAAATTACATGGCAAAGATGCAGGGTCTAAATCTAGTGAGTCTAAGGCTGACAGCTTATCACTGCACGAAGAGACGCCTGAAGAAACCAACAAAGAAAGTGAATAAATGGAATTAGCCCTATTATTTGTATTAATCGCACTTGCCTGGTTTTGGCTAGATAGCTTAGATAAACGCGAACGTGCTATTTTGCTAGGCACTGAACTGGCCGCACGCTTTAATTTGCAATTGTTAGATCAAACCGTCGTTTGCAGTAAATTGTCGATGGGTAGAAATCGGCGTGGTCACATGCAACTATTACGCACTTATGAGTTTGATGTCAGTGCTAGCGGTGATGATCGACTACATTGCCACTTAATGCTATTAGGCAACCAATTAGGTTCATGGCATATTCCACCTTACTTACAAGCGATGGAATAAAACCTCATGGTTATCGGTTGCTTTGCGCGCTCACCTAGCCGCGCTGCGCCATTTCGACTCATTACTAGCAGCTATTGTTACAGAGGGTTTAGCGCAAAGCTTTACACGCAGATGATTAAAATTTGTAACTTGCACCAATCTCTGCATTACGCTCAACTCCAGGGAAAATACCATCAGGGTTGCGGCTAGTGATATACTTTTTATCAAACAGATTACGGACTGTACCAAAAACTGACCAATGCTTGTCTACATCATAGTAAGCATTTAAATTAAATGTTGTGTAGCCTGGCATTTCGCCTAGTGTACCAATCGCATTTTGCATTTTTGTATTAGCAGCATTTGCATATTGCTCAGAAACATAGTACGCGCCAATGCTTGCTTTAAAATCAGCAAATTTATAATTTAAATTAAGATTACTCGTTAGCTTTGGTGAATATGGAATGCGGTTGCCATCTGGCGCAAGACTATTGTTTTTAAATTTAGCCACCGCTACATATGTCGCATTACCATCTAAACTCCATCCACTTCCGAACTCATATCCCAAACCAACTTCCAACCCTTGATTGAGGGTCTTACCACCGTTAGCTTGATTGATGCCAGCAGATAGCGCTTGATTCACAATTTGATTATCAAAATCCATATGAAACAAGGTGGCCTCATAAGTTAACCTATTAGACGCACCTCTTACTCCAATTTCATAATTTTTCGAACGTTCTGCATCCAACTGCTGGTCGATACCATCACCTGAAATGGCTGTAGCCACCATCGCTGGTGAAAAACCTTTAAAAGCACCCGCAAATATTTGCGCTTCTGGCATAAACTGCCACGTTGCACCCAAACCTGGTATTACTTCTGTATTGCTAGCACTACCACTGATACCATTTAGCTCATTCTTACGCCTTTGATCATAGGACTCAACTCTTAGCCCGGGAGTAATAGCAACTTTATCATTCAAAATGAATCGGTTTTGCGCATATAACGCAATACCACTAGCCGTTTGCGTATCATCTCCAGTTAATTCTCCTGATCTTGCATTTGGATTGGTTCTAGAACGCACTGTCTTATTGCTCATTGTATCGCGATGTATACGCACACCAATTTCTGACTCATTTTTAATACCGAATGTATCGTGGTTTACAAACAATCGTGAATCTAAACCAAGCATTTCAAATTCTCGATTACGCCCTGTCATACAGAAACTACCGATACCACAGGCTACAAAGTTAGTACCGTTGGCTGTTCGAGTTGCAATATCTCGACGCCAAAAATCACGCGTCAAATTGCTCCAATACAGTAAGGTGTTAAGTTTCACACCGCTTGCAATATCCCACTCATGGTTGATATCAAATGACTTGCGATCAGTGATAAAGTAATCATTGGGGGCTGGATTTTTGGTTGGATTATTTTGATATTCGTTTGGTCTTAAACCAACATATGATGTATTAATCTCATTGTCATAATATGAAAACTTAGCACTTAGCCATTGATTATCACCAATTTGCAGGCCACCTTTTGCAACAATATCAGTTAAATCAAAACCATTACTTCTAAAGCCATCACCGCGTGATGTAACCACGCTGATACCTGCAACACCCTCACCTGATGGTGTTGCTCCGCCAGCGTCAACACCTAACAACTTAAAGCCATGCGTACCCACTCTGGTTGTTAACTTTACCCCTTGTTCTGGATCTTTTGTTTTGTAGTTAATCACTCCACCAATCGTCGTAGGGCCATAGCGTAGACCAGCAGCGCCTTTGAGTACTTCAATACTTTGCATACGTTCAATGCGAGGGCTATAGTATGATTCATTCGCTAAAAACAAGCCTGGAGCAATCGGCACACCATCTTCTAACACTAATAATTTTTGGCTACGATTAGGATTTAATCCTCGCATTCCAATATTAGGAATGAAACCATAACCTTCTTCTTCACGAATCACAATGCCAGGTACAGATTTAAGCGCATCTTGTGTCGATAAAGGTTGCAACAACTCTAACTTTTCTTGCTTAATAATAGCCACTGAGCCAGGTTGTTTTGCAACAGCATGTTCACCAACACCGATGACATCAATACGCGGCAAGGTTATTTCATTAGCCATTGCTGGTGTTTGATATAAAAATAATGAGGCGACTGCAAATACAATCTTGTTTGGCTTTAGTTTCATTTTAATTTTTGACATAACAACCCTTTTTTAATTTAACAACTTTCAATAAAGCGATTCTACATGATAATCATTATCATTTACAAGTAATTTTTAATGAGAGTCATTAATGAATTAGCATCCAATGTTAAAATGCAACCATGAAAAATGATCAAGACACATTACAACGCTTTGTATTTGAAAACACGCCAGTACGCGGCAATCTGGTTAATCTTACAAGTACGTTTCAACTTGCACTTAACAAACAATCATTACCATCAGGCTTAAGGCAGGCATTAGGCGAGCTGATGGCTGCAAGCGCCCTACTTACAGCTACGCTTAAAATGAACGGCTCTCTGGTATTGCAAATTCAAAGTAAGGGTTTATTAAAACTGCTGGTTGTAGAATGCAACTCAGATTTTGGCATCCGTGCTACAGCAAAATGGACGGGAGAAGTGAATGATCAACAAAGTTTGTTTGATCTAATTGAACACGGTCAGTTTATGATTACACTAGACCCAAAAGATGGCGGACAAGCGTATCAAGGCATTGTGCCGTTAGAAGGCGATAGCATCAGTGCAATACTCGAAAACTATATGTTGCGCTCAGAGCAAATTGACACCAAAATTTGGTTATGTTGTGATGGAAACTCTGCTGCCGGCATGCTATTACAAAAATTGCCAGATACCATGAATCAAATAACACAAAGCCAAGAGCACTCTGATCATGACTTAGATACGTGGAATCGTGTTGGCCACTTAGCCAGTACAATTACCGATGATGAATTGTTAAACTTACCCACTGAAACCCTGCTTAAACGATTATTTAACGAAGAAGATATACGCCTGTTTGAAGCCAGTCATACTGCGTTTTTTTGTAGTTGCTCGCGTGAAAGTGTGGCCAACATGCTACGCATGTTAGGTCCTGACGAGCTAAGTAGCATCATTGAGGAGCAAGGTCAGATTGAAGTTAACTGCGATTTTTGCAATACGCATTACAAGTTTGACAAAATAGATGCGGTACAACTGCTTGTCGCTGAAGTCACCACGCCAAGCAGTTTAAAGGTACATTAATTCCACAAGTATTTTTGATACTGATTATTTACATAAATGCGGTAAATAATCAGCTGTAACGTTGGTTTTATTTTCACCCTTTACCGTCATCTTTTCAGGTGCTTTGGCATTACCGCACACCCAAGTCACTGGCACGATTTTCGACTCTTCAATCACTGCAGGACGCATTGAAAGCACTTTATCCTTAATTTGCGGATGTGCTTTATTGCCAAAAGTCATGTGAATTGCACCATTCTCAACCAGTACGGAACGCACAAAATTACTGACGATTTTGTCATTACTAGGCAACCCTGCCTCGCCATTGTCTGCCAGCAAGGTTTTAGATGTTGCCCAACCTGCTGCAATGGGTGCTTTAGCGATATCTGCTAAGGGCATCGCCGCTACAATCTGCTCTTTAATAATGCGATGCATGCTTGAAGGTATCGCAATCATTGCCAAAATACCCAATATCGCTACGACGACCATCATCTCTATTGCGGTAAAACCTTGTTCAAGATAATTAGATTTTACGCATGGTGGTATTCGGCTAAATTGCATATGTAGTCCTACGTTTTTATCTTAAAGAAATTTGACGCAATCGTTCAAACAAACAAACAGCAGTGGCCGCACCCGCGTTTAAAGATTCAACTGAACCCAGCGAAGTTTCTGCCATCGGTATAGTGATGCGTTTAGTTGCGGCCGCAATCGTTTGATTACGCAAGCCGGCGCCTTCATTACCAATCACAAAAGCGGTGTGCTGCGATAAATCTTGTGCATAGAGTGATTCACCCGCCATCGTGGTTGCGTAACTGCACCCCTGAAAATTTTGTAATTCTGAAATCAAATCCGCGCGCTCTACAATCGGCAACACAAACTGTGCGCCCTGCCCGCCACGCAATGCTTTTGGTGACCATGCATCGGTGCAACTAGTACTCAAATACGCCACTTCAACACCAGATGCCGCAGCGGTACGTAGCATGCTGCCAATATTACCCGGGTCTTGAATATCTTCTAACATTAAGGCAAATGAAGGATTTTGAGGAATCGGCAATTGCGGTATTTTCACCAATGCCAAAATACCAGTAGCGCTGGCAACCGGTGTGAGTTCGGCAAACATCAAGGTAGGCAACATCACAGTAGAAACATCCACCAGACTTTGGATTAAGCCTGTCGCTTCTACACTGCTTTTACCTTCAGGAATGATGATCAACTCAATCCCAGCTACATCAGGCGCACCAAAAGTCACCATGTATGATTCAATTAAATGTACGCCATCTAGCAAAGTTTTACCCTCACTGCGCCGCTCGCGTGCATTATCTGCAAATTTCTTGAGTTGCTTAAAAACTGGATTGTCGCGTGAAACGATGTGCTTAAAAGACATATAACGATTGTTTACAATTTAAAGCGTTAGTTTAACTGAAACCAGCTTATGAGCGCATAAGGATTACAGTTAATTAGCAAGGCAGTTATTGATGTGTCCCGATGATATGTGAAGTCCTAACGGAAGTTGATACTTCGTCGAGTCACATCAATAAGTCACTCGATTGGTTAAACCTGACAATTAATTAAACGTGGTGACAATCAATTTAGTTTGGGAACCGTATTAATGCAAAACAGCCCCCAAACATACCCCTATTACCTAAAACTCCTCCCAGTCGCCGTCATTTGAACCAGACTTTGCAGATAGTTTTAATGGCTTAACAGGTGCTAACTTTACTACCTTGCTCGCTAAACTTATACCCGAACTCCTCATCGGGCTTTTGGATGCACGTTTATCCTGATTGCCTACACCTTCGAGCTTAAACACGCTGATAACATCAGTTAAGGCATTAGCTTGATCCACCAATGACTCAGCTGCCGCTGCCGCTTGCTCTACCAATGCGGCATTCTGCTGAGTGACCTCATCCATACTGGTCACAGCGGTGTTAACCTGATCAATGCCCACACTTTGCTCCACAGAGGCCGCAGCAATTTCACTAATAATATCTGCAACGCGCTTGACCGAAGTCACCACTTCATCCATGGTCTTGCCCGCGTTCTCAACCTGTTTTGTGCCCTCAGTAGTTTTAGCTACAGAATCAGTGATAAGTTCTTTGATTTCTTTAGCCGCACTAGCTGAACGTTGCGCCAGGTTGCGTACTTCGCCTGCTACCACAGCAAAACCGCGGCCTTGCTCACCCGCACGTGCGGCTTCAACCGCAGCATTGAGCGCAAGAATATTGGTCTGGAAGGCAATACCGTCAATGACACTGATAATATCTTCTATCTTGCGCGCACTTTCATTAATGGCACTCATGGTGCTAACCACCCCAGAGACGACCTCTCCGCCTTTAACTGCAACCCCTGAGGCTGCCACTGCCAGCTGATTCGCCTGCTTGGCGTTCTCAGCATTCTGTTTTACTGTAGATGCCAGTTCTTCCATGCTGGCTGCCGTTTCTTCTAGGCTGGAAGCTTGTTGTTCCGTACGGCTAGAGAGGTCAGTGTTGCCAGATGAGATTTCGCCTGCGGCGGTATTGATGGTTTCTACCGCCTCTTTTACGGCAATAATCGGCGCGACGATAGTTTCAAGGGTTGCATTAACACCTTCAACAACTTTACGGAAATCTCCCTGATGTCGTGTTGCATCAGCACGCGTAGTGACACGTCCTTCACTGGCTGCATCTGCCAGCAGATTCGCATCACTTACCAGCGCATTAACAGCATCAATACACTGATTGAGGTTGTTTTTAATGGTGTTAAAGTCACCGTAATAGTTATCTGTAATTTTTACAGGGATGTCGCCATTGGAAATACGCTCCACATATTCAGCAGCCACGTTAAGGGGGCCAATCACATCATCCAGCGTACTGTTGACGCCATCAACCACTTTACGGAAGTCGCCATGATGACGGCTGGCATCTGCGCGGGTTGAGAGCAGGCCTTTTTTGGCGGCATCAGCCAACATAGAAGCATCCGTCACCAATAGAGTTACCGCATCAATACACTGATTAAGGTTGTTCTTGATAGTGTTAAAGTCGCCATTGTAGGTATCAGTAATTTTAGACGGGATATTACCTTTCGAAATATCATCCACATATTTGGCTGCAACATTCAGTGGGCTGATAACGGCATCTAATGTGCTGTTCACACCTTCTACAATTTTTCGGAAATCCCCTTGATGCTGTGTCGCATCGGCGCGGGTTGCCAATCGCCCATTAACAGCTGCCTCAGAAAGCATGACTGCATCTGCTGCCATCTTGTTGACCGCCTCAATACACGCATTGAGGTTGTTTTTGATAGTATTAAAATCACCGTTATAGGTATCGGTGATTTTGTCAGGAATATCCCCTTTAGAAATTCGGTCCACGTAGTTAGCGGCAACATTGAGTGGGCCGATAACAGAATCCAGAGTGGCGTTCACGCCTTCTACAACTTTACGGAAGTCACCCTGATGTTGTGCTGCATCCGCGCGCGTCGATAGCTTGCCTTCAACCGCGGCTTTAGAGAGCATCACCGCGTCAGAAATAAGTAATTTGACTCTATCTTGTAGCGCGCTCATTGCAGCCATGGCGCTAGTGCGGTCATTGTTCGCAAGTGAAATAGTAAAACTGAGGTCACCTGATGCCATGCGGGTAGCCGCACGACTAATGTCTATTGGCTCACCACCCAAAGCTCGGCCAATGGAACGGGCCAGAGCGAAGCCAAGCCAGATCAAGATGACAATGGCGCCAGCCAGCGCACCGAGTGAGATCATGAGCGTGCTCTCATAGCGCTTGACACTGCCCTGATATTCTTCATGTGCGATATTCAGCTGCAGTTTGGTCAGCGCTTCTACGTCTTTGTCAGCGTCAGCATAAAGCACACGCGCCTGCTCGTCATACCTTTTCGTTGCCACATGATTGTTTGCACGTAATGCTATTACGGCAGGTTTCAAGCCTATATTCACGAACTTGCCGCGGCTTTCCGCAAATTTTTCAGCCAGTATTTTTTCTTCTGGCGTCAGGTAGGTGGCCATGTATCCCTTCCATAGATCGCCGATAACCTCTATATTCTGTTCGATAACTTCAGCTGCTTTTGTAGCCACTTCCTGATTCATGACCAGCGAGGTTTGCTTTTCATCAACATTAACATCCACTTCGCTAAGCGCTGTTCTCAGCAGCGTCCGGTTATCCTGCATGAGTTTGGATATTTGTTCTAAATCAACTAAAGGCTGCATGCGATCTTCATAAACAGTTTTAAGGCTGCCTTTAGATGTAGATAGCCCATAAAGACCAAGCGCCGTTAGTATCACCGCTGTCAAAACTGCCAGACCAATCATACCTGCCAAACGCTGACTTACTTTCATAGCACTAAACCTCCTTTTTATCTTATTTAAACTTGAATTTTTGATTACTTTGCCATCGCTTATCATCAGGCCTTTAGCCTTACCCTCTTTAAATAAGCGGTAGGCATTATCGACTGCTTCAACTTGGCTCCGTGCGGGTTTTCTGCGCACCGATTCATAACCTGTCACAGTGCCTCGCTCAACAATTGGCGCAACATTTGCTTCTACCCAATAAAAATCACCTGCTTTAGTTCTATTTTTCACCAACCCATTCCATGGTCTGCCAGCTTTAAGGTTTCCCCACAAGTCTTTAAAAGCCTCTACTGGCATGTCTGGGTGGCGCACAACATTGTGGTTATGTCCCACAAGCTCAGCTTCACTAAAACCACTGACCTTGATAAAATCTTGGTTAGCGTAAGTAATCATGCCCTTGACATTGGTTCTGGTCATCATTATCTCTGCATCATCAAACATAATTTCATTGCTGGTGACGGGCATATTGATTTTCATAATGGCTTCTTTCTAACTTTTCTAAATAGTAATATTGATGGTTTCAGAGATTTTCTGCGCTGTCTTGAAAATACCGGTTAGTGAATTGACACATCATCAATCAGTGCCATTTCCTGGCTACTCATGAGTTGCTCAATATCTACCAGAATCAGCATCTGTGACGCCACTGTGGCTAAACCTACGATGTACTTAGTATCAATATTGGTCACCAACGCAGGTACCTCACGAATTTGTTCATCTTTTATTGCTGTTACATCTGAAACACCATCCACTACAATGCCGACCACGCGCCCATTGAGATTTAGAATAATGACTACTGTTAATTCGTCGTACTCCACTTTGCCAAGATTTAACTTGATGCGTAAATCTACAATCGGCACAATCTTGCCGCGTAAATTAACCACGCCTTTGATGAAGTCTGGCGTATTGGCGATTTGCGTGACAGCGTCATAGCCGCGAATCTCCTGTACTTTTAAAATCTCCAATCCATATTCTTCAGTACCCAATATAAAGGTAAGATACTCACCTGCCGCGCTTTTTTCTTTAGTATTGATTGTGCTGATGGCAGCACCGCTATTCAAATTCATGTTGTAGCTTCCTTCATCTAACATTAGATTGAGTGTTAATTAGTTGAGGGGTCAATTCTTATAGACTTGCTGATAAGTTTTTCAAATTCTGCCAACGGCACTGGCTTACTAAATAAATAACCCTGGAAAGTAAAGCAGCCTTGGTGCTCCAGACAGTCACGTTGCGCCACGGTTTCTACCCCTTCGGCAATCACATTAAAACCAAAATTATTAGCCATGCCAATAATGGTCTGCGTAATGATGGCATCACTATGATTGGTATCGATTTCGCGCACAAAGCTCTGGTCAATTTTCAGCTGGTTAATTGGTAGCTTTTTCAGATAACTTAATGAAGAATAACCCGTGCCAAAATCATCTATTGAGAAGTGAATCCCAAGTAACTTCAGCGCCTCCATCTTTTCAATAGTGTCGGTAACATCCTTCAGTACTAAACTTTCTGTGAGTTCTATTTTAAGTCGTGTCGCCTTGGCACCGGTTTCTTCCAGCACCCTGCACACCTGCTCAACAAAATCAGATTGGCCAAACTGCCGTGCGCTCACATTAACAGCAAGAATCAAATGTTGGGTGAGTGGGTTTGCTTCCCATGTTTTGAGATGCGTACAGGCAGTTACCAGCACCCAGAGACCAATCGGGATAATCAAACCAGATTCTTCAGCCAGTGGAATAAACTCAGCCGGAGACACTAATCCCCGCTGTGGATGCTGCCACCGCAATAGCACCTCTGCACCCAGCACTTTACTTTCACCATCAATCTGAGCAACTTGAATTTGGAAATATAGTAAGAGTTGATCTTTAGGTAAGGCCTGATGCAACTCAGATAATATAGTCTGACGTTTTTCAAGCGACGCATGCACGTTTGGATCAAAAAAACTCATGGTATTGCGGCCCGCAGATTTGGCTTGATACATGGCAATATCAGCACGTTTTAGCATTTCTTCACTCGTTGCCAAGGGCATAGTAAATAAACTGATACCGATGCTGAGCGTATAATGTAGCTCTTCTCCGGCAACCAAGATGGGCTGACTGCTAATATCCAGTATTTTTTTGCTTAATGCTTCTGCTTGCAAAGCTGCCTGATTTGCATCCTTACTCAAAATCTCCAGCATGATGACAAACTCATCACCACCCAGCCGGGCCACGGTATCGCCTTCACGCACGCATGATTTTAAACGCTTAGCGACCTCTATCAGCAACAGGTCGCCAATGGCGTGCCCTTTGGTATCATTAATAAATTTAAAATTATCAAGATCAATCATGAACACTGCGCCGTGGTGCAGGCTACGTGCACTATTGTGCAAAGCGATATCCATGTGATCACGAAGTAGCCTGCGATTTGGCAGATCCGTCAGCGGGTCGTAGTAGGCAAGACGGTAAATAGCCTCCTTAGCCTCTTTATGTTCACTCAGGTCAGTAAAAGTGCCTATGTAATTATGAACCTCACCATCAGGCCCACTCACCGCAGTAATGCTTAGCCACTTGAGGTAGATCTGGCCATTTTTGCGCCGATCCCAAATCTCGCCCTGCCAGAATTTCTTTTCTGCTAAAATTTTCCACATCGCCTGATAAAAGGCCTTGTCATGGCGACCAGACTTCAACATCGCGGTGGTTTTACCAACGGCCTCCTCTGTGCTATACCCTGTCATCCGCGTAAATGCACCATTGATGCGCAAGATACGGTTATTGGCATCAGAAATCACAATCGCCTCTTGCGATTCTATCGCCGCATCGGCAACGCGCAAATCACGCTCAGCCAATTTTCGGTCAGTGATGTCGCGACCCATAATGACAATACCTTTACGCGTACCATCTTTATTGAATGTTGGCTTTTTGCGCACCTCATACTCACGCACATTGCCTGTGGCATCAATGGAGAGTTCTTCAAACACCAGTAGCTGCCCCACATTCCAGGTAGCTTCATCATCCGCAAAGCATTTCATATGTATTGATTGCATGTCGGGGCGCTCGGCAGCAAGCTCTTTATCCGTCTTACCTTGCCAGTCAAATCCATGTAGCTGAAAAAGCGCTTTGGCAGCCTCGTTAGTAATAAGCCAGCGCCCTGCGCCATCTTTGAGAAAAATCGCGTCAGGAATTGCCTCAATCAGGCAAGTGAATTCCTCATCCAACACGGCGGAAAAGTCGTAGATTTGTCTCATCATGATTTTCTCACTTTCGCCACAACCATGTCAGCAGGTTGATTGACTTGACTTGGAAACTTACGCGCAAAAATGCATATGCGCATCATCAACAATGAGATGATCAATAGACAGAAAACGGCTAAGCCAAAGGGAATATCAGAAAAATTATCAAGCGACCCAAACATGTTTACACCTTCCTTTGCAGGAAAAACCATCGTTTCTTTCCGTTGTTAACGTAACCGTTGTTTTGTAAACGGTACTAACTTAGATAACGGAAAACTAAACGAGGCATGTTCGGGGCCTCAGATGCTGGGTGCCGAGGTCATGGGCAACCCGTATTTACACTTACTAATTCGCAATCTATATTTAAAATACAGTTTTTACAATATATTAACAATTTTTATAATATATTAAAAAAGGGCTTTCACTGCTGATATCGGTAGCAGCGTAACAAAATTTAGGGTAACTTTATAAAATAAATTCAATTACGTAAAAAAAGTAATTTTATCCGCCATTCCCAAGATTTAAAATCTCGCGTGAGCTCACAATTCTCATGGCAAGATCTACCAGTTTAATGTGTTGGGTTCGGGCAGTCTTACGTAATAGTTCCGTTGCCTCAACCCGCCCAATGTTGCGTTGGTCCATAATAATTCCCACAGCCACGCAAATTGAGCGATCCGCATCCAGCGCCGTTTGTAATTGCTGTTTTTCTCCCCGCAAGCCCTGAAAATCATGCGATCGAGATAGCGCGGTTTCAATCGCCGGTATTAGTTGCGTAATATCTACCGGCTTGACCATGTAACCCATCGCCCCTGATTCCGTAGCCTGTTTAATAACTTCCTGTTCACTGTGCGCTGTTAATAAAATGAACGGAATATGATGCAGCGCCTCCAGCCGCTTGGTCAATTCCAGCCCATTGCGGCCAGGCATACGTACATCCAACAAAACTAGGTCAGGTCGCTCGTTATTCTCGAGCCATGTTTCAGCCTCATCCACTGACTCTACAGAGCTGACCAGATAACCTGCTCTAACAAGCCCGCTCGTCATTGTGGATATAATCAGGCGATCATCTTCCACCAACAGCAGGTGTCGTATAGCGGGCGTGAGCTCAAGATTAGCGTTCTGTTGCGGGGTCATCATGTTTCCATTTCTCCTTGTTCCAATGTAATGATGGGCGGTGCCAGTTCCAGCCGGACAATCACATTGCCATCCTGCTGCTTCCATGACAGCGTCGCAGATTTTCGTGGTAATAACGATGCTACCAGTTGTAGCCCTGCACCGGTAGTGGGCAAATGAGGAAAATCGAAATCTGGCGGTAGCTGACCAGAATTAGTGATTGTCACTTGCACCATGTAGGGTAAGGGTTCATGTCTAAGTGTAATGCTGACCCCCTTTGTACGATCACCGTGTTTGACAGCATTGGATATCAACTCGTTCAGTACCAGTGCCAGTGGCACCGCCTCGGCTTCGGCAACCCGACTGGGTACCCATTGCAGTGGAATATCCACTGTAATCGGGGTTTGCCACAAAGCTTCATTGTTAGTGGCAATAGCACTGATCAACTCACATAGCCGCACTTTTGTCTGCGCCACACGCCCCTGTAGCCCGTAAAATACAGCAATGCTTTGCACCTGACTGACAGCAGTGGTGATTGGGTCGGCAAGCTCCGGATGCAGTGCCGCAAAGTTACGTAATATACCCGTGACCCCTTGTAAGTTATTTTTGATACGGTGGTGTACTTCACGCACCAGCGCATCACGGTGGGCTGACTCCTCGGCAAGGCGTTGCTGCTCGCGCTGTTTGTACTTGGTGGAATCGGTTAGTGTGGCAACGTAATTGGTCACTAGCCCGTGATTATCAGTCACTGCAGTGATCGTAAGCCATTCAGGATACTCTTCACCGCTCTTGCGATGATTCCAGATTTCCCCATGCCAGGCACCATTGCGGCTGATGCTCTCCCACATCACAGCATAAAAAGCGGCATCGTGCCGTCCTGAACTGAGCAATCGCGGCGTTTGCCCCACAACCTCCTCTGCTGTATAGCCAGTAATATCAGTGAACGCCCGGTTGACCCGCAGTATCACCTCCTTGGCATCGGTAATAAACATACCTACTTGACTTTCAAAAACAGTGGCTGCAATTCGTAATTCCGACTCCACATGCCTGCGCTCAATGTGCCTGCGTTCAGAGATAGGAATCATGGCTACTTGAAATGTAAGTGGCTCCCCTTTGACTTCTAAACGTAAGCAATCCAGCCTGACATTAAATAGAGAGCCATCTGCATGCATTAGTGCCAGATCAAGACTCTGCTTGAGCTCCTGTCGAATTAAACCTCTAAATACAAGATACCAACGATCACTATCTTTTGAGCTAACAAAGCGAGAGAAAGGGCGTTTCAATAAATTTTCACGTGCCACACCGAGCATGTCGGCACCAGTAAGGTTGATAGCCGAAATCAGTCCGTCCTGTGTAAGATTAACATGCCCAATGGGCGCAAAATCATACATATCCATATAGCGGTCACGCGACTCCTCCAAGGCAACGTGCGCCTGTCGCATCTCCTCATTCTGCATCTCAAGCTCAATCTGATTTACTTGCAGTTCATGCAGAAGCTCTTCTTTAGACTTTGGTGGAGCGAGTTTATGTGATGGTGCAGTGTTCAAGCTAAGGCTCGCCTCAGCAGCGTCTCGTAATGCTTGAAGTCTTTTCTGATAATGCTTGATGTTTTTTTCACTCAATGGATTGTTCTTTCATCAATATGATGACTTTTGCAAAGGTCTTATTAAAGAAATCTATACGGCTTTATTGTATATCGTTAGATATACTTTAAACCAGCGCAATTGACATGCCATATGTCGAATAAAACAAACAATAAGTTACGGCTTTATCTCAGAGAGATTGTGTTTTGTGCTACAAAAGTAAGACTTTTAATAAATTAAATTACTTAATTTAAAGCAACACTTAAAATACAACTCAAAGTCCAGCCCATTACTATGCAGATATACTACAGACCATAAACAATAAAAACGCCCATATCATGTAGGTGTTTTTATTTGTCCTTTATAATAGCGCTATGGCTAAAAAACTAAACTTAGAACGTATCCTGTGTAACCAAGGTTTTGGCACACGCAAGCAATGTCGCATCATGATTATCAATGAAGAAGTCACCGTCAATGGCACGCTGTGCGACGACCCCGATGTGAGTTTTGATACCGACAACTTGCACTACAGTGTTAAAGGTGAAGCGTGGGATTACCGAGAAAAATCGTACTTAATGCTGCATAAACCCAGCAATTATGAGTGTTCACACAAAACCCAGCATCACCCCACCATTTATAGCTTATTACCGCATCCATTGGTTGTGCGTGACGTACAATGTATCGGTCGTTTGGATGAAGACACCACCGGCTTAATCCTGATTTCGGACGACGGCCAGTTTATTCATCGCATGAGTTCGCCCAAACACAAAGTACCTAAAGTGTATGAAGTGACCTGCAAACATGCGATAGACGACAACCAAATCGCCCATATTCTAAAAGGTGTGCAGTTGATTGACGAAGATGCGCCAATCGCAGCGTTAGCTTGCACGCGCATTAACGACCATGTGATTCACATGACATTGGCTGAAGGCAAATATCACCAGGTAAAACGCATGCTAGCGGCTATTAGTAATCGTGTTGAAGCGTTAAAACGTATACAGATTGGCGAACTAAAGTTGCCTGATGATTTAGCCGTGGGTGAATGGCGCTGGTTGAGTAACGATGATTTGCGCAAACTAGGTGCAATTCAGCATTTAAACAATTAGCATTTAAACGCTGTGTAATCCTGCAAATAAAACAGGGCGCTTCAGTGCCATGTTTTATTTGTAAAGGTAGAGATTTAGTTTTTACATCAAAGACTTAAAATCTAGCGCAACTTCACCTCACCCGCGCTTATTAATTGTTTAGCAATCACATTAGATACACCTTCACTCACACTAGCACCAATACGTTTGGCAATGCGACTGGCTAAATCATCCTGGTAGGTAAAATCTACAATTTCCTCTTGCTTGATGATTTCACGCGCAACATAATCTGCACTGCCAATCGCGTCCGCTAGCCCGATTTTAATACTCTGCTCGCCGCTCCAAAACAAACCGCTAAAAGTTTCAGAGGTTTCTTTTAAGCGCGCGCCTCTACCCTGCCTGACCACTGTTTTAAATTGCTCGTGAATTTCATTGAGCATGGTTTGCGCAAATTGCTGATGCCTTGGGTTCACCGGTGAGAACGGATCCAGCATGGCCTTATTTTCACCTGCCGTCATCAAACGACGCTCAACACCGACTTTTTTCATCACTTCAGTAAAGCCGTAACCATCCATCAACACGCCGATAGAGCCTACGATACTGGCTTTATCCACATAAATTTTATCAGCGGCTGCCGCTATATAATATCCACCAGAGGCGCAAATATCCTCAACCACTGCATACACGGGAATTGCTGGGTGTAGCTTTTTTTGACGTTTGATTTCATCAAAAATGATACCCGCCTGCACCGGGCTACCACCCGGACTATTAATGCGAAAAATAATACCTTTGGTGCCTTTATTATCGTATGCATCATGCAAACTGCTCATCACAGCCTCAGCATTTACATCTCCACCCGCCTGAATAACCCCAGAAATATCAATCAGTGCGGTGTGTGCTTCGAACTTTTTCTTGGCTCCGCTAAAAACACCTAGCGCCATCAATAAAATAATCAGCAAATAGGTGAAAGTAAGCCCTTTAAAAAAAATACCCCAGCGACGCGCTGTCCGTTGCTCGTTAAGTGCGGCTGATGCTAAGCGCTCAATCGCATCACGCTGCCATTTTGTATCTTCAGCCTGTGAAGCTTTATTTTCTGCATTGTTTGCAGCAACCGTTTGCTGATTTTCTTCTGACATAGTTCAAGCCTTCTAATATGTAATTTTTTCATTCACTTACCGATGTTACATTGATAATAATTTTTTGATTTTGTTCAATGACTTTAATTGGTTTTAAACTTTTACCTTTACATGGACCCATGACACAAAAGCCGTTATCGGGCCGATAGTGCGCGCCGTGCGTACTGCATATTAAAAAGTCCTGTTGCGCCGTAAAAAAATCACCCTCGTTCCAATCCAGCTCTACCGAAATATGGGCGCATCGGTTTACATAAGCGTATGGCTTACCTTGAAATCGTACTACAAAGCCAGTGACGAATTCACCTAAAGCCGGCAATGCGAACCTAATCCCTTTGCCTCCATCTACCAAGTCAGCACTATCAATTGCAATAAGGCCTTGCTCGCTATCCGCATTATGCATCTTCTAACAACCACTGTCCTAGGCTGGCAAAATCATCAAATTGCTGAACCGGGTTCAAATGCTGCCATTGCGTTGCTGACTGCGCACCATAAGTGACGCCAACAGCGCTTACTCCAGCGTTGTTGGCCATCTGTAAATCGTAACTCGTATCGCCGATCATCAAAGTGCGCTCTGGCAATACAACTAAATTATCCATGAGTTCATCGATCATTTGCGGATGCGGTTTAGAAAAACATTCATCCACAGTACGTGTAGCATGAAAATACTTGCCTAATCCACAATGCTCAAATGCCAGATCAAGCCCGCGCCTGCCCTTACCTGTAGCTACCGCTAACTTAAAACCGCGCATATTTAGCATCTTAATAGTATCAGCAACGCCCTCAAACAACGGTATCTCACTTTCACCTGCATAATAATTTGCAGTATAAAGCCTTGCCATTTCTTGCGCTTGTTCGGTAGGTAGTTTTCCATACAACGCTTCAATAGCCTCATATAAACCTAAACCAATAATATTACTGGCCTCTTGACGCGCTAGGGTTGGCAAGCCTAACTGCTCTGCCGCTTTCAACACTGCATTGGTAATCATACTGGTAGAATCGGCTAAAGTACCATCCCAATCCCACACGATTAAATCAAACTGCTTTGGCATACTTTCAATTATTCCTTCTCTAATTTTTGTACGAACTTACTGAGCTCTGCTGGCAAAGGTGCATTAAGCTCAAGTTTATCATTGGTTAAAGGGTGACGTAGTTTAGTCACGGCAGAATGCAAAAACATGCGTTTGATGCCCTGCTTTGCTAATGCTTTATTCACGGCAAAGTCACCATATTTATCATCACCGACAATAGGAAAACCCAAATGTGCCAACTGCACACGTAATTGGTGCGTGCGCCCAGTAACTAATTGCGCTTCAAGCAAACTGAATGGTCCCATCGCAGTGCTATTGAAATTTTTCAATAAACGAAACAGCGTTTCCGATGTTTGGCGTTCATCATATTTATCTTTAGAGATATCAGTCACCACATTGACGCGTCGCTCACCATTGGGCAAAAGATATTTTTGCAAATCCAATACCACACGTTTTTTGGGCTCCAGCCATTCACCGCTTACCAGCATCAAGTAACGCTTATCTGTTTGGTTGTTTCGAATCGCCTCATGTAGCGCCACCAAAGCACTGCGCTTTTTAGCCAGCATCAACACACCCGATGTTTCCCGATCTAAACGATGCACTAACTCTAAAAACTTGGCACGAGGCCGCTCTAAACGTAATTGCTCAATCACGCCCCGGCTAATGCCGCTCCCACCATGTACCGCAAAACCAGCAGGTTTATCAATCACCAACATGGCGTCATCTTCAAAGATAATCGCATGCTCAAATTTTGAGGTAACTGGTGCAGTTTGCTCTGTTTTTTCAACGGCAGTAGAACGTGTAGGCGGGATTCTCACCACATCGCCCAAACTTAATCGAAAATCAGCATCTATCCGTTTTTTATTTACGCGCACTTCACCGCTACGCAAAATACGATAGACATGACTTTTTGGTACACCTTTTAAGGTTTTAGTGAGGAAATTATCAACGCGCTGCCCTTCGCTGGCTTCATCTATTGTTAAAAATGCAGCGGCTGATTCGCTGACAGTTGATAATTTACTGCTTTGATGTTGTGTATTTAAATTGTTCATTCGTAGCTTTTATGAAAGATGTAGCTTATACTTTGCGAATTCTTGTGAAGTCAACCGTATAAATGGTTGATAAGAATACACTTAATACCAATAAACGCATCGTGTTGCGACGATTTTAATTATCGCCTGATGCCTTTATTAAAAAATAGTGACCACTAAACACTTGGTTAACATCGCTCGCCATATTATAAAGTAGCGGTAAGTAAATTTAGCGCTAAAGCCGCCGCAGACAAAATAAAGATAAAGCGCGACTTAAAGTGAAAAGTAAAATTTGACAGGTTATCAAATCAGCGTTGCTCGACCCAAAAGGCTTGCAGTACGAAATTAAATAATCCAGCAAATTATAGATGTACTAAAGATAGAATATTAACGAATTTAAGCGCTAACTGGCCTGATACTTAGCCACATTTAAGCATAAATTTAACAATTAGTTTGCTTTAACGAACAATAAACTTGTTTCAACATGAGATTCTCTGCTGAAACAATTAAATTAGATAACTCAATCTGACTCAGCCCATGTGGTTTTTTACGACTGGGCTCGGTAAAACTGGACTCGATCCATATAACTGAATTGACGAATCTATATTAAGTTACGCGCGGTTTTCCGCCTATGTCTTTAAATTAGACTTTGTTAAATTGCGCCATTGTTATCTTTGTAAAACGTTAAGTTTCACCAGTGTTAACTACACTGGGCAGCGTGCACTAGGCACCTTGCACACCTTTAGTATTTCAGTCGACACTCGACACTTTCACCTTAAATGCCTTCACTCAATGCTGAGTTTTTTTCATGCATTAGTCTGCCTGCTATCACTTAGCGCAGGAGCAAACAATGAAACGCATGTTATTTAATGCAACGCAATCTGAAGAGTTACGCGTTGCGATTGTAGATGGTCAAAAACTCGTTGATTTAGATATTGAACACGCTGGTAAAGAACAGCGTAAAAGCAATATTTACAAAGGTGTCATTACGCGTATTGAGCCATCTTTAGAAGCCGCCTTTGTCGATTACGGACAAGATCGCCATGGCTTCTTACCCTTTAAAGAAGTATCACGTAGCTATTATAAAGAAGGCACCGATGGTCGTGCACGCATCCAGGACGCGTTAAAAGAAGGCCAAGAACTTATCGTGCAGGTCGATAAAGATGAGCGTGGCAACAAAGGTGCTGCGCTGACAACCTTCATCTCCCTTGCTGGTCGTTATTTGGTATTAATGCCAAACAACCCACGTGGCGGTGGTGTGTCACGCCGCATTGAAGGCGAGGATCGTGACGAACTACGCGACGTATTAGCCAAACTTGAAGTGCCCAAAGGCATGAGCATTATCGCGCGTACTGCTGGTATTGGGCGCAATGCAGAAGAATTACAATGGGATTTAAACTACCTCACACAATTATGGACCGCGATTGATGGCGCTTCCGCAATGCAGGCCGGCGCTTATTTAATTTACCAGGAAGGTAGCTTAGTGATTCGCGCAATTCGCGATTACTTTAGCTCTGATATTGGTGAAATTTTAATTGATACGCCAGATATTCATGAGCAAGCAGTGCAGTTTATGAATCACGTGATGCCGGGCAACGTAGCACGCGTTAAATTGTATCAAGATGAAATCCCACTATTTACACGCTTCCAAATTGAACACCAGATTGAATCAGCTTTTTCACGTGAGGTACGTTTACCGTCCGGTGGCGCGATTGTCATAGACCATACTGAAGCGTTAGTTTCAGTTGACGTAAACTCAGGCCGTGCAACACGCGGTAGCGATATTGAACATACCGCATTTAATACCAACATTGAAGCCGCTGAAGAAGTAGCACGCCAATTACGTTTACGTGACTTAGGTGGCTTGGTCGTAATTGACTTCATTGACATGGAAAGCCAACGTAACCAGCGCGAAGTTGAAAATGCACTCCGCGACGCCCTGCATGCTGACCGCGCACGTGTACAAACCGGTAAAATTTCACGCTTTGGCTTACTGGAGTTATCTCGTCAACGCTTGCGCCCAAGCTTGGGTGAAACCAATCATACCCCTTGTCCACGCTGTCATGGCACAGGCCATATTCGTGGCATTGAATCAACTGCTCTACATATTCTGCGCATCACGCAAGAAGATGCCATGAAAGAAAATAGCGCAATTATTCAAGTGCAGTTACCTGTTGAAGTGGCTACGTTCTTGCTAAATGAAAAGCGGGCTGATATTCATAAAATTGAACAGCGTATGGGTGTTGAAGTGGTGTTGATTCCAAATATTCACCTTGAAACACCTAACTACAACATCACGCGTGTTAAGCATGATGATGTAACAGAAGAAACTAGTCGCGCAAGCTACAAGCTAGTAGAACTACCGACTGAAACTACTTACATTCCCAATGCAGCAGAAGAAGCAAAAGCGGTTCGCGCCGTGGCGGCAGTGAAAGGCATTACTCCTGCCGCACCTGCACCTATCGTTGCAGAAAAAGTAGTAGCAGAAAAAACTCAGCCCAAGCTGTCACTGTTCGCCCGTATTAAAAACTTTTTTAGCGCTTCATCAACTGAAAGTGAATCACAAAAAGTTGAAGCTGAAAAAGCCAATGCAGCACGTTCTGAGAGTAATCGCAATCGCAATCGCAACCGCAATCGCAATGAACGCAATCGCAATGAGCGTGGTGAGAAAAATGAACGGACAGATAAAGCCGCTAATCAAGAACGCCCTAACCGCAATCAGGAAGCAAAAGTGCAAGAGGCACGACCTGCAGAAAGCAAGCAGCAAGAACCTCGTCAGCAAAAACCACAGCAAGCGCGTACTGAAACTCAACGTAATGAGCCTGCACGTAATCAGCAAACCAAAGCCCCAGTAGAAGCAACAGGCAATGAAACCGCTGAACAAACTACAGAGCGTGGCAGTCGTCGCAACCGTAATAATCGCCGTGGTCGCCGCGATCGCGATGATAGCGTTGCGCGTGAGGGTAACCTTCCTTTCGTACCGAATGAGGAAATCAGCGCTAATCAAGCCAATGCTAGCGCGGAAGCTTCTACTCCAGCACCTGCCAAGAGTGATAACAAAGCTGAAAGCATCACTCAGGTTGTTGAAGCCAAGACAAATGATGCATCGAATCAGGGCGCGCCGGCAGTTGAGGTAACAACAGCAGAAAAAAGCACACCAACAGGCGCTAAAAAAGCCAGAGGTCAAAAAAGCACTCCTAATAAAGCAACCAGTGCTAAGCATGACAACACAGAAGCCATTGTTGAAATAAATGCAGACGTTAATGTAGCAACAACTGCAGAGATGAATGATGGTGTGACGGCTAAAGCGGATAAAAAACGTCCAGCACGACCGCGTAAAACTAAAGCCGAAACGAAGCCAGTTGACTTGGCTGCGTCAGGATTGCAATTAGTAGAAACTAAGGCCGATGCGCCAAAAGCATCTACTCCCGTAGAAGCTAAAGAACCACGCGCACCTCGTAAAGCTGCCACTTGGCAGACACAAGCTAAAGCGGACGCTACTGCCGAGCCTTTAGTCATGGTAGAAACGCAAAATAAATAGACTCAACCTCTTTATTTAGCGAGCTGCAACTATAAAAAAGCCCCACACGGGGCTTTTTTATTTTATTTGGCACTAATAAACCCAATCCAATTACAGTATGATCATATTGGCTTAGCCAATTAAAAACGTGTTAATCACAGTCCGCATCAAACCACTAATTAAACATCAAATTTATGAGCCACGCTTATTATCAATTACCAAATGGGCGTGTTGCGATTATTGATGGCAACTGCCAATTCCCATCACTTTCCGTAGCGCTCACCGAGCCTAACGGTTTGATCGCAGTTGGCGGTGACTTGTCAGTTTCGCGCCTTCTTAATGCCTATCAGCATGGCATATTTCCTTGGTTTAGTGAGGGGGAGCCGATACTTTGGTGGAGTCCTGACCCGCGTATGGTGCTTTTGCCAAGCGAATTAAAAATATCTAACTCACTGAAAAAAACACTCAAAAATAAAAAATTTGAGTTGCGCTTCAACTCCGCTTTTCGTGAAGTGATTACCGCTTGTAGCAAAACTCCTCGGCGCGAACAACCAGGCACATGGATTACCCAAGACATCATAGACGCTTACTGTGCGCTCCATGTTGCAGGCTATGCAATTTCTGCCGAAGCTTGGCAGAACGGTCAATTAGTCGGTGGCTGTTACGGCGTTCAAATCGGCAATATGTTTTATGGCGAAAGCATGTTTCATCTAGTGACAGACGCGTCAAAAGTTGCCTTTGTCAGCTTGATAGAATATCTTAAAACCCAAGGGGTTGGCATGATCGACTGCCAAATGAAAACGGCGCATCTCGCAAGCTTTGGGGCGCATGAAATTAGTCGTGATGATTTTATAGAGCAGTTATCACGACTAATCAATGCGGTAAAAAATCAAACTGCAATTTAAAAATCACACCCCAAAATTCAGCTTATAATTTAACCCAGATTTTCCATTAGGACTTGGAATGATAATGCGACACAGTTTGATGGATTTTTGTGCAAATTTTATGGGCAATAGTCATTCTATTGACAGAAACTTTGTACGAAAAGACGCAAAATGGGCAAGTTAACATTCAAGTAGTGTTCCCTGAGCTTGTCGAAGGGGGAAAATCGCCTAATGAAAAAATCCGGGTTTAAACATGCATCTGCCTAACGACAACGCTTTAGATAAGCTACAGTTTTATGTGACTACCAGTTACAGTTGCGGCTACTTGCCCAACAAGTTAGCACAGAGCTTAATTGCTACGCCACAACATTTGGTCAATACTGAGATTTATAGCAGTTTGATACAGCAAGGCTTTCGACGAAGTGGCAAGTTTGTCTACAGACCGCATTGTGAAAACTGCCAAGCGTGCGTGCCTGTAAGGGTTATTCTGCAAGATTTCGCCCCCAACCGTAGCCAAAAACGCGCACTCAAACAGCATCAAAATCTCACAACCACCATTCTACCGGTAGCTTTTTATGAAGAGCATTACGCGCTATATGCCACTTATCAATGCGCACGACATGCTGATGGCAAGCCCACTAAACTAGTAGATGACACAGAGCAATACCAAAGCTTTTTATGCCAAAGCAATGTAGAAAGTGTATTAGTTGAGTTTAGAGAAAACAATCAACTCAAAATGGTGAGTGTGATTGATATCGTCAGTGATGGTATTTCAGCTGTTTATACCTTTTATGATACGACTGAGACTAAAGCCAGTTTTGGTACGTATAACGTTTTATGGCAAATCGACTGGGCTAAAAGCTTTAACCTGCCCTATTTATATTTAGGCTACTGGATTAAAGACAGCCCGAAAATGGTTTATAAACAAAATTACAAACCATTGGAAATGCTAATCGATGGCAAGTGGTTGCAATAAACAGCTTGCATGTTGCTAACGCAGATAAAAACAGGGTTCAATGCTACAATTCTGTCTGTTGCTTATTAGAATAAATTTGCTTTGAAAAATCCTGTTTTAAAAAAAATTGTTATCTTTGGTGTGGGCTTGATTGGCGGCTCCGTTGCGCTTGCTTTGAAAAAAGCAGGCTATACTGCACCAATAGTTGGTGTTGGCCGCTCGATTAAAAGTCTGCAAACCGCGATTGATTTAGGTGCGATCGACATTGCTTCCAGCAATATTGCAGACGCAATAAAAGATGCAGACATTATTTTGATCGCTGCACCAGTGGCACAAACCCCAGCCATCCTAAACGCCATTAAGCCGCACCTATCAGCCAACACTGTGATTACTGACGCAGGTAGCACTAAAAATGACGTATTAAGTGCGGCAAAAGAAATTCTAGGCGCGAAATTTACCCAATTTGTAGGCGGCCACCCGATTGCAGGTGCTGAAAAAAGCGGTGTAACGGCAGCAACTGCTGATTTATATCGCAATAAAAATGTTGTGTTAACCCCGACGGCCGTAACCAATCCGGATACTATTCACCGCGTACGTGAGCTTTGGCAAAGCTGCGGTGCTACTGTCAGTGAAATGCCTGCAGAAACTCATGACGGCATATTTGCCGCAGTAAGTCATTTACCCCATCTGTTAGCGTTTGCTCTGGTAGATGAAGTTGCCTCACGAGCAAACGCAGAGCAGTTGTTCGGCTTTGCCGCGAGCGGATTTAGAGACTTTACCCGTATTGCCGGTAGCCACCCTGAAATGTGGCGAGATATTAGCTTGGCAAATAAAACGGCACTGCTTAATGAAATCACGGCTTATCAAAATGAGCTATCTGATTTGAAGCAAATGCTAGCACGCGAAGACGGTGACGCCTTATATGCCTTGTTTGAACGCGCCAGCGTGGCACGTAACAATTGGGCAGCAACTAAAAAACTATAATTAAAAACGTAAAAAACGATGGAACAACTCATACTAACTGCCAGCCATGAGGCTCAAGGCACAATCACCCTACCGGGCTCAAAAAGCATTTCAAACCGCACTTTATTACTCGCGGCGCTTGCAAGTGGCACTACCGAAATCCGCGATTTACTCGCCTCTGACGACACTTCACGCATGCTGGAAGCATTGCAAAGCGTAGGCGTTAAGCTAGAAAATTTTGCCCAAAATGCATGGCGAGTAGTGGGTTGCGGTGGCAACTTTCCAAACAAACAGGATGACTTGTTTCTTGGTAACGCAGGTACAGCGTTTAGACCCCTTACCGCAGCACTTGCTTTCGCTGGCGGAGATTACAAACTTTCCGGCGTGCCCCGCATGCACGAGCGGCCGATTGGCGACTTAGTCGATGCGTTAAGGCAAGCTGGCGCTAACATCGAATACTTAGCCAATGACGGCTATCCGCCATTAAAAATAACTTCGCCTAACGTTGATTTATCAAAACCCATTAAGATTCGCGGTGATGTCTCCAGCCAATTTTTAACCGCCTTACTCATGGCATTACCGCTCACAAAACAAAAAGCAACCATTGAAGTCGTAGGTGAACTGATTTCAAAACCTTATATTGAAATCACCCTCAATTTAATGGCAAAGTTTGGCGTGAATGTGCAACGCAGCGGTTGGCAAAGTTTTACCGTTCAAGCCAATAGTAGCTATACCACGCCGCATGAAATTTATGTAGAAGGCGACGCCTCAAGTGCCTCATACTTCTTAGCGGCTGGCGCAATTGCAGGTAAAGTCACAGTAGAAGGTTTAGGTCAGCACAGTATTCAAGGTGACGTACGCTTTGCTGAAGCGCTTGCTTTAATGGGCGGCAAACTCACTTATGGTACAAACCATATTACAGCAAGTAAAGCTGATGAACTCAGCGCGATTGACCTCGACTGCAATCATATTCCCGATGCGGCAATGACATTAGCGATACTGGCTTTATTTGCGAAAGGCACCACTACTTTACGTAACATCGCCAGCTGGCGTGTAAAAGAAACTGACCGTATTGCTGCCATGGCCACTGAGCTACGCAAAGTTGGTGCCACGGTCATTGAGGGCGCAGACTACATTAAAGTAACCCCACCCGCACAACTGACGCCTAATGCTGTGATTGACACTTATGACGACCACCGCATGGCAATGTGTTTTTCACTGGTATCTTTAGGTGGGGTTCCTATCGTCATTAACGACCCTAAATGTGTAAATAAGACTTTCCCTGATTATTTCAATGAATTTAAGAAGATCGCGCATGTATAACGCCATTCCCGTGATAGCCATAGACGGCCCTTCAGCCTCTGGCAAAGGCACAGTTGCCCAATTGGCTGCAGATGCGCTTGGCTTTGCTTACTTAGATTCAGGCGCACTTTATCGTGTGGTTGCTTTTGCTACACAGCAAAAAAACATCGCCTGGGACAATGCCGAAGCCGTAGCGGAATGCGCAAAAGCATTGAGTATTCAATTTAAAAATGGTCAGATTTATCTCAACAATGCAGATATTTCTGATGAAATTCGTACCGAAGCCATGGGCAAAGGTGCATCCCAAGTGGCTATTCATGCACCACTAAGGGCTGCACTTGTAGAATTACAACATAGTTTTTGCAAGCCACCTGGCTTAGTTGCCGATGGTCGCGATATGGGTACAGTCATTTTTCCTGAAGCTGAACTTAAAATATTTCTCACAGCATCTACCGAAGTCCGCGCTAATCGCCGTTATCAACAGTTAATAGGTAAAAACCAAGCCGCCAACTATGAAAGTATCCTGCTGGATTTACAAGAGCGTGACGCAAGAGATAAAGGCCGGGCAAGCGCTCCGCTTATCATGGCAAAAAATGCTGTTCTGCTAGAAACTGATCATTTAACTATTTCTGAAGCCGTAAACGTAGTTTTACAAAATTATCAGCAGAAAATACGTAAATAGTCTTTTATTTTTCAATGTTTTAGTTATAATTCCATCTTTGTACTTTTGTCGTCCGCATATCTCACAGATTTGCGGTTTTTTAATTAGCCCACTGCTAGGTGGGATTATTTAGGTAATTTTATTTAATGGCTTCTACCTCTAAATCTACTGCTTCACCCATGGAATCTTTTGCTGCGCTTTTTGAAGAAAGCTTAGCTCGCCAAGAAATGCGCTCTGGCGAAGTGATTACTGCTGAAGTTGTATCTGTTGATAACGATCATGTGATTGTTAACGCTGGTCTTAAATCTGAAAGCGTTATTAACGCTGATGAATTCCGTAATGCTCAAGGTGAACTTGAAGTTCAAGTGGGTGACTTTGTTAAAGTAGCGATTGAAAAACTGGAAGATGGCTTCGGTTCTACGATACTTTCACGCGAAAAAGCTAAACGCATGGAAACATGGTTAGATTTAGAAGACGCAATGAACGAAGGTCGCATCATTAAAGGTTTTGTCAGCGGTAAAGTTAAAGGCGGTTTACGTGTTTCTGTAAACGGCATCATGGCTTTCTTGCCAGGTTCATTGGTTGATGTGCGTCCTGTGAAAGACACCACACCATTTGAAAACAAAGAATGTGATTTAAAAGTAATCAAACTTGACCGTAAACGTAACAACATCGTTGTTTCACGTCGTGCTGTAATGGAAGTTAGCGCTGGCGCTGACCGCGAAGCATTGCTAGGCACATTGGCTGAAGGTGCAGTAGTTAAAGGTATTGTTAAAAACATTACTGACTACGGTGCATTCGTTGATTTAGGCGGCATTGATGGCTTGCTACATATTACTGATTTAGCATGGCGTCGTGTTAAGCACCCATCAGAAGTGCTTACAGTAGGTGAAGAAGTTGAAGCAAAAATCTTAAAATTCGATCAAGAGAAAAACCGTGTTTCATTAGGAATCAAACAATTAGGCGATGACCCATGGGTTGCATTAACTCGCCGTTACCCAGTAAGCACACGCTTATTTGGTAAAGTTTCAAACTTGACTGACTACGGTGCTTTTGTTGAAATCGAGCCAGGTATCGAAGGTTTAGTTCACGTTTCAGAAATGGATTGGACTAACAAAAACATTCATCCAGGCAAAATCGCTCAATTGGGTGACGAAGTAGAAGTGATGATTCTTGAAATCGACGAAGCACGTCGTCGTTTATCATTGGGTATGAAACAATGCCAAGCTAACCCTTGGGATGACTTCTCTGCAACGCACGCTAAAGGCGATAAAGTTTCAGGTCAAATCAAGTCTATCACTGACTTTGGCGTGTTCATCGGTTTGCCAGGCGGTATTGACGGTTTAGTTCACCTGTCTGATTTGTCATGGTCACAAACTGGCGAAGAAGCGATTCGCAACTTCAAAAAAGGTGACGAGTTACAAGCTGTTATCTTAGCTATTGATGTTGAAAAAGAGCGCATTTCATTAGGCGTAAAACAATTGACTGCTGACCCATCAGGCGCATCTTCTGAAGAGAAATCAGAAGCTAAACCTAAAGCTAAATCTGCTAAAACAAAAGAACCTGCACAAGTTCCAGATGACGGAGCAACTGCCGGTACTACCAATCTTGGTGCTTTGTTAAAAGCCAAATTAGACAGCAAGAAATAATAGCTAATAATTAGTACCCAAGAAAAGGCAAATTAGCATGACAAAATCTGAGCTAATCACACTACTTGCGGAGCGTTTTCCGCAATTAGTGATAAAAGATGCAGAGCTATCAGTCAAGGCAATTTTAGACGCGATGTCTGACAACCTTGCTAGTGGTGAACGCATTGAGATACGCGGCTTTGGAAGCTTTAGCTTGAATTACCGCCCGCCACGCTTAGGTCGCAACCCTAAAACTGGCAGTAAAGTACAGGTGCCAGAAAAACATGTACCTCACTTTAAAGCAGGTAAAGAACTACGCGAACGCGTTGATTTAAGCTAATAATTGCTTTTAAGTTCTAGTTAAAACGGCAGCCCTCAAGCTGCCGTTTTTTTTGTAGCTATCCACAATTCAGGTAAAATGCAAGATGACAATAAATCTAAAAGTGAAACAAGATGGAATTTGAGTTTTGGTGGCTTCTGGCATTACCACTTTTTTTTAGCTTGGGCTGGCTAGCCGCACGCGTTGACCTTAAACAGCTACTTGCTGAATCAACTGCACTGCCTGCTGCCTACTTTAAAGGTTTAAATTTCTTAATCACCAATCAACATGATAAAGCCATTGAGGCTTTTACTGAGGCCGTTCAAGCCAATACAGATTCACTGGAACTGCATTTTGCATTAGGCAGCTTATTCAGAAAACGTGGTGAAGTGGATCGCGCCATTCACTTACACTTAAATTTACTTTCAAAAAAAGAACTTGAACCTCAGCAAAAACTGGCGGTCACTGCCGAACTTGCTCAAGATTACTTAAAAGCAGGTCTGCTAGACCGTGCCGAAGAGCTGTTTGAATCGCTCAATGATGAAAGATACCGCCAACCCGCGTTACGCGCCTTACTTGAAATTTATGTGCGTGAGCGCGAATGGGAACGTGCGATTAAAGCAGCTACAGAGCTAGAACGCCTATCCGGCGTACCATTCCGCGTGGAAATTTCACACTATTATTGTGAAATGGCGGTTAAATCTAAGCTCGAAAATGACACGCATACCGCTAGGTTTGAGTTAGACCTTGCGCTCAACGCCAATAAAAACTGCGTGCGCGCAAATGTCTTGCTGGGCGACTTAGAAGCGGAAGCCAATGACCATAAATCTGCCATTTCTACTTGGAAACGCATAGAGTTTCAAAAGCCCGAGTACTTAGGTTTAATCGCGCCTAAATTACTAGCCAGCTATCGCGCCTTAAATCAAACAACCGAAGGTTTAAGTTTACTGAGAACCTACTTGCAAACCTACCAGCTCAGTTCGCTGGTTAACGTATTATATGAAGCAACATTAGCGGAAGAAGGCGCAATAAGCGCAGCCACATTAGCACGTAACGAACTCATCAAAATGCCTAGTTTGAGTACGCTAGACCAGCTATTGCAAGCCCGTGCTATTGTAGAAGCCAGCCAACCACAAAATGAAAACATCCAGGATACACAGCTGATGCAGCAAGCGGTACGCCATGCTATAGGCAACAAAACAGCTTATTATTGCGAACAGTGTGGCTTCAAGGCCAAATATCACCATTGGCAATGCCCAGCTTGCAATGCATGGGAAGCATTACCCGCAGAACCCACTACCGTTTAATCAAAACAGACTTAATAATAATGACTAGCCAATCAAACACAAACCCAAGCCATGAATCAAAAATTCATGATCCAAAAATAATTGTTGCGCTCGATTACTCGGATGCCACTAGTGCGCTGAAATTGGTTGAGCAGTTAGACCCGACACTATGTCGACTAAAAGTAGGTAAAGAGTTATTTACTGCGGCAGGGCCAAAATTTGTAGAAGCGTTAACACACTCAAACTTTGGCGTGTTTTTAGATTTAAAATTTCATGACATTCCAAACACAGTAGCCAAAGCCTGTACCGCTGCTAGCAATTTAGGTATTTGGATGCTTAATGTGCATGCAAGCGGTGGCTTGGAAATGATGCAAGCGGCGAAACAAGCTGTGGATAAAAATAGTACCAATAAACCACTTTTAATTGCTGTCACCGTGCTGACCAGCATGAACCAACAAACTCTAAATCAAATTGGTATTCAAGCTGATTTGGCAAGCCATGTACTCAAGCTCGCTTCATTAACGCAACAAGCCGAGCTTGATGGCGTTGTATGCTCAGCACTGGAAGCCAAAATGTTGAGAGAAAACTTAGGTCATGAGTTTTGCTTAGTCACCCCTGGCATCCGCCCTGCTAAAGCTAACAAGGATGATCAGTCACGCATAGTGACCCCTGCAAATGCCTTGGCGCTAGGCGCAAGCTTCTTGGTTATAGGCAGGCCAATTACACAAGCCTCGAACCCACTTAAAGCACTAGAGGCGATTCATGCTGAATGCGCGCAGGCAAGCTTAACCTGAATCTAATTACGGTTATTTGTTTATTTAAGCTATTAAGCTATGATGTAATGCAATTGCTTGATATATCGAGAAATTAATTTATTGATAGGTAGTTTAAAATTTACGGAGAATCAAAATGAAGAAAATGTTGTTCGCATTACTTGCATTTTTAAGCTTAAGTTTCAGTGCTATGGCAGGTGTTAACCTTAATACAGCAACCCAAGCTGAACTGGAAAGCCTCAATGGCATTGGTCCAGTAAAAGCGCAGGCGATTATTGATTACCGTAAGAAAAATGGCGGTTTTAAATCTGTTGATGAACTTGAAAAAGTGGATGGTATCGGTGCAGTCACTTTAGCAAACGTGCGTAAAGACGTTTCTATAGCAGGTAAAACTACGGCAGTAGCACCCGTTGACAAAAAACCAGCTAAGGAAATTAAACCACTAGCTACAAAAAAATCCGTTGTAGATAAGACAACTAAAGAGATTAAATCTACAAAAGTAAAGACTGTAGCCACAGACCGGCCAGCAAAAGATCCGAAAACTGTTAGCTCTGAAAAAGCAGCAACCAGTAAACCTGCAGTAAAACCAGTCACTAATTAATTTTATTGCTAGGTGAATTTACGACTAGGTGAATTTAAAATATATTGATTTAAAACCCTAGTACGTAAACTGCATCCTAAAAAAGTTGAGCATAATATTGAGCTGATTAAGATGCAGTTTTTATGTCTAATCAGTCAACCGCTTTAAGCTTTAATATTTCAATACTCAAACAGTCAAACTACTTCACACGCATACCCAATTGCGCTCCTGCATCAGGACTTAAAATAAATGGCCCGCCACGTTCATCACTCGCTGCTAGCACCATGCCTTC
The DNA here is from genome assembly GCA_030652995.1 of Methylotenera sp. Lineage (GTDB taxonomy): Bacteria > Pseudomonadota > Gammaproteobacteria > Burkholderiales > Methylophilaceae > Methylotenera. The sequence goes on from JAUSAG010000009.1 coordinate 111,066, forward strand.
ACTCATGCCAAATTTCATTTTACGTGGCGCCAAATTAGCGACCATGACTGTTAAACGACCAATCAATGTCGCCGGATCGTAAGCAGATTTAATTCCGGCAAATACCTGACGTGGTTTCTGCTCGCCGATATCCAAGGTGAGTTTAAGTAATTTCTCAGCCCCTTCCACATGCTCGGCATTGACGATTTTAGCGATGCGTAAATCTACCTTTGTAAAATCATCAATGCTGATGTACTCGGCCTCAATTGCTTCAGTATTAGCATCATTCTGCTGATGCGTCGCATGGCGTTGCTCAGAATGAGGCTGTGGTGCAGGTGTTGCCTGCAAATTTTCTTTATTTGCTTCGGTCATCGCTTCAATCAATTTAGCATCCACACGTGTAATAAGGTGCTCGTAAGCGTTAATCTGATGACCTTGTGCTAATGACGCTGTTACACTTTTCCAAGTCAGTGGTTCGATATTAAGGAATGACTCAATCTCACCGGCTAACTTTGGTAGTACAGGCTTCAAATACAAAGTCAGCAAGCGGAACATTTCAAGTGCGTCTGAGCACACTTGTTGCAATCGGGCTTCCTGCCCTTCTTGTTTAGCCATCACCCAAGGCGCGGCTTCAGCAACAAAGCCATTAGCCTGATCAGCTAAAGACATAATTTCCCGAAGTGCTTTGCCGTAATCACGATGATCATAAGCCTCTGAGATTCGAGCCGCAGCTAACTCCATCTCAACAATCACCGTATTCGCTTGTGATGTTTTCAATATCCCATCAAAACGTTTATTGATAAAACCAGCGGTTCTACTCGCGATATTGATATATTTACCCACTAAATCACTATTCACGCGCGCAACAAAATCTTCAAGATTAAGATCGATGTCTTCCATTGTGCTATTTAATTTAGCTGCATAGTAATAGCGCAGATACTCAGGATTTTTAATGTGGTCCAAGTAGCTACGTGCTGTAATAAACGTACCGCGCGACTTGCTCATTTTTTCACCGTTTACGGTCAAAAAACCGTGCGCGAAAATTTGCGTAGGTTTACGGTGTCCTGAAAACTCGAGCGTAGCCGGCCAAAACAGCGCATGGAAATAAAGAATATCTTTGCCTATAAAGTGATAAAGCTCTGTCTTACTCTCTTTCGCCCAGTATTCGTCAAAATCCAACCCCTTAGCTTGGCAAAGATTTTTGAAGCTGGCCATGTAGCCGATAGGGGCATCCAGCCATACATAGAAGTATTTACCTGGCGCATCTGGAATTTCAAAGCCGAAATATGGCGCATCGCGTGAAATATCCCAGTCATTCAAGCCATTTTCAAACCATTCGCCCATTTTATTGGCAGCTTCACCTTGTAGCGTAGGCTTATCTGAATTAGCCCCACTACGCGTCCAGTCTTTTAAGAACTGTTCGCATTCAGAGAGCTTGAAGAAATAATGTTCAGTCTCTTTGCGCACCGGTGCGGCACCAGAAACTGCTGAATAGGCATTAATCAACTCAGTAGGGTTATAAGTTGCGCCACAAACTTCACAAGAATCGCCATACTGGTCTTTTGCGTGACATTTTGGACATTCACCTTTAATAAAACGGTCCGGCAAGAACATGTTTTTAACCGGGTCATAGAACTGTTCTATCGTTTTAGTAGCGATCTTGCCCGCAGCTTTGAGTTTTTTATAAATATCTTGAGAGAGCGCTTTATTTTCAGGCGCATTGGTCGAATAGTAATTGTCAAAATCAACCAGAAACTCACTGAAATCAGCGAAGTGTTCTTTGTGTACAGCCTCAATCAGCGCTTCAGGCGTAACACCCTCTTTTTCGGCACGCAACATAATTGGTGTGCCGTGCGTGTCATCCGCACATACATAATGTACGGTATTCCCCTGCATTTTTTGAAAACGCACCCAAATATCGGTTTGAATATATTCAACCAAATGTCCGAGATGAATACTGCCGTTAGCGTAAGGAAGTGCCGAGGTAACAAGAATTTTGCGAGGAGTTTGTGCAGTTGCCATGAGATAAATGGATCTATTGAGCTAAAACGCTATTCTAACAAATGACGCATGGTTCACACAGCCTTGATTGGTAATTTTGCATCCATAAATTCCATTAAACCATCATTTTTTAGGCAAAATTCACCAGCAATAATGACAATCAGTTAAAATACCTTATCTTTTTACTCAAGTTATTTAGCTTAAAATTCAACTAACGAATAAATCAGGAATTTATACAATGGCAATTACAGAATTACTCATTCAAAGCACCTTAAAAGTATGCATAGATCCTAATACTGGTAAAGACTTTGTGAGTAGCAAATCCGCTAGAAACATTAAAATTGACGGCAATGATGTCAGCGTAGATATTGTAGTTGGCTACCCAGCCAAATCCGTGATGGCAGGCATACAAAAATTAGTGGCTGATGCGCTCCTGAGCCTTACTGGTGTTGGTCGAGTAACTGTGAATGTAAACAGCAAGATCGTTGCGCATAAAGCGCAACAAGGCGTCACACTACTACCCAACATAAAAAATATTATCGCTGTGGCTTCTGGTAAAGGTGGCGTGGGGAAGTCAACTACCTCTGTCAATTTAGCCCTGGCCCTTGCAGCGGAAGGTGCAACAGTCGGTTTGCTGGATGCTGATATCTACGGCCCTAGTCAGCCGCAAATGTTAGGTATTAGCGGCCGCCCTGAGAGCCTAGATGGTAAAAGCATGGAGCCGATGCAAGCGCATGGTATACAGGCGATGTCGATTGGATTTTTAATCGATAATGATACGCCAATGGTGTGGCGCGGCCCAATGGTTACAGGCGCTTTAGAGCAGTTATTACGTGAAACAAAATGGAGCAATTTAGACTACTTGATTATTGACCTGCCGCCAGGCACCGGTGATATTCAACTCACACTTGCACAAAAAATTCCGGTGACGGGTGCAATTATCGTGACTACACCACAGGATATCGCCTTACTAGATGCGCGCAAGGGATTGAAAATGTTTGAGAAAGTGAACATCCCGATTTTAGGTATTGTTGAAAACATGAGTACGCACATCTGTAGTAATTGTGGCCATGAAGAACATATTTTTGGTGCGGGTGGTGGTGAGCTAATGGCTAAGGACTATCACGTAGATTTACTCGGCTCACTGCCATTGGATATTGGTATTCGCATACAGGCAGACAGTGGTAAGCCCACAGTCATTGCAGAGCCTAACGGCAAGATTGCCGGTATTTACAAAGAAATCGCGCGTAAAGCTGCTATTAAAATTGCCAATGCCAGCCTAGATCACAGCACCAAATTTCCGAACATTGTGATACAAAACACATAAATGTTCACGAAAAATAAAGCATAGCGAGTGCTGGTCGCCCCAAATGCTTAATTAAGCCCATCCTTTTATTAGACAGAGTTCCCTGAACTTGGTCGAAGAGAAATCTTCCTGAAAAAAGACGGGCTAAGGTTTAATTAAAGTTTTACGCCGAAGCAATACACATCTACACCACAACTTGGAGCAATTAAGGTTGCCGGTATAGCCACACCTTTGCGCCAATGCTCTACCGCCTCTTGCTTACCAGCCCCTGTCACTATAAAAATCACCTCATGCGTATCATTGAGTCGATTTTGACTAAGGGTAATACGGTCAGTCGGTGGCTTTGGTGAATTAAAAACGGGAACCGCGTCTGCACTATTATCTACGCTTTGATTCGGAAACAGTGAAGCAGTATGCCCATCTTCACCCAGCCCTAAAATTACCATATCAAAAGTACGTACACCTGTCAGGGTTTTAGCGTATGCTTTCGCACCTTCAATATTGCCTAGCTCTGCAGGAATATCATGAATTTGCCGTTGTGGAATTGCCACATGGTTTAACCAAGCTTCGCGTGCCATTTTGCTGTTACGTTCAGTATGATCCACTGGCAAACAACGGTCGTCATTATGATAAATATGCCAATATCCCCAGTCAGCCTGCTCTTTGGCGAGTAGCTGGTACACGCTTTTTGGCGTGCTGCCACCAGCCAAAACGATTAAAAAACTGCCGTGTTTTTCAATCGCGTCCTTAGCCGCTTGAAGAATGCGTTTTACGGTTGCCTGGTTAATTTCATCTTGCGAGTTAAAGCTATGCCAGCGCGAGGTTTGATTATTGGCCAAATTGAGCGATTTAAGTTGAAGTGTTTGTGAGTTTTGCATAAAACAGTCGTGCCTTTTTCGGTATAATTACTACAAATTCAATGATGCGCTATTTTAACGTAAAGTAGCCCCAAACCTTATAAAATCCTATAGAGAGAATTGAAGTTATGTCCAAAAAAATAGATCCCTGTACCCTTGTATTGTTTGGTGCGAGCGGCAACTTGTCCCGTATCAAATTGATGCCAGGCTTGTTCCGCTTAGATGCTGCGGGACGTCTTCCTGAGCAAATGGTGATTCTCTCTGTAGGCCGCGGTGAATTATCACGTGAAGCATGGGCTGCTGAAATCAAAAGCATGCTGGATGCAAAATTCAAAAATGGCTACGATGAAAAAGTATTTGAACGCTTTATTGCGCGTAACCATTACCATTCAAACCCACCTACTGATCCTGATGCATTTAAAAAACTGCAAGAAAAACTATCAGATGAAAAAGTTTTTCCTCAAAATCTGGCGTATTTCTTATCAGTACGCCCAACTGATTTTGCAACTATCGTTGCACAACTATCAGGCGTAGGCTTAGTGGATGAAAGCAAATACTGGCGCCGCGTGTTGATTGAAAAACCATTCGGGACTGACTTGGCCACTGCACAGGCCTTGCAAGCTGAACTGACAAAATACCTTAAAGAAAGTCAAATCTACCGTATTGACCACTACTTGGGTAAATCTGCAGTACAAAACATCATGCTCACACGCTTTGCCAATGCCATATTTGAACCACTTTGGAATAACCAACACATTGACCATGTGCAAATCACCAACAATGAAACATTAGGGGTTGGTGATCGCACTACGTTTTATAACGCAACAGGTGCTAAACGCGATATGTTCCAAAGTCATTTATTGCAAACATTAGCGTTGGTTGCAATGGAAAAGCCTGCTGATTTAACACCAGAAAGTATACGCGCAGAAAAAATAAAATTGCTGCAATCAATTCGTCCAATTGACACTAAAAACATTAAAACCCAGGCATTTCGCGCACAATATGCGGCAGGTCGCGTATGTGTCGGTGATGGTCACGGAGAGAATGTCCACGGTTACTTAGAAGAACTTAAACGTGAAGGCATTGAATCAAGCAACACAGAAACTTACGCTGCAGTAAAACTATTTATTGACAACCCACGCTGGAAAGGTGTGCCATTCTATGTGCGTACTGCCAAGCGTATGCATGAGGGTAATACAGCAATCTCTATCCGTTTCAAAAAGGCGCCGATAGAACTGGTTGAAGGTCAACATCAAAACTGGCTTGTCATTAATATTCAGCCCCGTGAATGCGTCAAAATGGAAATTGAATCAAAAATTCCAGGCTTAGATATTGCCACGCGCACTTTAAGCATGGATTTGGCACAACGGCAAAAAGAAGATGAAACCATCGATTCTTACGAAACATTAATGCTGAATCTGATGGAAGGTGACCCGTCACAATACCTACACATCAGCGAGGTGGAAGCGCAGTGGAAACTAGTTGATCCGATTGTGAAAGTCTGGTCTGAAGATAATACCACGCTACATCAGTACGCGGCAGGTAGCCGAGACCCTAAAGAATCCAGCGTTATCTTTGAATCAGAAGATCAATTCTGGCGTTACAGCATTGAACTAGGCGGCGATAAGCACTAATTGATTCGTTTATTTTGATTCAATAAATTCTTAACGCAATTAACCTATGCACTTTATAATGCACAACTTAAGCCAAGGGGTGCATTTTAGAGTGCATTATTCTTTTATTTTCAAAGTACTTTTTAGAGTGCTTTTTAGAGCAAATATATGAGCATAAAATCAGACAAGTGGATACGCCGTATGGCAGAGCAACACGGCATGATAGAGCCGTTTGAACCTAACCAGGTAAAAATGTCGCCAGATGGTCAGCGCATGGTATCTTATGGCACGTCCAGCTATGGATACGATATTCGCTGCTCTAAAGAATTCAAGTTGTTCACTAATATCAATAGCACTATTGTTGACCCTAAAAACTTTGATCCAAATTCATTTGTTGAAGTCAATGCAGATTTCTGCATCATTCCACCCAACTCATTTGCACTGGCACGCACTGTAGAGTACTTCCGCATTCCACGTAATGTGTTGACGATCTGCTTAGGCAAATCAACCTACGCACGTTGCGGCATCATTGTGAACGTAACGCCGTTCGAACCAGAATGGGAAGGTTATGTCACATTAGAGTTCAGCAACACCACACCGCTACCTGCCAAAATCTATGCGAATGAAGGCTGCGCGCAAGTGTTGTTTTTTGAAGCCGATGAAGACGATGTTTGCGAAACCAGTTACAAAGATCGTGGTGGTAAATATCAAGGGCAAGTCGGCGTGACATTGCCTAAAATCTAGTCAATGGCTGGTAGTCGTTAGTTAAATCTGCCTCAACTAGCCTAGCGACCCATTAACGACCAAGACCAATAACCAACAACTCTCCTTTAGGAGTAAAAATGAAATTCCGCTTTCCTGTCATTATTATCGACGAAGATTTCCGCTCTGAAAACTCATCGGGTTTAGGTATCCGCGTACTTGCCAAAGCCATTGAAGATGAAGGAACCGAGGTGCTCGGTGTCACCAGTTATGGTGACCTTACCTCATTCGCCCAACAGCAAAGCCGCGCTTCGGCATTTATTTTATCGATAGACGATAACGAGTTTATTGAAGAAAAACCTGAGGCGATTGAGCAATTACGAAAATTCGTGACTGAAATTCGTCACCGTAACGAAGAAATTCCTATTTTTCTGTATGGCGAAACGCGGACTTCGCGCCACATTCCAAACGATGTGTTGCGTGAGTTGCACGGCTTTATTCACATGAATGAAGATACACCTGAGTTCGTGGCACGCCTGATTATTCGAGAAGCCAGAGCCTATTTAGACAGCCTGCCGCCGCCTTTTTTTAAAGCGCTGACACACTATGCAGCCGATGGCTCCTACTCTTGGCATTGCCCAGGCCACTCTGGTGGCGTGGCGTTTCTGAAGTCACCCGTCGGGCAAATGTTTCACCAGTTTTTTGGCGAAAACATGCTACGCGCGGATGTGTGTAATGCAGTAGATGAACTTGGTCAATTACTTGATCATACAGGCCCCGTTGCAGCCTCTGAGCGCAATGCCGCACGCATTTACAACTGTGATCACCTGTACTTTGTAACTAACGGCACTTCTACCTCAAACAAAATCGTGTGGAACTCAACCGTAGCACCTGGTGACATTGTCGTTGTGGACCGTAATTGTCATAAATCTGTGTTGCACGCCATCATTATGACCGGTGCGATTCCCGTGTTTTTGATGCCGACACGTAACCATTTCGGGATTATTGGACCAATTCCAAAGTCAGAGTTTGCTTGGGAAAATATTCAAAAGAAAATTGAGCGCAACCCATTTGCTACTGATAAAAATGCAAAACCACGGGTGCTGACTATTACGCAATCGACCTATGATGGTGTGTTGTATAACGTAGAAGAAATCAAAGAAATGTTAGACGGAAAAATCGACACCTTACATTTTGATGAAGCTTGGTTGCCGCATGCAACGTTCCATGATTTTTATGGTGATTACCATGCCATTGGCGCAGACCGTCCGCGCTGTAAACAAAGCATGGTGTTCTCTACGCAATCTACCCATAAATTGCTGGCAGGCTTAAGCCAAGCCTCACAAATTTTGGTACAAAATGCTCAAGACATCCAACTTGACCGTGATGTATTCAACGAAGCTTACTTGATGCACACTTCAACCAGCCCACAATACTCTATTATCGCGAGCTGTGATGTGGCAGCAGCGATGATGGAGGCCCCAGGCGGCACAGCATTAGTAGAAGAATCCATTATGGAGGCGCTGGACTTCCGCCGTGCGATGCGTAAAGTGGACGAAGAATGGGGTGCCGACTGGTGGTTCAAGGTTTGGGGCCCGAATGATCTTTCAGAAGAAGGTATCGAAGAGCGTGAAGCATGGATGCTAAAAGCCAATGAAAGCTGGCACGGCTTTGGCAATCTGGCTGAAGGTTTTAACATGTTGGATCCAATTAAAGCCACCATCATTACGCCTGGCTTGGATATTCATGGCGACTTCTCGGAAGAATTTGGTATTCCAGCCGCAATTGTGACCAAATATCTGGCTGAACATGGCGTAATTGTTGAAAAAACAGGCCTGTATTCATTCTTTATCATGTTCACCATCGGCATTACCAAAGGCCGCTGGAACACCATGGTAGCTGCATTGCAGCAATTTAAAGATGACTATGACAAAAATCAACCACTTTGGAAAGTATTGCCAGAGTTTGTGCAAAAACATCCTCGCTATGAACGTATGGGCTTACGCGATTTATGCACACAGATTCACGAAGTATATAAAGCCAATGATGTTGCACGTCTCACCACTGAAATGTATCTGTCAGACATGGTACCGGCGATGAAACCAACCGATGCCTTTGCGAAAATGGCGCATCGCGAGATAGATCGTGTGCCAATCGATGAACTTGAAGGACGCATCACGGCTGTATTGTTAACGCCCTACCCGCCAGGCATTCCATTACTGATTCCGGGTGAGCAGTTCAATAAGATTATCGTGAATTATTTGAAATTTGCACGTGAGTTTAACGAGCGCTTCCCTGGCTTTGAGACTGATGTACACGGCTTAGTGAAACAGGTGGAAGATGGCAAAGCTATTTACTACGTAGACTGCGTAGAACAATAAGATGAAAGTTACGTTACTTACGATTGTAAATAACGTAACTGAAATTTAATCCTTGCGCTGAAGTATGCGCTTCACGCGAGCTTTCCAACCACTCTTCTGACTGATACTCAGGAAAAAAAGCATCGCCGTCAACATCTAAAGGAATCTCGGTAATATAAAGCTTATTTGAAAGCCGAAGCCCTTCCTGATAAAGTTCAGCACCACCAATCAAAAACGCTTCATCATCGCCTTTACACAATGCAATAGCCTCTTGTAATGAGTTCGCGATGAGCGCATCTTCGACTTTATAATCTGTATTACGCGTCACAATCACTGTAGTGCGCCCCGGTAGCAAGCGCCCTAGCGACTCATAAGTTTTACGCCCCATGATAATGTGATGGCCCATGGTAAGCGCTTTGAAACGCTTTAAATCTTCTGGCAAGTGCCAAGGCAAGGTGTTATTGATACCAATCACACGATGATGGGCAACCGCAACAATGATAGAAAGTTTGGTCATCAGTTAAACGGCTACTTGCGCTTTAATCGCAGGATATGGATCGTAATTCTCCAAGGTAAAATCTTCAAATTTAAAACTGAAGATATCATTAACATCGGGATTAATATGCATTATAGGTAAGGCGCGTGGTGTACGTGCCAGTTGCGCATTCACTTGATCAAGGTGATTAGAATAAATATGCGCATCGCCTAGCGTATGAACGAAATCACCTAATTTCAAATTACACACTTGTGCCACCATCATAGTAAGCAGTGCATAAGAAGCAATATTAAATGGTACCCCTAAGAAAATATCAGCACTACGCTGATAAAGCTGGCAAGAGAGTTTTCCATCAGCAACATAGAACTGGAAAAATGCATGGCACGGTGGTAATTTCATTTGGTCGACATCAGCCACATTCCAGGCTGAAACAATTAAACGGCGCGAGTCAGGGTTATTCTTGATTGCATTGACAACATGAGCAATCTGGTCAATATGCGTACCATCCGGCTTTGGCCAATTACGCCACTGATAGCCATATACTGGGCCCAGGTTGCCATTCTCATCCGCCCATTCATCCCAAATGCGCACACCGTTTTCTTTAAGATAAGCAATGTTAGTGCTACCTTGCAAGAACCACAGCAATTCATGAATAATCGACTTTAGATGTACTTTTTTAGTCGTCAGCAGTGGAAAGCCATCAGCCAAATTAAAACGCATTTGATAGCCAAATACAGAAAGCGTACCTGTACCAGTGCGGTCTTCTTTTTTATTCCCATGCTGTAACACATGGTTAAGTAATTGCTGATAAACCTGCATATGCGTTAGCTCGTTTTTTCTACAATAAACTGTTTTATCGCAGCAGAGTCCGCTTCCATCACAGTGAACTTCTGTGGCAAAGCCTCTATGCCACTCAGCGCTGCTGGGCGTTCTGGCGCGTGCCCTAAAGCCTCAACAATAGAATCCTCAAACTTGGCTGGCAAAGCTGTTTCCAACACGACCATCGGTGTTTTTTCATCAAAATAAGCTTGGGCCACCTTAAGACCATCGGCTGTGTGCGTATCAATCACCACATCATATTTGGCTTGCGCTTCTCGAATCGTTTGCATACGATTTTCATGGTTACTACTGCCAGATATAAATCCATAATCAGCGATTTTTGCAAAATAACCATCTGCATTTAGATCAAAACTATTGCCACTATCGACCTTGCTCCACAACGCACGTGTTTTATCGCCGCTTCGACCCACCAAATCAAAGACAAATCGCTCAAAATTTGAGGCTTTGCTGATGTCCATCGACGGACTTGAGGTGTGGTACGTTTTTGCTGAACCGCGTGGGCTATAAACACCCGTTTTAAAAAACTCATCCAGCACATCGTTTTCATTGGTTGCTACAATCAGTTTATCTATCGGCAAACCCATCATACGCGCAATGTGGCCTGCACACACATTACCAAAGTTGCCTGATGGCACAGAGAAATTAACTTTTTGCACATTATTTTCAGTCACTGCAAAGTAACCTTTAAAATAATAAACTACTTGCGCAACAATACGCCCCCAGTTAATAGAATTTACTGCGCCGATTTTATATTGTGCTTTAAAGGTTGCATCATTAGACACGGCTTTTACCATATCCTGGCAATCATCAAACACGCCGTTTACTGCAATGTTGTAGATGTTTTCATCTTGTAGACTGAACATTTGTGCCGTTTGAAATCGGCTCATTTTTTTATGCGGTGACAGCATAAATACACGAATACCTTTTTTACCGCGCATCGCATATTCTGCAGCTGAACCGGTATCGCCAGAAGTTGCCCCTAAAATATTGGTAGTTTTACCCTCTTTGGTCAGCACATATTCAAACAGATTGCCTAACAACTGCATCGCCATGTCTTTAAAAGCCAGCGTAGGACCGTTAGAAAGGCTTAACAGATACAGATTATCTTCTAACTTAAGTGTTGGCGTAATATCTGCGGCATTTTGCCCCTTACGCGTAAAGCCATAAACATCCGCACGGTAAGTTTCATCAATAATCGCTTTTAAATCAGCGGCTGGAATGTCATCGACAAAACGCGACAGAATTGCAAAAGCTAAATCGGCATAAGATAAACCACGCATCGCAGACAAATCCGCTTCGGTAAGTTGTGGGTAGCTTTCAGGCAGATACAAACCGCCATCTGGCGCTAAGCCTCCAAGTAAAATCTGGCTAAAACTTAAAGCAGGCGATTGCCCGCGTGTGCTGATGTATTTCATAGTTTGAATTAATGACTTTTTTTTCTGTAAATGTTTAGGGTATCTCTAAAAATTTAAGTTTCTATGCCAGGCAAGGCACAAACAAAAAATAATAAGGCGGTATATGTTTTATATATAACGATTTTTTGTGAGTAGCGCAGTAAGGCGACGAAAATTTAATTTTTAGAGGTGCACTTTATTTAGCAAGCTCTTCCATACGGATACGCACAACTTTGCCGGTAATTTCAGCCAATGTCTCAATAGCAGTGATGGCCGCATTCATATTTTTTTCAACGGTAATATGCGTCAGAATCACGATGTCGGCCTCTGTTTCATTTTCATCAGGCTCTTTTTGCATCATCGCATCGATAGAAATTTCACGATCACCTAAAATTTTAGTAACATTCGCCAATACGCCTGGCTTGTCGCTTGCGCGTAAACGTAAGTAATAAGCACTTTGCACTTCATCAATTGGCAAAATAGGTAAATCTTGCACTTGATCTGGCTGAAACGCTAAATAAGGCACGCGCTGTGAACTGGTTGCATCAATTAAACGTGCAACATCCATCAAATCAGCCACAACCGCACTTGCTGTCGGCTCAGCTCCCGCACCGGCACCATAGTAAAGTGTCGGGCCAACGGCATCACCTTTTACAACGACAGCATTCATGGCACCATTTACATTGGCAACTAGGCGCTTTTCTGGAATAAGGGTTGGATGCACGCGTAACTCAACGCCTTTGTCAGTGCGCTTAGTGATACCCAACAATTTGACGCGATAACCTAGTTCTTCAGCGTATTTAATATCAACCTGTTGTAACTTGGTAATGCCTTCTGTATAGGCTTGGTCAAACTTCATCGGCATGCCGAAAGCGATCGCTGACATAATCGTCAGTTTATGCGCTGCATCAATACCTTCAACGTCAAAAGTTGGGTCTGCCTCGGCATAACCCAAGCGTTGCGCTTCGCCCAGAACATCAGAAAAATTCAGGCCTTTTTCGCGCATTTCTGTCAAGATAAAATTAGTTGTGCCATTGATAATGCCAGCTACCCACTCGATACGGTTAGCACCCAAGCCTTCACGTAGCGCCTTAATAATAGGGATGCCTCCAGCCACTGCCGCCTCAAATGCCACGATCACGTTATTGGCTTTGGCAGCCGCAAAAATCTCATTGCCATGCGTCGCAATCAGCGCTTTATTAGCCGTCACTACATGTTTTTTATTCGCAATCGCTTTCAGCACCAACTCTTTACTCAAGGTATAGCCGCCTATCAGCTCAACAACAACACCTACCTCAGGGTTATTGACTACAGCAAATGCATCGTCAGTCACACTTACATTTTCAGCTACCGTAGCTTTTGCGTGCTGAAGATTTTTATCTGCAACTTGTAACACTTTAATTTCCACACCAGTGCGACGGGTAATCTCAAGCGCGTTACGTGTTAGAACGCTATAAGTACCACCACCTACTGTGCCTAAGCCTAATATACCTACATTTAACTGTTTCAAGCTTCTGCTCCATCTGATTTTGAAACGTGTTTTTTTCTATAATTTTTCAAGAACCTGGCAATACGTTTGATTGCCTCGGTCAAATCATCCACGTTAGGTAAAAATACCACACGGAAATGATCAGGGGTCTTCCAATTAAAACCTGTGCCCTGCACTAATAATACTTTTTCTTCCAGCAGCAAATCTAAAATAAACTGCTGGTCATCTTTAATCGGATAAATTTTCGGGTCTAATTTTGGAAACAAATACATGGCCGCCTGCGGTTTTGTGCAACTCACCCCTGGAATTGCATTCAGCAACTCATAAGCAATGTCGCGCTGTTTACATAAGCGGCCTTCCGGTGCCACTAAGTCATCTATACTTTGATAGCCGCCTAATGCCGTTTGAATCGCAAGCTGTCCGGGTACATTGGCACACAGACGCATTGAAGCCAGCATATTGAGGCCTTCAATGTAATCTTTTGCGTATTCTTTTTCACCGCTTAAAACCATCCAGCCTGCACGATAACCACAGGTACGATAGTTTTTTGATAAGCCGTTAAAGGTCACAAATAACACATCGTCTGCCATCGAGGCAATAGAGGTATGCACATTGCCATCGAATAAGACTTTGTCGTAAATCTCATCGGCGAAAATAACCAAACTGTGGTGGCGAGCTATCTCAATGATGCCCTCCAAAATTTCACGTGGATATAAAGCGCCAGTAGGGTTGTTGGGGTTAATCACCACAATGCCACGCGTGTTTGCAGTAATTTTAGATTCTATATCTTTTAAATCCGGCATCCAACCTGTCGCTTCATCACACAGATAATGACGTGCCGTACCGCCAGCCAAGTTTACTGCAGCTGTCCATAACGGATAATCCGGCATTGGCACTAACACTTGATCACCATTATTCAGCAAGCCCTGCATTGCCATCACAATCAACTCAGAAACGCCGTTGCCGATGATGATGTCATCAACCGTCACGCCCTCTATATGTTTACTTTGCGTGTAATGCATAATCGCTTTACGCGGCTCAAACAGGCCTTTGCTATCGGTATACCCACCCGCCTTGCCCATATTACGAATCACATCCTGTTGAATTTCTTCAGGCACTTCAAAACCAAACGCGGCCGGGTTGCCAATATTCAGCTTAATAATACGCTGACCTTCTTCTTCCATTTGGCGGGCGCGTTGCAACACTGGGCCACGAATATCGTAGCAAACGTTAGCAAGCTTGTTAGATTTTTCAATTTTTTGCATAAATTTTAAGATGAAATGTCAGCTACTTTTAGCCAACTTAGTAAAGTATGCTATCTTACCTTTTCACCCTACATCAAGCAATGCAAAGCATGAAACTACACCTCACACAAGCCGAAGGAAACAATCTAATCACGGGCATTACTGAGGATGAAATACTGATCAATCATCGCCCCTACTCAACATGCTTAATTGTGATGCCAAACACACTAGTGACTGATTGGCGTTCAAACACCGTTAATCAATTGTCATTTGAAACGTTAACCGCAGATGACTTTGAAAAAATTGCCGCATTAAAACCAGAAGTGGTATTACTGGGCACTGGTAAAACGCATCGGTTTTTACACCCAAAACTATGCTTAGCACTCAGCCTGCAAGGGGTTGCAGTGGAGTGCATGACTACCGCAGCGGCTTGCAGAACTTACAATATATTGATGAGCGAGGGGCGTGAAGTGGCGGCAGTTTTACTGCTTTAGAGCATAGAACCTATTTACAGAGGCGATTTAGAGATGAAAGCATCAAATTTGCTGATAGGCAAAGGATGGCTGAACCAATAACCCTGAAATGCATAACAACCGCTTTCTAATAAAAACTGCTGCTGAGCTTCAGTTTCAACCCCCTCGGCAACCACCCTGAGGCCTAAATCCTGTCCCAAGGCAATAATAGTACGTGCGATAGCTGCATCATGGTAATCAGTTAGAATATCTCGCACAAATGACTTGTCGATTTTTAATTGATCTAACGGTAGATGCTTGCTATTAAACTGTTACCCCATGAGCCAAACACGCGCACATCATCTATAACAACATACTGCGTTGCAAATCCAAAGTGGGTGCTGGAAAATACAACAAAAGCCGCTAAACAAGATAAGAAAAAAACGGACCTTAGCCACTTATGTTCATTTTTGAGTAACAAGTAGCCATAAAATGCCAGCAGTAAAAAGTAATGATGCTCAGCTCTTGGTGCTGAAGTACTCGGAACATCCAAAAACAGACTCATCCCTAAAATCATGGTAAACAGACTAGACAGTAACAAAAAAGCCGCACTACGTATGCGGCTCTTTCTTGTTAAAACTAACGTTACTGCACCCAGAACTACGAGTAAACCATCTACCCATGCAATAGACCAAGCCCCAGAGTAAATTAGAAACACAACCCATACGGCCCCTATCCCCATCAGCGCTAAACTACCTATCTCTAGAGCAATTTTTACACGATGCCGATGCATATCATCCAATGGAGTAAGCGAAAAATAGCCTGATACTCGTTGAAACGGGTTTTTCATTTCTATTAGTATCAATAAATTATCTAAGTAATTATTTTAGCTGACCTTTTTAATGATGATTATTTCAATTTTCACAAACCGTTGCTTTAAAACCCTTTGCGTGAAAACGTCAGCGTAGCATTAGTACCACCAAAGCCAAAGCTATTGGATAATGCCGTTTCAATTTTCACATTTTCAATCGGGTTACGCACAATATTCAAACCTATCGCCGCAGGGTCTAATGTTTCGATGTTAGCTGAAGCAGCAATAAAACCGTGCTCCATCATCAGTAAGGTATAAATTGCCTCATTTACGCCCGCGGCACCAAGCGCATGACCAGACAGTGATTTGGTAGAGGCGATTGCGGGATTCTGATTTAAACCATTTTCACCAAACACCTCACGAATGGCTTCCAACTCTTTTACATCACCAACTGGTGTGCTAGTTCCGTGCGTATTGATGTAGTCAATTGGGTCAGATATGCCATCCAATGCCAAACGCATACAGCGCACCGCACCTTCGCCACTTGGCGCCACCATGTCATAACCATCTGATGTAGCGCCGTAACCGACCACCTCAGCGTATATTTTTGCGCCACGCGCTTTAGCATGCTCGTACTCTTCAAGCACGACAATACCGCCGCCGCCAGAAATCACAAAACCATCACGGTTTGCATCATAAGTGCGCGACGCTTTATCAGGCGTCTCGTTATATTTGCTGCTCAATGCGCCCATTGCGTCAAACATAAATGACAACGTCCAATGTTCCTCTTCCGCACCACCTGCAAAAATAATATCTTGCTTGCCTAATTGAATTTGCTCCACGCCCGCGCCAATACAGTGCGCACTGGTAGAACACGCAGAACTGATGCCGTAATTGATACCTTTAATTTTTGCGCCTGTAGCAAGGCATGCCGACACACCGCTCGCCATCGCTTTTGTGACCATATAAGGTCCTACGCGGCGCACGCCTTTTTCACGTAGCGTGTCGATGCCTTCTAAAATACTTTCATGTGATGCACCACCCGCGCCTACAATTAAACCTGTACGCACATTGGATACAATTTCTTCAGCCAGTTGAGAGTCCGCAATAGCTTCTTGCATCGCCAGCCAGGCATAAGCATGACCTTTTGCCATAAAGCGCATTAGCTTGCGGTCTATTAGCTCTTCTACATTCAGATTTTTGATAGAACCCGCCACTTGCGAGCGCAAGCCCATTTCAGCGTATTCTGGTTGATAAGTAATCCCTGACTTGCCTGCCTTCAGGCTAGCCAACACTTCAGCTTTATTGTTGCCCAAACTGGAAACAATCCCAAACCCCGTAACGACGACACGACGCATTTCGTGCTCCTTAAAAACTTTTTTTATTCTAATTAAAAATTATCTGTGCGCGTAAATAAACCTACACGCAGATCGCTAGCTACATAAATTTCACGTCCGTCCAGCGTCATGGTGGCATCCGCTAGACCCATCACCAATTTACGCATAATTACGCGTTTTAAATCAATGGTATAAGTCGCCATTTTAGCAGTTGGCAATACTTGTCCGGTAAACTTCACTTCACCAGCACCCAGTGCTCGCCCACGGCCTGGACCACCCATCCAACCTAAATAAAACCCAACCAACTGCCACATCGCATCTAACCCTAAGCAACCTGGCATCACTGGATCACCCGTAAAGTGACATTCAAAAAACCATAAGTCAGGCCTAATATCCAGCTCAGCGATAATTTGGCCGTTACCATATTTACCACCATCTTCAGTAATAGAAACAATGCGGTCAAACATTAACATCGGCGGCAATGGCAATTGCGCATTACCTGGCCCAAACATCTCACCACGACCACATTTGAGTAACTCTTCTTTTGTAAAACTATTTTGTTTTTGCATGATTCTAATTTATATATTTTAGGATGATTGCTATTTTCGCTGGAAATACAAATTTACGAAAGCTTTATTCACTTTTTATCAGCATTTATATTAAGCTTAAAGGTAAATTCAAACAAATTTATGCAAGGGGTATACAGATCTGTTTACCCCTGATAAAAAAACGTTTATGATGTCTTCAACTTAATTTTAACCATTTCAAAAAAAGAGTCGGGAAATTTCAATGAGTGACCTTCAGCTAACCGATTGGCGCAACCATGCGCTTGCCTTAGAATCAGAAGTCAATAAAGTCGTGGTAGGCCAACATACGCCGATACGCTTGATTACGACTTCAATTTTCGCACGTGGTCACGTGTTGTTAGAGGGCGACGTTGGCGTAGGTAAAACCACCTTGTTGCGTGCCTTCACTCGCGGCATCGGTGGCGGTTATCAACGGATTGAAGGCACTATCGACTTAATGCCTAACGATTTGGTTTACCACACCTATCTAGGTGAGGATGGTAAACCGCACGTAAGTGCTGGTCCATTACTTATGTCTGGTGAAAATCTATCCGTATTCTTTTTTAACGAAATCAACCGCGCTCGCCCACAGGTTCACTCATTATTATTACGTGTAATGGCCGAGCGGAGCCTATCTGCGTTTAATGCAGAACATTACTTCCCGCACATGATTGTGTTTGCTGACCGCAACCAAGTAGAAAAAGAAGAAACTTTTGAAATCCCGTCTGCGGCACGTGATCGCTTTATGATGGAAATCCCAATTGTCGTTCCAAATGATGATGCCATTATGGAAGCCTTGGTATTTGACACCAAGTTCCATAACGTTGACGCGTTAGTGGATACCGTAAAGCCTGATGTACTGCAATTTGATGAACTTAACGGATTTTCAGGCGTAATTCAAAGCAACATTACAGCCAGTGATACGCTTAAAAAATATGCGCTAAATTTATGGAAAGCAACCAAAGCGCCGCTTGATTACGGTGTAAAAGTATCAGGCGTTGACATGAACCGCTTAGTACTCGCAGGCGCCAGTCCTCGTGGCATGAGCATGATGTTGCGCGCTGCACGTGTCAATGCTTGGCTGAATAATCGTACTGCTGTATTGCCAGATGATATTCATGCGGTATTTCATTCCACCATTGCTCATCGTTTAGTTTTTAGCCCGGTATATGAAATGCGCCGCACAGAGATTGCGCGCGATATGTTGTCAGGCATTATCAACGCAGTTGCAGCACCTTAGCTTGCGCCAATCGCAGATACTAACCCTTACACTTAAAAATCCACTTTTATGGGATGAAGTGCTAAGAGGCGCGCAACAAGTGACGCAGACACATTGTTTGAATAGGCAAGAAATGAGCGAGCGCACGACAACGCAACTCGCCCATAAAATGGATTTTTGATGATAGAAGACATTAAATCTTTTAGTTACCATATAGGCTGGCGTTCTCGCGGACGCCACCCGGGACGGCACGCGAGTACACAGCGTGGAATGGGCATGGAGTTTCGCGGTCACACCACCCTATTATCATACCCTGACCCACGCCGTATCGATATACGCCAAACCATACGCGACCCAATGGAGCAGGTGCATGTGCGCCTATTTAATCAAAAAAGTGCGACGCCGGTTTATGTGATTTGCGATTTATCCGGCAGTATGAATTTTGGTGCCAAAAAACGCAAAATCAAATTAGCGGCGGAAATTGCAGAGTCAATTGCAAAATCTGCAAGCGAACATCACGACCCATTTGGTTTTATTGGCTTTGATGAAACAGTGCGCGAAGACTGGATAAGTACATCCTCATTCAAATCGCATCGGGCGATTGACATGGCTGAATCGCTAAAAGACTTTCACCCAGCACCCGTCAATTGTACTGGCATTACGGAAGTTTATCGTTATTTGCCACGTGAACGCTCACTGGTATTTTTAATCTCTGACTTTCACATGCCTAACGATTTACTTGAAGACTCACTTTCTAATTTGTTGCGCCACCATATTGTGCCGATTGTGTTGTGGGATGCTGCGGAATACAGAAATTTACCTGAATTTGGTTTAACCAACGTCACCGATGCTGAAACAGGACAAATGCGTACTTTGTTTTTGCGTAAAGAGTTACGTGAAAAAATTATGCAATCTTTTGAAGATAGACGCAATGAAATTTACGAGCTGTTCATGCGCTTTGACATGCCTCCGTTTTATGTTGAAGGCGAGTTTGATGCAGATAGACTCACAGAGTATTTTCACCAATTTGTAGCGGCTTAACCTAAGTAAAACTTACACCATGACAAAATTTATACGTTTTTTCTCTCTAATACTTCTATTTTGCGCGACTCCGCTTTCCGCACTTGCAATAGATAGCCAAGATCTACCTGATATTAAAGAAGGTTTTGTCACCATAAAAACCATAGACCCTACACAACGCGTAGGCTACACAGTGGGCGATGTAATTGAGAGAGATGTCATTTTAACCATTAAAGCACCCTACACGCTGGTTGAAACATCACTACCAATCAAGGGTTATGAAAAGCGTTACAGAGGTCAAGTAATCGGCATTGAACTTAAAAACATTCATCATGAAAAAGATGTGCATAAAGACTACACCACGCATCACATTAAATTAGCCTATCAAGTATTTACCAATAGTGTGGTGGCAAAAAATGCGGCATTAGGACCTGAATATCTCAACCTGATCAATATGAAAAATAATAAAGATTTGGTCAAGTACCGTATTCCAAGTTTGGGCATTGCCATTTCACCGTTAGCGATTTTTGGCGCAGTTAAAGTTGAAGATAATATGAGTCCGATGCTCGAACCCTTGTTAATGACACATACCCAAGAAAAACAGTGGTTAAAAGTTGCACTGGGAATACTTGTAATCAGCTTACTTGGCTTACTTTATATTTTAGGCGTGCATACTTGGCTACCTCGTATGGGCGGTCCGTTTGCAAGTGCTTATCGTACATTACGCAAAACGCCAAACTCTGCTGAAGGCTTAAAACAAGCCGTGTCAAAACTGCACCTCGCTTTTAACAATACTGGTGCAATGAGCATTTTTAACGACAATTTAGATACATTTTTAGCAAAAAAATCTAATTTCTCACCATTAAAATATGAAATTCAACAGTTCTTTGCCTTGTCGCGCCAAGTTTATTTTGAACCTAACGCAACGCATGATATAGGCAACAACCCAAGCAAGTGGCTGGTGCAATTTGCACGCCGCTGCCGTGACTGCGAACGGGGTTTAACGCCAACGCCTTTAGATTCCAAGGCGGGAGCATAAATCATGGTTTTTTCACATCCATGGTTACTTTGGTTGTTGCCCCTAGCGATACTGCCGCTGTTATTACAGCGCACACATGCCAAACATTATTCTTGGGTAAATATGCTACCAGCGGATCCATTGTCCGATCTTGTTGGGCTGCTGTTAAAAGCACTCGCTCTACTCACGCTGCTCTTTATCATCATTGGCTTGAGCGCCCCTCACACTAAAGAGCAAAGTGTAGAACGCATAGGCGTGGGCGCGCAGATTGCCTTGGTGCTGGATCGTAGCGCCAGTATGGATGACCCATTTTCAGGTAGCACAGATGCCACGGGCAATACCACGGTGGGTGAAACCAAATCCGTTGCCGCAGCAAGGCTCATCACCGAGTTTGTAAAGTCACGCCAGCAAGATATGTTTGGCATGATTACCTTTAGTAACTCCGCCATGTATGTGTTGCCACTCAGTGAAAATAAAAAAGCCATCATCTCTGCTGTGCAGGCAACCAGTGGCAATGCGCTATTTCAAACCAATATTGGCAGCGGCTTAACCAGTAGCGCAGGTTTATTCAATAAAATCCCCGATTCAGGTTCGCGCGCGGTAATTCTGGTGTCTGACGGTGCCGGTCGTATGGATGCAAACACTCAGCAAAAAATTAAAGACTGGTTTGACCGTTTGCACCTAAGCTTATATTGGATTGTACTGCGCCAGCCAGATGGTTTAAGTATTTTTGATACCACATACAAACCAGTTGAAGATCAACCATTGCCAGCAGAAATCGAGCTGTACGAATTTTTTAAAACGCTCAAAACACCATTTAAAGCCTATGAGGCAGAAGACCCAAAGTCTCTGCAATTGGCTATGAACGACATTAACAATCGTGAAAAAAAACCTATCAAGTACTTTGAAAAAATACCAGGTCGAGATTACTCCAATGTTTGCTTTATCATCGCGGCCATCATGATTAGTTTGCTATTAAGTGTGAAATATTTAGAGGTTAAAACATGGCACTAAACACAAAAATACGGTTATCTATAAACCATTTTCTGACTGTAAAAAGATTAACGGTTTTACTCACGCTCACAGCGATAACTGCATCATTCTTCAGTGCGTATTTTTACAACCGCATCAATCAAATTGATGATTTCAATCAAGCGATTAGTGCTGGCAAACCGCCACAAACTGACTTGCAAAGTTTTGAAGCTAAGTTTTCAACGGCGTATTGGCTAGCTAACAAAGAACGCTACAAAGAAGCTACTTTACTATTTAACAAGGCGCTCAATGGTGCTAATGAGGAGCAAAAGGCCGCCATTCATTATAATTTGGGGAATATTTTCTTTAGGCGCGGATTAGCCATCAGTGGCACTAACATGACGGTGCGTGATGAAGCCGAATATTTGGTACGCCAAGCTAAAACCGCCTATCTACAGTCACTAAGACTGGATAACTCAAATTGGGGGGCGCGTCACAATCTGGATCGTCTGCTGGGCATGCTACCAGAAACAGCAGTGCCAGGCGCTGGGGAGAGCGACTCACCAGGGCTCATTATGGGCAACATCCCTGTTGGCCTGCCATAAAGAATCATCATGTTAACTTTACACAAATTTTTCAGCCACCTTCGTCATCGCCACGACATTACGCTATTGCTAGCCTCACTTTTACTGCTGATCCTCGCTATTTTCAACCCAAAAATACCGGTTAAACGCGACATTTACAGTTACATTTTAGTAGCTGATATCTCACAAAGCATGAATGTTGTCGATAAAACACTCAACGGAAAACCAGTGTCGCGCGTGGCCTATATGCAAGACATGCTACATAAATTGGTGGGGGAGCTACCATGTGGCACCAATGTGAGCATGAGCGTATTTGCTGGCGTCAGCGTGGCGGCACTTTACACGCCGATAGAAGTTTGCGAAAACTTTGATGCCATTAATGACACCATCGATCATCTTGATTGGCGCACAGCATGGTCTGGCAACAGTCGCATACGGGCGAGCATGACAACCCTTGCAAGAACCATTCGCTCATTCCCAGAACCCGCACAAGTGGTGTTTTTTACTGACGGTGAAGAAGCGCCAAAAATCCACGTTTTTAATAAAGAAAATTTAACCGCGTTTCAAGGCGGTGAAGACTGGTTGCTGGTAGGCATTGGTGATGATAAGGGCGCGCCGATTCCTAAATTTGATGAATTCAACCAATTGATCGGTTATTGGTCCAACGAAAGCTTTGCCTTGCAGCCTGGCATTGCGCAAATTTCAGAATCCAACATTGGAACACGCAATGACAATGTAGCAGGCGAAACGGGCGATCGTTATTTATCAAAACTGGATGAAGAATACTTGAAAGAGTTATCAAAAGAAGTAAATGGCATGTATGTGCGCGGTGATAACCTGCAAAGCATTCTGAGTGCGATGAAAAAGCAAAAGCCTGCAAGACGTGATAAATCAGGGTTTGAAATTCGCTGGATATTGGCTGGGCTTGCTGGATTTATGTTTATTTTGGCTTACACACCTAAGCACCCGGTGCAGGAACTAAAAACTCAATGGCGCAATTTTATTAATCGCCGCCGTCGCGTTAAGGAAGCATTGATTAAATAAGCGAGCGGGATTAAGTGTTGCCCGTAAATGGCATGTCCGTGGAATATATGCGCTGAAGCGCATTATTTCACACTTTACTTGCCAGTTTACTGGCGAAGTCAAATTGGGGAAGCCAAATACTGACTCATACGCCAAAGGCGTTTGGTCCACAGTAACCCAGATAGTACGAGGTGTACAGTGAGGTTGCGGAAACTTACAATGATATATTTGCACAACGCAGCAATTCGCCAGCGTAGCCATTTAATCAGTGTTTCCTTAAAAACAATTCAGAAAATTGACATTTAAACGGATTCAATTACACATCTTAAACCTGCGATTAATGTGCCTGCCCCCAGCGCAACAAAACCCTTAGTTGACGATTACTTTCAGCATCTACCATATCGGGCAGAAAAACAATATGTGAAAACAATAATCGCCTAATAAAATCAAGCTGTTGGGTTTGGAAGTGCACAATGGTTAAATACGGTGTCACCACACAATCGGCGTACACCACCGCTACAAATTTCGCACCATCTCTAAACGTTAATTGCAATTCATTTTTCACGTTGATGTTTAATGCAAGCAGTGACAGTGGTAGCAACAATAGTCCGCGTAAGCAAATCGAATAAGCAGCTAAGAGTAAAATAACAACTACTAGTAGCCATTTAATCTGCCACGCCAATGGCAGCAGGATTAAAATACTACAAATGATCGAACTCATTAGCGTAATAAACACCGTCAATAAAATCGAAGGCTTGAAATTGATGCGGATTGGCTTCATATTACAGATTGTAAATTTCCTAAGAATAATTTAAACAAAGGTTAGCATGAGCATCACACAATGGCATCAGTTTCTTCAGAATTCTGCCGCACAGAATTTAGCTAATAATGATTCACAATTAAGTATCGTCAATGGAAAAGTGATCAGCTTTAGCGATGCGGCAACTGAACAGCAGTCACTGCTCCATGATACCGTCATCTGCGACCTTTCTCATTTAGGTTTACTACAACTACAAGGCGCTGATACGCTCAGTTTCCTGCAAGGTCAAGTCACCAATGACGTTAAAGAACTCAATGGTCGCAATGCACACTACTCTGGTTACTGTAGTCCCAAAGGGCGCTTACTCGCTTTATTCCTGGCGTTTTCGCATCACGACCACGTGCATTTGCAACTACCTAAAGAACTCATTGAGCCAATCTCAAAACGCCTGAAGATGTTCGTGATGCGAAGCAAGGTTGAAATTAAAGACGTCAGTGACCAAATAATTAAAATCGGTTTAAGCGGTTCAAAAGCTACTGCATTACTCAGCTCAATATTTTCTCAAACCCCTCAAATTGAATATGCGCTAGTATCACTAGAAAATGCTGCTATTTTAAAGGTGCCTGGCACTCAACCGCGCTTCGAGATTTTCACCGATATCGGCAATGCGCCAACTATTTGGAACGCTTTATTGCAAGAAGCAAAACCTGTAGGTGCGGCATGCTGGGAATGGCTGGAAATTCAGGCTGGTATTCCAGACGTTACTTTAAAAACACAAGAAGCATTTGTACCACAAATGTTAAATTTAGATCTGCTAGGCGGCATCAACTTTAAAAAAGGCTGCTACACCGGGCAAGAGATTGTGGCGCGGACCCATTATCTTGGCACAGTAAAACGCCGCACGCACCTTGCCCACCTTAATGCCAGCTCACCTCCCAATGTAGGTGATGATGTCTCTAATAGTGCTCATGAAATTATTGGTAAAATTGTCAGGAGCGCACCCTCGCCTGTTAGTGGCTATGATGTACTGGCAGAGCTTAGACTTGAAAGTGTTGAAGCAGGTCAATTATTGATTGATGGCAACATTATTGAAATCAAGCCGCTTCCTTACAAACTTTAGGCAACTGCCAAACACAGTTAGTTTTAGCAGCGTTAAACAATAACTCCCAATAAAAACGCGGCTAATAGCCGCGTTTTTATTGAGGGAAAACAGTTAGCTTAAAATTTAGTTCGCTTTACTGGCCTCTTGTTTGTAATACTCACGCACTGGGGTCATGTCAAACTCACGTGCCCATTTAATAATTTCATCTAACGCTGGCGCGCCGATTTCACCCACTTGTGCATGAATACCTGCTTGCTCACGCACCACCAAAACACCCGGGATTTGGTTTACTTCAAAGTACTCGCCAATTTCAGGGTCAGTCTCGGTATTCACTAAACCGAACACAATATCCGTGTTTTTTGCTGCAGCTGCTTCAAAAGTTGGCGTAAATGCAACGCATGGGTCACACCATGGTGCCCAAAAATCGATGATGACAAAATCATTGTTTTCGATAGTTTCTTTGAAATTTTCTTTATTGAGTGCGACAACTGCCATAACGACATCCTAATATGAATAATTGACTTAAATAAGTTACAAGAGTTTAGCAGAGCTCGAAGATTAAGTTAAGCGTGTAAACCAAGTTCTGCCGATTGAATAAGCACTAAACGACTGGTTTATCCCAACTATTAGCAAAAAATAGCGCATTGAGTGGGCGACGCTTACGCTCTGCTGTTTCACGACTTAATATTTCACCTTCTAAACTGGCAATATCAGCTGGGCAACCCACTGAAATCATCGCCATAGGAATATATTGTGCTGGAATAGCGAAAGCATCACGCGCGGCATCAGCATTAAAACCGCCCATCTGATGCGCCATCAATCCCATGCTACTGGCTTGCAAACATAAATTCTCTGCCGCTGCACCTGTGTCATATTGCGCCCAACGGTTGGGTTGCTGATTATGGTTAAACAAAGTATCAGCACACACCAGCAACAATACTGGCGCATCTATCACCCAGGCCTGATTGCCTGCCACCAGACAATCAAACGCTGATTGCCAAGCTTTTGCATCAGCGCTTTTATTCCATACAATAAAACGCCAAGGCTGATCACCAAAACAGGAAGGCGCCCAGCGTGCGGCTTCAAGTAGTGCAAGCACCTGTTTATGTGAAACTACTTTTTCCGCATCGTAAGCCCTACCACTCCAACGGTTAGCGATTGTTGCATCAATTGGCACTTGAGTAATGGCTGGTTTTTGCATGATATTAAGCCTTTAAGAACGGATAATCGGTGTAACCTTTTTCAGTACCACCATAAAAGGTATTTGCATCAGCTTCATTTAACGGTGCATCGGCTTGAAAGCGTTCCACTAAATCCGGGTTAGCGATAAATGGTACACCATAGGCAATGGCATCTGCGTGACCGCTGGCAATCGCGGCATTACCACGTTGCTTATCGTAAGACAGGTTTGCGATGTAAGGGCCCTTAAAGTGCTGACGAAATGCATCAAAATCAAAGGGGTCAGCAATGCCGCCGCCATGAATACCGCCCTCCACCACATGCAGGTAAGCCAGCTTAAATGGGTTAAGCGCATCGGCCACGTAATTAAACAGCGCCTGCGGGTTACTATCATGCATGTCATTAAACGGGTTTACTGGTGAAAGACGCACACCCACTTTATCAGCTCCGGCAACCTCCACCACAGCTTTAGTCACTTCAAGCAACAAACGCGCTCTATTTTCAAAACTTCCACCGTAGTTATCCGTACGCTTATTACTGCCGTCGCGTAAAAACTGGTCTAATAAATAACCATTAGCAGCATGCACCTCAACGCCATCAAAACCTGCGGCAAGGGCGCTTTTAGTCGCATGCACATAGTCTGCAACAATACCGGCTAACTCACTCGCATCTAATGCGCGCGGGGCTACATAGTCAACCAAACCTTGATAGGTAAATGCTTTACCGGCTGGTTTAATTACTGAAGGTGCTACGGGTAGCGCACCATTTGGCAATAAACTTGGGTGCGAAATTCGACCCACATGCCAGAGTTGAATCACAATTTTTCCACCTTTAGCATGTACTGCATCTGTGATTTTTTTCCAGCCTGCAATTTGCGCGTCAGTATAAATCCCAGGTAATGCAGGATAGCCATGCGCCATGGTAGAAATCGGCGTGGCCTCGGTAATAATCAAACCCGCAGAGGCACGCTGCTCATAATAAGTCGCATTCAAAGGTTGCGGTACACCGCCCTCACCTGCACGGTTTCGCGTCAGCGGTGCCATGACAAAGCGGTTTTTTAATTCAATACTACCCAGCTTGGTTGGGGAAAATAAATCTTTGGTCATTCGGTAATCCTTGAGTTATGAAACATTCCGGTTGAATCCTATTTGGCTTTAACGCCTTCTAACAGCAGCGTCACCTCAATATCATCACCCACTGGCGCATTTGGTTTTGTCATCCAGCTAAAACCGTAGTCAGAAGCCTTGATGGTAGTGCTCGCTTCAAAACCAGAACGCTCACCGCCCCATGGGTCTAATCCAAAACCTAAAACTTTAAAAGGGAAGGCGATTTCTTTAGTAACGCCATGTAAGGTAAATTTTCCGGTTATTACACCTTCTGTCGCTGTTTTAGCCTCAACTTTAGTACTAACAAAGCTGATTTCACCAAAATTGACTGCATCCAGATAATCAGGCTTTTTAATATGGTCATCTCGCTTAGCATGACCTGTGCTAATACTGGCTAAGCTAATTTTGGCATCGACACTTGAGTTAGCTAAATTATCGCGATCAATTTTAATCACGCCTTTAATATCATTAAAGCTACCTGAAGTTTTAGCAACCACATGACGGATGCTAAAGTTAGCAAAGCTATGTGCTGAGTCAATATTGTAAACTTCGTTAGCAGCAAAGGCTAAGTTACTCAAAAATAAGATGGATACTGCGGTAAATAGAATTTTTTTCATGATGTTACCTTTCATTTTAAAATTTTTAGTGAGTTGCATGGTTACTTAACTACAGGAAGACTGCTAAAACTTATAAATAGTTGCTTAAATCTACGCACCTGACATGGGCAAATCAAACCATAACATTTCTGCATTTGATTGCGCAGCAATTTCAACACTAGTTTCGTTTTCAATTTTTGCCGCATCGCCAACGTTAAGCAGACTTCCTGCACATAACACTTCACCAGCCACCACCTGCAAATAAGCACAACGCTTTTGTTGCAACGGCAGACTAAGTTTATGCTCGGCATCTAACGCGGTAGCGTATAAGTCAACGGCTTGATGTATGGTAATTGCACCCTCACGCCCATCTGCCGATGCAATTAAACACCACTGATTATGCTTTTGTTCATCAGAAAAATGTTTTTGCTCATAAGACGGGACTAAATTAGTTTTTTCTGGTGTAATCCATATCTGTAACAAGTGCGCTTCACCTTCAGCCAAAGCGTTTATCTCGCTATGCCGAATGCCAGAGCCTGCCGTCATGCGCTGCACATCTCCAGCACGGATTATCGAGCCATTGCCCATGCTATCTCGATGCGTTAATTCACCCGCTAGCATATAGGTGACAATTTCCATATCACGATGTGAGTGCATGCCAAACCCTCCGCCAGCAGCGATCTTATCCTCGTTAATCACGCGTAGCACTGAATAACCCATGTGTACGGGGTCGTGGTATTCTGCAAATGAAAAAGAATGATAGCTATCTAGCCATCCATGGTTAGCGTGGCCACGATCCTGAGATTTTCTAATCGTAATCATATATAATTATTCAAACCTTTTGAATTTATAATTACATGTTATATATAGAACAATAACATTCATAGCTAATAATTTTGTATTAAATGTTCAAATAATTTGATTGATATTTCATTAAAAAATCATGATGCTTAAAATTTCCATTGACGCTTTAGAAGTGATCGACGCGATTGCGCGCAAAGGCAGCTTTGCCGCAGCAGCTGAATCTTTATTCCGCGTGCCATCCGCCCTCACCTATACCGTTAGAAAATTAGAAGCTGACCTAGGTGTCACGTTATTTGACCGTAGCGGGCATCGAGCAAACCTCACCGAAGCCGGTGCAGAGCTACTGAACGAAGGTCGCCACTTACTAGACGCAGCGCAAGCCTTAGAGTCCCGTGTTAAGCGAATCGCTACCGGCGTTGAAACCGACATCGGCATAGCCATCAGCGATCTATTCAACGGCGAACCAATTTACGAGATTTTGCAAGACTTTTACGCGCAGGGCTTTGGCACTCGCGTTAAACTCATGCGCGAAGTATTTGGCGGCAGTTGGGACGCTCTGCTTTCCGGCCGTGCCGACATATCAATTGGCGCCCCTGGCGAAGCGCCATCTGGTGGCGGCTACTCAACCAAACTATTAGGCCACCTTGATTTTGTATTTGCCGTTGCTTGCAACCATCCTCTCGCCACCTTTGCAGAACCATTAGATAATCAAGACATTATTCAACATCGCGCCGTTGCCGCAGCTGATAGCTCGCGCAATTTACCGCCACGGACTTCAGGCATACTTTCAGGGCAAGATGTACTTACCGTACCTGATATGCAAAGTAAATTAGAAGCCCAAGTGATTGGCCTTGGGGTTGGCTACCTGCCAAAAAAACTCGCGCAACGTTATGTCGAGCAAGGTAAACTTATCATTAAACAAGTCGCAGAACCCAAAACGCTCGCACCTACTTTTTTAGCTTGGCGCTATCATCGTAAAAGCAGCATGGGCAAAGCGCAACAATGGTTATTAAAGCGGTTTGAGCGTTTATCGCTGGAACAACTCTTAATGTAGCGCTAAAACACTTAAGTCAATAAAAAAACCAATGAATCTAAACCAAACCGACACAGACTTTATGCAACAAGCGCTTGAGTTAGCGCATATTGCCGCAGACGCAGGTGAAGTACCTGTAGGCGCCATTGTTGTAAAAGATGGTGTAGTCATCGGCCGCGGTAGCAATGCGCCCATTAGCACAAGCGACCCTACGGCACACGCCGAAATTCGCGCCATGCGTGATGCCGCAACACATTTAGGCAATTATCGTTTAGTTGACTGCACCCTGTACGTCACATTAGAGCCCTGCGCCATGTGTACGGGGGCAATCCAGCATGCACGTATTGCCAGACTGGTTTATGGCGCAAGTGACCCTAAAACAGGCGCTTGTGGCAGTGTAGTAAATTTAATGGCAGAACCTAAACTTAACCACCATACAGAAATTACAAATGGTGTTTTAGCGCAAGAATGCGGTGCTATGCTCTCTGCTTTTTTTGCGGCAAGACGTAAAAAATCAACAGCATCACGCCCATAAAAAAACCCGCTAACTGAATGAGCGGGTTTTTAGTAAATCTACAAGCTGAACTAGTTAGTCATTACCGCCCATTAAACCCATCAGTAGATGCAACAAACTAGTGAACAAATTGTAGATGCTCAAGTAAAGCCCTAAAGTTGCCATGACATAATTGGTTTCACCACCATTAACAATACGGCTAACGTCATACAAAATAAAACCTGAGAACAAAATCACGCCAATAGCAGATAAAGCCAGCGCCATTGCTGGAATTTGCAAGAAAATATTAGCCAGTGATGCCACAATCAGCAAAACAATACCTACCAGCAAAAATTTACCCATAAAGCTGAAATCTTTTTTGCTGGTGCTAGCAATACTTGCCAGCGTCAAAAGAATAATCCCTGTACCGCCAGCCGCTAGGCCCACAATTTGAGCACCATTGTTTAAATGCAAAGCATGTTGCAAGATTGGACCGAGTAGCAAACCCATTAAAAAGGTTAAACCTAGTAACAAAACCACGCCCATGCTACTGTTGCGATTAGCTGAAATTGCCGCAAACATGCCAAACATTACTGCCATTGCGCCAATAGCAAAAACAAATGGGTGCTGTTGAACAAAGGCAAAATTTAAACTCATGCCAATAAACGCACCAATGACCGTTGGAATCATGGTTAAACCTAATAATGCGTAGGTATTACGCAAAACTTTATTAGTTGCTAACTGAGCCGATTCAGTGCGACCTAAAACTGGGGTATTGTCAAACATTGTTGTTTCCTTTAAAAATTAAACACTACGGATAGTAAGATAACGATTAACGACATAAGTTTCAAGTTAAATTTTAATGGCATCTCTAAAAACTCGAGTTCCTGTACTAGCAAGGCGCGAGAAAAATTATGACGCTACCTATGTTTGATAGTAAGGCGTAATTTTTTGTGTGTAACGCCCGCTTAGCGACATACGACTTTTCAAGCACTTTAGTGCTTAGAAAATCGGAGTGCCCGTGGTACGGAAATTATATTTTTAGAGGTACTCTTAAGCAAACAACTCACCTTCGGTCACACCGACTTGCGCCACCTGATGCACCGCATCTACAAACACTGCACTTTCATGCAACTGATCCATCGTTGGTGGTTGCCTATGCCCATGCATACGGGCTAATCGACTTAAACTTTGTGCTGAAATCGTCCATTTAAGGTTAGATAACAGTTCATCTGCCATTACCGGTTGATTACACAACAACACCATATCACAGCCTGCATTCAGGGCAGCCAAGGCGCGTGTCGTCACATCACCACCTGCAGTAGCCGCCTCCATACTTAAATCATCACTAAAAATCACGCCATTGAAACCTAGTCGTTCACGCAGGATTTTTTGCAACCAGCGCGTTGAAAAACCAGCTGGTTTATCATCCACTTTCGGGTAAATCACATGCGCTGGCATAATGGCCTGTATGCCATCATCAATCAGCATTCTAAACGGCTGCATATCTTGCTGTGCGATCTGATCAAACTCACGCTCATCTATTGGCATACTCACATGAGAATCCGCCACCACAAAGCCATGCCCGGGAAAATGCTTACCCACTGCCGCCATGCCGGCCTTTTTAAGACCCTGCATCAGCGCAAAGGCTAATTCACTAATGGCGTGTGCGTTTAAATGGAACGCGCGGTCGCCAATCACCAAGCTATCGCCATAATCCATATCTAAAACTGGGGTAAAACTAAAATCTACGCCATGTGCACGCAGTTCGGCCGCTAAAATCCAGCCCGCCTCTTTAGCCAGCTCTTTAGCTTTTTTCGGGTTTTTGTCCCAAATTTTGCCAAACTCACGCATCGGTGGAATTTTGGTAAAGCCATCTCTAAAACGCTGCACGCGACCGCCTTCGTGGTCAACTGCTATCAACAAAGGTGGTTGCCGCACCTCATGAATACTGGCAGTAAGCGCTTTTAATTGTGCGTTATTTTCATAATTGCGCTTAAATAAAATCACACCACCAACAAGGGGATGCTGTAAACGGCGTATATCATCGGCTGTCAATTCTGTACCGACGACATCTAACATCACTGGACCTAAACTCATAAAATCTCTTTTCTCAATCTTCTTTTCTAACATCTAATTTATCACGCAAATAATCGCCGCTTAGGTTAATCGCTAAAATCAAACTCATCAAACAGCCACCTACAATTAATACATAATGCGGTGCTACCAGCATATAACGCACGGCATCGCGTAGCATTGTGCCCCAAGAGGCATTGGGTGCCTGTATGCCCAAGCCAAGGAAAGACAAGCTCGCTTCAGCAATCATCACACTGGCTAAGCTATAAGTGGCTTCTACCACTAAAACTGAAGCCAATAACGGCAGTATATGTCGAAACAGCAAACGCGGAACACTTGCGCCCAGAGATTGGGCTGCCAGTACATGCTGTCGATTGCGTAAACTCATGGTTTGCCCACGGGTAAGTCGCGCATAGCTCACCCATCCGGTTAAACATAAGGCTAGGATTAAATTAGTTAAACTTGGGCCGAGTACCGCAGCAAATGCAATCGCTAATAAAATACCCGGGAAAGCCAAAAATACATCGGTAATTTGCATCAAAACCGCATCCACTTTGCCCCCGTAGAACCCCGCTAACAAACCGACGAACACACCGACACTCATCGTAATAACGGTAACAACCAGCGCCACAAAAAAAGACACTTCAACGCCACTTAAAATACGCGCCAACACATCACGGCCTAAGTCATCTGAGCCAAACCAATGATTTGCACTCGGATTATTCAAGATAACATTCAAATCAATGGCGTTTGGGTTTAGTTGCAATAAATGCCCTAACAAGACCGCAGCTAACCAGAAAATCAAAATAGAAGTTGCGAATTTTTTCATAGACTACAAAAGCCCCTTTCCCATTTAAGGGGAAAGGTTGGGATAGGGGTAAGCTTTAGCAAGCTGAAATTGTTAGATTCCACCCCCACCCTAGCCCTCCTCATCAATGGGGAGGGAACTAAAAATACGCCTATACATAATTGGTCAACCAAACTTATCCTCCAAACTTCACGCGCGGATCTGCCAACCGATATAAAATATCTGTGCATAAGTTCACCACCACATAGCTCAGCGCCACCACCAGTACGCAAGCCTGTGTCACAGGGTAATCACGCTTTTCTATACTTTCAACCAATAACCGCCCGATACCATCCCAACTGAATATCGTTTCAGTAATCACCGTACCTGCCAGCAAACTACCCATCTGCAAACCGACAATGGTAATAATCGGCAATAATGCGGCGCGCAAGGCATGACGTAAAATCACTGTTTTTTCGCTTAAACCTTTGGCGCGCGCGGTGCGAATATAGTCGTCATTGAGCACTTCCAAAAGACTGGTGCGCGTCATCCGCGTAAGAATTGCACTCAAACCAAAACCTAATGTGACGGCAGGTAAAATAATTGATGTGTTGGAATCCATACCGCTCACAGGCAACCAGCCCAACCAGACCGCAAAAATCAACATTAGCATGGGGCCGAGCCAAAACGCCGGCATTGCGGATAATCGCACTGAAACAATTGTTACAATAAAATCTTGCCAATGATTTGCTTTAAGCGCGGCATAAATGCCTAACGGTACGCCAACAACCAACCCGATAATTAAAGATAACAACGCGAGTTTTACTGTCGCAGGATAACGCGTTTTTAACAGGTCAATAATCGGCGTTTTAGTGTGAATAGACTGACCAAAATCACCATGTGCCAACTTGCTTAAATAACTGCAAAATTGCTGGATCAGCGGTTGGTTCAAGCCCAAATCTGCACGTAATGCTGCACGGTCAGCGCTACTGGCAGACTCACCCAACATAACCTCGACTGGGTCACCTGGCACCAAATGTATCAGTAAAAATGTAAGTAATAACACGCCAAAAATAACGGTGATAAAATTTACAAAACGGCGTAGCAATGACATTTTTTTAGTTTTCTACAATCAATACTGGCGTACCAATTTCAACCAAATTAAACAGCTCAACTATATCTACATTGCGCATGCGAACACAGCCATGTGAGGCTGCCTGCCCCAACGCAATATCATCTGGCGTACCGTGTATGTAAATGTAACGCTGCATGGTATCTACATTACCCAAGCGGTTTTTGCCAACCTCGGTGCCAGATAACCATAGAATGCGCGTTAGAATCCAGTCACGTTCGGGAAATGCCGCCATCAGCTCAGGCGTGCAAATCTCGCCCGTTGCGCGACGTCCAGAAAATACACCGCCAAGTGGTGCATCTGCGCCGATTTTAGCGCGAATGACATGATCACCTAGCGGCGTGCAGCCACTGTTTTTTTCGCAGCCCACGCCGTTAGCAGCAGTTGAAATGCTGTATTGTGCTTTCACGCTGCCAGAATCATCGAATAGTGTCAGGGTTTGGTGGAATATAGAGATTTCAATGTGCATATCAATCAGTTTCTAACAATCTTCTACCGTGCACTCCGGTTAGAACTTCAATTTGTGTTGGCTTAATTTCATATATCAGGCGATAGCTATAAACAAACCGCTCACGAATATGCGTTTGATTAATTTCTGGAACAACTCGTCCTATTTGCGGAAACGCTACAACACCTTCGGCCACTTTTAACAACTTTTCAGTTACAGCCTTTGTGTAAAAAGGTGAGTCTTTAAAAATATAAGCCGCAATTGCATCCACATCATCTAATGCGGTTTGCGACCAAACAACCGTTAAAGCCATTTTTGCAATTTCGCCCCAACTTCGGCCTGCGTGAAAGTTTTACCCATTGCAATATCTGCCTGACCATGTTTGATTTTCTCTAACACATACAAATGGTATTGAATATCTTCAAAAGTGCTGTCTTCTGGCAAATGTGCCAATAATTCAGCCGCTTCATGCTTATCTGTCATATGTGCTTGCATCGATAGCCCTTCATTTAAATGGTTAGCCGTGTTTTGTGAAATATACGCCAAAGCTGTGTTTTCGTCTTGTTGAATATCACTTTTACCGCGTATTTAGTTTTTCAAAAAGCCCAGCTCATAAACTTGCTGGCGTAATTTATCGCCCAATGTTTTATAAGCGGCTTCAAACGCGCTAAAGGTAACTGGCACAAAGTCACCGCTGGCGTTACGCGCTTTTAAGGCGTTGCGCACTTGATACCAGCCAACTTCTGCGCGGTTGAGTTTAAGTTCATCGCGCACACTGCGCACGTCGGTGTGGGCAAAGTAAGTCTGTCATAACCCTGCCCTGCAAGCCGCACTGCGCTTGCCTCTGCAGACAGTGTTATATCGCTTAAATATTGCACCATAAAGTCAGATTAAAACGTTCAGGCGCGCCGACATCAGCCTCGGTAAACGGAATAAAGTGGTTGACGATACTCCATTGTTTGCCGTTCCATTCAAGCTCATTTGCACTGGCGGTTAAGTTGCTGCCGTTAAACAGCATCCACATTAAGCAATCGGATTTGAATTCGTCTGTGAGAGGTTCGGTGGGTTGTAGGAACAGGTCGCGGTCGTTAATCCAAGTTGGCTTAACGAGGCGGCTGATGGCTATTAAGTACTGCTACGCTTGCGAGATTCTGCATATTTACGTAAATACCACCACTATCGCCATCAGCTCTAGAAAATAGTAAATAAGTGCCGTTAGAGGTGCGGGATGAAATGCAGTTTATTTTTTAGTATTTATTTGTTTGTATTGTAACTGGCCTTGTAATAGTCGCTAAATCATCCCAATTGCCATCAGGTTTAGGTGCGTAATTTTTAATGTTTTTATTCAAAGCAGCAAACTGCCCTTCATACCATAAGGGAATATAAGGTAGTTGCTCATGAATTCTTGACGTTGTAAAAGCCCAATCTTCTTTTCCAAGCAGACTGTCTAGCTTGGCGTCTGCAAAGCGTCCACGGTTAAAGCCATTGGGTGGAAAACTTTGCGAGCTAAAAGCTTTTGTATAAATTTCAGGGGTTTTAATACCAACCCATGTCAGCCCAAACAATTGAAACTCACCTTGTTTTACATCTTCAAAAAACGTACCCCAATCCAGACTATGAATCTCTAAATTAATGCCAGCCGGCTGCATCTGCGCTTGTAATATAGTAGCAAAGCGAACGCGTTGTGCATCGGTCGAGGTTTTATAAACTAATTTAAGTGGGAGTTTAACGCCTGCTTCAATCAGCAGCTGCCTAGCTTTTACAGGGTTGTATTCATACGGCGTTAAATTAGCGTTACCTGCATAATGCTCTGGCGGTAAAATCGCGCCTGCAAGCCGTGTGTTTTTAACCATCACCTTCGCGATGATAGCCTGACGGTCCATGGCATACGCGACGGCCTGCCTCACTTTAAGGTTTTTCAAAAGTGAATCTTGCAGATTCAAACCCAGGTAAGAAAAATTAGCCCCTTGGCTTGTGCTAACAGTAATTTCAGGTTTGGTTTGCAGGTGTTTGATTAACTCTGGTGGCAAATCACCTTGCAGTAAATCAACCTCGCCACGTAGAAGCTTGAGTACGCGCACAGTCGGGTCTTTCACTTCAATTAAGGTAATCATCTGCCCATCTGTCATTCTTTTTAAAACCAGCTTATTTTGCCAGCTCACAAACTGCAACGCCCCACTACCAATAGGATGATGCGAAAAGTCATGATTTTTTTCAATTAAATCTTGCGGCAAAATACCAATAATCAACTTGGCAGGAAAGTGCTTATCAGCTTGTTTTAATGCAAAAATCACTGTGTTTTCATTTTCAACTTCAATGCTTTTTATATTGGAAAATTCGGCAGTGTGTGGCGAGTTTTTAAGCTGAGCTAACGAATCGTAGGTTGCCTTCACGTCGCGTGCCGTGAGTGGCTTGCCGTGATGAAACGGCGCGCGGGCTTTGTTTAAAGTAAAACGATATTGATGAGGATTAACTTCAACCCATGACGCTAATCGCGGCGCTGGCTTTGATTGTGCATCAAAATCAACCAAGGGTTGATAAATGAGTCGGTTAACTCGCTCTGATGCCGCGTCGCTTGCATAACGCGGATCTAAATTCAACGGTGCTTGCGTCACTGCAAATTGAATTGGTGCAGAAAAGGGGGTTGGCGCATTCGCATTTGTTTGATTGCAACCACATAACAGCAATACACTTAAGCCAATGATGAAATACAGTATTTTCATAAACTGGCTATCACTATAGCGGGTACCTCTTTGTAAAATTCATTAAATTATCAATTAAAAATGTCTAATTCAACCCTGATAATTCATTAGAACCGAGCCGGCCTTTCCTCCCTGCAGGGGGAAGGTTAGGATGGAGGAAAAGTAACGTATTGCCACGTTTTAACCTCTGCCTAACCCTCACTCTTGTAAGTTGGGCGTTAATATTTAGCCTACTAAACAATCTCGGTTTAAAATGCTTACTAGCAACAATTACCCGTTACTCAGCATTTAGATGCGTTGGTATTAGCGGTTATTAAAAAAAGCAATGTTCATCACTTTATCATTTACAAAAGTGATTTCTGTTTCTTTGTAAGTGTTTTTAGGGTCGTATTTCACTATATTTTTGTAATACCACATTTCAACTTTTACTGGCTTGGATTTTTTTTCATCCGCGCCGGCTCTGAGCATCACTGTAGATGCGCCAGAGGGTTTAACAGATTGTTCTTTTTTAAACGGTTTACCTAGTTTACCGGTAATAACTTTCATTGATTTACCACTAAATGAATCTAAGAATTCATTTTCAGTGTAGGTTTTAACTTTAGGCGGTGCGGCATGTACGCTAGAAAATGTTACAGCGAGTAATGTGCCCATTGCAAAGCTTAAGCATAATTTTTTTATACTTGTTTTAATCGTCATTGTAGTCAATTGCATTTTTATCTCCAAAATATAGCGTTTTATTATCTCATTTATTAAGTTTTAAGCATAACAAGTATGATTATATGATTAGTTAGCTTACCTCTAACTTTAGTCCATCGTAGCCCACGAATACCTTATCGGGTAGCTTTGCACTTAATTCTAAATATTCAAGCTCGTGCGTCATGTGTATTAAGTAAGTTGAATCAGCGCCTATCAGACCTGCGTACCGCAAGTTTTGTTCAAAATTTATATGGCTATAATGCGTTTTATAACGCAAGCAATCTAAAAGCAAAACGCTTAAACCTTTAAGCATCTGTAATGAGGTTTCTGGAATCTCTGATACGTCTGTCAGGTAAGCGATATGACCGATTCGGTAGCCAAAAATAGTACTGTTTCCATGTTTAACAGGTATTGGTTGAATCGTTTGTTCAAATAATTGAAAGGGCTTGTTGATCGGGTTTACTTTAAGAACGGGCATATCCCAAAAGTCACTAGGCTCACGCAAGGTATAGCCGAATTTATCTGCAATATGTGTCATGGCCTCCGGGCTACCATAAAGTGGAATTTGGGCGCGTTGCAGTTGGCAAAAACTTCGCAAATCATCGATGCCATGAAGGTGGTCAGCATGCGTGTGCGTGTAAAGCACCGCATCGACGTTTGTTAGCCCTTCTCTTAATGCTTGCTGACGTAAATCCGGACCGGTGTCGATCAATATCGTCTTGCCGTTATCAAGCTTGATAATACTGGAACAGCGGGTTCTGTGATTACGTTTGTCGCGAGATGTGCAAGTGCTACATTGGCAGCCTATCATTGGCGTGCCTGCGCTGGAGCCTGAGCCTAGTATGGTTAATTGCATTCAGCACCCTATTTGCAAGTAAGCAATTTAGCCCAGCGCATAAGACGTTGCATGTTTAAATAAGCGAAAGAAATTTTGTGTCGTTGCTACGGATACTTCTTCAAATGAAATGCCACGTAGTTTTGCGATTTCTTCAGCCACATGTTTAACGTAACCGGGCTGATTTATTTTTCCGCGATACGGAACCGGTGCTAGATAGGGTGAATCAGTTTCAACTAAAATTCTATCTAGTGGCACCGACTGAGCAACTTCTTTAATCGTCAATGCATTTTTAAAAGTAACGATGCCTGAAAAAGAAATATAAAAACCAAGCGCGATGGCTTGTAAAGCCACCTCTAGATTTTCAGTAAAGCAGTGCATCACACCGCCTACCTGCTGCGCATTTTCTTCCGTCATGATGCGTATGGTGTCTTCTGCCGAAGCGCGCGTATGAATAATCAACGGCTTTCCGCATTTAATCGCTGCGCGTATATGGTGACGAAAGCGCGTGCGTTGCCACTCTAAATCACCCGTGAGCCTGAAGTAATCTAAGCCGGTTTCACCTATCGCAACTACTTTAGGATGGTTCGCAAGCGCGACTAGTGTCTCTACACTGGGTTCTTCAATATTCTCGTAATCGGGATGCACACCCACTGAAGCATAAAAGTTATCGTTGGTTTCGGCCAAGGCTAAGACTTGTGGAAAATCTGGCAGCGTTACCGAAATGCATAGTGCATACCCTACTCCATTATCTTGCATCGTCTGCTTGATAGCGGTTAGGTTTGCAGCTAGTTCAGGAAAGTTAAGGTGGCAGTGAGAATCAACGAGCATAGCGGTCTTGTAACGTATTCATATTCTTTTTAATTACATGGTATGCGTAGTACGCGACGATTTTAATGCGTTGCCAAGCAGGCCTTCAATTTTATTACGTGCCTCTAGGCCGCCACTTTGGTTATTAAATTGCACGCCTATGCCTTGTGGTTTATTACCTTGAGTAGTCGGTGTAATCCACACGACATGTCCGACTACCTTAAGCTTAACTGGGTCATCTATCAAACTTAACAGCATAAAAACTTCTTCACCCATATTAAAAGTCTTGGTGGTGGGGATAAACAGCCCGCCACCGTCTAAAAAAGCCATATAAGCTGCGTATAGTGCGGCTTTTTCTTTAATGGCAAGTGAGAGTACGCCAGGTTTAGGCGCGTTTAAATTTTTAATTTCGTCTTGTGTATCTTCAGCCATCATTTATCTCAGATAAGTTAAAACTAAACAGGCTATCAAGATTGAAAAATCTTGGTGTATTCAAGAAGTAGGCCTTCCATTTGCAACTCATGATTTAATGGATGCAAAGCAAGTTTACGGTATTCATTCGTTTTCTTCTGCATTTCAAACAATCGGCTCAAGTTTACCTTTTCAGCCAGTGCTTGCAAAGCATTAACATACTGTAAATGGTAACGTGTTTGCTGCCCTAGCTTAATGGCGACAATATCATATATCCATTTTTGAATAGCAATAATGCCAGTTTCTACTGAATTAGCAATTAAAGCAGGTGCTGCAATGTGTGGTTCCAACTTATGCCCAAGGCTTAATAGTCGCCATGTTTCGGTACGCTGTTTAAACTGAGCTTGCTCAACAAACACTTTGATTGGCGACCCTTCCAAATATGCTAGTTGCTGCTGGGCATGATCGACACCCTGTGCATTTAGCCACGTCAGTGACTGTTTTTCATCTGGTACAGGCATGTTTATTTTATGACAGCGGCTAATAATAGTGGGTAGCAAGCGCTGCATTTGGTGAGAAACTAAAATAAAAACAACGCCGTCCGCAGGCTCTTCTAACACTTTTAACAGCGCATTCGCTGAGGCCAAATTAAGCGCTTCAGCAGGGTGAATAAGCACAATCCGTAAGCCGTTGCTACGGTGACTTGATAAGCTTAAAAAGTCACTTAATTCACGCACTTGCGTCACAGAAATTTGCGTTTTTTTCTTGGTTTTTTTGGCAGATGTACCCTCTTCTTCAGATTCAGACTCTTGTTCTGGGCTAAGTAAACGAAAGTCTGGATGACTTTCATCATTAAACCAATTGCAACTTGAACATAGCCCACAAGCTTTGCCATCGACACTTGTATTTGCGCATAATAATGCTTGGCTAAAATGACGTGCAAAATCATATTTGCCAATCCCGGCTCGCCCATGCAACAAAAGCGCATGCGGCAAACGTTGGCCGTCTTTATTTAAACGTTGCCAAATGTCAGATTGCCAAGGATAAATATCTGAAATATTACTCATAATAATTATAGTGTTGCAATAATATCTTCAACTGATTTATAAACTTCATCTAGCGGCCTATTGGCATCAATGACTCTAAATCTTGTTGGGTTTTCACGGGCGCGTTGTAAGTATGCGTTACGAATACGCGTAAAAAAATCTGCAGACTCGCGCTCAAATTTATCTGGGGCACGCGCGGTAGATAGACGTTGCAAACTCACTTCTACAGGCACATCAAATAATAGCGTCAGGTCTGGCTGCAAATCGCCGTGCACCCACTGCTCTAATAATTCAATTTTTGACGCCAACACTCCCTTTGCACCACATTGGTAGGCATAGGTAGCATCGGTGAAGCGGTCAGACAGCACATAAGCACCACGTGCCAATGCAGGTGCAATGACATTAGCGATATGTTCACGCCGTGCGGCAAACATCAATAAGGTTTCAGTTTCCGGGTGCATGATTTCGTGTAGCAATAGTTCACGCAAACGCTCACCCAGTGCTGTTCCACCGGGTTCACGTGTAGAAACCACTTCTAATCCTCGTGCTTTAAAGCTACGGATAATCGTTGGAATATGCGTACTTTTGCCCGCACCATCCATGCCTTCTAATGTAATAAATTTTGCTGTCATCTTTTTATTTTTTCAACTGAAAACGTACCACGGCTCTATTATGTTCAACTAAATTATTAGAAAAAACATGGCTGCCATCACCTTTGCCCACAAAGTAAAGTGCTTTAGTTTTTTCTGGATGCAAAGCGGCCTCAATAGCGGCAAGCCCAGGCATAGCAATAGGCGTAGGTGGCAGGCCACCCCTAGTGTAAGTATTGTAAGGTGTATCGATCGATAAATCTTTTTTACGAATGTTGCCATCAAATTGTAAACCCATGCCGTAAATCACCGTAGGGTCAGTTTGCAAACGCATACCTAAACGCAAGCGATTGACAAAAACGCCAGCGATCATGGGTCTTTCACTGGCTTTTCCAGTTTCCTTTTCAATGATTGAAGCCATAATTAAAGCCTGATAACTATTTTTATACGGCAGATTTATCTCACGATTTTGCCATGCACGCTCCAGTTTTGATTGCATGGCGTTATAACTGATGGTTAATAAGGCGATATCTGTAGCATTACGATTAAAATAGAATGTATCAGGAAAAAACAAGCCTTCAGCAACGTCGTACGGTGAACCCACAAGTTGCAATATTTCAGCTTCTGATAGATTAACAATAGTTTGCTTAACAGCATCGTTGTTAGCAAGTCGCTGTCGCATTTGTGCAAAAGTGTGGCCTTCAATAAAAGTGACACTGCCTTGTGTTGTTTTACCATGATTAAGCGATAACAATAAGTGGTAAGGTGAAATATTTTTATTCAGCGTGTAATTGCCAGCCTGCAAATACTGCTCTTTATTCAGTAACTTAGCTATCAAGATAAAACGCCACGGCTCTGTTAGCACGCCTTGCGTAACCAATTGATTGGCAATACTTCTTAAACCACTTTGTGGTTCGATAAAAATCTCCTGGCTCTTGGGTTGTAGCTTTAATGGTGAAATCGCGTAATAGATAAACCAAGCACCTGCAACAAACATACAAATGCTACCTAGCAACAGCCATTTTTTAATACGTTTAATCATGAATAAGGGCATTTCTTATGATTGAAGCGAGTTTTTGTTGCTGCCAGGATTTTGCGCCAATGCTATTGACTTGAAATACACCATATAGGCTATTACATATAATCACTTCATCGGCCTGCAGTAATTGATCTAAGGTTATTGATGTCACCTGAACCGTTAAGCCCAATACACTTTCCAACCACAATATGCGTTGCCTAGTAATGCCGGCAACACCACACAGCGTTAAATCAGGCGTAATTAACTTATTATCAAAACGGGCAAAAATATTGCTCATCGTGCACTCAATCACATGCCCTTGCTGATCTAAAAGCAAACCATCAAATATGGCATCTTCACGCCACTCCATGCGCGCGAGTACATTTTCAAGACGATTAAGATGTTTAATGCCAGCCAGTTTAGGTTGTGTTGCTAATCGTGTTTCGCATACACGCAAATTCACACCCTGCGCATAATTAAGCGCAGCATATTGTGGCATGGCAGACTTAATCACGGCTCGGGTTGGCGCAGTGACCGCTGGCGGTGCGTAACCTCGATCACCCTCGCCTCTGGTAA
The DNA here is from genome assembly GCA_030652995.1 of Methylotenera sp. Lineage (GTDB taxonomy): Bacteria > Pseudomonadota > Gammaproteobacteria > Burkholderiales > Methylophilaceae > Methylotenera. The sequence continues at coordinate 154,549 of JAUSAG010000009.1, forward strand.
TGATTATTTTGGCAACTTTAATTTCATTTTCATCAAACTCGTTTACTGGAAACAATTGTTGCAAATCATTCATCAGCAGTTCAGCGCTTGGGCAAACAATACCAATTGCCGCGCAATCAGCGACTAATTTTTGATAATGTAATGGCCAGTTGACGGGCAAGCCGTTGCGTATTTGCATGGTGCGAAAAACGCCATCGCCATAAGCAAAACCACGATCAAAAGCTGAAATTGCCTGATCAAAACTACCGTTAATTAAAAATGTGCGATGATGTGACATAAGTCGTAATTATAGGACGTATTAACACAACGTATAGCCACACTGATAAAAAAAGCCTGCGGCTTTTTATGTACGCAGGCTTTTTTGAGCGATCAAAAGATAGCTGTTACATTTTTTTAAATACCAAACTACCGTTCGTGCCACCAAAACCAAAGTTGTTTTTCAACGCATATTCAATTTTCATGTCGCGTGCAGTATTGGCACAAAAATCCAAATCACACTCAGGATCTTGATTAAAGATGTTAATGGTTGGCGGTGACACTTGATTGTAAACAGAAAGCACGGTAAACACTGACTCTAAGCCCCCCGCACCACCAAGCAAATGCCCTGTCATGGATTTAGTAGAATTTACCACCAGCTTGTAAGCATGTTCACCAAAGGCGGCTTTAATGGCATTGGTTTCGTTAGAGTCACCCAATGGCGTTGAAGTGCCGTGTGCATTAACAAATTGTACAGCACTGGGGTCAATGCCAGCGTTGTTCATCGCATTGCGCATAGATCGACGCGGGCCATCCATATTAGGCGCTGTCATATGATACGCATCGGCACTCATGCCATAGCCGCTTAGCTCAGCGTAAATTTTTGCGCCGCGCGCTTTGGCATGCTCATATTCTTCAAGCACCAGTACGCCTGCGCCCTCGCCTATGACAAAGCCATCGCGGTCTTTATCCCAAGGACGGCTTGCAGTTGCGGGGTCGTCATTACGCGTTGAAAGCGCACGCGATGCGGCAAAACCACCGACGCTTAAGCGTGTAATCGCGGCTTCTGCCCCACCTGCAATCATCACATCAGCATCACCGTATTCAATCATGCGTGATGCATCACCAATCGAGTGCGTGCCTGTTGTACAAGCGGTAACAATGGCGACATTTGGGCCTTTTAAGCCAAACATGATGCTCAAATTACCCGAAATCATGTTGATAATGGTGCCTGGAATAAAAAACGGCGATATTTTACGCGGGCCTGACGCTTGATATAGAATATCTGTATCTTCAATAAGCTGCATACCACCAATACCAGAGCCAATTGAAACACCAATGCGCTCAGCGTTTTCTTCAGTCACTTCAAGGGCTGAATCTTTAAATGCCTCAATGCCAGCCGCTAGACCGTATTGAATAAACGTATCCATTCGCCGCGCATCTTTTGCTGAAATAAAGTCTTCAGCATTAAAGTCTTTCACTTCACCAGCAATGGTTGAACTGAAAGCACTTGCATCAAATTTAGTGATTTTTGTAATGCCGGATTTTCCAGCAAGAATGTTATCCCAGGCAGTTTTAACACCAATTCCAACCGGTGAAACCACGCCAAGGCCCGTGACGACAACTCTACGTTTAGACATAAGACCAAGTCTCGAGACAAAATTTTTATAAACCTGTATTTATAAAAAATTTGGTTTATAAAATAGAAAGGGGAAAAGCAGTAAGCTCAAAATAATGAACTTACTGCTTCAAAATGAACTTACTTAAGGTTAGTATTGATGTAATCAATCGCTAATTGAACTGTAGTGATTTTTTCTGCTTCTTCATCAGGAATTTCACAGTCAAATTCTTCTTCTAGTGCCATCACCAATTCAACAGTATCTAGTGAGTCAGCACCTAAATCATCAACAAATGATGATGCATTCTTAACATCAGCTTCATTTGCACCCAGTTGTTCTGCAACAATTTTTTTAACGCGTTGTTCGATGTCAGACATCCAATTACCCCTTTAATAAAAAATAGCTCAATATAAAAATAGTTTAGCTAAGTCAGTATTCTACCAAAACTCAACAATAATACAAAAAACTTAATGCTAGTACTACAAACTTAATTGCAATTTTCAACGGAGGTTTGCTTAAACCATCAGCATGCCACCGTTCACGTGAATAGTTTCACCTGTAATATACGCGGCACCCGGTGACGCTAAAAATGCAACAGTCGCTGCAATTTCCTGCACTTTACCCAAGCGTCCTGCCGGAATACGCGCAAGCATTTTATTGGTAATATCTTCCGATAATTCTGCTGTCATATCCGTTTCAATAAAGCCTGGCGCCACACAGTTTACAGTAATGCCTCTGCTACCGACTTCGGCCGCTAATGATTTGGTAAAACCAGTCATCCCGGCTTTTGCCGCCGCGTAATTAGTTTGGCCTGCGTTACCCATGTGGCCCACGACTGAAGAAATACTAATAATGCGCCCGGCACGTGCCTTCATCATCGGGCGCAACACGGCTTGGCTCATGCGGAATACTGAGGTTAGGTTTGTGCTGATCACAGCGTCCCAATCATCATCTTTCATACGCATCAGCAAGGTATCACGCGTAATGCCGGCATTATTGACTAAAATGCTGACATCACCATATTTTTCACTGATCGCTTTTAATGTTGCCTCTACTTGCACGGCATCATTTACGTTCAATGCCATTCCCTCACCTTCAATACCAACACCGGCAAAGGTTTCAGTGATTGATGTAGCGCCATTTTCTGAGGTAGCTGTGCCAATGACTGTCGCACCTTGCCGGCCTAGCTCTAATGCGATGGCCGCGCCTATACCGCGACTGGCACCTGTAACTAAAACTATTTGATTTGTTAGCATGATTTCTCCTTACGCACTCAACTGCGTTTTAAATTCTTCGATAGCTTCATTACTGGTTAATGCAACGCATGGAAATTCAGCCACAATGCGCTTAGTTAAACCTGACAACACCTTGCCCGGGCCACATTCAGCACTCAATGTAACTCCTTGTGCATATACAGCCTGCACTGTTTCAACCCAGCGCACAGGGCTATGTAACTGGCGGACCAATGCATCTTTAATTTGATCGCTATCATTGTATGCCGCAACATCAGCATTGTGTAGTACCGGAATTCTCGGTGTGTTTACCGTAACACTTTTCAAGTACTCGGCAAGTTTAATCGCTGCCGGCCTCATGAGTGCACAATGAGATGGTACACTCACAGGTAATGGCAAAGCACGTTTAGCGCCCTTTGCTTTCGCAAGTTCCATGCCACGCTCTACCGCGGCTTTATTCCCAGCAATCACTACTTGGCCTGGCGAATTTAAGTTAACCGCTTCAAGCACTTCATTTTGTGCGGCTTCTAGGCAAAGCGCACGCACAACTTCATCATCAAGCCCCAGTATTGCTGCCATGGCACCAACGCCCGCAGGTACTGCATTTTGCATCACTTCAGCGCGGTAGCGCACCAACGGCAAAGCATCTTTAAAAGATAGTGCACCAGAGGCGACTAATGCAGTGTATTCACCCAAACTATGCCCTGCCAGAACGGTTGGCAAGTGGCCGGTAGCGGCTTGCCATGCACGCCAACTCGCCACACCGGCAGTGAGCATGATGGGTTGCGTATGTGTAGTTTCATTGATGCGCTCATTAGGCTCAGTTGCCATCGCCCAAAAATCAACCCCTAAAATATCAGAAGCTTCAGCAAAGGTGTCACGAATTAAATCAGAGTCACCAAAACCGTTCATCATACCAACAGATTGAGAGCCTTGTCCGGGGAAAAAGAATGCTGTATTTTTCATGAAATTTTCTTTACAATTTACTTTAAATTTGAAATATAACTATTTGAATAATCAGTATTTAATTAATGCAGAACCCCATGTAAATCCACCACCAAAAGCTTCCATTAGTATCATGTTACCACGTTGAATTCTTCCATCACGCACTGCAACATCTAATGCTAAGGGGATTGAAGCGGCTGAAGTGTTGCCATGCTTATCTACAGTAACAACCACCTTATCTAGACTCATATCCAGTTTTTTTGCAGTGGCTTGTAAAATGCGAATATTTGCCTGATGCGGCACCAGCCAGTCAATATCACTTTTTTGTAAACCATTGGCAACTAGGGTTTCATCTACAATTTGATCTAAGGTATTGACGGCCATTTTAAAAACCGCATTGCCTTCCATTTTCATGGTTCTGTCGCCCGTTTGCCTTGAAACGCCAGTCGGTACATTTAATAATTTTTCATAACTACCATCTGCGTGAAGATGCGTAGAGATAATGCCAGCTTCTTGAGAGGCTTGCAAAATAACCGCACCGGCACCATCGCCCCATAGAATGCAATTACTGCGATCAGTCCAATCTGTGATGCGCGACATGGTTTCTGCACCAATTACCAGCGCGGTTTTAACGCTACCGGATTTAATCATGCTGTCAGCCACCGCTAATGCATAGACAAAACCACTACATACCGCCTGCACATCAAAAGCTGGGCCGTTATTTTTGATGCCCAATTGATTTTGTATCAAACAGGCCGTACTAGGAAAAATACGATCAGGCGTGGTGGTTGCAACAAGTATTAAATCTATAGACTGAGGGTCAATGTTTGCCGCCTCAATTGCATTTCTAGCCGCAGCAACCCCTAAGTCACTGGTAAATTCATTGGCTACTGCAATATGGCGTTCACGGATGCCTGTGCGTGCAAAAATCCATTCATCAGTGGTGTCTACCATGCTTTCCAACTCGGCATTGGTGAGGATTTTGGCAGGCAAATAACTGCCCGTGCCAGCAATACGTGAAAATATCATTGTGTATCCTGTGAAATTCCTACAGCTTTAGACGGCTGTATATGTTCAATTTCCAACTGTTCAGTAATGCGGCGCAATACACCGCTACGCGCCTCTTCAGTCGCCACATGAATCGCGGTTAGATAAGCCAATTGATCTGCCCCTCCATGGCTTTTTACCACGATGCCACGTAACCCTAAAAAGCTTGCCCCATTGTAGCGACGCGGGTCCAAGCGTTTTTTGAATGCTTTAAGTACGGGCATGGCACAAAGCGCCATCAGTTTTGTCAGCCAGTTTTTTTTAAATTCCTGGGTTAAAAACTTACCCATCATGTGCGCTAACCCTTCGGTGGTTTTTAACGAGACATTGCCAACAAAACCATCGCAGACCACCAAGTCAACAGTACCTTTAAAAATATCATCACCTTCAACGTTACCATAAAAATTTAAATGGCTTGCTCTTAATAGCTCACCTGCTTGCTTTACAACCTCATTGCCCTTGATGTCTTCTGAGCCGATATTCAGCAAGCCCACGCTAGGTCTTTCTTTATGTTCGATACAACTGACTAACATAGCGCCCATAATGGCAAACTGGTAAAGATGCTCGGGTGTGCAGTCAGCATTTGCACCCAGATCAAGCATATAAGTATTGCCATTTTCACTTGGCAAAGCTGATGCTATGGCTGGCCGATCAATGCCCGGCAGGGTTTTTAGCACAAATCGAGCCGTTGCCATAAGCGCGCCAGTATTGCCTGCGCTAACACATGCGTTGGCTTCACCACTTTTAACTAAATTAATAGCCACGCGCATCGATGAATTTTTTTTATTTTTGAGTGCGCTTTGTGGAGACTCGTCCATGGTGACTACTTCGCTTGCGTGACGGATGCGTAAACGTGGGCTTACACTAGCTTTATTCACCTTAAGCTCTGCCTCAATAGCATCACTCAAACCGACTAAAACAATATTTAGTTGATGATCCGACTCGAGCGCCTTTAGCGCGGCAGGAATAGTGACATGAGGACCATGATCGCCCCCCATTGCATCAATTGCGACTGTTATATCCATGTGCTTTACACTCAATTTGAATGATAGAGTTTAGCCAAACAACCTTAACCTAAGTAATTTATAGAATAACTTGAGTTGAGGTCATGTATGCTGAAAAATGACTAAAACGAGTATGATACGCGCGCCATAAAAACATTAACGCCGCCCCAGTGCTGGAGCGGCGTTAACTGATTTTATGAACCGCCAAACAAAATTAAATCTCTAGATTTAACGTCTAGCAAGTAAATTAATCGTTCTTTGATGGTAATACTTTACGACCACGATAGTAGCCGTTTGGGCTAATGTGGTGACGTAAATGTGTTTCGCCTGTTGTAGGCTCAACTGCTAATGGTGGGTTGACTAAAAAATCATGTGAACGGTGCATGCCGCGTTTTGACGGTGATTTTTTGTTTTGCTGAACTGCCATAATAAACTCCAATAAAATGATTAAAACATCATCTCAATTACTTACAAACCGACGCCCCTTATTAAAGGTTGCGTCACTAATTTAAGATTACACAAAATTTCTAGTCCGCTATCATAATATAAAACCATAGCTTTGTCAGCCAAATTCAGTTGTTTTGATTACTTTAAGGTTTAATAAGACCTTTTAAGATCGCAAATGGGTTGGGTTTTTCGCCACTTTGCATAGAAGCCACAGCGCAGTCGTGCGCATGTGTGGGTGCGATAGGTGTAGCCATGATAATTTCATCTTCAATCAGCGCTACTAAATCCATCGCTTGATTGGCCTCCTGCATATCAAAATCATCATTATCCTCGACTACATCCAATTCTGAATGTTTAGCATTTATGTCAATTATTTGATAATGGAAACTTAAACTCAGCTTAACAGGCATGAGTTCCAAGCATCGCTGACAATAAGTGGTTAAATTTGACGCCAATGAAAGATGCAAAAAGTGCTGCCCCACCGCATTGGTTTCGCCATCCAAAGTGAAGTGGATATTGTCTTCAATTTTGTTAACGCCAGTTAAATCACGTGTGTCAATGGCATCATTTTGCAGGATGGGCAATTGCGAAGCCAACAGCTCCGCTAACCTTGGGCAGTGAGCTAGTGATAAATCACCAATCAAATGTTCGCCTCTTTTAGCAAAGGCAATGTTGTCAATTTGTAGGGGTTGGATGCTCATTTTTAATATTCACGATATTTAATGTTGTAAAATTTGGGAGAAAATTTAGCACGGGGGATTTAGCTATCAACCAGCACATGCTACAATCGCATCGTTTTTGTATTAAAATTTAAGGCTTTTTACGTGTTCAAAAAAATTCTAATTGCTAATCGCGGTGAAATTGCAGTGCGTATTGTACGCGCCTGCTCTGAAATGGGCATTAAGTCTGTTGCGATTTATTCAGACGCTGATCGTCAAGCCTTACACGTTAAAAAGGCAGATGAGGCCTATAATATTGGCGCAGATCCTGTTGCTGGCTATTTAAATGCACATAATATTGTGAATTTAGCAGTCGCTTCTGGTTGCGATGCTTTACACCCTGGCTATGGATTTTTATCTGAGAATCCAGAATTAGCTGAGATTTGTGAACGTCGTGGCGTTAAATTCATTGGTCCAAATGCGGATGTTATCCGTCAAATGGGTGACAAAATCCAAGCCAGAAACGCAATGACTAAAGCAGGCATCCCTTGCACTCCTGGCAGTAATGGTAATTTAACAAACCTAGATGAAGCTGTATCGCTGGCAAAAATAATCGGCTACCCCGTGATGCTGAAAGCCACCAATGGTGGTGGTGGGCGTGGTATTCGTCGTTGCGATAGCGAAAAAGAGTTATTAAGCAATTATGACCGCGTTATTAGTGAGGCCAGCAAAGCCTTTGGTAAACCAGAAGTGTTCCTAGAAAAATGCGTGGTGTCACCGCGGCATATAGAAGTACAAATATTGGCTGACTCACAAGGCAACACCATTCATCTATTTGAGCGTGACTGTTCAATCCAACGTCGCAATCAAAAGTTAATTGAAATCGCACCGTCACCGCAATTAAGCCAAGCACAGCGCGATTATATTGGTGGCTTAGCGGTAAAAGCCGCTAAAGCAGTCGGTTACGAAAATGCTGGAACGGTAGAGTTTTTATTAGACTCCGAAAATACTTTTTATTTTATGGAGATGAATACACGCCTGCAAGTTGAGCATACTGTGACAGAAACCATTACAGGTATTGATATTGTGCAAGAACAAATCCGTATCGCCAGCAGTTTGCCATTGCAATATAAGCAAAAAGATGTGCAGTTTAGAGGGTATGCCATGGAGTTCCGAATCAATGCGGAAGATCCTAAGAATGACTTTTTACCGAGCTTTGGCAAAATTACTCGTTACTATGCGCCAGGTGGGCCAGGTGTACGGATGGATGCAGCCATTTTTAGCGGTTATGTCATCCCGCCTTATTACGATTCCATGTGTGCCAAGCTGACGGTTTGGGCGCTTACTTGGGACGGCGTGATTGAGCGCGGTCGCCGTGCATTAGATGATATGTTGATTTACGGCGTAAAAACTACCATTCCGTATTATCAAGAGATCTTAAAACACGAAGATTTTAGAAATGCAGAATTTAATACTAGTTTTGTAGAGTCGCACCCAGAATTGGTGAATTATGCAAACGAAATACCGCCAGAGTTGATGGCTGCTGCAATTGCGGCAGCCATTGCGGCGCACGAAGGCATTTAAAAAATAGCACTTGAATATAACTTAAACCTTAAACCCTAAACTGATAGATTAAAAATATGGCAAAAGTATTTGTTACTGAACTAGTTTTACGCGATGGACATCAATCGTTAATTGCAACCCGTATGCGTACTGATGACATGCTACCTATTTGCGCCAAGCTGGATGCGATTGGTTTTTGGTCATTAGAGGCTTGGGGTGGTGCAACTTTTGATGCCTGTGTTCGCTTTTTGAAGGAAGATCCTTGGGAGCGCCTTACAAAGCTACGCAAAGCTCTACCTAACAGCCGCATTAAAATGTTGCTGCGTGGTCAGAATTTATTAGGCTATCGTCATTACTCTGATGATGTTGTGCGTGCTTTCGTACAAAAATCTGCAGATAAAGGTGTGGATGTATTCCGTATATTCGACGCCATGAATGACACGCGTAATCTAAAAACCTCGATTGACGCTGTAAAAAAAGTAGGGAAACATGCGGAAGGCACCATCGCATATACAACAAGCCCTGTGCATGATATTCCTCATTTCATTGGTCTAGCTAAGGAGCTTGAGGCGATGGGAAGTGACACGTTAGCCATTAAAGACATGGCTGGCTTACTCACACCGCAAAGTACTCATGATTTGGTAACAGCCTTACGTAGCGCTGTTAGCTTACCAATACACCTGCACAGCCATGCAACTTCTGGTTTGTCCGCGATGTGTTTACTAAAAGGTATTGAGGCGGGCGCGACAATTGTTGATACCTGCAACTCATCCTTTGGCGAGGGCGCTAGCCACCCTTCTACCGAAAGCATAGTAGCAGCGTTAAAAGGCACAGAATATGACACTGGCTTGGACTTGGTCGCCCTGCAAGAAATTACTGCATATTTCCGCGATGTACGTAAAAAATATTGGCAGTTTGAAAGTGACTTTACAGGTGTAGATACGCGTGTACTGGTTAACCAAGTACCAGGTGGCATGATTTCAAATCTATCCAATCAATTAAAAGAGCAAGGTGCACTTAACCGCATAGATGAAGTATTAGCCGAAATTCCACGTGTACGTGAAGATTTAGGTTTTCCTCCGTTAGTTACACCTACCTCTCAAATTGTGGGAACACAAGCTGTGCTTAACGTCATGACAGGCGCACGCTATAAATCCATTACTAATGAAGTAAAAAACTATTTCCTTGGTCGCTATGGACAATCTCCAGCACCTGTCAATGAATCTGTTAAAAAACTTGCCGTGAATGATGGTGAAACCATCACCTGTCGTCCTGCCGACTTGTTAGCTCCAGAAATGGCAAAACTCAGCGTTGAAGCTGAGCGCTTTGCCAAATCTGAAGAAGACGTACTGACTTATGCAATGTTTCCTGACATCGGTCAAACTTATTTGCAAGAACGTAATGCAGGCTCACTGGTACCAGAAGCGTTGCTAGACAAAGAAAGCGTTAATGCCGCAGCAGCACGTTTTGCACCTAATGAATTTAAAGTAACGCTCCATGGGGAGACCTTTCACATTAACCTCACAGGTAGCGGTCACTTTGGTGAAGAAAAACGTCCATACTATGTTTCAGTCGATGGCATTGCAGAAGAGGTTTTTGTTGAAACATTGAATGAAATTGAAGTATCTGGCGGTGCTGGTGCAACCACAGGCGCTAGTAAAAAGAAATCCGCATCTAACAGCAGCAGTGGTCGTCCACGGCCAAGTCATGCTGGACATGTGACGACTTCGATGCCAGGCACTATTGTAGCTGTCATTGCTAAAATTGGTGATAAAGTTAAAGCGGGAGACGCCGTAGTGGTGATTGAAGCCATGAAAATGGAAAATGAAATCCAAGCGGCAACTTCCGGCGTTGTAGTTGCTATCCATGTGACTAAAGGTGACATGGTTAATCCCGACGAAGCACTACTTGAAATTCAACCAGAATAACCATATAGCGTTTAATATAAGCCGACAGGGACAAACTGTCGGCTTTTTATTTGGTGCCAAAGACAAAGGATCGCTTCAGTGAACCCTACACTCATACTTGCATCATCCTCCGTTTATAGACGTGAACTACTCACGCACTTGCAAATCCAATTTAGTTGCATCTCACCTGAGGTAGATGAAACGCCTTTAACCTATGAACTTCCACAGGAAACCGCACTAAGACTTGCGCAGGTAAAAGCCAAAAAAGTTGCCGTTAATCACACAGATGCATTAATTATTGGTTGCGATCAAGTTGCCACTTTGGATAATTTGCAACTTGGCAAGCCTCTCAATCATGATAACGCGACTAATCAACTGCGCATGATGCGGGGGCGAGAAGTTACTTTTCACAGCGCGCTATGCCTCTACAATGCAACTACACAAAACATGCAGGCGTTGGTTGTTCCCTATATAGTAAAGTTTAGAAACTTAACAGATGCACAAATTGAAAACTATCTTTCAAGAGAACAGCCCTACCATTGTGCTGGCAGTGCGAAATCTGAAGGTTTAGGGATTGCTATTATAGAGAAAATGACAGGTGACGACCCGAATGCGCTAATTGGATTACCACTCATTGCCTTAGTAAATATGCTACAAAACGAGGGCGTTAACATTTTATAAAATAATTTAACCCCATCTAGCATCGCGAAACGTTTAATCATTAACGCTTGAAATGCAAATTAATTCCATCCGTTAAAGACCAACCCCATTCAATAATAGGAGTTTCTAATGACTAATCAATATAAATTGATCGTGCTTTGCATACTATCAACACTATCTACAGGTGTGTTTTCCATAGAATCAGATGAGCTACGCAGCGGCCTTAGCAATCAGCAGTCCGTAGCAGTGACTATCTACAATCACAATCTTGCCTTAGTTAAAGATCTACGTAAAGTCAAATTAGCCAGCGGTGTAAGTAACCTTGCATTACGTGACGTGAGCGCGCAGATTCGTCCAGAAACAGCTTTACTGAGAAGCCTCAGTAATCCAGGTAGCTTTACTACCTTAGAGCAAAACTTTGACTTTGATTTACTCACACCTCAGAAGCTACTAGAAAAGTATGTGGGCAAGAACGTTAATATCGTCAGAGTGAATCCGGCTACTGGTGCAGAATCTTCTGAACCAGCAACCGTATTATCAGCTAACAATGGTGTGGTGATGAAAATCGGAAACAGAATAGAGACCGGTATGCCAGGGCGTATTGTTTACGATGATGTTCCTGCCAACCTACGTGATCGCCCTACTCTAGTTACAAAAATCAATAACAAAACTGCAACTGAACAAACAGTTGAGTTGAGCTATCTAACCGGTGGCTTAGGATGGAAAGCCGACTATGTTGCTGAATTAAGCCCAAAAGAAGATAGTATCGATCTATCTGGCTGGGTAACGCTCACGAATACAAGCGGTACTAGTTACAACAACGCCAAATTACAATTGGTTGCTGGTGATGTGAATCGTGTTCAATCTGAAACCCCTCGCACTTTAGGTATGATGCGCAAGAGTGCTGACATGGTCATGGAGTCCTCAGCCCCAATGGCAGAAGAGTCTTTGCTGGAGTATCACTTATACAGTCTGGACAGACCAACCACAATAGCGGAAAACCAAACTAAGCAGGTTGCGTTACTTTCTGCAAACAATGTGCCAGCGCGTAAAGAATTAGTGTTGCGGGGTGCGGATTATTATTATGGTGCTAGCTATGGAGATTTAGGGCAAAAACTGAAAGTTGGCGTGTTCGTGGAATTTGACAATAAAGAAGCCGCGAAGCTTGGAATGCCGCTCCCTAAGGGTGTGATGCGTATGTATAAGAAAGACAGTCAGGACAATGCTCAATTTATCGGTGAAGATAATATTGACCATACGCCAAAGAATGAAACCGTACGTTTAAAATTAGGGGAATCATTCGATGTCACTGCTAACAAAAAACAGACCGATTTTAAAACGATGCCTCGTCCAACCAAAGGTAACAGCATGTATGAAAGTGCTTACGAAATCATACTGAAGAATGCAAAAAAAGAACGTACGACTGTGACTGTTCAAGAACCTATTCCTGCTGACTGGAAAATCCTCAAGGAAAGCCACCCTAGCCAAAAAGCCACCAGCAACACGGCAGTTTGGAAAGTTGAAATTCCCGCCGAAGGCAAAACTACGCTAACCTACCGCGTTCAAGTGAAATACTAATGACTAACCATAAACTTGGCACACTATATTTTATCCCCGTCACACTTGGTGACGATAACATTGCTAAAGTGTTGCCGCTTGATGTAGTAACTATTGCGCAACAACTGGACGAATTTATCGTTGAGAATGAAAAAACTGCGCGCCACTTTTTAGGCACTATCAAGCATAGCAAGCCCATCCGTGAGCTAGTGCTCAAAACCCTGAATGAACACACCGCAGATAAAGACTTACCCGCACTACTAGGCACTTTAATGGCAGGTAAAGACATAGGTCTAATGAGTGAAGCAGGTTGCCCTGGTATTGCAGACCCCGGTGCAAAACTTGCAGCGTTAGCGCATCAAAAAGGCATCCGCGTTGCACCCTTGGTGGGACCTTCATCCATTCTGCTCAGCCTAATGGCGAGCGGCCTAAACGGTCAACGCTTTACCTTTTTGGGTTATTTACCTAGTGATAAAGCCGCACGCATTACACAGCTTAAAGAAATTGAAAAACATTCGAAATACGTCCAAGAAACGCAACTATTTATCGAAACCCCTTACCGCAACCAGCACATGCTAGAGGACATACTCGCCAACTGTCAAAGTGAAACTAAGCTGTGTATTGCGTGCAATATCAGCCTGTCAGACGAATATATAGTGACTAAACGGATTAAAGAGTGGAAACAAGCCACGTTGCCAGATTTACACAAAAAACCAACGGTATTTTTATTATTGGCTTAGTAAAAGCCTTTTTATCGGCGCATAGCTACGCCTATGTACGGCTGACACGCCATGTTGTTGCAACAAGGACAAATGCGCAGCTGTGGGGTAGCCTTTATGTTGCGCAAAACCATAGAGCGGATATTTTTTATCCAAAACATACAACGCTGCATCACGCGCTGTTTTAGCCAAGATTGAAGCCGCAGAAATAGCTTGAACTTTGCTGTCGCCTTTTATAATCGCCTCGCATGGCAAGCTGATTTTAGGGCATTGATTGCCATCCACCTGCACTAAAATTGCACCTAATTCAGGTGCAATTTCAAATTGTGCTTGCATCGCTTCAATCGCGCGCTTCATCGCAAGTAAACTGGCCTGCAGGATGTTGATATGATCAATTTCTTCTACACTGCTACTAGCAATCGCCCACGCTAATGCACGCTGTTTTATTTCTATGGCAAGCGCATCTCGCTTTTTTTCACTGAGTTTTTTGGAGTCCGCCAAGCCTTGAATCTGCTTATCAGGGTTAAGTATCACGGCAGCCGCATATACAGGGCCAGCGAGTGGCCCACGTCCTGCTTCATCCACACCGCAAATCAACCACGGCCTACTCATGCCAAATGTGCAAGAATCGCAGTAGCCGCTTTTTCAGCTGTATTTTGACGTAAGCTGTGATGAATAGCCGTAAACGTTGTTTTTATTTCCTCAAGCTTGCTTTTATCAGCAATCAACATTAAAGCAGCTGCAGCTAATTTTTCTGGCGTTGCATCATCTTGCAGCAATTCAGGCACAATAAGCTTACCTGCCAATATGTTGGGCAAGCCGACATAAGGCTGCAAGCGCATGCGCTTAAGTAATTGCCAGCTTAACTTAGACATACGGTAAGTGATGACCATCGGCTTTTTAAGTAAGGCGGCTTCTAGCGTTGCCGTGCCAGAGGCAACAATCACCACATCGGCAGCTTCCATAGCGTCATGTGCATGTCCAAATAGTAACTGAATTGGTAATGATTCGGACTCATTAAAAATTGCCAGTTCAAAGATCTGACGTGTTTCACGCGTAATTAAAGGCACTAAAAATATCGCTTTGGGGTGATCTGCATAAATGTACTTAGCCGTTTTTACAAACAAATCTGCATGTGCTTCAACTTCACTTTGGCGACTGCCAGGCAACATAGCAATCACCAAGTCGGAATCTTCTAACTTTAAAATTTGGCGCGCACCTGCAACATCTGGCTCCATTGGCAATATGTCTGCTAAGGGATGCCCTACATAGCTCACTGGAATGTTCTCTGCTTGATATAAAACGGGCTCAAATGGAAACAAAGCTAGCACTTGAGTAACGGCTTTTTTAATTTTTTTTATGCGATTTTTGCGCCAAGCCCAAATAGATGGACTGACATAGTGGATGGTTTTAATGCCTTTATTTTTAAGCTTTTTTTCTAGCCAAAAATTAAAATCAGGTGCATCTATACCAATAAATATATCTGGTGGATTACTTAAAAAATGATTGAGCAATTGACGGCGTAGTTTAAGTAAACCCCAAAGATGTCTAATCACTTCAACATAGCCGCGTACTGATAGGCGCTCGATTGGGAAAAGTGACATTGCGCCTTCACGCATCATTTTTGGGCCAGCAATACCTACAAATTCAATATCCGCGCGCTTTTGTTTTAATGCCTGAATCAAGTGACTGCCAAGCAAATCACCGGAGGCTTCTCCTGCCACAATACCGATTCTAACCATAGCTGAGAATACTTAGCGGACAATGCCACGCGTAGAAACATCCAGAAAATCAGTCAATAATTTGATTTCTGGAGTTTTGAGCTGCATGGCGAAAAGCTCAAGTTTTGCTTCGTCCAAGGTAAACCCTTTACGATATAAAACTTTATAAGCACGCTTTATTTGCAAAATGCTGTCGGCTGAAAAGCCGCGACGTTTTAAACCTTCGGCATTGATACCATGCGGTTTTGCATCGTAACCGGCAGCAGTCACGTAAGGTGGAATGTCTTTAAATACTACTGAACCTACCGCAGTGATGATATGTGAACCAATTTTACAAAACTGATGTATCAGCGTAAAGCCACCTAAAATCGCATAATCATCCACATCTACATGCCCAGCAAGGGATGAGTTATTCGCAAAAATTGTATGGTTACCAATTTGGCAATCATGGGCAATATGCACATAAGCCATAATCCAGTTATCATTACCAATTTTTGTCGTACCTTTGTCTTGCACCGTGCCGCGATTAAATGTACAAAACTCACGGATAGTATTATTGTCACCTATTTCCAATAGTGTAGGTTCACCTTTATATTTTTTATCTTGCGGCGCTTCGCCTAGAGATGAAAACTGAAATATTTGGTTATTTTTGCCTATGGTAGTTGGGCCATTCACCGCCACATGACTAGCAATATTAGTACCAGCATCTATTTTTACATTGGGCCCGATTACGCTATATGCGCCCACGACAACGCTAGAGTCGAGTTCTGCCGAAGGGTCTATGATAGCTGTCGAATGGATTTTTACAATTGGCATGATTTGATTCACTGGTTTATTTCACTTGATACTTGTTTTTATTTAGCTTGTTTTTGTTTCGATACTGATTTAATAAGCACTTGGTTAATCAAAACTAAGTTCATCAAGCACGATCTTATTGCTGGTGGTTATTTGCAGATCTATTTCTCAATCGCTTTTAATATGCACATCATTTGCGCCTCAGCAACGATAACGCCATCGACTCTTGCCACACCTGAATACTTCCAAATACCTTTTAAAATACGATCGATTTTAACATTCAAGACGATTTGGTCGCCCGGAGAAACCGGCTTTTTAAAGCGCGCACTGTCAATCCCAGCAAAATAATAGACGGAATCATCATTCGGTTTTGCATTCATGGTTTTAAAAGACAAAATTGCTGCAGCTTGCGCCATAGCCTCAACAATCAATACCCCCGGCATCACAGGATGATAAGGAAAATGTCCTGGAAAATAAGGCTCATTAACACTTACGTTTTTAATTGCGGTGATTTCTTTACCCAACTCTAAAGACACTACACGGTCAACCAAAACAAATGGATATCGATGTGGTAGATGTTCTAAAATTTCATGGATATCCATGCTAGTAGAGGTGGTTGTGTTTGTCATTTTTATCTCGGTATAATTTCAAAGCATCATGCTTTAAGCGTATTTCTATTTAATTAGGACATTGATTTTGTTAATTGTTTGGATTTTAACAATGTAACCTCTTTTTCAAGTTGTTTAATTTTATCTGCAAGTTCATCTAAGTGACGGATTTTTGCAGCTGTATTTAACCACGCCTTATGGGTTTGAAACGGCATCAATGCGGTATAGGTGTCAGCGGTTGTCAAAGAGCGCGTAATCATACTACCCGGAGAAATAGTCACATGATCAGCAATTTGCAAATGCCCTAAAACCATGGCAGCCCCACCTATTTTACAATGCCGACCAAC
This sequence comes from Methylotenera sp., assembly GCA_030652995.1. Classification (GTDB taxonomy): domain Bacteria; phylum Pseudomonadota; class Gammaproteobacteria; order Burkholderiales; family Methylophilaceae; genus Methylotenera. The sequence goes on from JAUSAG010000009.1 coordinate 171,355, forward strand.
ACGTGCACTACCAGCAATTCCAACGCAGCCAGCAATTACTGTATGCGCACCAATCACACAGTTATGTCCAATTTGAACCAAATTATCAAGCTTTACGCCCTCTTCGATAATCGTATCATCCAGTGCGCCACGATCTATCGTAGTATTTGCACCGACATCAACATGTGAATGCAGTATTGCGCGACCTACTTGCGGAATTTTTAGCCAGTGTCCAGCCTCTTCTGCATAACCAAAGCCATCTGAACCGATCACTGCACCTGAAAATATATGGCAATGCTCACCTATTTCGCAGTGGTGCTTAACCGTTACATGAGGCTCTAAACGGGTATGGCTTGCAATTGTAACGTCGTTTTCGATAACGCAACTAGACCCAATCACAACATTTTCACCAATGACTACATTTTCACCAATAACCGCTAAGGCACCTACACTGCATGATACTGGAATTTTAGCTGACACATCTATGACAGCTGTAACAGAAATACCTAACTTGATTGTAGCTGGTGGGTTCAATAAGCCTGATACTTTTGCAAAATAAGCATAAGGATCATCAACGATAATTTTAGGCAGGCTCGTTAAGTTTTTGTATTTTTCTTTTAATATACAAGCGCTAGCATTAGTTAATGCCAGTGATTTTTCATACTTGGTATCATTAATAAAGCTAATATCGCCTGCTTTAGCGTTGGCAATAGACGCAACACGCGATATTAACGTGGCACCATCACCTATAACAGTACCGCCAAAAGCCGTCACAATCTCATCAAGCGAATACTGCTTACTCATTCATAAACCCATTCAACAATGATTACTTTTACGCATTTGAACAGACTATTTTTTACCCAATAACTTTAACACTTTGTCAGTAATGTCTATTTTCTTACTGGCATATGCAACACCGCTATAAACCACCAAATCATAGCCTTCTGTTTCAGAAACGGACTGCACTGCTTTGTTAATACGATCCTGCAATGTTCCTAATTCTTCATTTTTACGAAGATTGATATCTTCACGAAGTTCACGTTGTTTGCGCTGAAACTCTATTTTAAGGTTCTGTACATCGCGTTCTTTATTTCTACGTTCTGTCTCTGAGATCGTCAATCCTTCTTTATCCAAAGCAGTTTCAAGGTCCTTAATTTGCTTTGACATGCGATCCAGTTCTTGTGTTCTTGGACTAAACTCCTTTTCAAGTTTTTTACCACTCTCTGCTGTTTGAGGTGCGTCCTGTAAAATTTTATCGACTTGAACATATCCCACCTTCAACTCAGCAGACTGCGCATTCATAGAAATCGTCATGAAGCTTGCCAAAACCAAACTTTTTAAAAAATTACTCAATTTAATTCTCCTAAAACAACTACCTTAGCTATCACTGACATTATGCCACAAGGCAAGACAAGCTTTGCACAAACAACTCTTTTAAAACCCTTACTAACTTACTATCAACATTAGAACTGCTGCCCCATCTGGAATTGGATAGTTTGCGTTCTATCGCCTTTTTCTTCATTCAGAGGTTGTGCATATACTAGTTTTAATGGCCCGAATGGTGACACCCAAGTGAGGCCAAGACCTGTAGAGTAACGTAACCTGTCTAAGCCAAAAGATTCGTCTTTGCCAAATGCATTGCCGGCATCAAAAAAAGCACTAAGTCTAAACTGTTTAGATTCTTTTAAACCAGGTATAGGTAGATACAACTCAGCATTACCCAACAAGCGTTTGGTTCCGCCAAGTGAGAAGTCTCGACCAGAAACAGGATCAATGGCCCTAGGCCCTAAAGCACCATTTTCAAAGCCACGTACCGAGTTTACACCACCCATAAAAAAGTTTTTAAAGAACGGGTAGTTCTTATTGCCGTACGAATCGGCGTAGCCAATTTCGCCATTTAACATAAGTGTAAACCCGTTGTAAATTTCTTTATACCAGGAGTGTTTATAGTCAATTTTATAGTATTCCAAATCCAATACGGGCAATGCAACTTCACCAGTCAATCGCTGAAGCACGCCTTTAGTGGTAAATAAAATACTGTCTCTTGAATCATGTGTCCAACCTGCACTTGCAACTACAGAATTGCTGGTACAACCAGTGGTATTGCCGCAAAATTCACGATATTGTACCGGGCTTTCATTTCTAAGTTCGACTTCAGTAAAGTCCGCGGCCAAACCAAAACTAATTCCATCACGCTCGTTTAAAGGAATTCCGAATCTAACACCTCCACCATAGGATACGGTATTAAAAGTACCAATCCTCAATCTACTGGTATCTACATCCCGACGATAAATATCAATACCACGACTTACACCATCTGGTGTGAAATACGGATCCGTATAAGAAAGTGAGTAGACTGTATTAATCCTACCAGTATTGATTTGTGCACTGACTCGATTACCGGTTCCTAAAAAGTTGTTTTGGTTCACAGTGATACCGAGCACCACGCCTTCATTACTTGATAAACCTGCACCAAACTGAACACTGCCGGTAGATTTTTCAGTGACACTGATATTCAAATCTACTTGATCCGCCGTGCCTGGTACCGCAGGCGTTTCTACATTTACATCAGAGAAAAAGTCTGTGCGCGTGATACGTTCTTTAGAACGATTGATTTTGTTGGAGGCGTACCATGCAGATTCTAGCTGCCGTACTTCACGGCGTATCACTTCATCTCGGCTACGCGTGTTACCCACAATGTTAATGCGGCGGACATACACACGTTTACCTGGATCCACAAAAAAAGTAAATGACGCCGTATGTAACTCTTTATTGATTTCAGGTACCGGATTAACGTTTGCAAATGCATAACCATCGTTACTTAATCTATCACTAATAGCTTTGCTGGTTTGCGTTACTTTTTCGCGACTAAAAGTATCACCAACCTGCACTTGGATCAACTGGTGTAACTCATCTTCAGGTACTAGCGTCTCGCCAGCTAATTTGACTTCTGATATCGTATATTTTTCACCTTCTGTGATATTCACTGTGATGTAAATATCTTTTTTATCAGGCGTAATGGAAACTTGTGTGGAATCAATATTAAACTCAAGATAGCCTTGGTTCATATAAAAAGACCGCAATGTTTCCAAGTCAGCATTCAGTTTTTGTTTAGAGTATTGATCGTCTTTATTCCACCAACTCATCCAGTTAGGGGTTGTTAATAAAAACTGTGCACGTAAATCATCCATGGTAAACGCTTGATTACCTACGATGTTGATGTCGCGAATTTTTGAAACTGCGCCCTCTTCAATATCAAAGCGTAGCGCGACACGATTGCGCTCCAATGGAGAGACTGCCGTTTTTACAGAAGCCCCATATTTACCTTGTGACAAATATTGGCGCTTAACTTCCTGTTCGGCACGATCTAATTGAGATTTATCAAAAATCTGACCTTCAACAAGCCCAATCTGCTTTAAGCCTTCTTTCATTTTATCAGTCGGAAACGATTTGTTGCCGCTAAAGTCAATTTGAGCAATGGCTGAACGCTCTTGCACAGTGACAATTAGCACGTCATTTTCTGCTTCAATGCGAACATCTTTAAAAAACCCAGTGTTATAAAGAGATTTAATCGCTTGCGATGCAAGCTCATCATCCATCGTCTCACCCACTTTAACAGGCAAGTAACTAAACACTGTTCCCGCCTCTGTACGCTGAATTCCCTCTACACGAATATCTTTGACCACAAATGGTTCAAGCGCCAAAACGCTACCAGAGTATAAACTGGCCACGATCAGAAGCATGGATTTTAGTTTTAAATTTTTAATTTTTGATTGCTTCAAATTTTGAATCGCCATTCAATCAGCCTGTAGTTAATCTGTTTATATCATTATAAAGCGCTAAAACCATGATGCTACCAAGCAAAATGAAGCCTACTTTTTGACCAAAATTCATCACTGCTTCAGATACTGGTTTTTTTGTAAAAAATTCAACCATATAATACATGAAATGACCGCCGTCTAATATGGGAATGGGTAATAGATTTAACACACCTATACTTATACTAATCAGTGCTAAAAAGCCAATAAATACTTTAATGCCCATATTTGCACTTTGCCCGGCATAACTGGCAATGGTTACCGGTCCGCTCATGCCTTTCCATGACACCTGTCCCACCAGCATATTGCCTAGCATTTTTAAGCTAAATATTGCAGTGTCCCAAGTTTTCTCTACGGCTTTAACCAGCGCACCAGCTGCTGAGTAATGGCTAGTGACTAAAAACTGATCAAACTGAGATTGATCAATTTTAAATGCAGCGCCAATACGCCCTATCGTTTGATCATTTTCAACGACAGAATCAGGCTTAACACTAAATCTGATTTCCTCCGCATCCCGTTGAACTAAAATATCAACATTTACATCAGGGTGCTGTTGAATCTCTTGTACAAAAAACTCCCAATTATTGACTTTATTTTGATTGATCGCCAATATCAAATCATTTGGTTTTAAGCCTGCTATTTGTGCAGGGCTATTTTTTGCAATTTCACCAATCACAGCAGGCATCTCAGGGCGATAAATAGTTAACCCTAGTTTTTCTAAAATATCCAGCTTAGCATCATCATAATCAAGCGTTGATACATCAATTTGGTATGCATGCATTTCATTTTTAGCGTTGATTGCCTGAATCTCTATCTGCTTATTTTTCATTGATTCTTGTAACAATAGCCAGCGCACATCTTGCCAAGTTGCAACGTCTTTGTTGTTAACTTTTTGAATGACATCACCAGCTCTGATACTAGTAGCGGCTGCAGGGCTATGCTCAATGATATTGCCTACAATAGGTTTTAAGCCAACAACGCCCATCATAAACAATAACCAATAAAGAATGATCGCCAACAATAGGTTTGCTAACGGCCCTGCCAACACAATAGCCATGCGCTTACCCACGCTTTGACGATTTAGCGCACGTGCCATATCATGACTCACAAACGTTTCATCCTGGCTAAATTGATCTTCACCCAACATTTTCACGTAGCCACCTAACGGAATCGCTGCAATTACAAATTCCGTTTGATCTGCACCAAACTTTTTACTCCATAACGGCTTGCCGAAACCCACTGAAAACTTTAACACTTTGACGCCACACCATCTGGCAACTTGAAAGTGACCATACTCATGGACTGTGACCAGCAAACCTATGGTAAATATAAAGGCTAAAGCTGTTAACATTATTTAATCACCACTTTTAAAGTTTGCGGAGGCGCGCTTGAGTACTTGTGTTTCAGCCAATTTTTTGCAGACTGCCTCGCGCTGGCGTCAACTGCAACCAATTGCTCAATTGAAGTCACAGTATCAATCTTGGATGCTAACAAAACAGACTCAATGATGGCAGGAATATCCATAAAACCGATGCCCTCTGCCAAGAACGCCTCTACAGCAATTTCATTGGCCGCATTTAAAATAGTAGGTGCAGTGCCGCCCACTTTTAATGCCTCATAAGCTAAACGTAAGCATGGAAAGCGTATCGGGTCGGGCTCACCAAAATCTAATCTCCCGATTTTTACTAAATCCAGACCACTCACGCCGCTGTGCAGTCTATTTGGGTAACCTAAACCATAAGCGATAGGCGTACGCATATCAGGATTCCCTAATTGAGCCAACACACTGCCATCAATATACTCAACCATAGAGTGAATGATGCTTTGTGGATGTATTACTACATCAATCTGTGATGGTGCCGCATTAAATAACCAATGCGCTTCAATGACCTCTAGTCCTTTATTCATCATCGTCGCAGAGTCAATTGTAATTTTAGGCCCCATCACCCAGTTGGGGTGATTTAACGCTTGGGCACGCGTCACAGATTGTAGTTCTGATAGGCTTGCATTACGAAAGGGGCCGCCAGATGCAGTTAATAGAACGCGCTTCACGCCACTGTCAGCCAGATGCTCACGTTTTACATTTGGCATCACTTGAAATATCGCGTTATGCTCACTATCAATCGGGAGCAAAGTAGCGCCACCCTCAGCCACTGCTTGCATAAACAGATTGCCTGCCATGACAAGTGTTTCTTTGTTGGCGAGTAAAATACGCTTACCCGCGTACGCTGCCGCCATAGCCGGATGCAAGCCAGCTGCACCAACAATTGCCGCCATCACAACATCTACCGATTCATGCGCGGCTACTTCACTCAATGCACTTTCACCCTGCAACACAATTGTGCTTACGCCTGCATCTTTCAGTTGTGCAGTTAACTCAGTTGCGGCACTTGCATCTAACATCACTGCATATTGGGGGGTGTGCTTTTTACATAGCTTAAATAAACTGTTGACGTTAGTGCTTGCGGTTAAAGCAAACACGTTAAACCGTTGTGGGTGTTGTGAAATAACCTCTAGGGTTTGCACACCAATCGTGCCTGTTGCCCCCAATATGGTTACATTTTGAACAGCCACTTGTTGCGAGTTGTAATCTGTCGGTGCATTATGCATGCGCTTGTAGTCCTGCAAAAGGTGAAAGGTAAATACAGAACAAAGCAATCGCCAAGGTTGGAATAAGGCCATCTATTCTATCCAAAATTCCACCATGACCAGGTAATAACTGGCCGCTATCTTTTAAGCCAGCTTGACGCTTCAATAGTGATTCAAAAAGATCGCCCATGATGCTCAACATCACGATTAACCACAAGCCAACAATTAACCAAAGACTATATTGTTTTAAGTAACATAGGACAGCACCGTATAAAGTAATCGTAACCATGGCACCGGCGACCCCTTCCCATGTTTTTCCAGGGCTAATTTCCGGGGCGAGTTTATGACGACCAAAGCGCTTCCCTGCAAAATAAGCTGCGCTATCGGCAATACTAACCGCAGCAATTGTTGCTAACAACAACCAAGGACTAATCGCATGTAGACCCATAAAACCCAACCAAGTAGCTAGCAAAAGCAACAACCCTAGCATGGCCATCATTAAGCGATTAGTGCATGTTTTACGTGTAATAAGCCATATCGGTGCAATCACCAGCCAAAATAACGTTGATAACCCTAGTAAGATCAACACAATGTAATGCTGATAAGCTGCGAGTGGTGATTTTGAAATAAAAGCGATAAATAAGCCTAATAGAAATGCGCTCACCACAAAAAATAACTTTTGAGTTTGATTGAGTTTAATTAAATCGGACCACTCCCAAACACCGATTAAAATAATCGCTAGCGTGAGAACAGCCCAAGTTTCAACTGAGGCTAAAAAAAGTGCCGTTAAAATTCCAACAATAAGTACGGCAGCGGTAATAACTCGTGTTCTCAGCATCTTTATAGACTTTTAGCTTAGTTGAATATTATTGGAAAATAGAAAGCGAATATAACAAACCTAATTTTTAGGTTCTGAAAGTTGCTCGCTAGTGCGGCCAAAACGGCGTTCACGCTGTTGATAAGATTGAATTGCCAAATTAAATGTAGCCTCATTAAAGTCTGGCCATAGGGTATCGGTAAAATAAAGTTCAGAATAAGCCAGTTGCCATAATAAAAAATTGCTTATTCTTTTTTCGCCGCCGGTGCGTATAAATAAATCAGGCTCAGGTGCATAACTTATCGACAAATGCGGTGTTAAATGCTCTTCTCGATAATGACCGGTTAGCTGTGGCAGAGCTTGCTGCATTTTATTGACAGCTTGCAGCACATCCCATCGCCCACCATAATTAGCCGCGATGGTTAAAATTAAACCGGTATTATTGGCTGTCAGCTTTTCAGATTCATCAATTTGAGTAATCAGTGCCGCGTCAAACCGACTGCGATCACCAATCATCACCAGCTTAATATTGTTTTGATGCAACTTCACCACCTCTCGCTTAAGCGCGCTCATAAACAAGCCCATCAAAAACGAAACTTCTTCGGCAGGTCTGCGCCAATTTTCACTACTAAATGCAAATAGTGTTAAATACTCTACTTTTAGTTGCACACATTGCTTGACTAAATCACGCACGGTTTCAACGCCGCGCTTATGCCCAGCAATGCGCGGTAAAAAACGTTTACGTGCCCAGCGACCATTGCCATCCATAATCACTGCAATATGCTTCGGTATCTCGGCAACGTAAGGGACATGCTGTGTAGTACTATTGAATAGACCCAAATCAAGACTCCATATCTTCGAGGCTTGAGGCTTCGTATTGAAAATATTTTATTTTTTCTAAATCAATATCCAACTCTAAACCGCCATCAAATCTGTTTCTTTAACTTGTAGCATTTTATCTACATCAGCCACTGCTTTATCCGTCGCCTTTTGAATATCATCTTGCGCACGACGCTCATCATCTTCTGAGATTTCTTTGTCTTTAATCAGTTTCTTAAGCGTATCATTTGCATCACGACGTACATTACGGATCGCAACTTTTGCACCTTCCCCCTCTGTACGTACAATTTTAGTTAAATCTCGGCGACGCTCTTCTGTCAGCATTGGCATTGGCACGCGAATTAAATCACCATTGGTCGCTGGGTTTAAGCCTAAATCGCAGTCACGAATCGCTTTTTCAACTTTTCCTATCATGTTTTTTTCATAAGGCTGCACATTGATTGTGCGCGAGTCACCTAAATTGACGTTTGCCACCTGATTTACCGCCACCATAGAGCCGTAATATTCCACCATTACGTGATCTAGTAAACCAACATGTGCGCGGCCTGTACGAATTTTAGCTAAGTCATTTTTAAGTGACTCTAATGATTTTTGCATTTTCTGTTCTGCAGTTTTTTTAATATCTTCAAGCATTTATTTCTCCAACATTACTTCTTAAATTTTCCACTTATTACTCATGATTAAGGTAATACTTTAGTGCCTTCATCCTCGCCCATTATTACTCTTTTTAATGCACCTTGTTTAAAAATACTAAAGACTGAAATAGGCAACTTTTGATCACGGCACAAGGTCAGCGCTGTCGCATCCATCACCTTAAGATTTTTAATAATGGCCTCATCAAAACTCAGTGTTTTGTAACGCATGGCCTCTGGGTTGGTTTTTGGATCATCTGTATAAACGCCATCCACTTTAGTGGCTTTAATTACAATTTCAGCATTCATCTCCATACCACGCAATGCGGCAGCCGTATCTGTAGTAAAGAACGGGTTACCGGTACCCGCGCCAAAAATCACCACACGCCCTTCTTCTAAGTAGCGAATAGCTTTGCCACGAATGTAAGGCTCCGCCACCTGTTCAATGCTTAAGGCAGATTGCACACGCGCATTTAAACCGATATTCTTCATTGCATCTTGTAGCGCCATTGCATTCATCACAGTAGCCAACATACCCATGTAATCGGCCGTTGCCCTATCCATGCCTTCTGCCGCCGGAGCCACGCCACGAAAAATATTACCGCCGCCTATCACTACGGCTACTTGCACGCCTAAATCGACGATCTCTTTGATTTCATTCACTATGCGGGTAATGGTAGCGCGATTGATACCATAAGCATCATCTCCCATTAAAGCCTCGCCAGAAAGTTTAAGTAAAATACGCTTATAGGCTGGTGCAGACACGAGGATTCCTCTAATTTAAAGTTTGCTTATTTAAGCATAAAATGACAGTCTTAGGCACAAAATTAAACCTAAGAATGATGAGTTTTTGATGAGTTATCACTAAAAAAAATGGACTAAGCATCGCGCCTAATCCATTTTTCATGACTATCCGGCAACTTGTTGCGTTACCGTAAGACCCAACTAAACCTTAGCAGCGGCTGCAACTTCTGCCGCATAATCAACAACGGCTTTCTCAATGCCTTCACCCACTGTAAACATAGTAAATGATGCAACGGTTGCGCCTTTTGATTTCAGCAGTTGCTCAATCGTGAACTTGTCATCTTTAACAAAAACCTGGCTTAACAAAGTCACTTCTTTCAAGAACTTTTGCACAGTGCCATCAGCAATTTTTTCTAACATAGCTTCAGGCTTGCCAGCTTCTTTTGCTTTTTCAATGGCTACACGACGCTCAGTTTCAATCAGGCTGGCATCAATACCAGAAACATCTAACGCTTTCGGTTTAGCTGCAGCAATATGCATTGCGATATCCCTAGCTAAAACATCATCACCGCCAACCAAATCGACTAACACACCGATTTTGCTACCATGTACATAACTAGCAAGTTTGCCTTGCACCACTGGACGCACAAAACGACGTGGTGTAATGTTTTCACCAATTTTACCCACTAGCTGTGCACGGGTTTCTTCTACCGTAGCGCCACGCATTGCAAGCACGTTAACGGCTTCAATGTCAGCTGCATCGCTCACTGCAATTATATCAGCGAGTTCATTCACAAATTTTAAAAAGTCTTCGTTTTTAGCACAGAAATCTGTTTCAGAATTCACTTCAACCATCGCGCCAGTTTTACCATCGGCACTAATACTGATACCTACTGTACCTTCAGCGGCAACGCGACCAGCAGCTTTGCTTGCTTTATTACCAAAACGAACACGTAAAATTTCTTCAGCACGCGTCATGTCACCTTCAGCTTCAGTTAAAGCTTTTTTACAATCCATCATAGGCGCATCAGTGCGCTCACGTAATTCTTTTACCATGCTTGCGGTAATTTCAGCCATTTTAAGCTCCTTAATTTAAATAAACTACATTAAAAAAGTAGTTTAGTAATTTGATTTAATTATATATTTTATATTCTAAATTATTAAAATCAAAAAGGGGCTCGAAGCCCCTTTTTTAATTAGAACAATTACTCTGCTACGGCTTCAGCGACTTCTTCGTTAGCTGATTTAACAATCTCAGTAATTACAGAGCTACGACCCTCTAATACCGCATCAGCAATACCACGCGCATACAAACGAATTGCACGACTAGAGTCATCGTTACCAGGAATCACATAAGCGATGCCATCAGGTGAGTTGTTAGTATCAACAATACCGATTACAGGGATGCCTAATTTTGCCGCTTCAGTAATTGCACCACTTTCATGGCCAACGTCAATAATGAAAATAGCGTCTGGTAAACCGCCCATTTCTTTAATACCTCCGATTGAACGCTCTAGTTTCTCAACTTCACGCTTGTAACCTAAGGCTTCTTTTTTACCGAATTTTTCAATGCTACCATCCAACAACATCGCTTCAAAGTCATGCAGGCGTTTGATAGATTGCTTAACTGTTTTAAAGTTAGTTAACATACCACCTAACCAACGGTGATTAACATAAGCACAACCCGCACGGCTAGCTTCTTCTTTTACGATATCGCGCGCTTGGCGTTTAGTACCTACGAATAAAATACGACCCTTGTTTGCTGCCAATGTACGCACATGTTTAAGTGCTTCTTCAAACAATGGCAATGTTTTTTCAAGGTTAACAATATGGATTTTGTTGCGATCGCCAAAAATGAACGGTGCCATTTTTGGGTTCCAGTAACGGGTTTGATGGCCGAAGTGAACGCCGGCTTCTAACATATCACGCATAGTGACTGACATAATATTTCTCTTTTCAAAAGGGTTATGAATTCACACAACTCCAAAAACACTTTAATAAATTAAGCCTTATTAGACCTAAACCAAAGCACCCCTGAATGGGTTGTGTGTAAATTTTTACATGGTCTATTGATTAACATATTGCTTAACAACATACGTACATAATTTTTTGCTAAATTTGCAAAGACGATATGATAGCATTAAGCCATTGAGTTTGCCAGCACAATCAACACTTAAGGGTAAAGTAAGCCGGCGCTAAGATTTACTCTTATCGTTAATAGCCTTAGGTTTTTCAACGTTCAGCGAACCACCCCACCGTAAACGACGGAGCTTCCAACTTCACAGGCGCAAACGCGACGCTAGGCCTGCGGCCCAGCACCACGACTAACAGCGCATCCATTAGCAGTAGCAGTAGCAGTTGCCCCTGCCGCTATCATGCGTTGTGCTTTATTGTGAATTTTGATAGCGGTGTTGCTATACCCATCGTGCTTCACACCATGTTTACCTCAAGCACACATTCTGACTCGAATTTATCTCTAATGTGCAACAATAACGTTTTGCCATAGCCTTTTTAGGACTAGCATTTACACGCAAACTGATAAAATCAGCTAGTACTGGATATATGAACCCTAAATAGTTGCTGGCACGCCTATCACGCGCATTACTTTATCGACATCCATACGAAGAAGCTGCGCAATGTCGCGATAATCGTCAGGTAGCGCGGCATCATCCCATCCGTTAGCAGAGTGGCGAGCTAAATTAACAGCAAATCTTACGTTCAGAACTCGCTGCTCTTGGGATGCCTGATCTTGCATCAATTTGGAAAGTAATGGGGGTAGCTGAAATACCTCGACTATTCTTTGTTGCAACTCCTGCAATTGAAAACCTAATACCTCTTGCTGTACCGCTTTACTGCGTAACGATTTATCTGCCGCCTGCATGGCACACATTGCGTTCATTTTATCTGGCGCGTAGCACCACATAAGCATTTCCGACAAATCATGCAGCAATGTGGCAATCAACACTTCTTCAGCATGTAAATCCATTAAATGTGCCGCCCACTCTGCTGCAAACTTAGCGGCACGGTGTGCACGTCGAATTAACCTGAGCAAATGCATCAATGCTTGTAAATTAGCTTTAAGTGTATCTTCAACCAAAGGTGTGGGAGGAATGTTCCGAAAAAATGCAGACGTCCCCATCATTAAAATGGCCTGCTCGACTTCAACTAAATCCTGCAACTGACTCCTGCTTCTATGTTTTTGTGAGTAGCTTAATACTTTGAACACCATCATGGGATCATTGTGTACAACCGTAGCTATGGCTCGCGCACTGATATTATCTTCATCTTGCTGCAATTGACCTAGCTCACGTGCGGTAAGTTTAAGGACGGGGATTGCCGCGGTGCTAATATAATCCACCCATGCGTTAATATCTTTTGCAGCCAACTCTACAGGTACAGATGCCATTTACAATCCTCCTAAGGTATTTTCGTATCTTACATCTTAAAACTTACAATCTAAAACAGAAACAACAGCATAAAAGCATGATTAACCATAGTTTCGTTTTATTTTAACAATTCAATTATGTGCAATCTAAGCTGGAGTTTTAATCATTAAAGCTAAAACATCTAAGGGGATTCGGCACCGACACGTCGGCTATGTTAAAATTAGCCAATACAAACCTTCACAAATTCCTCATGGCCATCTCGATTAAAAACCAGCAAGACATTGAAAAAATGCGTATCGCAGGCAAACTAGCTTCTGAAGTACTTGATTTTATTACACCGCACGTTGTGCATGGCATCACGACCGATGCACTTGATAAACTATGCCACGACTACATGGTGGATGTGCAAAAATCGATTCCAGCCCCGCTAAATTACGCCCCCGGTGGACATAAACCTTACCCAAAATCTATTTGCACCTCGATCAATCAGCAAATTTGCCACGGCGTGCCTAGTGACAAGGTATTAAAAAATGGTGATATCGTGAACATCGATATTACCGTCATCAAAGATGGTTACCATGGTGATACCAGTCGCATGTTTTATATAGGTGAGGTATCAACTCAGGCTAAACGTTTGTGCGAAATCACTTATCAAGCCATGTGGCTGGGCATAGAAAAAGTTAAACCAGGCGCCACTCTGGGCGATATTGGCTATGCAATTCAATCGTTTTCTGAAAAAAGTGGCTACAGTGTTGTACGTGAATTTTGCGGTCATGGTATTGGTAAAAAATTCCACGAAGATCCGCAAGTATTGCACTACGGAAAAGCGGGAACTGGGCTTAAATTACAGGCGGGCATGATGTTTACTATTGAACCGATGATTAATGCGGGCAAGCGCGACATTAAACAAATGCCTGATGGTTGGACGATTGTAACGAAAGATCGCAGCCTTTCTGCACAATGGGAACACACGATTTTAGTCACTGAAACCGGTTATGAAGTGATGACATCATCAAGTGGCGCGCCACCTACGCCTGACTTTATTTCTAAATAAGCAATCGCTTTAATGCGGTGATCATTTAACAATAATCTTGATGGCGCATCATACCAATGCAAAAAAAACCTAAAGAAATCGAAGTTAAAAAGCATAAAGTTGCATTATGGCGCCATACGCTAAAAGATGGATTTTTAGCGTTAGAAACACACTTTTCTGAGCATCCAAATACCACCCGATTATTCAAGCAACACTGCAAGCTAATTGACCAACTGCTTGCAGATATATGGGCAGAATTACGCATCGATTCAGACTGCTGTTTAATCGCAGTGGGTGGTTATGGACGAGCTGAGCTTTATCCACACTCGGATATTGATCTACTCATATTACTGCCCGAAAACATCAAAGATAGTGAGGCATTAAATCATGGCATTGAGTTACTGATAGGCTTAATATGGGATTTAGGCTTAACTGTTGGCAATAGCGTGCGCAATTTAAATGAATGCATATTTGAGGCAAAGAAAGACATTACGGTACAAACTAATTTATTAGAATCGCGACTAATATCAGGCAACAAAGCACTTTATCAAACCTTTTTAGTCGAAATTAAATCTAGCTTAAATACTGTCAATTTTTTTGCAGAAAAAATTAAAGAGCAAGATCAACGGCATGCAAAATTTAATGATACAGCCTATAACTTAGAGCCTAACATCAAAGAAAGTCCTGGAGGATTACGCGATCTACACATGATTGCGTGGCTGGCGCAAAGCTTACAGTTATATGATGGCTCACAATTGAATGCCTCCAGCCTCTGGGTCACCCTCACAAAACACCATGTAATTACAAAGCTTGAGGCGCGTCAGATCAGGCATCATGAAATGAAATTGCAATCACTGCGCATACGCCTGCACTTTTTGAGTGGGCGACGTGAAGATAGACTGCTGTTTGATTTTCAAAATGAATTAGCCTGTACGCTAGGCTACATTAATACCCCTCGCAAACGTGCCAGCGAACAATTGATGCAAAGTTATTACCGTAGCGTTAAGTTTGTAAACTTAATGAATGAAATTTTGCTTAAATTATTACAGCAAATGCTCGAAGTTAAACCACCGCTCATCCAAACGATTAACGCACATTTTGAATCTCACAATCAATTACTTGAAGCCAAAACTGCACGTTTATTACAACAACAGCCCTCCGCCATATTTGAGGCATTTTTACTATTACAACAACACCCAGAACTTACTGGCATGGGCGTAACATTGCTGCGCAATTTGCAACGCGTCAAAAATTTAGTCAATCGTGATTTTCGACAAAACCCTCAAAATAAAAAACGCTTCATAGAGATATTATTACAAGCCAACGGCGTTAATCACGCGCTACGCGCCATGAATCGCTACGGCATTCTGGGCAGTTACATTCCAGCATTCGGTAAAATTATTGGGCAGATGCAACATGACTTATTTCACGTTTACACTGTCGATGAACATATTCTTAATGTGTTGGCTAATTTACGCCGCTTTTCAAAACTAGAACTCAAACATGAATTTCCACTTTGCAGCAAACTATTTTCTGAATTTGACGCACCACATTTATTGTATTTAGCCGCTTTATTTCACGACATCGCTAAGGGGCGCGGCGGCGACCACTCCTCATTAGGCAAGGCAGATGCAGCGCGATTTTGTAAATCACACGACTTACCCAAGGCGGATGCCGCGCTTGTGGCATGGCTGGTTGAGGCGCATTTAAAAATGTCAGCCACCGCGCAAAAGTCAGACTTATCAGACCCAACCATTATTGAGTCATTTGCGAACTTTGTACAAAATGAACGCAGGTTAGATGCTTTATACTTGCTTACCGTGGCTGATATCCGTGGCACGAGTCCAATGGTTTGGAATGCCTGGAAAGCACGACTGCTAGAAAGCTTGTACCACGCGACCAAGCGTGCATTAATTGACCCTATATTCCACACCAAGCAAACCATTGCAACGCGCATTGCAGAAGCTACAGATAAATTAAAAAAAATTGGCTTAAGTGCACATGCATACCAACAACTATGGGAACAGTTTGGAGAAAATTACTTTGTTCGACATGAAAGTGATGAAATTGCATGGCACAGCCGACTACTAACGCCACACTTAAACACGACCCAGCCTATTGTTCGCGCTCGATTAAGCCCCTATGGTGACGGCATTCAGATCATGATTTACACAAAAGATCAAAATGATTTATTTGCACGTATCTGTAACTTTTTTGATCGCATGAGCTACAACATTGTAGAAGCGAAAATTTACACGACCGATCACGGCTATGCGCTAGATAGTTTTATTGTTTTAGATCAATCAGGTAAGTCTGTAAGTTACAGTGGCTTATTAAAGTTTATTGAGGTAGAGCTCACGCAAAAGCTAGATAATAACGCATCATTAGAAGCTCCGCTTCAAGGTCGAATCAGCCGCCAAGTAAAACACATGCCCATACAAACGCAAGTTACCATTGTAGAAGTGCCTGAAAATAATAATCACAAATTAGATATTGCCGCGAATGACAGACCTGGCTTACTGGCTACACTAGCACAGCAATTTATAAAACATGCTATTGAGCTACACAATGCCAAAATCAACACCCTAGGCAATCGTGCCGAAGATACCTTTTTAATTTCAGCTAAAAATGGTGACCGATTAAATGATCAAAGCATTCAATCTTTATATCGTGCACTGATGAATGAGATTTAAATAGCGACACTTTAAAACCGCACCTCATGCGCTTTAACACGTCACGCTCATTAAAAAGCTAACCTAGTTGATAATGCTTACGTAACGCTTTTTTTACATGCCAAGTGCATGACATCCCTGCTGGAAAAGTCACTAAATCACCAGCGGTAAAGCTCACAGGCTCACCGCCATTAGGGATTACCGTCACCTCACCCTCAAGAATATAAGCAATCTCCTGTGTACCAAAACTCCATGGAAATTGTGACACCTCTTTAGACCAGGTAGGCCAACGGGTTACGCCCAGTGAAGCCAGTTTTTCTGCAGTAGGTCTTTCTACAACAATTTTAGTCATGTTGTTCTCCTAAATTGAATTAACCGCTAAAAATCAAGGCAATAAAAAAAGCCTTGAATCATCAAGGCTTATTGTATTCCACTCTAACTAAATTGCAATTATGAGTGTTTGTAGTGTTTTTTTAATTGCTTGGTTACTTCCCAGTTTGATTTCAAACCTTTAGGGAATACTACAAAGTCACCTGCTTTAACCACTACTGTTTCGCCACCCTGTGGTGTTACGCGAATTTCGCCTTCAAGCAAGTATGCGCTTTCTGTTGCTGAGTCAAAGTTAAGTGGGAATTTAGAAGGTGCACAATCCCAGATTGACCAGCTAGAAACGCCTAGTTCCTTTAGTTTTTCTTCAGATGGGTTATGGTCTATGATGATTTGGCTCATGTTTAATCCTTAAAATATTGGCTAAAAAAAACAAATGCCGCTTAAATAAAAACGGCATATAATTCGTGGCAAAAAAGAAGTGTTATTTGATAAATTAAATTTATCATTTAAAATCAATATGTTGCTAATTATGTAAAATATGCTTAGTGCTTTTCTTGAGGCAAATAAAAAGGAAGATAAATTCACAAATATTTGCAAGGTTCAATTATACAACATCAAAAAAAGTTATTATCATGAAAAAAATAAAAAGTAAGCTTTTTATAGGGCGTCAACTGAAATCCCATCATTTTTTAGCATATTTTGCATGTTTTTAGGGGTTGGACTGATCGTAGATCCAACTTAAATCATATCTAGTTTGGCTTGCAAATAATCAGTTTTAGAGGTCCATTAGACTTCTTGCTTAAATCCTATTGTGTACTGCGCATTTGACTGTTTCTCTTTCATCTACTGCTCCTTCAACTAATTTTATCATTAGCTATGGATTCCAGTTTTTGAAGGCAAGATCAGTATTGACAATAGAGTATCAGTCAAAGCCTTTCTACCCCAGTCAACTTGTTTGTTTTAGTTTAAAACCAAGAAACATTCACACCTGCAAGTATTCTTGGTGACCGTGGATTCATCTCACTTGGATTATTATCCAACGGGTAGGCAAATGTAAGTCTTGTAGAAATGCGGCTACCAAAGTCCATCATTAAGCCGACACCCGCACCAGTAAGGAAATCGTCCTTAGTCCTACTTTGGCCAGGCCTATATGGTAATGCGGCTCCGTGGTCTAAAAACACCAACGCTTGAACAAGCGGCGGCAATCCAGTTGGCGAGTCTTGTGGAGGCGCGTTGAGCGCTGCGCGCAATTCTATACTGCCAAAGTAGCCATTTCGTCCTGAGAGTAAACCTTCAGAAAAACCTCTTACAGAGTAAAGCCCCCCTACTTGAAATTGTTCACCGGAAGGGATAACTTGCGAAAATGAGTACTGCAGACCAGCTTTGGTCAATAACTGGAGCCTGTCTGCTAGTCGGTCAACGCGACTGACATTTGCACGGTAATAGCTAAACTGCGCATCGCCACCAAGTGATTTTGTGCCGAAATTAAGACTATTATCTAATGACCAGGCATATGTATTGTAGTGCGCCTCCCCTCTTAAACCAAGTGCAAAAACCTTTAAATTGAGATCTTGCTGAGTAAACCCACTAAATTGGCTAATAGAATTTCTTGATGATAGCCGACTATAAGCGGCCCATTGGCGGTTGATCCCGACTGAAAAAGGTTGCGTGAGCCCAACCGACAAATCCCGAGAACTTCCCGTAATATCAAGCGGTACAAACGGACCATTGACTACTTTAATGTTGCCGTAGTTATAGGAGACATCAAGGCGCATGTCATTGTGAGATACTGGAATTGAGTAGCTAAGCCCATAACTCCTAGAGCCGCTTGTGCCGGTTGCAACCACTTGAATACTATCGTTAATGCCCGCCAAGTTGTTTACTCTATAAATTGCCCCTACGCGAGCTTCGCCGACCGTATCACGACCTGCATTATCGGCAAAAGTTGTCAGGTGATATTTTTGCGCCTCTTGTACTTCAATGGCAATGTCGGTTTTACCAACTTCAGCTCCAGCTCTAACATCCGCACGTAACTTAGGCTCGTATAGTGCATTAAATCGTATAAGATCGTCTTCTAGCTGCGAGACTGAAATCAAATCCCCAGACTTCAGATGAATACGGTCTGCAACAAAATCACTTCTAACGCTCTTTAATCCAGAGATGATTATGCTTCCCAAACGTGCTTCAATCAGCTGGATTTTAACCGTGCCATCGTTGACTTCCTGAGGTGGAAGTATAGCGCGTGCAGTTTTGATATTTTTAGCATCGTACAGTTGGTTTAGTTTGGCTACCGCCTCAAAGAGCTCTTTGAGGCTAACATCGCGTCCCTGATATGGCGTTAAAACTAGTTTAATTTCATCCACACTAAGTAAATCTGAGTGATCAACATCAAATCGACTAACTGGGATATTTTTAATATCAGAAGCTTCCTTGGTCGCAGATTCTTGCTCAGGCACGCTAATCTCCGGTACGATTGGCAGCGCTTTCTGAAGACTCTCTTCCTGCCGGAAACGATCCAAGCGATCTTGATTAAGCCTTTGCACTGCGGCGGGATCAGTGCCTGGTAATACGGCAGCCTGCGCCGCAACGCTCAAACTGGCCAACAACCCAAAAACATAATATTTTTTTAATTTTTTCAATGGATTAAATCTCTTTTTTATCTTCAGTAGCGTCAGGCACTAGTTGTGCTAGTTATATCTAACCAGTCTGGGCTAACTTTGATTAAAGTATCGTCATCATCTTCACTCGGAGTATCAAGCCGAAAGCGTCCAATATTAATTTGCAATGGATTATTACCATAGACACCAGTTTGTTGAATTTGCAAATCTTCTTGAACCGTATTCTCAACGAAACGAGGGGGATTACCTGCTACTTGTAAGTCAGGGTTTTTAAGTAAAATGAATGCATTAACTGAAACAGAATTAGCAAGTGCATTTAAACCAAAACCACCACCAATCGTAAACGCGTTCACATCATACCCTGGGTGTGCCACGCGGCTAAGGGTATCTAAACGCGTTGAGTAGTTTGGCATATTAAACACAGCATTATTGGTGATATTTCCATTTGGTAACTGCAAGCTTGGTGTATTTGCTTTGATCTCAGCGATGCCCACATTGAATGTGTCAAAAGTTATCTGGCTAGTTGAGGCAACATTCATCACTACGTTAGCTGACGGCCCACCACCAATATCTGAAACAGATAACGACAGCGAGTTAGCTAATGGCGTTGTCGAAATGTTCGCATTGATATTGGCTGATTGCAGTGTTGCACGGCTTGTTACTTGAGCAACTAATGGCGCACCAGCACCAATAGCATTTGGAGCCTGCAGGGTCAATGCGCCGAGTGACACAATACCTACGCCACTAGTAGGGCTGCCGTAAATACTGCCAGAGCCATCGGTACCTGCAATAATCGTGATGTCATTGTTACTTTTCACGCTACCACCTGAGAACACCACATCATTTGATGAGCTAAGTCCAACGCCTGCGCCACCAAAAATATCGCCGCCAATGGTCAGAGTGTCGTTAGATGCGATTTGAAGTAGCCCGCCAGTACTGAGACTGCCCCCAGTCATATTGACTCCGCCATTCACTGCGTTGAGTACCAAACCAACATCAGCGCGAATATCGCCGCTGATATTAATGTCATCAGCTGCATTAATGGCTAAACTCGCTGGGGTGTAAATTGCATTGCCGCCATTAGTCGCTGCACCAACATCAACGGCGCCCGTACCATCAGTTCCAGCAGTTAAGCTCACTTGGCCATTGCTAGCCAAACTGCCACCTGTTAGCTGAATATCATCGCCGGCCTTAAGGGTGTTATTGCCTAAAGCACGGATATTGCCTGTGACTTCAATTTCATTCGTGGCCGTAATATCAAGACTAGAAGTTGTATCTATCGCATAAATACCTACCGCTGCAGGGTCAATATTTACAGAACCCGTGCCATCCTTACCAGCAGTTAAGCTCACTGCTCCTTGGCTAGTTAAACTACCGCCGGCGATTTTAATATCATCTTGTGCACTCAGTGTGTTTGCACCTAGCGCATGAATAGCGCCAGAAATATTGATACCGTTAGCCGCTACGATACTTAATTCAGACAGTGTGTCAATTGCATTGCCGCCATTGGTCGCTGCGCTAATATCAACAGAACCTGTGCCATCAGTGCCAGCTACAATCAAAATTGCGCCCGGTGACGTAATTCTGCCACCCTGAAGCAACACATCATCATCGGCTTTAAGGCTCACACTAGCATCGCTATGTACCAAACCATTCACTGTTAGCCCATTATTGCTTGAGGTAATGTCTATTGCACCGTTAGCTCTAAGAACGTCTTGTATGACAATACCATCAGCACTGGCAACAAGTGTTGCTTTACTTCCAGAGGTAGCATAAAGTACATCGATGCCGACCGCCGTCATGGTTAAGTTACCGCTGGTAGCTTCGATTTTTGTTGAAGCGCGTTGAGAGATTGTGCCACCTGGTGAGTGTAAATTCACATTAGCGACGGCAGATAAATCTATACTACCTGCGGCAGTCAATGATGCAAGCACCATATCGTATCCAGTTTGAACGGTTACTTTACCAACTTCAGCGATTACAGACGAGCCAGCATCCATTCTTAAACCATACTTTGTAGTATCTACCGCGACTAATGGATCAATCGAGCTATATTGACGATAGCCTGAACTACTTAAAGCAATATCGCCAATTTCACTAGATATTTTTCCGATTGATTCAAAAAGAATCGCCTCGCCTGCATTCAGCGTTACGTCTTTACTAGCCTTTAGGTCACCGGTAATGCCAATACTATTAGCGACGGCATTGATATTCACTTCACCATTGCTTGCATTTACGGTGCGTAGGTTTAAGAAACTTGATGGACTGTACACATAAATACCATTTGGCGCTGACATATCAATCCAGCCAAGCTTGTCGCTGCCAATATCTAAGTATTTAAGGCCTGTAGCATCAGCTTCACCAATGGTGGTAGCTGCTGTCAACCAGATTTGTGAAGCTTGAATATCAGTAAGTCGATTATGATTATTCGGATCTTCAACAATTGCGCCTACGGATGTTAGCTTAGACAGATTGGTTGCATACACTTGCTCCAAACGCATATCGCCTACGGTGTTATTCACATACATATCACCTCTTGCACGCGCTGTTAATGTGCCTGCTGCGTTAATCAAGAACGGCGTTGCACTTGAACCTAAGTTGCCGCCTCCGGCTTCTATCGTAATATCATGGCCTGTAACAGCAGCAGCGCCATTGGCTGCAACGTTAATCAGTGCGCCACCCGATTTAATTCTGACATCATTGCTTAAAGATGTGGCCACTTGCTTAACGTGAATATCAGCCTCAGAGCCAATATAGATATCAGACCCTGCTGTTGCAACCAATTGCCCAGCGTTTTGCAAGGTAATATCAATATCATCCTTTTGTCGAATTGTGATTGTTTGCTGATCATAATCAATCACCACATCTTTACGATCAGCGACCACTAAAGCAAGACGTTCTTCATCAGTCCAGTTATCAGCGTTAGCAAAGCTAATGGTTTTAGAGTTTTTTTCGATACCAATACCACCAGCATTAGCAGTTAAGGTAATGTTGTGACCGACAACGTTAGCATTTTCTATCAACACTTCAGTATCAGCGGTGTCTTTAAATATGCCCGCTGCAATGCGGTTGGTAATCTCAGATTCTGTCCAGGTGCTGCCTGCAATTATCAATTGGTATGTTGCTGCATCTTGAGATTGAACATCATAAGCAAACGTAGCATTAAAAACCTGAGCACCAAAAGTTTGATTAGCCTTGTGATATGCAGTCGTTTGACGTGCTTCAAATTGGCTTACCTGTGTATCAGTCCAATTTTGGTTGGTTTTAAGCTCGGTGACATCAGCGGCATTTAGTTGATAAGTAAAGCTGGCTGTATAAGCATCAGCGACATAAAGACCGTCACTATTTTTGTGCACATTTCGCATTTTCCAATAGCTGTCATATTCCTGTTGTTTAGCTTGGTTATAGCCTCTAACCGTATTCGCCTCACTGGCTTCAGCGCTTGTGCCAAGCAATCCAGCACGGTCTGCTACAGCAAGCAAAGATGTTTTTGTTTCTACATCTACTTTAGAAACACTATTATCATCAATAATGCTGCCATTGATGGTTGTAATATTTACATCACCACCAATTGAAGTCACGCTATCTAGACGCAAGTTGCCAGCGCTCTCAGTAATATCAATCTTTTTAGCAGCAAACGCAGATAAATTGCCAGTGAGTGAGGTGGTATCAACTAGCATGGTTGAACCAGACCCAATCGCACCGTTGATTGCCCCATTGTTAGAGGTCAGGCGAACACTGCTGCCTGAAACTGCAACGCCAGTCGCAATATTAATTAAATCGCCATCTGCTTTAATATTAACAATGCCACCTGCATGCGCAGCTTGAATCGCTATTGCACCATCTTGTTCCCACAGTGCAATACTGCCGGTGGCGTTTGCAGTTAGCGTGCCATCTGCTTGCAGATTAGTTTTGATGTAACTACTTGCCTCATTAGTCAGTGCAGCGCGGCCAATACTACCGGCAGTGGCGCTCATATTAAGGGTTTTAGCACTCACTACAACCGTGTCTGCCGATGTGATGTCTTTTGCAGTCAGCGCGGTAATGCCAGAAAGATTACGTACCGCACCCGCAAGGTTAAGGTTGCTGTTAGCGGAGCTTACATTTAAGGCGCCAACATCATTACCGATAAATTGGATCTTGATCGTTTCGCTAGCTCTAATGCTATTAACAAAGGTCGATTTTTCAGTCCAATTATGTATAACTGTTTTCCAATTAAAACCCAAGAAAGAAGCGTTTAATGTTTCGCTATAGCTCTTAGGCGCAATTGTTTTAGTGTAGTCCAAAGCATAATCAACCACCCTAGCATCACTTGCCAGCCAACTAGCTTGCGTTCTTGGTGTCGAGTCTTCAACGCCCGTTACAAATGATTGGCTATCCCATGTACCCAATGTATTACCATCTACTGTTTGCCAGAACTCCTCTGTATTTTTAACGGTATTAGTGGTTCCAGTCACCCAAAAGTAACGGCGGTCAGCCTGAGGGTTATAAACCGCAGTTCGTGCGCCGGTTGCCTCACCATAAGCATCGTTATTAAGTGTATTTGCAGCATTACTTACCACGGCTGTTTGCCCATTCAGGCGATAAAAATCAGTCACCAATGATGTGCCATTAGGGCCAGTTTTTGTACTGGTATCTGTGATTTTTATGTGGCCTGCTACGCCTAGACCAGTATCAAGCTGATTGGTTTTTAAATTATAGGCACTGGTGTTATCAACCGAGATGCGCCCATAACCATCCATCACTTTAAGCACACCATTACCTGTACTGAATATGTCACCATACAGCTGCATGTAACCGCCTTCTACTTTAAGGTTACTTAATTCCAGTTGCGTTCCATCCCAGCGCACTTTAGGTAAAAAGGCATCTTGTAAAGCAACGCCGTCTACAGTTTGCGGAATTTTAATCCAGGCACCATTAGGCGCATTCTTTGCCGCATCAGCAATAGTGCTATCAATAACAATGTTGTAATCAGGCATACCGCTTTGAATCACACCATTGATATTTAACTTTTCTGCACTAATAAATACATTATTACCAGCAATCGTCGTGCCTATTTCTGTAGGTTTAGTCGCGCTAACAGGAACTTGGTTTTGGTAGCTAGCTGACGCCGCCACGCGCTGTTGACCTGAAGGTGGTCCAATGATCCAACCACCGTAGTTAAAAGTTGGGGTGGTCTGAAGAATTGGATGCTCGTTTATTGCCTGTTGATTATATTGATTAACAACACTGACTATGCCATCAGTGGCGCTTGGCATACCGCCTTGATGGGAGAAGCCAAGTGTAAATGTTTTAATAAAATCACCCTTGGTGGCAATATCAATGGTTTTAGCCGTCACATTGGATGACACCTGAACACTACCGGTACTATCGATTTTGACTAAGCCGCCAAGATTACTAATATCTGCGTCTATATGAATTTCTGGCATCACCGCGGTTAAATCAGTAGTCGTGTAATCATTCTGCAGGAATATTTTAGGGTCAACCAAGCTTTGTCTATCAAGCATATTCGTAAAGCCAGAATGAATACTATTCTGGTTAATTGCATCAATTTCACCGATATTACTTACCCGCACACCATTAAGCGAAATCACGCCGCCTTTTTCACTAGGAATAAACAAGCCATAAAGATTACCGCTGTCATCAAAATTTGCTGATTCTTTCAGACGCAGAAAGGCATTGGTGTGATTGATAATCTCAATTTTCGCATCGCCTGGCGCTAACAGCTGACCACTGCCAGAAAGCGTATCGCCACTTACAGTAATATTGCCAGTGTATGCAGCTGCAGGTTTTATATCGATAAAGGTTGCCGTAGCATTAGCATTAAACTTGGCTTTTTTAGCTTCTAATATCGCGATATCTGCTAAAAAGCCATTAGCGATATCAGGCTGATCGTCTTTATATTCATCATATGACGCTTTAAGAACATTAATTCTATTAGTAATATCTAGCTGAAGATTTTCATTTGTAATTGTTGGAGCCAGCATACCCTCAGATTTAGTGTAAACAATTTGCCCATTTGCATCTCGGGTAATATCCATAAACTGGTGGAAATGCGTACCTGCAAATGCCGTACCATTCATTAGCACGCTAGAGTTTGAATTGTCAGAAGTTGAACCACCAGTGAGATCTAAACTAATTTTTACACCGATTAAACTTGCAAATGCAGCTATCAATTCGCGATAAAGATCAGTGCCTCGGCCATAGCCGCGCGTGGTATGCGTACCCTCTCCAGCTTGCAGATAAATATCTTTTACCGAGGCAATGGCAGCACTTTTAATTTGCTCATCAGAGTTAGCATTTAGTTTAGCAACACCCGGTTTGTAAGCTTGCACTGTGATTTTATTGTTTTGCGTAATAGCCCCAAATGCATCCGGGCTGGTTTCTACTGGTATTAAGGTTCTGTTCCACAAGTGCGTTTCAGCATCGGCTGTCAGTACATTATTTAATCCAGCACGCAGTACAATATCCTCATCACTTTCTAAACGTGCGCCATTAAGCGTAATGTTATTACTGGTGTTAATTCTGCTGTCACTGTTACCTTGCGCTGCACCGGCACCACCGTATGTCTTGGTTTGAACCTCAGTATCAGCTTTAGCCAAGGTTTTGGTTTCAAGGGTGATTTGTCCATCACTATTAACAATAGTGCCTTTACCTATGGTGATATCTGCATTATTTTGTGCGTTATTGATATATGACTCTGCCCTAGCCACAGCAATGGCACCACCAGAATCCATTTTAACGGCATCGTAAAGCTGAACATCATTGAATGCATTGATATTTATGTAGCCTTTGTTAAGTAGACTATCGGTTGCGGCAGTGATCTTTGCATCGTCACCTATCGTCACATCGGTGGCGTTTTTAACGTTGGTGTCGCTGTGCGCAGCCGCTGCATCAAACAAGCCGCCAGATGCTGAAACGACGTTAAAACCGCCTAATGCGACTTTATCGATTTTATTTTTTGCATTGATATTGATGCGTTCAGCAGTGATATCAACATTTTTACCAATACCAACGGTTACTGTGGATTGATCTACCTTGTTATGTGCATAAGCACCACTGGCACCGACGATAGAAGCATTGACACTATTTACGGTACTGTTAAACGCTGATGTGTGGTCTGCTGTTATGATTAAGTCAGCCACATTAATTTTGACGGTAGCAGGTGAAGTTGGTGCAGAATTATCCTCAATGTAAGCTTTTGTAGCGCTAGTGGTTGAGGTATTGGCAATAGAGGCAGCACCTGAAAATACGCCGCCAGCGCCAGCGATAGAATCGGCCCTATTGCTATCTGAACCGTGCGCATTGATTTCTAACGTTGCTGCGGTAATTTTTACATCTTTACCCACATAGGCATTGATTTTAGTATTAGAGCTTGCATCGGCATTATTGAACCCAAAAGCTAACACGCCACCAGCAATACCTAGTGAGTCGGCATTTTGTTTTGTATCGGCACTCGCTTCAATATTTGCAGTACCACCAAGATTAAGCGTGCTGTTGTTGCCTACATAGCTATCAACTTTTACTGATGTCTTAGCACTACTCATGGTGGCATTTGCGCCTAATAACGCACCGCCTGCAGCTGCTATTGATTTGGCTTTTGCACTATTGCCGTTAAGTAGTTGCTGCGCTTGTAGATTTAACTTACCTGCGTTGACTGTATTATTACTGCCTAGTAAGGCTTCAATGGTCGTTGATACCGAGGCTTTAGATAAAGAAGCACCAATCGCAACGCCGCCTGAAACGGCAACGCCAATAGCCCTAGCTTCCGTATCCGGTGTAGCGGTAGCAGTTACACTTAACTCACCCGTACCAAGATTAAAAGTGGTTGTGCTACCCGTGGTCGATTTAATCTTCGAACTGTCACTCGCTTGCACTAACGCACCGGCACCAGCTACTGCCAAGCCGGCAGCACCGGCAGTACCTTCGGCATAGACCCTACCCGAATTTATTGCACTAATTTTTACGTCTTTTGCAGTAATTGTGGTTGCATTGGTATTCACGATGCTACCAGCACTAGCATTAACCTTACTGTTTTTTTCTGCACTTGAAATGACGAACCCAACAGCTCCACCACCTGCCGCGAAACCAAATGCCTTAGCCTCAATATCGGTGCTATCTTTAGCTGAAATAGAGATTGTCCCTGCACCTGCATTGGTGGTGGTGCTAGCCAGCCCTGCTTCAACATTATTAGAAATATCTGCATAGCCTACCGCAGCACCAATGCCTACAATGCCTGCGCCGCCAGCGAGTGCTGTAATCTCTATGGTTTTACCATTATCATGAGACGCGGTTGCTACAACGTTGATATCGCCGCTAGTAGTAAGCGTAGCGCCTGAAACCTTAGCAGAGACGTTGGCCTTAACCATCGTCACCGCTACTCCACCGCCTACGCCTGCAAGTCCGCCTACACCCACCCCACCCACAGTTGTTTTAGTATCTGTTTTATCAATTGCGATCACATCCAAACTGCTGGTTGTGATAGTGCTAGACCCACTGACTTCTGCTGCTGTTTTAAATGTATAACCACCCGTTGCACCAGTCACCGCTATTGCACTTTTGTTACCGTCCGCATTGATAGCCGCTTTATCTGTGGTACTAATCGCGCTGGTATTGGGTAAATCACCCAGTTTATCGCCGCTTGAAAAGCTATTGACCTTAGACAGCGTGCCAGAGCCGCCTTTATTTACTTCACTTTCGCTATCACCGCTAACATCGTCACCAATCAAGGTAACAACAGCGGCACCGCCAATGCCAGCCGTACCGCCTGCACCAGCTGTCATTGCGATGGCATTAACATCGGTTAGGCTAGTTGCATTGACTTCAGTTAATCCACTGGCATACACGTTGCTGTTATTTAACTTGGCAACGGTATTGGCTTTAATGATATTGACGCTAGCGCCTGCACCAATACCAGCGCCACCGCCACCCGCTAATGCGCCGGCAATACTATCAATCGTAACCGTATGCGTTGCTGCAACTTTAACAGCACCTACTTTGTCGTTAGAAGCACCTAAATCAGAATTATCAATCGTAGCCACAGTATTATCAGTAACTAAATTTACGTCTGCCATACCAGCAACGCCTGCACTGCCTCCACCGGCACCGCTGATTACAATATGTGTGATAGCCGTATCATTTTTTGCTTCTACATTGATAGCGCCAGCTACATTTACACGATTAACACCATTGGCATTTTTAAGCGTTGCAGTTGTTGAAGAATCACTTGAACCCACCGCAAAAGCACCACCAATAGCGTTACCACCACCCGCTATAGCACCTGTAATGGCATACATATTATTAGTATTTTTAGCGCTAATATCTAATCCAGCCGCTGTTACACCCGTGCCATCGACAGTGGCATCGGTATGGTTGGTAAATAACGCCATTGATAACGTAGCAGCCAGTGCATTAGCACCCGCTGCGCCGCCTACCGCCAGTGATGATACGCCCTGTGTAGAAAGCGCCTTAACCGCCACGGTGCCTGTAGCATCAATCCTGCCGCCGCTTGCATAAGCACTGGTTGAGCGCTTCATGATATGCGTATCTGACCCTGCGCCGGCAGCATTTGCACCGCCAGCCGCGTTTCCTATAAAGCTATTGTCATAAGCAAAATTACCTGCCGTAATATCTACATTTTGTCCAAATCCAGCCCCGGTATTGTCTTGGTTGATCTGCGCGTTTTTAATATAGGCCTGCGTGCTGCCACCAATAGTATTTACACTTACCGTAGCTGCAACGCCAACAAGGCCGCCACCGGCAATATTCGCGCTGATATTTTCTATGTGTTGTGAAGAAGAAGCATTGACTGCAACGCCCTTAATGACTTGTGTCTTCTTTTTAGCCTTAAGATCAAATTTATCATAATTTGTTATATCAATTCCTTCCGCCAGCGTTACACCGGCCTTAAGCTCTCCAGTATTGATTGTCAACTCATCATGAGTTTCTTTAGCTAAGGCTGTGACACGGGTTGTAGCACCATCAATATAAGCGTTAGTATCGCCTTTGATTGAATTTGTGGTGACAGACACGCCAACACCAGTAGCGCTCACGCCAATACCTGAACCACCTGCGGCAACAGTAATGCGGTGATCACTTTCAGCAATGACGCCTACGTTATTTTGCGCAATAACATCAGCACCATTATCAATAACGGCATTGGTATTACCACCCACAAGATTGACGGCAACAGAGCCTGCAATACCAGCATCTCCAGCTACGGCGATGGATGTAGCCAGCGTGCGAATAATATCACTTGAAACTGCTGATACTTCTAGGTTTTTGGCTTGGTGTTGACCACCCGATAGCGAGGCGTTTACAGTGTTATTGATTTGATTCACTGAAACTGCAATACCCACTGCCGCACTGGTTGCGAACGCTGCCGCTCCTGACAAAGCCTCAATTTCTGAGTTATCTTTAGCCGTTACTTTTATAGTATTGCCAGTATTGTTTGATTTAGCATTCAATATACTGGCTTCGGTAGTGTTATTAATTTTTGCCGAAGAGGCTGACCCGTTTAATGCAAAACCTTTAGAACCGCCTGCCGTGGCTGCCAAAGTCTTAATCTTAGCGTTATTGGTGGCTTCAACCGTGATTGAACCGTTGGTATTAATTTTTACATTTTCGATTTTTGCTTGCGCGGTGTTTCCTGTGTCATTCACCGCAATTGCTGCGCCAATGGTGGCATTTCCAAAAGAAACGCTGATGTTTCCAGCCAAGGCACCGGTACTGGATTTATCTTCCGCTGTCACTGTTAAATTGTCTGCGGTAAGGGTATCTGTACGTGCACCCGTTACCTGCGCCTTAACCGTATTGTTAATTTCATTCAATACCAGCGAGCCAGACACGGCAAGTTTATCTTTAGCAACGCCAACACCGGCTGCAATACCAAGTATTTTGGCGTTAGATTGTGCTTCTACATTGATGGTGCTGCTATCAATGCTTGAATCATGAACTGCCGCCGTAAACTGATTATGCAGCTTGTTGTAGGCAAATGATAAGCCAATATTGCTAGCACCAACTTGCCCCACACCTGCCACAGAAATGATGGATGACCCAGCGCCTGCAGTCTGATCAATGCCAGCACCATCATAATCTAGACTAGCAGCATTGAGTTGGCCACCATCTTTCGCGTCAATCACAGCATCTAAGTTTGCATTACCCGTAGTGTCTGCTGCCAGCACATCTACCTTACCGCCACTTGATGTGGTTACATCTGATCCTTGACTGATTTCGGCACTCACCGTGTTGCCAATATCGCTAATGACAAAAGCGCCGCCCAATGTGGCGCCATTATCAGCCCAAGTAACACCTACCATTGCTGCCCCAGCTGCAATTTTAGTGGCAGTCTGTGCATGCACATTCACATCTTTGTAATTGCTTACGGTTGAGGCTGAAATAATAGCTTCTGTTGTATTAGAAATTTCGCTATAGGTAACCGCTGCGCCAATACCGCCTTTACCGCCAGCAGTCAATGAGCCACCGCCAGTGCCAAGCTTAATGCGGTCGTAGGCGTTAATATTAAGTGCTTGCGTTGCGCCAGCTGATTGCCCTGTTACAGTAGAACTTTCCAATCTTGCCGATACGGTATTGTTAGTGCTGGATACCGATACCGAGCCTGCGAACGTAGCTGCCTTATCTTGTTTGGCTGAGGCATTTACCGCAGCCCCAATAGCGACTGCAAGTTGCTCACCACCTACAAGCGCAGACACTGATACATCCTGCGCGTCAGTAGCTAACGTATCCTTAATATAAGCCTCTGTTGTATTGCCAATTAAGTTCACTGATACGCTACCAGCTGCACCAGCGCTAAATGTTGAGCTAGGATTGTTAGCTCGGGTCAATGCGGCTGAACCTGTGGCTGCGGTAATGTCAGTATCATTTACAGCACTCACTTTGAGGCTAGTTAGTCCGCTATTAGTCAGTGTTATTTTTGAGCCATCAATAAAGGCGCTAGTACCTAGGTTAACCAAATTAACAGCAGATGCACCAGATACAGCAATGCCAAACTTAGGTTCAGTTTGAGAAACATTATCTGAAGACGGTCCTACAAGGCTACCCATGCCAGGTAACTTTGCCAAAAGGACAATTATTCCGTTTTTGGCCTTATTAAGCGTGGAATCAGCCTTGGCTTGTTTGTCAGTCGCATTAGAGCGCGGGCGTCCATTAGCATCGTCATCGGCTGAACTCGCCATTGCAGCAGCAACGGCAATAGATTCAATGCGCCCATCGGTACGTGCAGAAACTGCAACATCTGTCGCGCGGACCTCGCCATTAGTTAACGTCAGCATTGAGCCTCCGTTGTTGTTACTATCATTGTCAGCTATTTTCGCTTGGGTGTCGGTTGTCACGTCACTCATTGCAATACTAAGTCCAACGCCAGCGCTTTCAGCCTTAGTCACAGCGCCAGTGAGCGACCATGCAATCACGTCATCTTTTGCATCCACATTAACACGTGAGCCTGTGACTTTTGCTTCATCATCAATCGAGGCTTCAGTTACATTATTAATAGTTACATTCGATAAAACCATGCTGGCGCCATAACTGGCGCCACGTCCTGCAGAAGGCGTAACTGCAGTAACCTGAGTATTTGAATCGGCCTGCACAGTAACATTCACTGCAGAACCAGTTGTCTGCTTGATTTCGGCACCTTCAGAAACCCAAGCACGCGTTTTTGTATCGTAATTGACTTGGTTGTAAGCAGCACCTGCAGCTGTTGAACCAGGTTCACCACCAACACCGTTTAACAATAACGACATATTGCCCGCCACGTAAACGCCTTGCACATCGGACTTAGCAAGCACATGAACTGGGCTTAAAAACGTATGCGTCACGGTTTGAGGAATTGTAGTACTGTTGGTACCGACAAAGGCAGAGCTGTCACCTGTAAGCGTCGCGTTCCAAGTATCACTTCCGCCTGGCGTAATATTCACTTTAGCATTGCGCCCAATATAGGCATTGCTAACATTATTAAAGTCCATCCATGTCACAGAGCCTGCAACGCAGGTACCAACACAACCACCGACAGTGGAATTAGACCAGCCAGAAAGCAACCCATCACCTATGCCTAGATTGGCATTGAGCTTACTAAAAATAGTCGTTAAACCTTCCCATTTTGCCCAAGTGATTTCATAGGGAATAGAGATGTCTGATATGACACCTACATGCTGTGCAGTCACTACTGCATTGTCGCCAGTGTAAGCATTAACGTTATGGTTAAAAGTACCTAATGCTAATGCGCCTCCAAACCCAAGCGAAACCCCCGGGTTTTTTTCATCGTCTTTCTTACCTTCTACCGACGCCGTAGCGTGTGTGCGTATACGCTGATCATTGACCTTTGCTGCGACAACAATACTATCGGCAACTGTTACAACAGTGTTGTTACCAATAAAGGCTGTTGCATTATGCGTATTGACAGCATAAGTTACTGCGGCGCCAATTTTTGGCTTACCAGAAGCGCCAACTACGCTATCAAACTCCTGCGGCCCAGCAGCAACCTTGCCAAGCAACTTATTCACTACCGAGTCGGCAGCCTCTAAAACAGGCTCAATGACTTTTGATGCGATTGTTGAAGACCCCGCAACAGTGCCAGCAGTAGATTTGTTTTTAACCGTATCATCTAATGCTTCTATTTTTAAGTTTTTTAGCCCAGCACTGGTCAGGTTTGCATTGTTAGAGGCCGTTGCCTCCGTGTTAAGCTCAGAATAATTAACGGCAATGCCAACTTTGCCTGAACCTAGCGCCATTGAGGTGGCGCTTGAGGTAAAACTATTTTCGTTATGCGCTACGATTGAGATGTTATCTTTTACGTCTATAGTTGCGCCAGCAGCAATACTGGCCGTTGACTGAACATCCGCTTTATTAACCACCGCTGCGGCATTCACCGTTGCATCTTTAGATATACCTATAACGGTTAAATCGGTAGTCGCCTTGTTAGTGGCTGACATATTAAGCGTGCCAGCCTTGATATGTGCCCCAGAATCAACAGCTACAGTGGCTTTTGAGTTCACTTCGCCCCAAACAAAGCCCACATTAACAATATTCTGCACACCATTTTTACTAATTGCATCAATCCCAAGCTTTAGACTTTCTGCCTTAGAAGTAGAGCCTGAAGTCAGTGTTAAAACCCCTGATGTAACACCATCGCCTTGCGCCTCGATGATTGAATTATTTTTGATGAACACTTCCGACGTGGCTGTTGACTTTGCAACACCAAGATTAACGCCAGTCAAGCCGGCAAATAGCGTGCTAGAAAGGCCAGCAGCTGTGCTAACAGCTAATTCGGCTGGGTCACCTGCCCAGTCATAGCCCGCATCGGATGTTGCTGTGAGCGAAACATTTTTACCCTTTAGTATTGCGCCGTCGATATCGATTTTGGTGCTGGCTGATACTGCACGAAAGCCAGACATGTGGTCGCTTTTCTCGGCAGTTAATGTAATGTCACCGGCTGTAAATGCACCTGTCGCATTGGCTAACAGCTTTGTGCCTGAATTAAGCGTGATATTGGGTGCTTTAAGGGTGATACTGCCTGAATTACCAATTGAAAGAGCCGTGTCGATATTCGCCCTGTTGTTATCCGCTGCATCAACTTTTCGCGTGGAAATAACAACGTCAGTCAACACAATGCTATTGGTCGCATCTATCTGGTAATTAGTACCATCATTTGTAAATGAATCGGAGCCGCTACCAGTCCAAATCACATCGGCAGGATCGATAAGTACAGTACCCGCCTGACCATTTTGAGCACCAGCAGTAAGTTGGCCACCCAAGATATTCACAGTATCTTTTGCACTAAACTCAACAAACCCGCCATTACCACTAGTGCCTGCATTGGCTGAAACACGTGCGCCATTAGCGAGCGTAGCGTCACCTTCAGCATATATTTTTACGTTTCCACCAGATGAAGCGATACCTTGGCCATTCGCACTGACATCCGCACCTGTTGCAAGATTAATATTCGTACCAGCATGAATATCGACTGTACCCGCATTAGTGCCAGCAATGCCATCTGCGGCCACTTGTCCGGCAACATTAACCTCACTGGTAGCCGTAATTCGAATAACACCATTTTCAATTTCGATGCCTGAAGCTGTTGCAACGCCCTGAATATTGACAAGATCAGCAAAACTAGCCTGCGTTTGTGGTCCAGCAATAATGTGGGCCCCTGCATCAACGGCTATATTTCCAGCTAATAGCGTCACTGCATTAGTTGCATTGATGCGACCTTTAACCTGAATCAAACCAGTTTCAGTCAAAGGTATATATCCAGAAAGCACATTATTAACGGCGTTTCCATTCACCAAGCCAGCCTGAGAAATGAGTGAATCCATAAATTGGTTGGTTGGTGTCGCCATCGTCAAACTACCGACGTTTAGCACACCGCCCGCACCAACCACCATGCCATGTGGATTTAGAAAATAGACATTGCCGCCGATACGACCATCTTTATAAGCGTTTAATACGCCATCAAAATAACTGCGTTCGTCATGTACCAGGTTAAGAAGGTTGGCAGTGCCTGCGGGTAGGTATAGATTGACGGTTTGACCGTTACCAATATTAAATCGATGAAACGAGTTGATGGCATTCACGCCTTGCACCGTTTTGGTGGTGATATCCGTCACATTCCCGCTGACAGTAAGTTGTGTCTGCGTGCGACCATCAGGGGTGATATTATCCGCAAAGGCTGAAGAGCCTGAGACGGCTATTGAAGCCGTGATGAAGTGTGATAAAGCATTCTCCCAAGCGCAACGGCGTAACACACATAAGTACTGACGAGAAAGAAAACCCTGGACGGACCGCTTCATAACTATCCCTTTGGTAATAATCCGCATTGCCTGCCCGCGGATTATAAAAATTCAGATTGCAAGCGCATAAAATAACTGGCGCATTAAAAATAGCTTAGGTTACATTTAAATCGTAACTCGGCTATCCTGAACACCTTAGGACCCGTGGCTTTCCGTCCCTACTTTACAGCAGGTTTGGCACTTTAATTTAAAGCTTCGTAAAGTTTAGTATTTATGTTTATATCGTTCGTGGCACCGCATATTTATAAATAGTTACTCGAATATCATAGTAAGCGCGAAAGTAATATTTGTATGTCCCCAAAACTAGTGACAAAGCAATTTGAAAAACATGGCAATATAAGACGTGATTTTGGCTCTGGCTGTTGTCGCTAGGCAAATTTTAAAATACCCATAAGGACTTTATGCAACAACCCGCAATTCGCGTGATGCTGGTGGAAGATGATGTTAATTTTCAGGATGCTTTGATCGCTGCAATCCAACTAGCCCCCGATATGCTGTTAACCAATATCGCCAGCACGCGCGCAGAAGGCTTGCAGATGTTGGATAAGACGCCAATTGATGTGTTGCTTGTTGACTTGGGCTTGCCTGACGGCTCTGGGATTGACATTATCAGAGCGGCGCATGATAAATTTTCTAATTGCAACATCATGGTCAGTACCGTTTTTGGCGATGAACTGCATGTGATGCAATCACTGGAGGCAGGCGCCTCAGGTTATTTACTTAAAGACAGCGAACCCACACGCATGATTTTTGAAATTCGGAGTTTATATCAAGGTGGCAGTCCTATTAGCCCACTCATTGCGCGGCAGATTTTAACGCGCTTCCGGCAGGATAATACGCCGCCTAAACAAACTGCAACGCATACTAAACAACACGCAGCATTGTCTGCGCGTGAGCAGGAGGTTTTAGAATACATTACCCGAGGATTTACTGCCGACGAAATTGCTGCATTATTATCGGTTTCACGTCACACGGTACTCACTTTTATACGGCGCATTTACACTAAGCTTGAAGTGAACTCTAAAGCAGCGGCCATTTATGAAGCACGTAATCAGGGCTTACTCAGTGACTAATGCTGTGATGCTAAATTACCCACAATATACCCACCGCCAAGGCTACCGATGGTTAATGGTTGCCGCTAAATGGCTAATGCTGAGTACGATGCTTTGGTTGTCATCTGCACAAGCTGACGAACCGCTTCACTTCACCTCGGCTGAAATGTTATCTATCTCTGGCTACGGCTATAAGCCGCCTCCTTACACGATTAACGTTGCAGATATAGAAGGAACTTGGCAACCGGTCAGCTTACCTCACGCATTGAGGCCGGCACTCATTCCTAAGCTCATCAATGATGAGCAAGCCAATTTGCCAACGATAGTCACCTGGTATCGCCTACACGTACCTAAATTGCAACCTACCGATTACTCCCGACACATCTATATCCCACGCTGGAAAACAGATGGACGAATTGCGGTCTATGGCGACAGTCATTTACTCTACCAATCACATGCCAATATGGCATGGAATGGCTGGAATATCCCTTTATGGATACCGTTGGAAGAAACCGCCGGTGCAACTACACCTAAGGTGATACTGATACGCGTTGAAAGACCTCATAGTTCTGGCGGAGGGATATCTTCCATCTGGCTGGGTGAGTATAATAAGATCAGCTGGCGTTACTACGTACGTGACGTGTTGCAGGTTCAATTACCCTTCATGAGCAGTGCTGCCTTTTTGGCAGTGGGGATTTTTTCGTTATTCGTGTGGTTTAAACAACGCAATGAATGGCTATACGGCTTGTTTTTTTGCGTATCGTTGGTGGCATACCTGCGTAGCATGCATTACTTTCTGGGTGCGGAGCCATTACCCATCTCCGATGCTTGGTTTAGCTGGCTGACGATTAATTCGCTGTTCTGGTTAGTGGCACTTGTACACGTGTTTCTAAGTTATTTGCATGGTCGCCAGAAACGCTGGTTAAACCGGCTCATTATGGGCATCACACTGTGCGTTGGCGTCCTTACGCTACCCCTTTTATCTGGCTTGCGAAATGTTTATTCAATGGCATCACTTGTCTACATTCTCTTGCTTATCATGGGAACAACCATCTCACTAGTAGGATGGAAAAGCTCAAGGCTATCCCAATCCCTCGATGGTTTGATGCTGGCTGGCTGGGGCGTAATAGGCATGATGTTCGGCATTTATGATTTGTTATTGGTGAATAACTATATCAGCATCGAAAGCATTTACCTTGGTCCTTACTCCAACATCAGCGCATTTCTCATTTTCATGATTATTTTATTTCGTCGATATATTGGCGCAATTGATACCATTAAGCAGCAAAATATTAACTTGGAAAATCGGCTACAAGCTCAAAGTACGGAGTTGCAGAAAAGCCATCACCGCTTGCGTGAAATTGAACAACGTCAAATGCTGGCGCAGGAGCGCCAACGTATGATGCAGGACATGCACGATGGTTTGGGATCCACGCTCATTAGCGCATTACGTGTAGTAGAACACGGCGACATTAACGAGATTGATATCGCAGATATTCTTAAAGATTGTATTGATGACCTCAAACTTGCGATTGATTCAATGGAACCGCTGGAGGCAGACTTATTGCTACTACTGGCGACATTGCGCTATCGCATCGGACCACGTCTGGAGAGTTCTGGCATCAAGCTACGCTGGGAGATTAAAGACGTTCCCCCACTCGACTGGCTTGACCCTAAAAAGGCACTACATATTCTGCGAATTCTGCAAGAAGCGTTCACCAATATCATTAAACATACTCATGCTACGGAGATTCGTACTGCAACCAGCGTAGAGGGCGGCTATGCTGTAGTGTCAATCACAGACAACGGACAAGGGTTTGATGTCGAAACTGCGCTCAAGAACGGTGGTAAAGGTTTATCTAACCAGAAGCGCCGCGCGGAAGCTATTGGCGCTAAAGTTAAATGGGATACGGATAAAACAGGTACATGTTTTACCTTATGCTTGCCGATAAAACGTGTTGAATCCATCGAGTCTATTGGAACCAACCGCTAATGATTGTGTACGTTTTTACTGGTTTTAAATCCTACACTTTGACAGATGTTCGTCTGCGAATCATCCGCCATCAAAGCTGGCAAATACGGCGGCAGATGAGTATCAGTCCGATAATATTGATGGCAGCTGTTTTTCTGGGCGCGGCATCCAGCGCTGCCGATGCGCAACAGCAAGACGCTGAGCTGGTATTGTCCGATAATGTCGTACCAGAATCGCTAACGCTTGACAACATCGTAGTGACTGCACAAAAACGCCAGCAACCCGACCTAACGGTGCCAATTTCAATGACTGCGCTAAATCAGCTTGACCTCGAAAAGGCGCGAGGATCTTCTTTAAAAGACATACAGCAATTGGTGCCTAGCTTTTCCATGGAACGCGGGTCTGGTTTCAATGCATTGACCATTCGTGGCGTGGGCGGTGGCGGCAATAATATCGGCTTCGATCCGCGAGTCGGCGTCTATCTTGATGGTATCTATATGGGGCAAGCGCAGGCACTAAATCAGCCTTTGTTCGATATTGAGCAGATCAAGGTTCTACGCGGTCCGCAGGGGTATTTGTTTGGCCGCAATACCGTCGCTGGCGTGGTTAATATCACAACCCGCGCACCCACTAACAAGCTGGAAGGTGATGTACGTGGCGTTATCGGTAGCCGTGGCACTTATGAAAGTTACACCACTGTTTCGGGGCCTATTTCAGAAAAAGTACTTGGGAAAATTTCTCTGGCTTCAGAAACACGCGATGGCTTCATCAGCAATAATTACGATGGCCAGAAGCTCGATGACCTAAAACGCTTGACGGCACGCGGCCAAATTATCCTGCTACCTAGCGATAAGCTAAGTATCCGCATTGCAGCAGATGCGTCTAAAACCAAGCAAAAAGTAGTTTTAGGCGAGCCTATCAGCGACTTGTTTGAGCAGCCACTACAAAATGGTACGTTACCAAAACGCACCGTTAATTTCAACACAACGCCAAATGAGACTGTAAAACTTGCCGGAGGTAGTATCACAACCAACTACACCACAGATAGCCAATATGTCTTGACCGCTATCCTTGGCTATCGACATACACATCAGAATATGCTGCTAGATAACGACTACAGTGCAAACGATCTACTGCGATCATCTATTGTAGATGACTTCAAGCAGTTATCCGAAGAAATCCGAATTGCATCGCCAAGCTCAAGCCGTGTTCGATACACCGCAGGCCTGTATCACCTAAATGAGACTGCAAACACTGACCACAAGGCAACCATCGGCATGGATGCCACAGCGACGCTAGTTAATCACCCGCTTTTCCCCTTTCCTGTGCCGTTTACCGCAGTGGCAGGCACGTTCCCCGGTGCCGTTGTATTCTACAACGGCAAAATAAAAACTGAGGCTACAGCCGTGTTCGGCGCAATAGATTATGACATCATCAGCGCGCTAACCCTAAATCTTGGCGCCCGTTACACCCATGAGACCAAGGAGTTGCTTTTCAATCTGGATGGTTCACAGAGTGGTAATTTTGCTATTGGGAGCCTGACAAATTACCGCGACTCGCGCTCGGACAACAACCTATCGCCTACAGTGGGTGCAACCTATACCTTGAGCAAAAGCCAGAACGTCTACGCAAAATATTCACGGGGCTTCAAAAGCGGTGGTTGGAATACTGATTTTTTAAGCACTAATGCAACCAATAAACCTGCTTTCGATACAGAAACCGTGAATAGCTATGAACTTGGGACGAAAGGCTTATTGCTTAGTGGACGTATGCGTTACGACCTAGCAGCCTATATTAGCCAGTTCAAAAACTTCCAGGTTTCCCAGTTCGTTAATCTGGGCGGGGGCGCAACTTCGATAGCGCTTACAAATGCAGCTAACGTAGCGTCCAAAGGCATAGATGCCAGTTTTGCGTTGCGAGCCACACCGCAACTAGACATCGGCTATAATTTCGGCCTAGGCAAAGCCTTTTTCAAAAGCTTCAATAACTGCTCAGCCACCGTTAACTGCACTGGCCACCGCTTACCTTATGCGCCAAGCTTCACTTCGGCTCTAACAGCAGACTACAGCGTGCGCCTGCCTAACCTCAATGGAAAGCTAGATTTCTACGGCGAATATAGCTATCACGGAAAATCTTTCTCAAACGTTGTCAATAATCCGACCATACACAGCATCCCCAGCCGAGAAATGGTCAATGTGCGCTTGGGCTACCTCCCAGACAACTCGCATTGGAGCTTCAACCTGTGGATCCGCAACCTGCTCGACAAAGACACCGTAGCCATGCGAGATCGAGATTTTTTGGGCAACCTGACTATTCGTCGGGTTGATCCGCGAGTAATGGGGCT
The DNA here is from genome assembly GCA_030652995.1 of Methylotenera sp. Classification (GTDB taxonomy): domain Bacteria; phylum Pseudomonadota; class Gammaproteobacteria; order Burkholderiales; family Methylophilaceae; genus Methylotenera. Next base: position 211,984 of record JAUSAG010000009.1, read on the forward strand.
TGAAGGCAAGTACAGCTTTTATTGACAGGTCTGACAAAAACGGAACCTTGCCCAGTAATGTGCACTGCCGCAAGCCTCCATGCCAATCAAACATGGCGCCAGGTTAGCAAAGAACTTCGCCATCTCGCTACAGCTTAGTAGCTTACGAAGTACCGCTTTGCCATGTGCATTTACCGGATGGTGTCAACGCTTGTTGCCTAAATTTCAGCTTGAATAACACTTTTTACTGAATAGTTAATAAAAAAAGAAACTAACTCAAATATATTGAATCATTAGCAATGGGTACTCGTGTAATAAATATAAAAAGGGTAATGATGCAACTCACCAGCCTGGCCATTCAGTTGGCAGAAAAAGGTTTAATTCCTGATGTACTTATTCGGCAAGGAATAAGCAATCTATCTGAAAAACGTCTTAAAGAAATTTATGCAGATGATTGTGAAAAAGGTATCGAAGACCTTAGCGAGTTCGTATCAGCAATGAATAGCGCACCTATTGCACTGGTGCCGGAGCTTGCAAATGCACAGCATTATGAGTTGCCAACAAGATTTTTTGAGTTATGTCTTGGGGTGCACAGGAAGTACAGTAGCTGTTTCTGGCTTCCGGAAACCAAGACGCTAAACGAGGCTGAAGCCAATGCACTTACGCTGACTTGTGAGCATGCCGACCTCCATAATGGACAGAATGTGCTTGAACTTGGCTGCGGCTGGGGTTCGCTCACACTGTGGATGGCGGAACGCTACCAGCATAGCAATATAATCGCCGTTTCAAACTCGAACTCACAGCGTGAGCATATCATGGCAACTGCAAAAACACGCGGCTTGACAAATGTACGCGTGATCACTTGTGACATGAATAAATTCAATCCTGCAGATTACGATATCGACTATCCGTTTGACCGCGTGGTATCGGTAGAGATGTTTGAGCATATGCGTAATTACAGAATTTTATATAAGAGAATTCATGACTGGTTAGTGCCTGGCGGTAAGTTCATGATGCATATTTTTGTGCATCGGAACACACCCTACCTCTTTGAGGTTCAGGATGACGATGACTGGATGAGCCAATACTTTTTTTCCGGCGGCATGATGCCAAGCGACGATCTGCCGTTGCATTTTCAGCTTGACCTTAAACTTTTAAAACGCTGGCGCTGGAATGGCACCCACTACGAAAAAACCGCCAATGCCTGGCTCGATAATATGGACAATCATCACGATGAAATCGATGCGATTCTTGAGACAACCTATGGTTTTGAGAATGTAGAGAAGTGGCGTAACCGCTGGCGTATATTCTACATGGCGTGTGCCGAGCTCTTTGGTTATAAGCAAGGACAGGAGTGGTGGGTTACTCACTACCAGTTCGAGCGCCAGTTATAGACCAATGCTATTAACTAACTTTATTCTGTTTCAGATAGCTTGGCTGTCCTGCGTTGCCGGAGCCGCTAAAGGGCTACCATGGCTTGGCGTTGCCGTCACTATAGTTGTGCTCGGATGGCATCTATTCAAAGCTAAACAGGCAATGACTGAGCTAATGCTGATTGTTGCTGCTTTGTTGATTGGCGCCAGTTTCGACCAGACAATGCTTTCAATGGAATGGGTAGCCTATCAGCAGCACGGTTGGAGCGCATCACTTGTTCCGGTATGGATATTGGCACTGTGGGGGGGCTTTGCTTCCACATTAAATGTAAGCCTAGCATGGATGCAGCAGCGATATATAACTTCTGTGCTGTTTGGCGCTGCAGGTGGTCCACTGGCTTATCTGGGTGCCGAGAAAATTGGTGCAGTAGCATTGTATGGAAATACTTCTTATATCGCGCTGGCTGTTGGCTGGGCGGTAATTACACCGGTACTTTTACATCTTGCCAAACGGCTAAATGGACTTAAAACCGAGCGTGCCAGATGAATTGGTACGTTTATTTCAATGGTCTGTACGCGATGCTAGCCTTTGGTTTTCTAGGGTGGCTTATCAGCCTGTACCGTCATAATGTCACCCATGTGGACAGCATGTGGAGCCTGTTCTTTGTGCTGGCAGGGCTTACCTATTTAAGCCAGACCGTAGCACTGACCGCAAGATCCCTGATCGTGATAGTTCTGCTGGTGATATGGGCTGCCCGTCTATGCGGATACCTGACGTGGCGCAACTGGGGGCCACACGAGGATCAACGCTATGCCGAAATACGTCGAAATAATTCACCAGGTTTTGCCGTTAAAAGTATCTATATCGTATTTGGGCTACAGGCTATGCTGGCATGGACAATCTCACTGCCTATTCTAGGTGCTATCAGTTCAAATAACCCAATAAATTTCTTAGATATACTAGGCATCACAGTTTTTATTTTCGGTTTTATCTGGGAAACCATGGCAGACTGGCAATTAACGAAATTTAAGCGCAATCACGCCAACAAGACCAACGTACTGAACACAGGCGCTTGGCGTTATAGCCGTCATCCTAACTACTTCGGCGAGTGTTGTGTTTGGTGGGGTTTCTACCTGATTGCGCTCGCAGCCGGGGCTTGGTGGGCAATCCCGTCGGCAGTTTTGATGACATTCCTGCTACTAAAGGTGAGCGGCGTTTCTTTACTTGAAAAAGATATCGCCGAGCGCCGTCCGGAATACGTTGATTACATTAAGTCAACCAACGTTTTTATTCCAGGTATGCCAAAGGTGATAAAAAAATGAAAAAATATTTTTGGTTAATACTTACTGTAATGACCCCCAACATCGGCTATGCAAAGGAATGGAACTTTGATGTCTATTTGGATAAAACCAGGATAGGTCAGCATACATTCAGATTAAGTGAGGCTAATGAGCTGGTTAGCCAGGCTAAATTCAATGTTAAGATATTGTTTATAAACGCCTACCAATACAAGCATGATGCGGTTGAGCAATGGAAGGAAGGCTGTCTCAAAAGACTTGATTCCAGCACTTTGGAAAATGACGTCATGACTAAAGTGAGTGGCAAGTCGGGTGAAAGTCAGTTTGTGGTAGATGATGGCAAGGCGAAGCAAGTATTACCGAACTGCCCAATGACGTTTGCTTACTGGAACCAGAACATAGTGAAACAAACCAAACTACTCAATCCACAAAATGCGGAGTGGCTGGACACACGGATCGTTGAACTCGGGAGAGAAACGCTGGATGTAAAAGGTAATCAAGTTGAGGCTTTACGCTACAAGTTGAATGCCAGCCTTGCCGGTAAAGCTAAACTTAATATTGATCTGTGGTATCGGGTTGACAATCAGGAGTGGGTTGCCCTCAAGTCAATTACTCCTGAAGGCTATACCATCAACTACAAGCTCAGGTAATTTATACAATGACTATTCAAACATTAAAGAATTTATTCATCATGACCATATTCGCAAGCCTACTAGGCGCATGTGCTACCAATCAAAAACCGCAAATAACCACAGTAGCCCAAGTGGACATCCCCAAGTTCATGGGTGAATGGTATGTAATTGCAGCGATTCCGACTGCGATAGAAACCGCGTCTTTCAATGCGGTTGAAAGTTACCATCTGGATGATGACGGCACGATTGCAACGACATTCACCTTCAATAAAGGCAGTCTTGATGGAAAAATAAAGACCTATAAGCCCCGTGGATTTATTATAGATGGGAGCGGAAACGCACGCTGGGGCATGCAGTTTATCTGGCCGATCAAAGCTGAATATCTAATTGCACATCTGGATGGAAATTACACACAGACCATTATCGCGAGAAACGCCCGTGACTATGTATGGATTATGGCGAGAACACCTCAAATTGAAGATAAGGCTTATGCAGATTTGGTTAAAAAAGTTACCGATATGGGCTATGACATCAGTCAACTGCGCAAAGTCCCGCATAACCCACTTGAAAAAAAATAGAGTAGCATGATGTTCAAGAAAATAATCTCGTGGTTTGATAATAAGGGCGTACATACTGAGTCCTCGGCTGCGGAAGGTATCTGGTCTGACATTGATTGGCTTCGAGTAATGCCTTTCGTGCTCATTCATCTTGCGTGCTTTTCTGTGCTGTGGGTGGGTTTTAGCTGGTTTGCATTAGGCTTTGCCTTTACACTTTATGGTGTGCGCATGTTTGCTGTAACCGGATTTTATCATCGCTATTTTTCACACCGAGCTTTCCGAACGTCACGCGCATTCCAGCTGGTACTGGCGGTTATGGGGGCAACTGCAGTGCAGCGCGGCCCACTTTGGTGGGCATCTCATCATCGCCATCATCATGCTTATTCGGATAACCATAAAGATTCACATTCTCCATTGCAGCATGGTTTTTTTTGGAGTCATATCGGCTGGTTTCTGGCCTCCAGAAATTTTTCCACCCAAACGCATAGAGTCAAGGAGCTGTCGGCTTTTGTTGAGTTGCGGCTGTTAGATCGTTTTGATAGCGTCATACCGATTCTGTTGGGTGTAGGTATATATGTCTTTGGTGACTGGCTTGCAGTTGCGCATCCTAATTTTGGCACTAACGGAATGCAGCTTTTCATCTGGGGTTTTGTGATTTCAACCGTGGTGCTCTATCATGCTACGTTTACCGTTAACTCTTTAGCCCACGTCTGGGGTAACCGCCGCTATGCCACAAAAGACCAAAGCAGAAATAACCTCCTGATTGCATTGCTAACATTAGGCGAAGGCTGGCACAACAATCATCATCACTATCCTGCATCTGCAAGCCAGGGTTTTTACTGGTGGGAGATCGACATCACTTATTACGGATTGAAAGCACTGTCAGCACTAGGCTTGATCTGGGACCTTAGAACAGTTCCAATTGCGATCCGTGAATCTAAAAAAATACATATTCAATAACCTTTATTTCAGAGACTACAAGATTGAAGATTGCCATCATCGGTAGCGGCATAGCGGGTAATACAATTGCCTACAAATTGCATAAAGTACATGACATCACGGTATTTGAGGCCAACGATTATATCGGCGGGCATACCCATACCCACCAGATCCGGCATGAGGGTCAAGATATATCGGTTGATACAGGATTTATTGTATTCAATAACCGCACCTATCCTAATTTTATTGCATTACTCAATGAGTTAGGCGTCGCTTGGCGTTCCAGTAGCATGAGCTTTAGCGTGCGTTGCGAAGATAGCGGGCTTGAATATAACGGCACTTCACTAAATAGCCTGTTCGCTCAGCGCATTAACCTTTTCAAGCCTTCATTTCACCATATGATTCTAGACATTCTACGGTTTAACAAAAGCGCCATTGAGTTATTAGGCAACGGCAGTGAGATCAAGCTAGGTGATTATCTGCAACTTGGCGGTTACTGTCAGCAATTCATTGATTACTACATCGTACCGATGGGTTCTGCGATATGGTCAACAGATGCTAGGCAGATGCTAGATTTTCCAGCACGATTCTTTGTGCGCTTCTTCCATAATCATGGCATGCTAACTGTGAATAACCGCCCTGAGTGGCGCACTATCAGTGGTGGGTCCGCCAGCTATGCAGATGCGCTAACGCGGCCGTTTAAGCAATCCATACACCTCAACACCCCAATTGAGAGCGTGCGCCGCCTGCCTAATACCGTGGTGTTGAAACCAAAATTTAGAGAAGAAGAGCATTTTGATTATGTCTTTTTTGCCTGCCACAGCAATCAGGTGCTAAACATATTAAGTGACAAGTCATCAGTAGAAGCTGACGTTCTTGGTGCTATTCCTTATCAGAACAACAGCATAGTCCTTCATCACGACATCGCTTTGTTGCCTAAGCGAAAACTGGCATGGGCAGCATGGAATTATCATGTCACCAACCCAGCGTCAGAGCGTGTTGCCGTTACTTACAACATGAACATCTTGCAGGGGTTGCAGTCACATGAGCCATTGCTAGTAACGCTTAACCATACCGACGGCATTGATCCTGCCAAGGTGATTAAACGCATAGATTATATGCATCCGGTTTATACGCTGGCAGGTGTCGCAGCCCAAGCCAGACACGCAGAGATCAGTGGCATTAACCGTACTGGCTTTGCCGGCGCGTATTGGGGCAACGGATTTCATGAAGACGGCGTAGTGAGTGCGCTCGAAGCCATCAAACATTTTGAATGCTACCGTGATGGCAATCGTTAACACTCAGAAAAGCGCAATCTACACCGGCTTGGTCTCACATAGCAGGTGTAGTCCAAAGCGGCATAGTTTTAACTATAAAGTGTTCATGATGTTCTTGAATCTAAATGAGCTACCTACATTATTCAACGGCTATAGACTATGGTCTTACCAGAATAAAAATATGGCATGGTTTAAGCGCGCAGACTATTACGGCAACCCTGAAATTCCCCTAAAAGAGTCAATATCAGATCTGGTTCAGCAAGCTACCGGAACGAAGCCAAACGGCCACATCTGCATGCTGACCAATATGCGCTACTTTGGCTACTGCTTTAACCCGGTGACGTTTTACTACTGCTTTGCACCCGATGGCGACAAGCTCGTCGCGATGGTTACCCATATCACCAACACGCCTTGGGGTGAGAGTTTTGTGTATGTGCATGACTGTGAAAACTCGTCATCCAATGACGGCGCAACTGCTGTATTCAAGTTCAACAAGGCGTTTCATGTGTCACCTTTTATGCCAATGGATATGGCGTATGACTGGTCGTTCAAACTGCAAGATGAGCAACTCCTGATTCGAATGCTTAACCTCAAAAACGGTGAGTTGAACTTTAATGCAATACTCAACTTAAAGCGCACTGAGATAAGTGAATATGCGTTGAACAAGATGCTCTTGGCCTATCCGTTCATGACGCTCAAAGTGATTGCAGGAATCTACTGGAACGCACTGATGCTATGGCTTAAACGCGTTCCTTTTTATGAACACCCTAACCAGAAAAATAAATAGTCATGCCAATACCAATATCCCAGCAAGAAACCCTCACAAACAACCTTAAAGTGAAAAGTCGGTCAAAATGGGTTGCCAGCTTTGCCAAATCGCAGATATTAAATCGCTTAGGTAAGTTACAGTCAGGTCAACTTAACTTGGTCGATGGCAGCGAAAATCATTCATTTGGTGACACAAGCCATATATTACATGCAGTTATTTATGTGCATGACCCGCGTTTTTATGGAGAAATAGCCTTTGGCGGCAGTATTGGTGCAGGTGAAGCGTACATGCTGGGTTACTGGAGTGCGGATAACCTCACCAATGTGATTCGCCTGATGTGCATTAACCAGCCAGTGATGGATAACCTTGAGGGCGGCTACCAATGGCTGACAAAACCAATCATGCGTTTATTGCACTGGCTAAACAGCAACACCACAGAAGGTAGCCGTAAGAACATAGCAGCGCACTATGATCTAGGTAACGACATGTTCCAGTTATTTTTGGATCCAACCATGATGTACTCCAGCGCCATGTTCAATGGCGACACAAAGACCCTACAGCAGGCTTCTGAGCTAAAGTTGAAAACCATCTGCGACAAACTTGACCTAAAACCCACCGACCATGTGCTTGAAATTGGAACCGGCTGGGGCGGGTTTTCTATTTATGCTGCAAAAAATTATGGTTGCAAAATCACTACAACCACCATATCAGAGCAACAATACCATCTGGCAAAAAAAAGGGTTGAAGCCGCTGGCGTAAGCGATAAAATCACACTACTGCTCGATGACTACAGACACTTGAGCGGTCAATACGACAAGCTAGTTTCTATCGAAATGATTGAGGCTGTCGGCTACCAGTTCTATGACACCTATTTTGCAAAGCTTAGTTCGCTACTGAAACCTGAAGGACTTGCTCTGATTCAGGCAATCACGATTGCAGATCAACGCTATGAAAGCGCAAAAAAATCCGTTGATTTCATACAGCGCTATATATTTCCAGGCTCCTGTATTCCATCCAACACGGCCATGTTAAATAGTGTTACCAACATGACAGATATGCGCCTGATTGACCTGAAAGACATTGGCCCACACTACGCAACCACACTGCGCATGTGGCGTGAAAACTTCTTTTCAAACCTAGATCATGTTCGAAAATTGGGGTACTCTGAAGAGTTCATCAAAATGTGGACATTTTACTTCTGTTATTGTGAAGGTGGTTTTGAAGAGCGTGCTTTAGGTGACGTTCATTTATTGTTAGCTAAACCTGCTAATCGAAGTGCTGGATTAACGCGTTAACATTCAGGCAACAGAATAGATTGGCAATCTGTGAGTATTTAGGGATAACTTAGCGGATCCTAATAAGGGTTAAGTAAGACATTTCTAATGAATAAAATCTAAAAAACAAACTGAAATATAACTATTGGCAAATAAGCTAAATGTTTTAGTTATTTATGGAGGGGGTGATGTAGTAAAAATTGAGACCTCAAACCATGCAAGTTATTAATTATATTGAGTTTATGACGACTGGCGGAAGATGTGAGATTCGACTTCGGATAAAAAATCAATTAAATCAATTAAATCAATTAAATTTGTTTAAATTTGTTTAAATTTGTTTAAATTTTAATTTAATTTTTGCTTGGTGCATATGTTGGTGCTTTGTAAATTTTTAAATCTATAATTTGATATGCATTATTATTAACTTACTATGATAAGCCTGAATTTGAATACTCTAATACTAAACAATGTTTGGCAAAAAGTAAGGCCATTACCGATATTCACGTGTATGCCACAGTCGTAACACGTAAATCGTTGATATTTTGATTTCGTAACGCATTTCATAATGACCAACAAAAATGCGACGTACCTCAGACGACTCAAACTCGTCCAGCCTTTCACCAATGCGGGGATTTGCAATCAGGCTTGCGGTTGCTGCTGTCAGCGATTGCACTGTTCGCGCTGCCGCCAACTGATTCATAGGCGCAAGAAACTCATGTAGCCGCACCAAATCTGACAGCGCCTTACTTGTCCATTTAACTTCCATTAGCACTTAGGCGCTGGAAGTGGCTGAGATGTACCAAGGCTATCAGCCCAAGCTTGTACTGATTGCTGGTCTATCACCTGCCCTGCTTCCACATCAACCAATGCCTCACGCGTTAAACGATTACGTTCTTCCTCTTGGTCAATCCACCCTGTCAAGGCTTGCTTAACAATCCAGCCTCGTGAGCGTTCGAGGCGAGCGGCTAATGCGTCTACTTTTTCTGCTAATTCCAAAGGTACGTGTGCAGTTAATACTTTTGTTTGTGCGTGTGCCATATTGTTTATCTAACAAATGATTTAAATATAATCATAGTGATTAGGTTTGATTAAATCAAGATAAGTTTTGAATATAACCTTTACTTTTTGTTCTGCAATGGCACGGTAAATAGTATTAATCAAACAGAACTTGTTTGCTGTGTGCATTTGCGTGTGAAGGCTTGCAATGCTTATATTGGGAAACAGTATTCAGCGGTGGATTCTGGGGCTTATTGTTTATATCGCATTAGAAGGAGTACGAATAGACCTTACAGGCTCTGTACAAGATAAGTATAAAAAACAAAAGCCATTTTTAAATGGCTAAGTTATTTACGCTTTGGAGGATTGTATATTTAAAATATTATATCACAAAAAAATATAGAATTAAAATAAATTAAACAGTGTAACTCATTGAGTTTAAAAGGTATTCTTGGCGGAAGAGGTGAGATTCGACTTCCGCTTAAAAACTCAATTAAACCAAAGACTTAAAGTTTAATTTAATTGAGCTTGGTGCATATCTTGGTGCTTTATAAATATAAATTAGAATAAATAGCCCTTAGGTCATTGATAATCTCATTCAAGGAACGCTTGATACCTAGCTGCCTAGGGTCTATACCTGAACTCTCAAGGGTGCTGAGGAATTCTGCTGTATCACTATTAAGTCGCCCAGGTAGCTCGACGATCATTTCTGGCGTTAGTAGTTGTGATAGACGGATAATGTCTGAACGATGTTTCCTTATGTTCCTTTCATCCACATCTTCACCGGCCTGCTTACGCTTCATATTATCAATCCAAGCGTAACCTTTTATTGGAATTAGATGTAATGCGCGAATGGTAGGGATGCCATCAATGATGACTTTTCCACTATGAATAAAATGATAGTAATCGTCGTCAAGTAAGATCGCTGAAAGGCTCTTGGCTTCAGTGTCATCGATCCGCTTCCACTTAATGGGCGTGACCTCGGCATGATCCTCAAGATTGAACCCTGGGTTTCTTGCAAAGAGTTCAATCATGTCTGGATAAGACTCATTTTGAGGATCTTTGAACCTGTAAAAAATATGCTTATCGCTACTTTTCTGATAAGTGCTGTATTGACCAGCCCTAAGGAAATCCCAAAATGCAGTGGTGAATTTTTCATCAATGGCTTCAATCGTCAGGACAACATCTAAATCTTTAGTCGCTCTGAAGTCGATTTCAAACTCGTCCATCGCCAGCGTACATGCAGTGCCGCCAATCATGATGTAGTTATTCTTAAAATCAGCGAAATGATCACGGAATAAATCCAGGCCTTTAATCATGAGTCAATCCTGCCATCATTTCTTCCAAAGTCATTTCAATGCGCTCGTCTTTATTATCTTTTAAGCTTAGATACAGGAAATATCTATTCACGAATTGCTCGTCAGCAAACAGTCTTGGATTAATCTGCCATACCTCTACTTCAATCTCACCGAATTCAACGGGCTTAATGCCTTGCTGTTTAAGCGCACGCCACTCTTCAGTAGTTATCGCGATGATCGGCTGGTTTGGCTTGTTAATGCTTGAGAAATGCGCAAGAGCATCGTTTCCAGCTCGCCGATACTTGCTAAGATCAATAGCATCTGCACGCAAAAATACACGTTGCTTGACTGGGCTTTGCGCCAAAGCAGTGATCTTGCGCCATAAATCCTTCTTATCCATTCCAATTCGCAACAGCCGCTCACGACCACTACGCTCGCTGACGATTAGTCCCATTGCTTCAATTTCATCAACGGCCCTTGAGATAGACATCGTCGTATAGCCAGTGCCTTGTGCAAGCTCTGCTGGGCGAAATTCATTGCCCACTGCAACCATCATATAGATTAGGGTTGTCAGCGCTGCAGGGCTCAGCTTCTCAACTATTTCAATACGTTTCTTAAGGAAATACTCACGCAGATCAACACCTAGGAAAGGCAGGAACATCTGGTTTCCAGGGACGATGAATGCCACTCTGTGGCTAATAAGCCTTTCACGGTTGTATGCGGTGACAGCATCACATACATAGATACATGGCATACCTAGCTGCTGCCGGACAATATCTATATGCTTGCTAATCGCTGCTGGAGAGTTTTCAGCATCCTTATCAATCAAGATAGTGCATCGCTGCCCCAACAATATTATCTGATAAAATTGATAGGCACCTTGAAGAAAAAATGGGAATTGTTTGACGTCAGGCAATGGCGTTACATGCACCTCTATACAAAGTGCTGTAGCAATATACTTTTCTAAAAGTTCTATACGATTCATTTCACCAACACAATATAACAATTAAAATGAACTATAACTTAATAAATGTTACGATGCAAATTTTATGTTATTAAATTTCGCATGATAACTAATCCTCATCTAGGGTTAACGCACCAAACGATCTTTAAAAGCACTGAAATTTAGTGCTTTTAAAGATCGTTACAGCTTATGTCTTGCGTAACCATTTGAAATATAAATATATTTCAGAAAAAAATTTAGTTAGGAAATTAAGCCAGAAATCATTAGGATGTTTAATCCTAACTCTGCTAGATACTTAGATTAATTGAGTATTTTTTGACATAAAATCAATGTAAGTTATTGATTTTAAAGGAAGTTATTGGCGGAAGAGGTGAGATTCGAACTCACGGTGGGCTCGCACCCACGACAGTTTTCAAGACTGTAGCATTAAACCGCTCTGCCACTCTTCCGTCTAAACGTTACCTTTGTAACGAAGGCGCCATTATAACAACAAATTAGTCGTCTTGAATATCCTGATTAGGAAAAAATACATCAGAATAGCCAAAATATTTTAAATTACTAATGCGCATGGGGTACAAAATGCCATCAAGGTGGTCATTTTCGTGTTGCACAACGCGTGCATGGAACCCATCCACTAGTCGGTCTATCTTATTTCCGTATTGATCAAACCCCGCATAATGCAAACGTAGGTGACGTGGCACTACGCCACGCATTCCTGGTACCGACAAACACCCTTCCCAACCTTCTTCTATTTCTTCACCAATTAACGTGAGTACCGGGTTAATTAACACGGTGTAGGGCACAGCATCAGCATCTGGGTAGCGTGAATTTTTACTACCATCTGACTCTTTTTGTCCAAAAATAATAACGCGCAAGCTTTCACCAATTTGCGGGGCGGCAATACCAGCACCATTCATGTATTGCATGGTATCTTGCATATCTTGAATCAGGGTATGTAATTCAGGTGTATCAAATTTTTCAACGGGAGCTGCTTTTAATAATAGACAAGGTTCACCCATACGCAAAACACTTTTTATTGCCATTTATTGACCTTTCGCGGCGCTGTTTGCACTAGTTATTTGCAGTCTTGTTAAAACCGTTTTGTTTGACCAATTGCGCAATAATATTGTGCACACGCACCATGGTTTGATTAAGATTGGCAATCACTTCTTCATATTTAATGCCATGCAAGCTGTCACCGCGTCCTGCTGCATAATTAGCCACCGGACAAATAGTGGCATAACTTATCCCAAGCTCGCGTGCCAGCGCGGCTTCTGGCATACCGGTCATACCAACCATGGTTGCACCATCACGCTCTAATCGGTTGATTTCAGCCGCAGTTTCTAGGCGCGGCCCTTGTGTAGCGGCATAAATACCATGGTTGATAACAGACTCGCCTGCGGTCAGTGCCGCTTGTTGCCATTTTGCACGTAAATTTGGGCAGTATGGGTCCGTAAAATCAATATGCTTTACAGGTTGGGTGATACCATCGTGGAATGTGTTTTTACGTCCGTAAGTGTAATCAATAATTTGATGCGGAATCGCTATCACACCTGCGGCTAAATCCGGATGAATGCCACCCACTGTTGCAATTGCCGCAATCTCGGTCACACCTTGTAGATGCAATGCTGAAATATTGGCACGGTAATTCACTTCATGTGGCGGGATGGTATGCCCATTGCCATGACGCGCTAGAAAAACCACTTCACGTCCAGAAATTTCACCAAAAATCAGTGGTTGTGACGGCTCACCATAAGGGGTGCGCACAATTAAACGCTTGGTAATGTTTAAATTATCTAATTGCGTTAAGCCTGTGCCGCCAATAATTGCTAACATAAAACACTTCCTAAAATTTAGTTGGTTTTATTTTAACAAAGCTTTGTCTAAATACTGCAATAAATATTGAAGCTGCATTGAGGCTAAAGCAGGTAAAACTCACGCTATTTTGTGGCATACTCACGCCATGACGCAATTTCATACAGATCCATTGGCAATGCCTCAGGCTATCACGCATCAAAGCATTAGCCTTGCTAGCAGCCATTATGAAAACTTTCCTGTAGCCTCTGTTTTTTTGCCACAACACCTACGTGAACCGATTGCTTTAATTTACAGTTTTGCCAGACAAGCAGATGACTTTGCTGATGAAGGTGACTTTACGATAGAGCATCGATTAAGTTTGCTCAATAGTTTTCGCGATGAGTTGGATTTATTGCACGCTTACATCAAGCCGCAAACACTATTTTTTGCAACTTTAGGGCAAATGATTAAGGCAAAAAAACTGCCGTACGCGCCCTTCTACGCGCTACTGGACGCCTTTAGTCAAGATATTACTAAAACACGCTATGCAAATCATGATGAAGTGCTTGACTACTGCCAACGCTCAGCTAACCCGATTGGCCAATTACTATTACATTTATATGAAAACGCCACGCCTGAAAATATTGCATTATCTAATCATATTTGTACGGCATTACAAATCATCAATTTTCTACAAGACATTGCTATTGATTTTAAAAAAAATGAGGGTAAACAGCGCATTTACATGAGTCAGGAAGAACTGGCGGCATTTGGTATCACCGAACAACAAATTCAAAACTTCGTAGATGGTAATGAACTTGTTGATGCAAACTGGCAGCAATTTATGCAGTTTAATCTACGTCGCGTTAATGCTTGCCTATATGCCGGAAAGCCACTCGGGTGTATTTTGAAGGGACGTATCGGCTTTGAAATGCGGATGATTATTGCCGGTGGCGAGCGCATTATTAGCAAGATAAGCCACGTGAATGGTGATGTATTCAAGCATAGACCAACACTCCACCACGGGGATTGGTTAATTGTATTTTTAAAAGCACTATTTAAAATTTAAAATTAAAGCGCTGCTTTTTTTGCAGGGCGCGCTCAAATTTGAAGTGCAACATTTTTCGAAGGAAAATGTTGTATGGGAAATTACAAACAATTAAGTATTGAAGAGCGAAGTGTAATACAGGCGCAGTTAACCTTAGGGTTTAAGCCTAGTTGGATCGCTGTTGA
>JAUSAG010000010.1 GCA_030652995.1 Methylotenera sp.
CATATTGGTGAAGCTACCCCAACCAGCATCGCCGATGGCGCGAGATAGCTTATGGTTCTTCATCATGCCTTTGACGTGCAAATCTTCCACGGCGATGACTTGGTTTTCGTTCACCAGCCGGGTAGAGAGTTTATGCAAATAATCTTGACGCGCATTAGTGACACGCTCGTGCGCTTTAGCCACGAGCAATCGTGCTTTGTTGCGCGTGTTACTTCCCTTCGCCTTACGGCTTAGGTGTTGTTGTTTACGTTTTAGGTTGCTCTGTGCTTTTGCTACGTGCTTAGGATTTCTGAATTTAGAGCCGTCACTGGTGACGGCTAGGTCAGTTAGTCCAACATCTATGCCTAGTATCTTTCCATTGAGCGAAATAGCAGAGGTTTCTATTCCATCTTCCGTAAGAATAGAGGTAAAGTATTGACCACTAGGGTCTTTGCTGACTGTGACGGTTTTAATCGATCCAGCAAGCTCGCGATGCACGATCGCTTTAACGTGCCCAATCTTTGGCAGATAGACCTTACAGCCTTCCACTACTTTAACGCCTTGTGGGTATTGAATACTTTGCTTGCGGTGCTTGTGTTTGAACTGCGGGTATTTAGCCCTGCGTTCAAAGAAATTCACGAATGCACGGGAAAGATGCAGGCTTACAGACTGCAATACTTGGCTGTGCGTTTCGCTTAGCCATTCAATCTCGGATTTAAGTTGCGGCAATCGGGCATTTAGCTGGAATTGGCCTAAGCCTTTACCTGTTGCCTGATAGACTTTTTGAGTCTCAGCTAAAGCATTGTTCCAATACCAACGCGCACAACCAAAAGCTTTAGCAAGCTTCTCAGCTTGCGCTTTGTTTGGATAGATGCGGATTTTAGTGGCGGTTAGCATGAATGTTATTTTATAAAATATATTATATTTACAGTAAGCAAAGGATAACTTCGTCATCCGCGCTATTCATCTCCGCCGTGAAGAGGCAAAGATTTCCGCGCAATAAGTGTTAAAAAATAGCCCGAAGCTGAATCCAATCACCTATGATCAAAGGTTCGTTGACATTATTGTGCAAGTCAATCAACTTGCCGCCAGCACTTTCAGCCTTGCGACGCAAGTGTTCAACAAACATTCCTGGCGCTCTGACTTTCACGCTCTTGCCGTAATTCTTTTGGAAGGCGATATAGATAAGGCAATGTCACCCACTGACAATGACCATCATCTTTACATGCTGCCACCACTTAAAATTGATTTTTAGACCTAAAATGTTCCGCCAAACCTTCCAGATACTTAGCCTCCTCACTTAATCCGTAAAAAGCATAAGGATTAAGAAACTGACTTCCCCAGAGTAATTTTCTGTCAACCTGATTTAGCTCAGCAACTTCACAAATAGCGATCCATTGGTTGCCGATGGTCTCGATCTGATGCTCAATGAGTCTAATAGCTTCATTGCTTGAAAGCTGAAACACATGCGCTGCAGTCAAGCATGAGGCTATCTGACTTGCACGATCATTTCCAGAAATAAGCATCGCTTGTGAAGCCTCAAATCCTGTACGTCCTTGCGGGCAAATATCATAGGCTGGCGTCAACTCTAGCATCTCGCCATCCCAGAACGCAGCATGATTGCGAGCATGATCGTCGGTGTTTCCTGACAGTATATTAAATACGATGCGTGAAAATAATTCTTTTAGGCTACTCGCTGACTGCCTGAATTCCTTGCGAATAATTTGCGCCAAATCTTCATAGCTGGCATATCTGGCCATCATTTCATCTAAGCTCAAAATAGTTAAAGCTGACACCATACTTTTTCTTTGCCATCCATGCGCAGACAGCACGCGGTCAAAGCGCTCAATTAACAACACGTCTTTATGGGACGACTTGACTAGCGTTACCGGCGCAACATTAATCCCTGCCAAATGAGCCAAGCGCATGGCAATAAACTCAGCTTTAACGACGTTATAAATGTCGGCTGATGCAGAGAATTTAGCGACGTACTTGGCGCTGCCGTCAGTAATTAATGCCTTAGGGCGAGCACCACCAATACTGCTGCCATGATGGAGCGCTTGATCTAATTCGGGCGTGAGCGGAATGCCTTTCTGCACTCTTTCAGCAGACTCAAGCAACTCCTCAAGGTTAGTATTAACAGAAATTCTTGGCTCATACACGGTGTTTGATTGCTGAAAATCTAAAGCACCAATACGATCCGAACCAGATTCTAGCAAATAGGTAAGTTCACCAAGGTCAACATTTGCGGCATCAAATTTTTTGCCGAATTTCTTATTTAAAATCACACGTCGACCCCATGCGTCAGGGGCGGCATCCCGAAGGCAACCTGGCATAGTCAGCCCAGTAAGTAAGGGTAATACACCTGATTTTAAAGGCAGCTCATTTTTAAAAATTGAAATGGCGTTATCACGCGCAAGGTAACTTTGCCCATAATTGAAAACTAGGGACTTACCCTCAGTCGCAAGTCTTCCGGCCACGACTGGATCGGTTTCCTCTGGCAGCCAAATCCAAACGTAGGCTTCTTTGTCATCGGTTTTTTTAGAAGTCATCTTGAACTACCTTAGATGGTGGGTGGATACTTTTTGGCAATAAGGCTATCTTGTCATTAAATCGATCTATGTTCATTGCGAGCTGCGATTCATCCGCATCAAAAAGCTTTACACCAACCAGCGCTGCCACTTCAAAAACCAAGCCAATTTCGCAGCGCATATCACCTTTTTCAATTTTGATAAGCGTGCCTCTTGCAATGCCTGCGCGCTCAGCCAGTTCTTGCGCCGTCCACTTGCGTTCTTTACGGCCAAGTTGGACTGCTTTACCCAAAAGCACTACAGCAGCATTGCCGTAACGTGAATACACTCGTTTTTTATCCATCATTTGCTACCGTTTTAATATTTTTGTACATCAAGATAAACATAATGATACCATGTGTTTATTATAATATACAATTTAATGTTAAATCCGATACAAAGTAGACCTAGACACGCCCATCGTTTTAGCAATATCACTCACTGACAATGACTTGTCGGCCACTATGATACTGCTCACACTTAAGATTGCTGGTTTAGCCTAACGGAATAGGAGAAAAACATCGCTCAATATTTCGAATTGACTCATCGCCAAACCCAGAAGAATAAAATGTATCTATCCAATTGTCAGTAATTAATGATTGTACGTCATTGATCACACTCTTTGCCTGAGCCTGTGAAAGTTCAAAAGCCTCCGCGTTACTTAGCAGATTACTTATTGTTCCTGCGGCAGAATCGCCAATTAAAATGGCATGCTGATATACATGATGAAATACGGTGGTAGGTACAATATCAAAAGCTGGTGAGAGTCTCCAGTCGCCATGCTTATAGTGAATTAAGCCGTGATTCAATTCGTGGTCGTCAGAATTTCTGACGGCTACATTAAAGACCATACGCCGATACAACTCATGCTTTTCTTCGATTGGACAGCCATATTTTTGTAGCTGGCGAGCAAGACGACCATACGAGCCTGTGCCAACAGATTCGTAACCATCACTGCCAAAAAATACGCTTCTGGCACTCAGATAATTTGTTCTTAAAATACCAGAGGATGTTAGCTCTCTATCAAAACGCTTAACGAAACAAACATCGCGGCCATCGATTACTTCTATTTTTGTTTTAGCCACACGAATTCCACATAGATCAGCAAGCGTCATCGTTGCATGCTCTAACCTGGGAACACTAATGATTGAGCTGTCATCAATGCTGGGGAATTTGGCAATCCATATAGAATTTCCATCAACAATATTGCACTTTGGCCTTGCACCGCCAGTGCCAGGGTGTAGCGCCTTCAGAAGTTCAGGATCAGCATACAGTCCTTTCTCGACCGCTTCTGCTGCATGCATAAGGTCATTTAATTTGAATTCACGACTATCCATCTCTTTCGGGATATCTTTAGCTGACAGCGAAAATGCAAGAGCACCAGCACGACCAGGATCATTCAGCAAAATGTAACCGACAGGATATTCCATCTGACCGACTAAACGATCTATCACTTTAATGCCCCATCTATCTGGGCAACTATCTAAAATAATGCCTGGGAAGCCTTTTAACGCTGTGAATTCATGAATGCTTTCGCTAAGCGGTAAAGTCACTGGGTCTAATGGAATGGCATCTTTCTTTGAAAGGTAGCTTTTGCCGTAGGTGAACTTTCCTAACTTACCTGCAGCAGTAATAGAGATGTCCAATCGTCCAGATACCACTGGCTTACTGCTACTAGGAAGATATACCCATACAAATAGCGAATCAGAACTCATTGTTTACCTTCCTTGGAATACCAACACGCTTTTTTTCTGCGTCCAAAGAAATGACGAGTCCATCACGATCAAGCCCTGGATCAGCAATCAAATTAAGCTCCCTTGATAGTCCCAGAGTCCACAAAACATTTAAAAATGCACCTATTGAGCAGGTCACTTCGCCGCGTTCTAATGATTGAATTGTTGATCGAGACAAACCCGTGCGCTCGGCCATATCCTGTTGACGTATTTTACGGCGCAGACGTGCCACACGAATTCTACCGCCCAACTCTTGTGCGAGCTTTACTGCTTCAGGAGGGTGAGTATATTCTGACTTAATTTTAACTTTGCTTTCCATAGCAATCATTATATAAATATAAGCTTCTTATGGCAAGCATTAACGCCATCTAAATCCGATACAAAGTAGACCTAGACACACCCATCGTTTTAGCAATGCCACCTACTGACAATGACTTTTCGGCCAACGGACTTCTTTACATGTAGCACATAAGTGCTACAATAGCCATATTCTTTAACGAGGACGTATCATGTCAACAACGACCATTCGACTGCCTAACGAACTTAAATCTCGCGTTGCGGAGGCGGCAAAACGTGCCGGAACTACTGCGCACGGCTTTATTCTTGAAGCTATTGCAGAAAAAGCAGGCCAAGATGAAAGGCGTGCAGACTTTGAATCGGAAGCGGAGTCGCGTTATGCCAGAATCATTGCATCAGGAGAAACTGTTCCTTGGGATGATATGCGCAATTACCTAAAAGCTAAAATTGCTGGTGAAAGCGTTTCCGCACCAAAAAGCCGTAAGATTGCACGTTAGTCATGGCATCTATTGAACTCGCACCAGAGATTAGTGAGGATTTCCAACGCATCCTTGACCACCTTTTGGACTTTCAAGTAGGAAATCCTAGCCAGCGGATAGATGAGATCATTGATGCTATTAACATTCTATCCAACAACCCACTCATCGGGCGTCCAGTAGTTTCAGGTCAGCGTGAATTAATTATCGGTCGCAGCAGGTCTAACGGGTACATCGCGCTCTATCGATATATATCAGCTATCGATACGGTTTTCGTTCTAGCTATCAGGAGCCAAAATGAGGCTGGATATGCGGACCGAGACTAAATCCGATACAACGTAGACCTAGACACGCCCATCGTTTTCGCAATGTCATTCACTGTCAATGACTTGTCGGCCATCATCGCTAACGATTAACACATGCCCTGTATGCTAAAGCTGTCAATCAGCGAGCTGAACTTTCCACTTAGTCGGCATTCCAGCAACAACGGACTAACTAACAAGCCTTTGTCATTCAATGGTTTTTTGAAAGATACTGGCAAGTATTAATGCTGTTTGAGTGGCAAATATCGTACGCTGTTTGACAGTGGCTTAGGCTCATATTTCTTACTAGGGGCAGTATAGACTTCACCATCGATCAAAAAATCAGCTATATGTAGAATTGAATAATAAACACTTCCACCAATTTTCTTATGTGGGATTGGAAATCTGGTTTGAGTTCTTAAAACGGATTACTGTTTAGGTAGAGATGCCAATTTCTTGTTCTAACTGTTCTGGGGTCATCACCAACTTTCCACCAGACCTGCCTTTTAGATAATCAACTATCTCTGCTTTTTCCATACATTACATTTCACAAGACTACTCAAAACTGTAGAATAGCACTTTCTTTAAAGTCCCTGTAGTTCAATGGATAGAACAAGGTCCTCCTAAGACCTAGATCTGGGTTCGATTCCCGGTGGGGATACCAATTCAAGCAATACAAAAATCACTCTCACCCTTACAAAAGTGCAACACTTTTGGGATACATCACCACTGGATTCAACTGAATTAGGTGGGTCTACAAAGCATTAAATACCTAATTTTTAACGATATTTACATCTTGAAGATGGTATTTACACACTTAGGAGGCGGATGCTCTATCCACTGAGCTACGGGGCCGTGCACTTTGTATGGCGCGTATTGTAAGGTGTTAAGGTGTTTTTGAAAACCAATCATATTTCACAACCCAGCTACAAAATGAAAATCACCATCTTAAGGCTTAATAAAATTAGCAGTACGCCAAATATCTTTTTTAATGTTTGAATGGGTAAACGCTGGGTTAATCTTGCGCCAAAAGGTGCGGTAAAAAAACTAGGGATAGAAACCAGTAGTACCGCCGGTAAATAGATGAAACCCCATGTATATTCAGTTGAAGCTACCCCGGATAACCCGTTGATTAAATAACCGAACGTCCCAGCAATCGCAATAGGAAAGCCAAGCGCAGCTGAAGTCCCTATGGCTTTTTTAATCTCAACACTACGCCAATTCAAATAAGGCACGGTAAGTGACCCGCCGCCGATTGAAACCAACGCGGATATCGCACCAATGCCTAATGCAACCAACCTTAACTCTGTTTTGCCGGCATGTCTTGTGCGCTCATGCAATTTTCTATTACGAAACATTTGTGAGGATACATAAGTCATAAAAAGCGCAAAAAAGATGGCCAATGTCTTTGAGCTTAGCATTGTCGCCAAAAAGGTTGCTACAAAGGTGCCAATGATGATGCCGGGTATCATTACTTTTGCAACACTCCAGATAACTGCGCCATTGGCATGATGTGCGCGCATACTGGAAAACGAAGTCACCGCGATACATGCCATGGATGTGCCTAGTGCAATATGTACGACACTCTCTTTAGGAAAACCCTGGTAAATAAATAACATAGTGAACGCTGGCACCAAAATTCCGCCACCGCCGATGCCGAGTAAACCAGCCATGACGCCAACAATAGTGCCTAATAATAGAAATACGACAACTAATTCAAAGCTCATTACTCATTCTTTAAATTGCAATTGCTAGACTATATTTGAAATTAGCTAGATGGGCTACTTAGAAATATGTAACGGTGAACTACCCCGCCGTAAACGACGGAGCTTCTAACTTCAACGGCACGCGCGCAATACTAGACTTACGTCCAGCACCACGACTGACAGTGCCTCCATTAGCAGTAACGACTATTCCAGCCGCTATCATGCGTTGTGCTTCA
>JAUSAG010000029.1 GCA_030652995.1 Methylotenera sp.
CCTGAGAGCCATCCGGCTTTTTTACGGCCATTGCTTTGCAAGTCAACTGCAATTGATCATCGTCGTAATACAACAACATTTAAATGGTGCTCAGTTCAATCAGTTAAAAACTGATTGAACTGAGTTGTTCAGGTTCGACTATTTATTGCTACTGGCGGAAGGGGCGGGATTCGAACCCGCGTTAAGTTATTCACCTAAACACGCTTTCCAGGCGTGCGACTTAAACCGCTCATCCACCCTTCCGAGAGGGGCGAATTATAGTGCATATTGGTATAAAACCCAACATATAGGCACCTACCTTGAATTATGATTTTTTTAGCAACGTGAACGTATCTAAAACGCCCTTGCCTTTTACTTCAACAGCGGTTCTTAATGAAAATATATAATTATCTTTTAACAATCGCTGCGTTTCTGCAGTCACTTGAATAGCACCAGCGATACAGGTTTCTTCCATACGGCTTGCCAAGTTGACAGTATCTCCCCATAGGTCGTAGCTAAACTTGCTACTACCAATTACACCCGCCACTACTGCACCGCTATGAATCCCTATACGCATATTGAGGTCAAATCCTGTTCTGGTCGCCACTTCTTTAAGCGCTGATTGCATTTCCAGTGCCATTGCGGCAATTCTCTGCGCATGATTAGCGCAAGCCACTGGTGCACCAGAAACCACCATATACGCATCACCGATGGTTTTGATTTTTTCAACTTGATACTTTTCTGCGAGTTGGTCAAATTTCAAAAACACTTGTGATAACAAATCAACCAACTGGGTCGGTGACATTTTCTCTGACATTTGTGTGAAATTTATTAGATCAGCGAACATAACCGTCACTGCATCATAATGATCAGCAATCCGCATATCGTTAGCTTTAAGGCGCTCGGCAATGGGCGCCGGCAATATATTCAGTAATAGTTTTTCAGACCGCGCCTGTTCTATTTCCAGCGAAAGCATGACGCGTTCTTTTTGTGCCTGAAAAAAACGTAATACACCGTATAAAATTGAGGCGGTACCCGTAATGTTCATTAAAAAAAATGTATCTTTAACGTTACTTGGTATTGGCATTGCATTACCAGCAAAATAAGGGTTCATTTTCCATGAAAGAAAAGCCAGCCCAACAAACAGTAAAAACCAAGGTGTTGATTGACGCGTACCTAGTATCATCAGCGCGCCTACTGGAGATAAAATAGCCCAAATTGCTACGCCGCTAGAGGCTTCAAAGCCGCCAATCGCCCATTGCATAAAAAATGGCATCACCAGCAACATCACCAATTGCGTAAATGTAAAATATTCAAAACGCTTGGATCGGTAGAAAATAAACAGGCTGACGTAGGAAATAATCAGGTAAAAATAAGGGACAGCGGCGATCAACGCGTAACCTTCGCCCAAGCCAGATAACGTAAATATCCAAAAAAAACTCACTAACGTTTCGGCTAACACCAATATGGATAAGATAGATTTACCCAACGCAACAGAAGATGGATTAGAAAATCTGCGCCAAAATTCGCGCGTTAAAATGGACGGTTGCACTAGGTTTTCTAACATATCAGCATTAGATAATCATCTTATTGGTTGACTTGCATCAAC
This sequence comes from Methylotenera sp., assembly GCA_030652995.1. GTDB lineage: Bacteria > Pseudomonadota > Gammaproteobacteria > Burkholderiales > Methylophilaceae > Methylotenera. The sequence goes on from JAUSAG010000029.1 coordinate 1,589, forward strand.
ACACTATAGCGCATGCGATAAGATTTTTCTAGTTTATATCTTGCCAATAAAAGGCCATTACCTTGAGCAAAACATCTACGCACTAAGTAAAATAATTAAATTTGAAGAATAATGCTTAAATACCCTTGATTAGATTGTCACTTGGGTTTATTGTTAACAAGATTTACAACAAAAAATGTGCATTTAAATTTCAGTTAATTAAAGCCGTTCAGTGCGTAAAGTTTCAATTATCAACAACAGAAAACCAAAGGAGTTGGCATGAGTTTAGATTTATTAAAAGGTCTTGGGGTAACAATCCCATACAAAGCCAAATATGATAATTTCATTGGCGGGAAATGGGTAGCGCCGGTTAATGGCGAATACTTTGACGTTATTACCCCGATCACAGGTAAACCTT
>JAUSAG010000031.1 GCA_030652995.1 Methylotenera sp.
TGAAGCACAACGCATGATAACGGCTGGAATAGTCGTTACTGCTAATGGAGGCACTGTCAGTCGTGGTGCTGGACGTAAGTCTAGTATTGCGCGCGTGCCGTTGAAGTTAGAAACTCCGTCGTTTACGGCGGGGTAGTTCACTAAGCACTAACCAGTGCCCAGTTTCATCATCTCGGGCGCACCATGCATTCATACATTCCTTTATTGATACTCCTCCCTGTCTTTTTTATAGCAATTGATCGGTAAGCCGTCATGTGCTTTACAAGTCAAGTCTGCTAAAACACCCTTAAATATTTATCAACAATCTTATGCTGAAAGGTAGCAACTGCTATCCATAGAACGGCAGTGAAAGTTTGTATACCATGGTCTATAGTACGCCAAGGTAAAACCACATAGAATGAAAAGTAAACTTAAAAGCCATTAACATTGAAATTTTAATAAAGTAGCTTCCGATCTTATGTACACTTCAATGTCGCTAAATGAAATTTGCTCAAGTAACCCGACCAGTGTATCTCGAGATACCATGCTGTCGGATGTGCTTGATGTCATGGCCAATAAGGCTATTAGCTCTGTAGTGGTTGTTGAAGGCAGGCGACCGGTGGGTATTTTTACCGAAAGAGATGCGTTATGCATTATTCCTGAACTACTTGACCCTAAAACGACAACAGTCGGTAGTCTTATGAGCGGCAACCCTGTTGTGGCGCCCAAGCATCTTGATTTATTTGAGGCATATCACCTCTGCGCTCAAAAAAATATTCGCCATCTTATTATTGTAGATGATGAAGGTGACTTGTATGGAATAGCATCCGATACAGACTTTATGAAAGTGTTAGGGCTAGACGTTTTCTCCGGTGAAGAAAACGTCGAAAACATGATGAGTTTTGATACAAGCTCACTCGCAAAGCATGCCACGCTTAACGATGCCATTGTTCTGATGGTTAAATCCAATGCCCGCGCCGTTGTGATAACAGAGGCACAAAAACCTATCGGCATTATCACTGAGCGAGACTTAGTTAGCCTAGGCCGAAAACATATAGATAGTAATATGCCTTTGGCAGACGTGATGTCCAGTTCAGTGATTACGGTGCAACTTAGTCGCTCAACTTATTTTGCGATTGAACTCATGCGGCAGCATCAAATACGTACGCTTCCCGTGGTTGATGATCATGGCATATTCCAGGGGGTTCTCACTGAGCACGATGTGGTTAAAAAAATAGAAAACCGCTATGTGAGTATATTAAGTTCCATTATTAAAAGGCAGGCTGATGATATTGAGCGTATTCGTCAGGAGTTAGATGAAAAGCATGTGCTGTCTGCTGTATTGCACGAATCTTTAGGGGTTAGCCTGATTATTGCAGACCCGGCTAAAAATGTGCGTTACTTAAACCCAGCGGCCTCCGCGTTCTTTGAACTGACGCATGAAAGTATCGTAGGCGAGCAACTTGAGTTACTGTTCAGTAAAATTGGCATGGAGACCGATGATTTACGCATAGCCTTGAATGAGGCGCAGCGTGGTACAAGTTATGAGTTCGATATTACGCATCAGGTAAAAAATGAAATGCTTCACCTGCATGTACGTATCGCGCCAATTCAAGATCAGAATAACAATCTACTGGGTTTCGTACAAACCATACAGGATGAGACTGAAAAAAGACTGTCCGAACGCAAGTTAAAACAGGCGGCATCAATTTTTGAAAATACGATTGAAGGTATTATCATCACCGATGCGGATGCGAATATGTTGTCTGTAAACCCCGCATTTACAAGAATTACTGGTTATGAAGAAGACGAAATTCGCGGCAAAAATCCAAGTATATTAAGCTCTGGCCGGCAAGATAAAGTTTTCTACAAGCGTCTGTGGGAGTCGTTGCAATCTAGCGGGTACTGGCAAGGCGAACTATGGAATCGGCGGAAAAATGGCGAGACCTATGCCGAATGGCTTACAATAAGTGTCATTTTGGATGCGAATAATAAAGTGAAAAACTATATCGCGGTGTTTGCAGATATCACTTCATCTAAAATAGCGCATGACGAGTTCGAATTTTTAGCGCATCATGACCCATTAACTAAGTTGCCAAATCGACTGCTATTCAATGCACGATTAACACATTCACTCTCTCGAATAAAACGTACCGGGGATAATTTAGCCGTGCTAATGATTGACTTGGACGGATTTAAATTCATTAATGATGAATTCGGTCATCAGGCTGGAGATCGAGTACTTGAAGTTGTTGCAGAGCGGCTTATGGCTAATATACGCAGTGAAGATACAGTTGCCCGCTTAGGTGGCGATGAGTTTGTCGTGGTACTGGAAGATATTATGGACGTTACTGGCGCTACAGATATTGCACAAAAATTGATTCAAGAAATATCGCAACCTATTATCCTAGATAAAAACATCATGAGCGTGACAGCAAGCGTAGGCATTGCACTTTCATCTATCATCGGTGGTAACTCGAAAGCACTAATAAGCAGTGCAGATGTCGCCTTATACCAAGCTAAAAACGATGGTAAAAATAAGTTCATATGCGCCTAACTCCCCTAAATAGCCCTAAATTATCGGAAGTACATGCATAAATCCCTATTTGGTGTTGTGATTAAAAAAATTCGCTTAGAACGTGGCTTTACGCAAGAAATCTTAGCCTTTAATTCTGGCTTGGAGCGCACTTTTATTTCCATGTTAGAGCGCGGCATCAAACAACCCAGCCTAAAAACTATTAGCAGCCTTGCTCATGCAGTAGGTATGAAAAATTATGAATTATTACATCTGGTTGAACACGAAGTTCATCAGGCGAGCAGTGAATTAAACGCTAATCCAGATGCGGCAGAAGATCAGCGCCAACTTGATGCATTGGAATTAGAGCGTGAAAAATCGCGCATAGGCGAAATTATGAACTCAATGCCTATTATCTTTTTTGCCAGAACCCCAATGCCAGAGTACGCCGCAACATTTTTCAGCAAAAATATCCACCAATTGTTTGGTTATGACAGAGAAAACTTCATGCAACATAACGGATTTTGGCATAACCATATACATGAAAATGATTTACCAAATGTGCTGGATTTTTTGCAAACGATGGATGTAAACAAAGTGCTCAACCATGAGTACAGATTTTTAACGGCAAGTGGTGATTGGCTTCTTGTTCGGGAAGAATTGAAATTAGTGACAAATGAGTCAGGCACGCTTAAAGAAGTGATTGGATCAATTGCGGGTATTAGTCAGGTCTCAAATTAGAAACTTTTTAATTTTGAGTACGGTCTGCAAAACAACATTAGACGGTCTAATGGCGTTTTTACACACAGGCAACAGCTTTTCTGGCAAATGCAATGGCTGTGCACTAAGAATGATAAAATTTTACGTATAGATATCAACTTTAACCAATTCACGCATGTGCGTGGAAGGCTAACGTCCGTTATGTCAGGAAGCTGGCATCGTGATAGCCTTTGTAAAAGTAGGGATGAAATCCCACCATGGGCCTAGGTTGGTGCCTGCAGGGTATGCTGGGTATCGTATAGGCGGTAGTGCAGAAAAGCCATGCGGTTAGCAAAAGAATCGCTCATGGTGCCGATTAATATGCATGAACTAAAAGCGCGAGGTGCACTAAATAGCCGTGGCGAATCAATACACACATCAGGCCCTAAAGAGTGGATACAGAAAATAGCGTAGCATCAATTTATTGCTGTGCGTTCTGTGCCATAAGTCACAGTAGTGATTGCACTTTTTGGATTAACATCAGTCTCATTACTGAAAGCTTGAATGATGGGTAAAAATATAATGCTGAAGATGATGATGTTGGTTTGTTTGGTTTTTGCCGCAAATACGGCAAATGCTGAAGATGTATTGGGCTATTTGACCAATAAGGAAGGTAAATATATCGGGCCAACAGTAGAAGATCATGTGGCCGCGATGGATACCGATAAAAATGGCTTTGCCGATGCCAGTGAGGTGCGTGCTTTTTTAGAGTTAAAACACGGCAAGGGATACGAAAGCGAGTTGCTGGAAAAATTTGAAGCATCAATAAAAGGTACCAGCTGCGCCACGCCATTTGCCAAGAGCTTTTATTAAACTTTTAGCCGCGCTTCAATCACGCGCTTGTTATCAGGCTTTATTGGCTTAAGCTTATCTGGTCAGATTTTCATATTGTTTTCATGCGTAGAGTTGCATCACGGGTTTATAATATGACCTGTGTTTAATTCAGCTAGAAGACTATCATGTTAAAAGCCTACGCCGCGCACGTGCAAGAACGTGCAGATCAACAACTACCACCCTTGCCACTCAGCGCCGAGCAGGTCGCTCAACTTGTTGAGCTCCTCAAAACCCCACCGGCAGATGAGGCTGAAACCTTACTCGATTTACTTGCTAATCGTATTCCTGCGGGTGTGGACCAAGCGGCCTATGTCAAAGCTGCTTTTTTATCAGACATTGCCAATAGCAAAGCGGCATCGCCTTTGCTCACCCCCGAAAAAGCGGTGCAATTATTAGGCACGATGCTTGGCGGCTACAACGTACAAGCGTTAGTCGCTTTACTCGAC
>JAUSAG010000046.1 GCA_030652995.1 Methylotenera sp.
TGGATGCACAAGGTACGATGGAGCATGGAAGAAAATCAGAAACTAAAAAACTAAAATCAAAACCGCCCGCTTGACCCACCTCTTGCCTCAAAGCTGGTTCGGAATTCGGCTAAGAGGGGGAATGCGCGGGCAAATGTTCAAACACCTAAACATATTTATAAGTTGGATTTATGCTGATGTCAAGCGGTAAATTGTGATATTTTACTCAATAAAACCCCTCCGTTTACAGCCTATAAGGTGGGAGAATTGACGGAAAGTTACTTAAACTGACATAATTTGCGCCTAATAAGACTTAAAGTCTTTACAAAAAAAAGTGTAAAGTGCATTATTGACTTGATAAATAATAACTATAAAAATAAACAGGATAGCTCCATAAGCTAATTTAAAATCACTATTATATGGTAACAACTCAGAATACTAAACTAAGCGGTCTAGCGCGCACCTTAATCCAAATGAACCTGCTTTCTGAGGATGAGGCACGCGCCATTGAAGCGCAAGCCTACACGTTAAAAACACCCTTTATTGCACAACTGATATTAAGCAAAAAGCTTAGTGCGCAAGTGGTTGCCGAAGCGGCTGCTAAAGCTTTTGGTTTCCCATACTTCAACATGGATGCGTTTAACCAGGATTATCTACCTCCTAAAAAAATTGATGCCAAACTAATGCAAGCCAGCCGAGTAATGGCATTGCAAGTACGCAACAATATACTTTTTGTTGCCATTTCCGACCCCACCAACATTCAGGCACTAGACAGCGTTCAATTTCAAATGGGCATGACTATATCGCCTATTGTTGTTGAAGATGACAAACTTGGGCGCTGGATAGATAAAATAATAGCGGCAAGCGACACCGGGCTTAAATCGCTAAATGGTGATGCTGGTGATGACGATGAGTTTGGCTTAGATGAAGGTAGTCACATTGAGGAGCATGAGCCACAAGAATCAGAAGTTGACGATGCACCTGTTGTAAAGTTTTTAAACAAAATGCTACTGGATGCGATTAACATCGGCGCTTCTGACTTGCACTTTGAGCCTTATGAAAAATTCTACCGCGTACGCTATCGTGTGGACGGTATACTTCGTGAAATTACACAGCCACCGCTTGCCATTAAAGAGAAGCTTGCTTCCCGCATTAAAGTAATATCCAGCATGGATATCTCAGAAAAGCGCATACCGCAAGATGGTCGCATGAAGCTCGTCATATCAAGAACACGCACCATAGATTTTCGGGTAAGCACACTGCCCCTGATTTATGGTGAAAAAATCGTAATGCGTATTTTAGACCCAAGTAGCGCCACGCTTGGCATTGAGGCGCTAGGCTATGAGCCAATCCAAAAAGAGCGCTTATTAAGTGCTGTTAGTCGTCCGTATGGTTTGGTGCTGGTCACTGGGCCCACTGGCTCGGGTAAAACCGTTTCGCTATACACTTGCCTAAATATCTTAAATAAACCTGATGTTAATATTGCAACAGCAGAAGATCCCTGCGAAATACCGCTGGCAGGCATCAACCAAGTCAATGTCAATGACAAACAAGGCCTTACATTTGCAGTTGCATTAAAGTCATTTTTACGCCAAGACCCTGACATTATAATGATTGGTGAAATCCGTGACTTAGAAACCGCAGACATGGCCATCAAGGCCGCCTCTACTGGCCACATGGTGCTTTCAACCTTACATACCAATGACGCACCCTCCACCCTAACACGCTTACTAAATATGGGGGTTGCTCCGTTTAATATTGCTTCCGCTGTATCACTGATTACGGCACAAAGATTGGCAAGGCGTTTATGCAAGCACTGTAAAATCCCCATAGATGCGCCTAAAGAAGCTTTATTAAGTGTAGGTTTCATTGAGGAGGATTTTAATGAAAAATGGCAACTCTATAAACACAACCCAGAAGGCTGTGAATTGTGCAATGCCGGCTACAAAGGCCGTGTTGGTATTTATCAAGTGATGCCAGTGACCGACGCTATTAGCCGCATCATTATGCAAAATGGTACCGCACACGATATCGCAGACCAAGCTAAACGAGATGGCGTTAATGATTTGCGTCGTTCTGGGGTTCTTAAGGTGATGCAAGGCTTAACCTCGATAGAAGAAGTAGAGGCTTGTACCAATGAATAAGATCAATCAATGAGTTTTGACATCACAAATATAGTTAATCACCAAGGGAATCGCCATGGCAGCTGCTATTAAAGCCACCAAAGAAGTCACCTACGCATGGGAGGGTATAGACAAAAAAGGTAAGCGCGTCAAAGGTGAAATGAAGGCCTCTGGTGAGTCCTTCGTCAGCGCTACACTGCGCCGTCAAGGCATTACAGTTAAAAAAGTTAAAAAACAAAGTGGCTTTACCAGTAAAGGTTCGGTTTCTGATAAAGACATCACTCTATTTACCCGCCAGCTTGCAACTATGATGAAATCTGGCGTGCCATTACTACAGTCATTTGATATTGTTGGCAAGGGGCATAGTAACCCGGCCGTTTCCAAGCTTTTAGCTGACATTAAATCTGACGTAGAAACTGGCAGTAGCTTAAGCACCGCGTTCAGAAAATACCCACTCTATTTTGATTCACTATTTTGTAATTTGATTGGTGCTGGCGAACAAGCAGGTATTCTAGACACACTGCTCGACCGCCTAGCTACTTATAAAGAAAAAATTCTAGCCATTAAGTCAAAAATAAAATCGGCACTGTTTTATCCTATCTCTATTATCGTGGTCGCATTTGTCATTACTGCCGTCATCATGATTTTTGTCATCCCTGCATTTAAGGAATTATTTAGTAGCTTTGGTGCTGACCTGCCAGCACCAACATTGATTGTCATGTCTATTTCTGATGTTTTTGTAGAATGGTGGTGGGCAATATTTGGCTCAATTGGCTTTGCCTTATGGTTTTTCTTCTACACCTGGAAGCGGTCTTTAGCCATGCAATCCACCATGGATAGACTGATTCTTAAAGTGCCAGTATTTGGGGATCTTATACGCAAAGCAACAATCGCACGGTTTGCACGCACAATGTCCACCATGTTTTCAGCGGGCGTTCCCTTGGTTGAAGCGCTGGATTCCGTAGCTGGTGCATCTGGCAATAGAGTCTATTATGATGCAACCAAAAAAATCCAAAGTGAAATTAGTACGGGTACCAGCTTAACTGTTGCAATGCAAAATGCTGAGGTTTTTCCTAACATGGTATTGCAAATGACGGCTATTGGCGAAGAGTCTGGCGCTTTGGACTCCATGCTAAGCAAAGTTGCAGATTTTTATGAAGCTGAAGTAGATGATGCTGTGGATGCGCTCGCCAGCCTGATGGAGCCGATCATCATGGTGGTACTCGGAGTGCTCATTGGTGGGCTTGTCATTGCAATGTACCTACCTATTTTCAAACTCGGCCAAGTTGTTTAGGCCAAAATCACAAAACCTAGGCCATTAAACTTAGATAATCTATCTGTCATGAAACACCTGTGTACTTCATGACAGATACTGTTACAAACCCAGTAAGAGGGCGTTGACTAGACTACAAACACCCGCCTTCCGACGCGTTACGGTTGGGGGGTTAGCCTACTTCTTTGCCGCCTCAGTCAGCATACGTTCAATTTCTTTATAAGGTTGTGCACCCAACATACGCTTACCATCCGCAAAAATTAGAGTTGGTGTGCTACTCACGCCAATTTTTTTGGCTAGCTGACCTACTTTTTCGATTGGCACATCACATGTAGCCGCAGTACTTGGCAACTGATCTCTTAAAATCCAATTGTCCCATGCTTTTACGCGATCTTTAGCGCACCAGATCAGTTTAGATTTATTCGCGGCATCAGGGTGTAACTGCTCAATTGGATACAAAAATGTATAAACTGTGACATCAGTAATGTTGGCAATTTCGTTACGCTCCAAGCGCTTGCAATAGGGGCAATCCACATCAGAAAACACCACTAGTTTACGGCTACCATTGCCTTTCACTACTTTAATGGCTTGATCAAGCGGCAAGCTGGAAAAATCTATTTTTGTAAGCTCCTCCAAGCGTTCACCTGTAATATCTTTTTTAGTTTTTGGGTCAACTAAGCGACCCTCGGCGATTAAAAAAGTCAGCTTTTCATCTGTATAAATAATCTGTCCACCCATAAATACTTCATACAAACCTGCATAAGGGGTTTTGGTTACTTTTTCTACTTTAAATTTTGGATAAGCCGCTTCTACTGCCTTTTTAACACTGGCTTCATCTGCAATTGCCAGCGTTGAAAACGCACCCATTAAAGCAATACTGATTATTTTTTTTAACATTAACTTTCCTTTAAGTAATACTTGCCTGTACAAACCGGTTGAAATAAATTACGCCAATTAAACCAAAAAACTTCCTATAGACGCCTAAAAGCCAAGCTTAGAGAATACAAGGCTAAAGCGCAACTGCATTGGCCACCAACATTTTTTTAATTGGCTGTTGGTTAGTCGCAGACAATCCCCAATTCCTTACTTTTTTAACTACACCATTTTGGTTTTCAAAAAGATGATACAAGCCATTGGTTAAGGCTAGCATGGTCAGTAAATCTGTTTTTCTTGCACGACTATATTGCTTTAACAAACTAACGTCATTGATGTGTTGATACTGATGTTTGCTTGCCAAAATTTGCAACAAATCAATCACATCTCTGAACCCTAGGTTTACACCTTGCCCAGCCATCGGGTGCACTCGATGTACAGCATCGCCCACTAGGACTACTGAATTTCGGCTTAATTCATTCGCCGTTTTCAACGTGAGCGGAAAAGCCGCTGTATCACCCATTAACGTTAATTCACCCAAAGTAGAATGTCCAACTGCCATGACCTGCTGTGCAAATTCACTAGCGCTAAGCTTCAACAAAAAATCAGCATATTGTGTTGGCGCGGACCACACAATTGAAATTTTATTCCTGGGTAACGGCAACCACGCCATAACGCCACTTCTACCCGCTTCATCTTGTGTAAACCATTGCCTTGCAATGTTGTCGTGCGTTTTTTCAGTGACAAAATTCGCCACTATGGCCGTTTGATGATACGGTTTTTGCTGGTTGATAATGCCCAACTGCTGGCGCACCCATGAGTTTGCACCGTCAGCCGCCAGCAACAGCGTGCTTACTATGCTTTGCTGATTTTCTAAATGCAATATGGCTTGGTGCGCACTCGCGTTAAGTGAGTCACACGCATGACCAAATAACGTAGTTATACCACTAGCTTGCACCTGCGCCATGAGGGCTAACTTTAAAGCACGTTCTTCTACAATAAAGCCCAGGTTGTCAGCATTCACATCGTCAGCTAACAATTGCAACGGTTCTGGCGTAGCATCGCCCCATACCTCCATTGCGTGCATCTCGGTCACCCGGCTTGTATCTAATCGTTGCCAAACGCCTAATCGCATCAACCACTGTGCATTTTTCGGGCTAATCGCGTATATGCGTTGATCCCACTCAGTTAGATTCTCGTTCGACGGAGGCGTCTGGCTATCAACCAACACCACTTCATAGCCGGCTTGATTCAAGGCAACCGCCGCTGCTAACCCAACCAAACCAGCGCCTACAATCGTCACATCCACTTTTAGTGTACTCATTTACCGAAACTCATTTTGCTCACCAAGTGCCGTTTGATGGGGGTGACTAAATCAAACAAACCGAGGCCTGCACTTCTTAATGCAGAGATGCCTAGAATATCATTAGAAAATATATTCACTAAAAAATCGGTAAATAACAGGCCATTTTTAGTGTCCGTTTTACGGCTGGCACGATACGCCGCAAGCATCTCCTGGCTACCCAAGTCAGCACTCGCATTCACTATCTGTCGTGCCAACACTTCTGCATCACGCAAACCCACATTAAAACCCTGGCCGGCTACGGGGTGCATGGTCTGGGCGGCGTTACCGATCACCACCAAATGCGGCGTGCTACTTTCGGCCAGTTGCGATAACTTTAACGGAAAGGTCATGCGCTTTTCTACACTGACAAAACGCCCGACTCTATCACCAAATTGCGCATGAAACTGCGCTAAAAATTCAGCATCACTGAGCGTCAGCAATGGTGCAATCAATTCTTTTTTGCCTGTCCACACCAATGAAAAATCATGCTCGCCATTCGGCAACAACGCCATCGGTCCGTTAGCCGTAAAGCGCTCATAAGCAATGTTATTATGTGGCAGCTCTGCGCGCACTTTGCTAATCAACGCATCATGTCCATATTCTTTGGTATCTCGTTTTAGCCCCGCCACGGCTTCTAAGCTACGACCGCCGTCAGCCAGCACCGCCAGCGCACTTTCTAACTGGTATGATTTTCCGTATCGAGCATAGCGCACAGTAGCATGGTTTTCATCATGCGTAATCGCTTCGGCTTCAGCTTCATCAATGACATAAATAATTGGAAATTGCGCTAATTCTGCATTTAGCACGCTACATAATGCGCCATAAGACAGCACATAACCCAAGGCCTCTTGATTGTAGTCATGCGCATGTAAAACACTGCGGCCAATGCTACCTTTTTGCGAAACATGAATGGTGTTGATGGCAGTAGCATGAGGCGCTAACGGTTGCCAAACACCAAGCTTTTGTAAAATACGCCTAGTACCAAAAGACAACGCTAATGCACGCGTGTCTTGATTAGCAGCACCTTGCCTACGCGCCTCTAATAGCGTGCTGCCAATATTTTGTTTTGCCAGTAACAAAGCTAACACCATCCCTACCGGGCCGCCGCCTACAATCACAATATTTTCAAGTTTGCGCATCATGCCTTCATCAAATTTTCAATATCCGCCACCGCTTTAACCGCACTGGCAGTCAGCACTTCACAGCCATGTTGTGTCACTAACACATCATCTTCAATTCTAATGCCAATGTTCCACAAGTGCTGCGGCACATTGTCTGCGGGGCGAATATAACAGCCAGGCTCCACGGTGAGCGTCATCCCGGCTTGTAACATACGCCAATCGCCATGCTTATCTTTATATTCACCCGCATCATGCACATCCAAACCTAGCCAATGACCGGTGCGGTGCATGTAAAACTGGCGGTAAGCACCGCTTTCCAACACAGCCTCTTTACTGCCTTGGCACAGTTTTAAATCAATAAAACCTTGTGCTAACACGTCCAGCGCTGCGTCATGTGGCGCATTCCAGTGGTTGCTTGGATTTACTTGTGCAATCGCCGCCGCCTGCGCCGCCAGCACCAGCTCATATACATCTTTTTGCGCCGCACTGAACTTGCCGCTCACCGGAAAAGTACGCGTAATGTCAGAGGCATACCCATCCAACTCACAACCTGCATCGATCAATAGCAAATCTCCGTCTTTTAATTCACAATTATTCGCGTTGTAATGCAAGGTGCAAGCATTGGCACCGCCTGCAACGATACTGGGATAAGCTGGTGATTGAGCGCCTTTACGATAAAACTCATGTAAAAATTCCGCCTCGATTTCATATTCCATTTTGCCAGCACGTACCTTTTGCATGGCACGATTATGCGCAGCAGCAGCAATATCCGCTGATCGGCGCATTAAATCGATCTCATCAGGTGACTTATAAAGCCGCATTTCATCCATTAATTTACGCACATCGACAATGTAATCCGGCGCGCTCACCCCAGAACGAGCTTGCGCTTTCACTTGATTCAGCCAGTCTGTAACACGTACATCCCAACTGACATCTGCACCTAGGCTAAAAAATAGTTTTTCTTGATTACTCAAGAGGTTTGGCATCATTTCATCTAACTGCTTAAAACTATAAGCTTCATCAAAGGAAAATAGTGTTTTTGCGGCATCCGCTCCGTAGCGAAAGCCATCCCAAATCTCGCGCTCCACGTCTTTATCACGGCAAAAAAGAATACTTTTAGGCGCTTTACCCGCAATTAACACTAGCACCGCCTCAGGCTCTTTAAAACCTGTGAGGTAATAGAAGTAACTATCAAACCGATATGGGTAATGACTATCGCGATTACGGACAACTTCGGGCGCGGTGGTAATAATGGCAATGCCATTGCCCATCGCCTGTATCAGCTGCTGACGGCGACCCTTAAATTCATTACTATTTAAACTTGTCATACACTCTAATTGTTTTTAACCTTATTTAAGTTTTAGCTTACCGGCCAACCAAGTGCTTATCCAACTTAGCCAACCGTTCTGGTGTACCTATATCGTGCCAAACACCTTGAAAGTGTTCCGCGCTGGCTCTATTTTCAGCGATAGCCTGCCTTAGTAAAGGTGCAAGCTTAGCGGGATCGCCACGTTGCACGCTGGCAAACAAATACGGATGATAAACCCCCACACCAGAAAATGTGAGTTTGCTGTTTGCCTTATTTTCAGTGTCGTCATTTTTCAACACACCATTATCGTAGACAAAGTCCCCTTGAGAATGTTGCGGCGGATTATCTACCAAGACCAAATGTGCTAGATTATTTGGTGTCAATTTGACATTAGCAAAATCAACCTCAGTATACGTGTCACCGTTGACGACCAAAAATGGTTCACTACCCAGCAAAGGCAAGGCATTAGCAATGCCACCTGCGGTTTCTAATGCGATTGTCTCAGGGCTGTACTGAATGTGTAAACCCCACTGACCCCCATCACCTAAATTAGCCTCAATTTGCGCACCCAAATGTGCATGGTTAATCACCACCTGTGTAAAACCAGCTTGTGCCAAACGCTCTAAATGCCAAACAATAAGCGGCTTACCGCCAACTTTTAATAAAGGCTTTGGCGTATGGTCGGTAAGTGGGCGCATACGCTCACCACGACCAGCTGCTAAAATCATTGCTTTCATAGCTTCAGTAAGCTTTTGTAGTTCGCATCAGGGTGTTTGTCATCCCCGCTTAACGCATCTAATAATCGTAACATTGGTCGTAGCTCTACATAGCGCTCACACACCTTATGCAAGTACTGCATGACTAACGGCATATCTTTTAGATAGCCATCTTTGCCATCGCGATGAGACAACCGTGCAAAAATGCCCAAAATCTTAATATGGCGCTGCGCACCCGTGTATTCAAAATCACGATAAAACTCGCTAAAGTCAGCAGGGACTGGCAAGCCAGCTTTCCTTGCAACATCCCAGTAACGCACCAGCCAATCGATAATTTGCTCTTCATCCCAGCTGATGTACGCATCTTTAAGTAGCGATACTAAATCGTAGGTAATCGCGCCATAAACCGCATCTTGAAAATCTAAAACACCTGGGTTGTTATCGCATACCATAAGGTTGCGCGAGTGGTAATCTCGGTGCACATACACTTGACCCTGCGCCAAAATATTTCGGTTAAGTAGCTCGAAAGTTTTTTGTATTACCGCTTGCTGCTTATCATCTAAAGTCACATTTAAATGTTTAGCAATGTACCACTCAGGGAACAATTGCATCTCACGCGTGAGTAAGGCTTCATCGTAATTAGGCAATACATTGGGTTGACTTGCCAACTGCAATTTAATCAATGCCATATTCGCATCGTGATACAAGCTTGATGCCTTGTCTTGATTTAACTTGTCTTGATTTAATTGACTCAGATAAGTCGCATCGCCCAAATCGCTAAGCAACAAAAAGCCCTGCTCTAAATCTTGCGCAATCACTTGCGGCACATGCATGCCAGCATCACCAAACAACACCGCAATACGCACAAACGGTTCGCAGTTTTCTTGTGGCGGTGGCGCATCCATCGCAATCAGCGTTTTGCCTGTGCCAATGTTTAAATCTAAAGGCTCAGAATCCAAGTGCACTCTAAAATAACGCCTGAAACTTGCATCTGCTGAAGCCGCAGTTAGCTTAAATGCCGAATGTTGCAATACGCCCGTTAACCAAGCGCTAAGTTGCTGCTGTCTAATGTCTTGCTGACTGTTATTCACGACTATCTTTCTAAACGTTTAAGTTTCTATATTTTTAGCGCTTTATCCAAGTATAATTTGGTCTTAAATTTTAGCTTGAGTTAAATCTTAAAACACCTGTTTAAAGAGGCTCATTTCGATTTATTGATTGCCAAAAAATACATTTTATGAGATTTTATCATTGATAAAATAAAACCGTTTGCCTATATACCCGTGCCCTTAACTTCAACGCTCCATCTTGTGCTTATTTCAATGGTAATTGCATGCTAAAAACTCGTTTTTTAGCTGGCGTTACTGCGGCTTTATTAACGCACAGCTTAACTTCATTCGCAGATGAATTTGTGGAGACAGGTGAAGCGCAAACGCAACCGTTGGAAATTACTGACACGCTAAATGACGGCATCATCATTGACGGCGACAAGCTTGAATTGCACCTTGATAGAAAAATGCGTGCTATCGGCAATGCGGCTATTCACCGCGGCAAGCAACATGCTTATGGTGACGTTATTGAGTACGACGTCCGGAATGATGAGTTACACATCCTCGGCAACGTACGCATTGAGTTGGGCAACTCAAAGTTAGCGGGACCGGAACTACGCATGCAGCTGTCAGAAAGCATCGGCGAGATGCGCGACGCCTCTATCAGTATGACAAAACCAAGCGAAGCCAGTCTGCAACAAAGACGGGCCATCAGTTCAGAAACATTCTCCAAACGGCTCGGTAATTTACAAAGCCCGCAAATCGGCAGTGCTGACACCCTCCTTCTTAATAACGCCGGCATTGAAGATCAACAGCCGTTAGCCGTTAGCGCTGTACCGCAATCGACAAAAGCTCGCGTCGATGCTAAAGCAATTTTTTTTGAAGGTAAGGATAAAAAGCGTTTAACCGACGCGCGCTTCACCACCTGCGCCGCTGATGTAGATGATTGGTATATTAAAGCCAGTGAAATTAAACTCAATGATTACACCGATTCCGGCTCGGCAAAAAATGCCTATATCGAATTTAAAGGCGTGCCTATACTTTATACACCATGGATTAGCTTCTCATTTAACGATCAGCGCAAAAGCGGCTTGCTTGCCCCCACTATTGGCAGTACCAGCCGGAGCGGATTTGAGGTATTAGCGCCGTACTACTGGAACATCTCCCCTAACAAGGATGCCACGCTCGCCGTTCGTGCATTAAGTAAACGCGGCGTGCAACTACAAGGTGAATTTAGATATTTAGAAGAAAATTTCTCTGGTATTGATAGCCTTGAATATCTACCAAGTGACAGCCTCACCCAGACCGATCGTTACTACGCCAATTTGAAACATCAGCACCGCTTAGGTAATGGCTGGTCAGCGGGTTATAGCCTTGAAAAAGTATCTGATAATCAGTATTTTTCTGAGCTATCAACACAGATTGTCACCACCAGCCGCATTAACTTGCCACAACAGTTTAATGTGGACTATGCCGATGACACCTGGCGCTTTAATGCCATTGCTCAAAAATTTCAAACCCTAGATGAAATTTCTTACCCGTATGAACGTTTGCCGCAAATGACGCTATCCGGCAACAAATACTACGGTGACGCTAACGTCAATTTATATACCCAACTAGTCGCTTTCGATACCAATAGAAACGCATCTATTAGACCAACCGGCACACGCTTTACTGCATATCCAAGTGTCAGCGTTCCGTTTAATAAACCTTATGGCTTTATCACGCCCAAGTTTGGCATTCATCACACCAGCTATAGCTTAAACAATGTTGCTAATAATCTGGAATCGCAACAACGCACGCTACCAATATTTAGCTTGGATAGCGGCTTGTATTTTGATCGCGACTTTAAAATCTCCAGTCGTGATTATTCACAAACCATAGAGCCGCGCTTATTTTATGTGTATATCCCTGAAAGAAATCAGTCTGACATTCCAATTTTTGACACCAGTGAATCTGACTTAAACTTCGGTACCCTTTTTAATGAAAATCAATTTACCGGTAACGACCGCATCAATAATGCCAACCAATTAAGCTTTGCACTCACTACACGTTTTATTGAAAGCAGCACTGGCACGCAACGCTTATCAGCCTCTATTGGCCAGCGCTATTACTTTGCAGACCAAAAAGTGGCACTACCAGGTGTTGATTACCGTAAAAGCAACAGCTCAGACATCATTGCCGGGCTTAGCACGCATTTAAAAACCAACTGGAATATCGACGCTTTTTGGCAATACAACACTGACGACTCACGCCCGGTACGTACAACGCTGACTAGCCGTTTTAACCCAGAGCCTGGCAAAACCCTTAATCTTAGCTACAGCTATCGGCGTGACGCATCAAGCATTACTTCTAACGGCATAAACCAATTTGATATATCGGGTCAGTGGCCATTAGGCAAAGGCTGGTATGGCGTTGCTCGCACCAACTACTCTCTACGCGAAAACCGCATCATCGAAACGTTGGCAGGATTGGAGTATGATGCAGGTTGCTGGCAAGCAAGGTCTGTTATGCAGCGTGTCACCACCGCAACCGCCGATGCGAACTATGCGTTATTTTTCCAACTCGAACTTGGCGGGTTAGCTTCAATCGGCGCCAATCCGCTAGCAGTCATAAAACGTAACATTCCGGGCTATGTCAGCTCAGGTTTGATTCCTGATACTTATCAACAACCTTATTACGAGTAACTATTTTGCGTACTTTTATTCAATTTATATTTAGCACTCTGATTATTTTCAGTCACTTCAATGCACCGGCAGCTGAAGTGGTCAAACTTGACCGTATCGTTGCCATTGTTGACCAAACCGCTATCACAGAGCAAGAGCTTGAGAACCGCATTCTCACCGTAACAGCTCAACTAGCAAAACAAGGCACCGAGCTACCTCCGCAGGAAATTCTGCGTAAGCAAATTTTAGAGCGCCTAATTTCAGACACACTCCAATTACAATTCGCCGCACAAACTGGGCTTAAAGTTGATGACAATCAGCTTGATAAAACCATTGAACGAATTGCGGAACAAAACAAAATGACGCTTAGCGAATTTGCTGAAGCATTGAGTGCCGATGGCATTAGCATGCGCAAGTTTAGAGCGGACATTCGTAGTGAAATCACCATTTCTCGCTTACGTGAGCGCGAGGTAGAAAGCCGCGTTAACGTCACTGAATCTGAAATTGATAACTTTTTAACGACTCAGGCCTCCAGCAATGAAAGTACCGATGAATTTGAAATATCACATATTTTAATTCGCACGCCAGAAGAAGGCGCCACTGAAGACGTTCAAAAAGCAAAAGTAAAAGTAGATGAAGCAGTCAAAGCGCTGCAAGAAGGCACCAGTTTTGCCAAAGTGTCTGCCAGCTTTTCAGATGCCCCTAACGCATTAGAAGGCGGCAATTTGGGTTGGAAAACCAGTACGCAATTGCCAGCCCTGTTTTTAGATGCACTCAAAACCATGCAGGCGGGCGATGTTTCTGCCGCACTCCGCAGTCCCAATGGCTTCCATATTTTAAAGCTCACTAATAAACGTGGTGGCAACTCGCCTTTGGTGATTGAACAAACGCATGCGCGCCACATTCTTATCAAGCTTTCAGAAATTATGTCTGAAGCCGAGGGAAAACAAAAAATAGATGGCATTAAAGAGCGCCTCGATAACGGCGATAAATTTGAAGTGCTGGCACGCCAATTTTCAGAAGATGGTACCGCCTCTAATGGTGGCGACTTAGGTTGGGTAAACCCTGGCGACACAGTGCCACAGTTTGAAAAAGCCATGAACGAACTTGAAAATAACCAAATCAGCGAACCTATCCGTAGCCCATTTGGCTGGCATATTATTCAAGTGCTTGAGCGCCGTAAGCAAGACATGAGTAAAGAAGCGGCACGCCTTAAAGCGCGTCAGGAAATTCGCACCAGAAAGGCAGATGAAGCCTACCAAGACTGGGTGCGTGAATTACGCGACCGTGCATATGTAGAGCTTAGACTAGAAGATAAGTTTTAATCCCTTATCTAACGCACTCAATCTTGTGAATAACTCGCTATCCCGTATTGTTATTACCGCTGGCGAGCCTGCCGGTATTGGCCCTGATTTATGCGTAATGCTGGCGCACCAACCCCTTAATGCGCAACTGGTGGTTATTGCAGATAGCAATATGCTGCAAGCGCGGGCTAAAGCGTTAAATTTAACACTTCAAACCAATACTTACGATGCGCAGGTTACGCACACCCACCTTGGTGATGGCTCATTAACGGTGTTACACCTTGCGCTAAATCATCCAGTTGTTGCTGGCCACTTAGATGCTAGCAATAGCGCGTACGTGCTAGAAACACTAAAGGTAGCTGCTTTAGGCTGTTTGGAAAATAAATTTGATGCCATGGTCACAGCGCCCGTTCATAAAGGCATTATTAACGAGGCTGGCATTGCCTTTAGCGGCCATACTGAGTTTTTAGCAGAATTAACCAACACGCCACAAGTGGTGATGATGTTAGTTGGCGGCGGCATGAGAGTCGCTCTTGCCACCACGCACTTGGCACTTAAAGATGTGCCGCAAGCTATTACGCGCAACAGTCTTGAAACCACCATTCGTATTTTGCACCATGATTTAACGGTTAAATTTGGTATCAAAAACCCGCGCATTCTGGTGGCTGGTCTTAACCCACATGCAGGAGAAGACGGCTACTTAGGCCGTGAAGAAATTGAAGTGATTAACCCGGTATTAGAAAAATTACGATCAGAAGGCATGCAACTCATTGGTGCGCTACCCGCAGATACGCTATTTGCCAAACATCATTTAAGCCAAGCCGACGCTGTGCTCGCAATGTATCACGACCAGGGCTTACCTGTGCTCAAGCATGCCAGCTTTGGTGAAGGCGTCAATATCACACTTGGGCTACCTATTACCCGCACCTCGGTTGACCACGGCACCGCATTAGACCTAGCTGGTACAGGTAATATCGAAATTGGCAGTTTGCTAGCAGCCATCACATTAGCCATAGAACTTACACACGCAAAAAATAAACAATGAAACATATCGCAAAAAAACGCTTCGGCCAAAACTTCCTCACAGATCAAAGCGTGATTGCCAGCTTAGTAGATGCCATTTCACCTAAGCCGGATGATCTCATGGTTGAAATTGGGCCAGGTTTGGGCGCTCTAACCAAACCGCTATTGCAAAAACTGAATCTGCTACATGTGGTAGAAGTTGATCGAGATATTATTGCGTGGATGCAGCAAGAATACGTGAAATCAAGTTACGGCAAACAAAATAACATCAACATACACAATGCCGATGCCCTGAAATTTGACTTTTCTAGCTTGGGTGATCATTTGCGCGTTACGGGCAATTTACCCTACAACATCTCTACGCCTATTTTATTTCACCTGCTCGATAACGTTTCACATATTACTGACATGCATTTTATGTTACAAAAAGAAGTCGTTGAACGCATGGTTGCTGAGCCTTCAACCGCAGCCTATGGTAGGCTCAGCGTGATGTTACAGTATCGTTTACAAATGGAATATCTATTCACCGTGCCGCCTGAGGCCTTTAGCCCCGCGCCAAAAGTAGAATCAGCCTTTGTGCGCTGTGTGCCGCACGCTACATTGCCCTTTATTGCCTCGGATGAAGCTTTATTTGGTAAAGTGGTACTAGCAGCATTTGGCCAGCGCCGAAAAACATTACGCAACACACTTAAAGGCATGCTTGATGATGACGGCTTTTCCGCGCTCAATATTAACTCACAGCAGCGCGCTGAAAATTTAAGCGTGGCTGACTTTGTTACTATTGCCAACTATTTAGCTCATACCACTCACTAAGCGAGCGCTGCACTCAGCTTAACAAGCTATATTTTATTGAATTTAATCGTTAATTTTTAATCACAGACTTATTGTACGAACAGAACACTAGGGAACAACATGCCACAAATCATTATTTTGCCACACGTAGAACTCTGCCCTGAAGGCACCGCGATTGAAGCCAACACAGGAGAATCAATCTGCGATGTGCTATTAAAAAACCATATCGACATCGACCATGCTTGCGACCAGGCCTGCGCTTGCACCACCTGCCATGTGATTGTGCGCGAAGGTTTTAAATCACTCAACCCGTCGAGCGACCAAGAAGATGATTTACTCGATAAAGCCTGGGGCTTAGAGCCTAATTCACGGCTTTCATGCCAAGCCCTTGTTGGCAAAGAGGATCTAGTGGTAGAAATTCCTAAATACAGCATTAACATGGCGAAAGAGGGCCACCGCTAAACCAGCAGCAGCCCAATTCATACTATATCAAGAAGAGCGATATGCAATAGGATGCGTATGCTTTTTATGTGGCCCAAGATACACTCTGGCATAAATACGTAGCGCCGCGAGCTCAAGGAATATAAAGCCAACACCCGTGAGTGCAACCAATCCATATTGATGCGCGTGAATCTGGGTAAACATCAAGTCAATCGCAATAAAAGTAGGCGTAAAGGGAAACCCGACCAATGCCATGCTACAGATCAGAAAAATAATCGCCAGATCTGGTCGCTCCTGCACATAGCCATGATATTGGTTAAGGCTGATATCTTTATCTATATGATAAGTATTGTGCAGGCAGAACATCCCCATCACGGCGGCAGAAATGGTGGTGGTCAAATAAATCCAGACATGTGCAGACTCAACGTGCACGTTCAATGACACAGCCAGCACAATCAGCAACTGGCTCATAATGATTTTCCACCATGCGCGCATGGGGCTACCACGGCTAGCGAGTGCAGCCAAAATACACATGAGAGACAGTGTTGCATAGACCAAAGGCAAATGCTGACTGATATGAGCAGGTAGCGTAAACATGCTTAAATCCATCATGATGCCCAACACGATTAGTAGCATCAAAACTACCTGACTGGTTATTGTTTCAAGCCAGATAAAGCGCTTACCCAGCCACTTGAATGGAAGCCAGAGGCACTTTTGCTGGAACGTATCCAGATGCCATTCTTTAATACTCAGCATATACAGACTATTGCGTAAACGATTACTGAGAATTGCTGCATTCACCGGCTTGGCCTCATATTCAAAAAACTGGTTATGAATCATATACCCTAGGGTTGAAGGAGAAACAAGCAACTGATAAGCCCGTAAGCAGGCGTGTCCTGCAAAGTGAACTAATGCCAACCCATGCCAGCCCATGCCAATTTCAATCAGCATCAGACCCATCTGCGTAATAGCACCATACGCAATCTGCGTTTTAATCGTTGATTGAACTTTAGCCGTCATGGATGCAAACAAAGCTGTCACAAATCCCAACAGAATTATTGCAATATCAAAACCTGCTATTGCTTGCCATAGTGGCGATGTTCTCAACAAGAGAAACACGCCCAGATGCGCAGACAATGCGCCATAGAAAATTGCACTAGATGTGGTTGGTCCTTCCATTGCGCGCGGCAGCCAACTTGAGAAAGGAAACTGTGCAGATTTCACCGCCGCAGCGATCAACACCATCATGACGATAAACAGAAGCGGCCCAGCATATATATCAACGTTAAAAGTATTCAGCCAATCAGGCTGAGCTAACTCAGTAAAAGTAATGTTGGTATGAAAAATATGATGCGCCATCCACATCGCCAGTATCAGACACACATCTCCCAGACGGTAAAGAGACAATACTTTAAAGGCATTCTTAACAGGCAGATATCGATCGCGATAGTAGCCAATCAATAAAAATGAGGTGAAACCAAATATTTCCCAGCCGATGAATAATGTCTCGAAATTTCCTGCGAATATGGCGAAACTATACCCTACGTAGAACAAAAGCAAGCTATTAAAATAGCGCTTGAACCCATCGTCCCGATGCATGTAATACTGGCTAAATACAATCACCAGTAGCGTAATAAACGCACCCACCAACGCAAATACAGCAGTGATTCTGTCAAAATAGAAATCCAGAATAAACCTGAATCCTTCATGCTCGAACAACAGCCAGTACTTAAGATTCTGCGACTCCATACCATGCGTGGCCCAGTCATACACCCCATAAATAATGAGGATAAAATGTAGCCCGACTGTTGTCAACGCAATCGATGTAATGGCGCGTTCTTGCGTACGGCTAAAAAATAAACTTAGAAAAAACCCTAAAAGCGGGACAAATACATAAAGCGGCATCAATGATTGCATATTAAACCTTCATTATTGATTCAAATAAACTGGCAGGTTTTCCTGCGTAGCTTCTGGAAGATGATTGGTACGCATTGATTTTGCCTGCTCCAATAACAAATTGATGTCGGTAAAGTCCGGCAATGACTTTGTCAACGTTTGGTACGCTACAAACGCACCTTGCCTGAAGTAATAAATGTCATGTGATTCAGGATGAATCACCGACAGATGAACCCATTCATTAATAAACCACTCGTACATTTCCGGGGTAGACTGTATCGCCTGCAACACAACCTGTGGAAAATGCTCCACGACAATCAATAGACGTAATGGATCATGCACCTCCACCATTTGCCATGGCAAGCCTGGCCTAAGGTCGCCATCACTACTGTTAGCAACACCAAACAGCCCAACCACGTTATGTGGTAGCTTAGTACCCGCCCCTAATTTATAGTTATCCACCCGAGAGAAATAGTACTCAAGATTGATACCTCCACATACTGGTCCTAATGGTTTCATGATGTTAGCCAGCAACTTACCCTCAAGATCAGTGCTGTAATCATAAGAGTTCATAAATGCACGACGATCAAGAAATAGATCTTTGGTCAACGCGCGCCGACCGACAATACATAATGTATTAGTCCCGTGCCCCAACTCTGGCCGGGGCTCAAATAATGATACAGAACGCGCTTTGATCGCCTGCCTGATTTTACCGATTTGCGCTTTCGTATTAATAGAGGCAAAGCGGCGAGAGCGCTCTTTCGCATTCAAATCACATGCACGCTCAAATGTAATGATATTTGCTTCATGACGTTGCGCGTTTTCAGCATTTAAAAAATGCACGTCATAAAACTCGATTTCATCAGCAGCGGTATCATGCATCCCTCCCACAAATTGTGTTGATTCAGTAATATGAATGCCCACGTTCTGTAGCACTTTACGTACATCCGGATGATTCGCCATTGTCGCCACCACTCTGGCATTCACTGCACCTGGTCGACCACTGCACGCGCCGCAATCATGTGCACCATGATGCGGGTTATTGGCGCTGCTGCTACCATGCGCAATCAGATAAACAATGGGCGCAAAATCTTTGGTGAGCGCAATGCCACTTAATAAACTAAGCACCCGGGCCGCCATCTCATCCACTGTGAATCCGATTTGCAAGTCATTTTCACGATCATCTGGATGCGCATTGACAACCGTCAGTTGCCCTTCACTTTGCATCACAGAAAATGCATTGGAAATAGCAGGCGCCATTTTCGGTCTGAATAGATTTTGCACCAATCTCAAGGCCGCCCAGAACCCGAAAGTAAAAGTACATAAAAACCCTGTAATCGCCTGATGGGTTTTAGGCGTATAAAAAACATCATGCGCACGTGAGGCTGTCACATTGAATTCTTTAATCAAGTACTTGGGCGTCACTGGTGCTGGACAAAGTTTTTCATAAAATTTGCCGTTTTGTGGCAGAAAAAAGAACTCCGCACTAAAAAAACCTGGTGTACCGAACGTTTCGGCATACTGGTCAGCATGTTCGACATGCCGGCGAATACTGCACTCCCGCTCATCTATACAAAACAATGCCTGAAAACTTTTATTTGTTTCAAGCGCAGACTGGGTCTTAAGTTTGCCACTGCATATTTGAATCCCTGCCAGCACATGGTCGTAATAACTCCACTCAAACGCATCCTGCCATATTTTTAGCACTTCGTTTAGTTCAGAATAAGGTAAGTCAGCAAAGAAATCTGTCGGTGGCGTTGAAACATCATGTGCGATAGGCTGCCACTGCACCAACAAGCCATCCAGATAGTCAATCTCCAGCAGAAGCTCTACTAAAATAAAATCTTTCAGTGAAATTTCTTTTCTATCCAACATCACGTTCGGGCTGGTTTCTACCGTTGCAACCATTCCACTCCAGCCACGATGACCGAACTGCTGATCAAACAGATATTGCTCATAATAAGCTTCGTTGCCTACAACCATATTTAATAACTTGGCGATTGATAAGTCTTGACTTAAAAGTAGCTCTTTTGCACGCTTGGTTTTAAACAAACTGACATAACTATGTTGCTCTAAGTGTCTTACTGCCTGCAACAAGCCAGCATTTGCCTGAGGAAACTGCCACATGGCAACACCTTGGTCCAGATAGTGCCCCAATAACCTGAACAATAAAGGCTGAACTGCATTGTCCATATCAATCTGATATTGGCTTTTCCAAAGCGCTCTAAGCCTTCCTACTCTTGATTCCACATGTTCGTTATAACTTTGGACCAGGGCCTTTTCGCGCCATAGCGCCACATTCCCCTCACCCTGACGCTGCGCAATCACACGATTGAGTACCTGGTCATCAATACGGCCATTGGCATACATTTGCCTGAAGTCATTCAGTGGCGTAGTGGCCTGAAAACCAAACATCTTGGAAGCTTTAAAAATGGCCTCATAAAACTTTAGATTCTGAAAAGCATGTAAAGAGTTGTGATGAATAAAATCCTTCAGCGGTGACTGTGAAGGAAGATAGTGCCTCAATAAGTGCAACGCATGTTGTTCATCAAAGGTATGGGTATGCATCATTTCTATTCACTCATAAAAAATAAGCCGCCCTTCTAGGGCGGCTATAAAAAACACTCACCTAGCCGATATAAGTATCTTCAAGGAAATTTACCTTGCCAGTTGCCAAATCATAAATCCCACCGACAATGGCGATCTGCTTTTCTTTAAGCATTTCATCCACGATATCACTTTGACGAATAATGGTATCAATCTGATGTCGCACATTAAGCTCATTAATTTTCTCAACAAAGTCTGCATTTTTTGAAGATCGATCCGCTTTGTTCACTACGGTTGTCTCATGACGGATAGAAGGCTTAATGAAATTAATGATTTCGCCTATATGGCCATCTCTAAAATCATCACATGCCGCCTTTACCGCGCCGCAACCGGTGTGACCCATCACAACAATAAGCTTAGCCCCTAAGTATTTGGTACTAAATTCAAGACTGCCAATAGCTTTATCTGATGCAATATTTCCGGCAAGCCGCACGCTAAAAATATCACCGAGAGCTTGGTCAAAAAGCAATTCAGTCGGTGCACGTGAATCGCTGCAGCTCAAAATAGAAGCAAATGGGTGCTGTTTATCCTTAGTGATCTGAACCAGACTTTGAAAGTCTTTATCACTTTGATAATTGTTCAGAAAACGTTGATTACCCTCAACCAGAATATCAAGCGCTTCCTTAGGGGTCATTTTATCTCTATCGATCAATGGGTGTTTATACATGGTATTTCTTCCTTAATATTAATGTGTAAGTAAAGATTTAGGTGGTTCGAAATTAATTGTTTCCACCGTAATGTTTTTTAATTTGGCATGTAGCGGATAATCGTGAATGTACTCCTGCACATCGTACGAAATCGACTTGCTATTCGTGCAATCAATAATGACTTTTGAATTGGGCGGGATAGCTTCAAGTGCCGCAATAATACTAGCCTTGTTGAAAAAGGACACTTCTTCAGCCAATGCAAGGCGATGAAGCATTAAACCGCCATCAGTCGTGACTGTACGCTTCAAATGATATGAATTACGATAACTGTGATGCAAGGTGAAGAACAATGCAACTACTAAACCAATCGCAATACCTGTCAATAGATCCGTCAATATAATCGCCACAACCGTCGCGAAAAATGGTCCAAACTGCTCCCAGCCCAAGCCATAGATTTGTTTGAACAACGCAGGTTTTGCAAGCTTGTAGCCAACAACAATCAGAATCGTTGCCAAACTTGCTAGCGGAATCATGTTCAGCAAATTAGCAATCGTCAACGCGCACAACAGCAGAAAAACCCCATGCAAAATAGCAGATAATTTGGTTTTAGCACCAAATGATATATTGGCTGAACTACGCACAATCACCTGCGTAATGGGCAAGCCACCTATCAGGCCAGAAATCATGTTGCCCACCCCTTGCGCCTTAAGCTCCTGGTTGGTAGGCGTAACACGTTTCAACGGGTCTATCTTATCTGTTGCCTCGACACACAACAACGTCTCCAAACTCGCAACAATAGCCATCACAACAGCGACTTTATATATTTCAATATTTGTCCACTGACTAAAATCCGGGTATGTAAATAAGTTTGTAAAGCCTGCAATACCTTCAGCTACAGGCAACTGTACAAGCTGATCTTCTGCGAGACTAAAATTAAGTACACCACTGGTAAATAGATAATTAATGGCAATACCAAGAAATACGACAACGATTGGACCTTGAAGTATCTGGAACAATCGATGCTTCTTTGTCAGATAAAGATCCCATAGAATCAGAATAGCCAAAGAAATTGCAGCGATTAATACTGCGCCAGGTGTCAAGAAGTCCCATGCGGCCACAATAGAAGTAAACGTGTTTCCACCGTCCGCTTGCGCAAAAGACTCACTGCCCTCATAGTCAGAGATATATCCCAATGCATATGGAATTTGCTTAAGTATGATTAACAGGCCAATACCTGTTAGCATACCTTTGATTACAGAAGAAGGCACAAAATATGCAATAAAGCCTGCTTTAAAAAAGCCTAACAGATATTGCAATACCCCCGCCAAAACCACCGCAAACAAAAAAGCCTCAAATGAACCTAAAGTTGCAATTGCAGTAAGTACAATAACGGCAAGACCGGCAGCAGGTCCGCTCACGCCCAACTGAGAACCGCTCATCATCCCAACGACAATCCCGCCTACAACGCCTGCAATCACCCCCGAAAAGAGTGGCGCCCCGGAGGCCAAGGCAATGCCAAGGCACAACGGCAATGCAACAAAAAATACGACAATACTGGCCGGTAAGTCACTTTTAAACTCTTTGAATATATTCATTTTTTATTCTAACTCCTTGTATAAAAATGATGGTACTAAGCTAACAAGCTTGAGGATGCTCGATACGACTATATTAAACTACTACTAGCATAAAAGCCCTGCCATTAAAATAATGGCAGGGCAAGGGTAAGAAGCTAATGTGACACTTGAATGACATTAGTCAGTGTTCTTCTCCGCATATGGTCGTTTACCTAACATATTCAAACGCATTTGCTTGTGTTTTCCATCAACTTCAGCATTTTCATTAATCAATGTTGCGCCTTCAAAGTTTTCTTTCTTGTTAGCTGACTCAGCAGGCACTTGCTGATAGGGACGCTTAGAAAGATTTTGTTTATTGATGTGTTTGTAATCTTCGTCTGCAAACACAGAGCCAGCGGCTAATAAAGTTGCTGCAGAAAGTAAAGTCACTAAATATTTGCTTTTCATGATAAATCTCCAATTCATTTTTAATTGATGTCTAATACTGCTTTTAAGTAAGGTACGGCTTCTTAGTAAGGACGTTTGCTTAACATATTCAGGCGCAATGCTTTACGATCATTTAACACGACATCTTCCGATGTTTGATCAGCGATCAATGTTGCGCCTTCCCATTGCTGATCTTTTTTCTGAGCGCTATTTTCAACGACTTGTTGAAACGGGCGCTTAGATAAATTCTGTTGATTGATATGTTTGTAATCTACTTCTGCATATACAGAACCAGCGGCTAATAAAGTTGCTGCAGAAAGTAAGGTAACTAAATATTTGCTTTTCATGATAACTCTCCAATTCATTTTCAGTGATGTCTCAATACTGCTTTTTAGTAAGGACGTTTGCTTAACATATTCAAGCGCAATGTTTTATGATCATTTAACGCGACATCTTCCGATGCTTGATCAGCGATCAATGTTGCGCCTTCCCATTGCTGATCTTTTTTCTGAGCCTTATTTTCAACCACTTGTTGAAACGATCTTTTAGAAATAAAATTCTGGTTGTGTGCATTGTTTTTCAAACTAACATCAGCATGTGCGGCACCACTCATCAATAACACTGCTGAAGAAACAACTGCTACTAAATTTAACACTTTCATTCTGTTCTCCTTTTGAGATTACTTAACCTTCGTTTCAGGTTTTTTATTGCTTTGTTGATGGAATGCATTATGAACGGCCTTAGTCAACTAAAAATCTACCAGTATAGGTATAACGGTGTATACTGATCAGCATATGCCGAATGACCTACAAGACAATCAAAGCCAACCTACTAGTGCTCGTGCGCTTCGTCAAAGCTTGAAAGAGTCACAAGCAAACGACACGCATCTACGCCTTTACCTTAACTTTGGTCAGCAATTATTTAGCCACGGCTGGAACATGGGCGCAGCGAACACCCTGCTAAACTCATTGTGCAACCTAGTGTCTGCTCAGCATGCCTTATTGGCTATTGAAAACTCCGGGAAACTGATCATCTTCACCCAAATTGGACAAACACTCCCTGTTGGCGCGAGAATCCCCATGATGGGGATATTAGCGATGATGCTAAAAAACCCAGTGCAATTCTCTGTGTATGAGAATAAAAATACCCAGCTATGGACGCATGGTGACGCTAGTCATCATGAATGTTTGATTCCTATTGCCTTAGCACAGCATGGCAAAGGTATACTTGCGCTATCTGGTAAAAAACTCATGTTAAGCCAACCGGAGCGCGAAGCCTTGCATGCGGTTTCAGGGCTAATTGCGCTGGCTATTTCGCAACATCAAGGTCCGGCGCGCACAGAAGCAGACTTGTCAATTTTAGAAACATTAACGCCAAGAGAACGAGAAATACTCGCACTGCTCCCTGCTGGCTTAAGTAATAATGAATTAGGTGTCAAGCTAGGTATTGCATCGGGAACGGCTAAAATACATGTGGAACGCGTTTTAAATAAACTTGGTGTTAAAGATAGAACACAGGCTGCGGTTAAAGCAGTTGAGCTAGGCTATAAATCTTAAATTAGCAATTAATCTTAACGCTAATAAATTAACGCCAAGAAAAATTGTGATGAAGACTAAACAGTTACCCCCAAATAAACCAGAAAAAACTCATCTGCTGCACCTGATAGCGCAGGCCTGGCAAAATTTACCTCTGGGGTTTAAAGGCGTGTTTGTGATAACACTGCCGCTCGCTGTGTTGCTCGCTTCACTAGGTTCACTCTACATACGTGAGTTAGAGTCCACAAAGCTTGAGAACCAACTAAAGCAGGCGCTACAAAATCAGCGTGACATTCAAACAGTGCATACCCAACTGCTTGAGGCGTCAACAGGTGTAAGAGACTACCTACTCACAGGAGATAAACACTTTTTGAACATTTTTTTTGAAGCTGAAAAAATGTTGCCTAAAATTCTTGCCACGCTGGAAGATCGCTTAGAAACTGATCATCAAAAACAGCGATTGTCGGTAATTTCTCCACTTGTAGCCAAGAATCTGGAAGATCTGCAAGCACTTTCAACCAATGAAGCAGAAATAGCTTCTGATAGATTGATCGCACAATTCAAGTCACAGGTTGAAACGCTAGATAGACTTAGAAGTGAAATTGAAGCACTCAATGCAGAAGAGGCATTACTTGTTGAGCAAGACCAGCAGGAAATTTTCATACAACGTCAGCAAAACCTTGTCGTAACCCTGATTGCCACCGTCGCAGGCATCATCGGCTCACTCATGGCAGTATGGATATTTTCACGCACAATTGTAAAGCGCGTACGCCTGCTACGTGACAGCGCAGGACATTTAGCACGTGCAGAAGCGCTTGATTTACCCTCAAGTAGCCGAGATGAACTGGGGCAATTGTCAGATGAACTGGATCATGCATCACAACTACTTGCCAAAAACATTAGCGATGCCTTGCAGGCAAGACAGGAAGCCGAGGAAGCAAGCGCATCAAAAAGCATGTTTTTATCTCGCACCAGTCATGAGCTAAGAACACCGCTAAACGCGATTTTAGGTTTTGCCCAGTTGTTAGAACAAGATTTACCCGCCGGAAAACAATTAAATAGTGTGCTACTGATTAAGGGCGCAGGCCTGCATTTACTCAAGTTAATCAATGAGGTGCTTGAAATTGCAAGAATAGAATCAGGCGAAACCTCACTGGAGCTGGCACCAACCTTGATCAATGACCTTCTGGAAGAAGCCACGCACTACATCGCGCCCTTAGGAAAAATACGGGACATTGAAATCAAATGTGACGCCACGCCTGATCTGTGGGCAATGGCAAACAGGCAAAAGTTATTACAAGTGATATTAAACTTGCTATCCAATGCCCTTAAATACGGGCCGGTTAGCTCAGTTGTTCAATTAAATGCTTATCGTCGAGATGACATTATTGTGATTGAAGTGCAAGATTCTGGGGCGGGCATTCCAATTACGCTAAGAGAAAGATTATTTACACCGTTCGATAGGCTGGGTGCAGAAAATACCAAAGTTGAGGGCACTGGCCTTGGCTTGGCATTGTCGAAACAAATCATGTTGGCAATGCACGGAAGTATCGATCTTTCTGAAGAAAAAAGTTTATTCTGGATAGAAATTGCAGCGTGCGAGCCTAATATTAGGCCCTTAGCGTTAACGCCAGAAGTCAAAAAATCAAAATATGTGAATCTTTCAGACAAGCATTCGATTCTCTACGTAGAAGATAACATGAGCAATCGCGCATTGGTTGAAGCGATTATTTTACGTCAGCGAGATTTACGCATTCATTGTGTCTCTACAATTAAAGATGCCAAACAGTATTTAGCTGAAGTAGTGCCCTCCTTATTGTTGATTGATTTGAATCTGCCCGACGGCTCGGGTGAGAGCCTAGTACATTATGTAAATGCTGATCCTCGATTAAAGAACACGCCTATGATGATTTTAAGTGCTGACGCACTGCCGGACACAATCAGCCGCTTACAAGCGGCAGGGATAACGCATTACATGACTAAGCCATTGGATGTTGCTATTTTTAATAAACAAATCAGAGAGCTCATTCACTATGAGCAAGAATAAGTTAAGGACATAAAATGAACGAGGCGGAAATTTTAAATGCCAAAATACTCATTGTGGATGACGCAGAAGCCAATTTAAAACTATTAGAAGATTTGTTAGCAAGAGAAGGCTTTAATCAGATTATTAGCACGGCAGACTCTACCCGCGCACTTGATTTATTTAAAGCCTTTGAGCCTGATCTGATATTGCTTGATTTAATGATGCCGGAACTGGATGGATATGCTGTGCTTGAAATGTTATCACGGCATATTCCAAAAGATGAGTATTTGCCAGTATTAATCCTCACTGCAGATGCCACCATCGGAGCGAAAAGAAAAGCTTTGGCCCTGGGTGCCAAAGACTTTTTAACCAAACCGTTTGATACGATTGAAGCAATGCTACGTGTATGGAACTTGCTTGAAACTCGCGTTTTGTATCGCCACCTGAAGTCACTCAACGCTGCAATGAAACCCCCAGTACATGTGCCCCAAACATCTGAAAAAGGCGCTACTGAATAATAGGCTTAATCAGTTAACAATGCTAACTGATTAAGTGCAACATTAGCGCGTGCGGTTTTTTCAGCAATTTTATTCAAGTATTCAATCGCCTGACGATGCTCACTGTTGAGTGACAGTGCTTTTTTAAAGTGATCTTCAGCTTTATCATAAGCTTTTGTTTCATATTCAGCTGCAGCTAAATAAAACCAAGATTCAGCGGCATCAGGCTCAGTAGCAACCCACGCTTTAGAAACGGTTAATAAAGACTTCCAGTCTTTTGAAACAAAGGGTTGCACTACTTGCATAAAGTACGGTCTTTTTTCTTCGCTTGCCGCCCAAAATGGCTTTTCACTTTTCATACCCAAAACCTGAGCAGGTCTATTCATTAAAGCCTGTACCCACTCTACTGGCATATAAAAATACTGCGCTTGGTTGCCACGGCTTTTTAGCGTGATGATGCCAACCAAAGTGCCTGACTCATCAAATACGCCACCGCCACTCGCACCTAACCTGAACGGGCTGGTTGCACGTATCACAACACTATCATCCATCGGGAACATCCCCTTAACAACGCCAAATGTATTCACTGGCTCTGTTGCTTTATCAGGATATCCAACGGTAAAAACTGCAGTTTCATATTTCAAATTTTCACTAGCGCCCATTTTTGCAATAGGCGCATCTAAATGTTCTACGGTCAAAACGCACAGATCATGATGCCAATCAGGTTTAATCGCAGTAGCTACATGTGCAACACCGTTTACCATCACTTCAACATCACGTGCATCAGTCACCACGTGGCAATTGGTCACCACTTGATCTTTTGCGATCACCACCGCTGAGCCAAAACCATGACTACCATTATTATGTTTGACTTGCACCCGCAACACTTGTGCATTCAACTCACGCACCATTTCATCAGCAGGCATCGCCCACACATGATTAGTTAAACATCCAATAAAAAATGTCGAACTTAATATCACTAGGTTAAATACTCTCAGATAATGTTTCATCATTGCTTGCCTCGCTAAACCATGTTGAACGTTGCTTACAATGAATACATTGCAATTACCGTTCCAACTAGTAAAAATTTGGCATAACCTGGCCTGAAACCCTCTATAAATAAGGTTAGCAACAATATTAAAAAAAGAAAAAGGCCTCTAAAATTTAAAGGCCTTGGAAGAAAATTCTGCACATTATCAGTGCGTTTGATATTTAATAGTGCATATTGCACCTTTGATTGAAACGCTGTGGATTAGAAAGCAAAGATAATGGCCGTTGTGGCAATCAAGTTGTTTTGACTTGGCTGGTCATTATTCAGATAGATTTTATCTTTACTGTGAAATTTTCTTAATTCTGCTCGCAAAGTGACATTACTTAACACCTTGAAGTCAGCATTTGCAGAATAACTCATCGTTCTGAAACCAGATGGCGTGCCTGTATCAACAATTACTCCGTTTTTATCCTGATAGTATTCTGCTCTTAGCGAGAAGCCTAACTTGTCAGAATAGCGATATCGAGCAATAGCTATAGGCGTAAACCATAAATTGTAGTGGCTACTGCCTCTCGCTTTTTGTTCTGCACCAATATCAAATCCAGCAATTAAACTCCAATCCTCATTTAGCTGATATTGCCCGTAAAAATTATGAAAATAACGCATCTTCCGGTTTTGATCCGACTTATCGTTACCAATAAATGAACTGCTATTAAGTGTAATCTTGGAGTTCGGTTTGTAAGTGAGTTGATGCCCGATTGATGGCATCGTGCTACCGTCTGACCGCTGGATGCGTTGCCAGCCGTTTAACAATAATCCGCTGGCATACCACTTACCATCTTCCGAAGTATACGAAACTCTCAAACCCGTCTCGAAATAGGGCGAATTATCGGCAAGAATACTTCTAGTCAACGTCCAATTCTCTGCCCCAATCGCACTTTCAAAACCGATATGAGAGGGCAATACGCCCGCATCAAGCCACAGGTTATATTGGTCAGACAATTTAAGACCAACGTTTGCCTCAAATACTTTTTGCAAATCATCGGGCTCCAAGGCATAGTTGGCTCTCATATAAGAACCTGAACCTAGGGCAAGATTTGCTCTGATATTTTCAGACTCCAGCTTTACTTTTATAATTGCCAGATTGATACTAGGCGCCCCTAACCTATTATGGCTATAGGCAAAACTTGGGCGTGTGTTACTTGAGCCGTGATCAAAATCATGGATATAGTAAGTTTCAAGATATCCACCCAAACTTAAAGCATGCTTTTCCTCCTGCGACGTTTCGCTTGCCAACGTAGCGCCAGAAAAAACAAATGCTGTTATCAGAAAGAATAACTGATCTTTCACATTAACCCCTTAAAAAGTAAGCATTAGCGTAGTGGATAGCACGTGATTTTCCGTGTCACTATTCTTATGCAGATTCACGTATTGATTTAGATACCCAATCTCTAACTTAGCATTAGGATTAAACGCCCAATTACCCCCTATAAAAGCTCTATTTTGATCAAACCCTTTTTGGGTGCCAAAATCCGTATCATTCAGATTAACGAAATATTCATCATAAAGTACCCACTGCAACTGAGGATTAAGACCGCTGGGTAAGGTGAAGCGAAACATCTGACGCAGTTTAAAGCTAGTATCTACTGAGTTCTCAATAAAGCGCTGCTCGTAACGCGTGCGGCTTTGAATGTTAAGTGAATGAATAGGAGAAAAATTGTACAAGAACTGTTGCCAGAGGCGGTTTTCTTCAAAAGCCGACTTGCCCGCAGGGTGCGTTATCACATAAGCGTAACCCAACCATACACTGGCCTGTTTTGAAAGCGCATAAGAAACTGCTGGGCGCACAAGCACCTGATCAAGGTGCTCGCCTTCTTGCCGCCAGCGCGGCTGAAGTTCAGCATACCAGCGCCAGTTTTCCAGTGGCATTGCCCCAGTGGCGTTTACATTGAACCAAAAGCGGCCATCTTCTTCTGTGTTATCTGCATAAGTTGGCAGACTGGTGAAGCACAACATGGCAAGAAAAACCACAACTACAAAATGCATTATTATATTTCTTCTCATCATATAAAATCTAATGTCCAAAACGTAAATGTATCACAACAGGCATGGTCGGCATGCTTCACTGTTTACCCTGAACGTTTGCGATATTAATGACGTAAAAAAACCCCGCAATTGCGGGGTTAAAGACATTACTAATCAATTCATTAATTAGTAATTGAACTGCAGTTGCATACGGATTGCATCAGCACTAAATGTTTCATAATCAGCATTTGGGCCACCAAGATTTGCTGTTGTTTGTGATGCGCCAACTACCAAGTTCGAACGCTTCATGCGGTGGTAGTAAGCCACAAACTCAACTTCTGGGGCAATTTGCCACTCGGCACCAACCTCCCAATCATTCACACGGTTTTGGGCTGCGTTTGATTCAGCCTTATTGTAACCATCAAAATACTGCCATTTAATAAACGGAATTAAAGTACCATTGGTGCCCAAAAATTTGAAGTTATCAATTTGATACATCGCCTGTACGTAACCACCATTCAAACTTTCGTTTTTAATAGTATTTGTAGCGAGATCCAACCCTGGTGTTTTACCCCAGTTCCATTCACCCTGCAGGCCAAACGGTTGTGGATACATCATAAAGCTCACACCAATACGCTCATCGTCAAACCCATTTCTTTCAGCCAGTCTAGGTGTACAAGTGGCAAAGTTGGTTGTTGTAGCCGCAGTACCACAACCCAATGCCGCAGCAGTACCAGTACTACCAGCAGTTAAGGTTCGACCAACGTTATTACGATAAGCTCCTTGTGAAACAGGAACGTAATCACCTTTATAGGCTTGAATGCCCGCTTCAAAAATTTGACCAGTTTGTGTTTTCCAAGGATGTGTGTAACGCGCTACAACATGGTAGTTATCATTCTGCTCACGATTATTGGCACCTTGACCGTTATACGCACCTAAAGCGAATTGACCATAATTGCCGGAGTGTTTTAAACCTAACTCAGCAATCTCTTTAAATAAGGCTTGCGTTGTTTCCGGTGTGTAGTAATAAAAAGCGCCTAAATCACGCTCATCTTTTACTGCACTGTTGAAAGCATCCGCACGATCCAAAGCTAAACGATTCTGTGAAGATTGCAGGTTCTCAAAACCATAAGGCACTTTAGACTGACCTACACGAATACGATGAACTTTATCTTTTGTTAAGTAAAAATCGCCATAAAAATCTCTTAATTGACCTAGATTGCCAGTAGTACCTGCAGATGAAGCGAAATCTGGTTGAATATAAATACCCAAATGATCTCCTACATCGCCCGAAATTACTACACGCGCACGGCGAATCAAAAAGTTTTTATCTTGATCACCAAGCGAGCGATCATTACCGACAGAACGATCTGAAAACAAGTTTACACCTACGTCATCACCGCCCACCATCGCTGTATTACGTGTTTGCAAGTAGCCACGAATTGACAGTTTGTTTGACCATTGTTTTTTTTCTTTTTTCTTTTGACTTTCAGCTTCTGCACTACGACCCTTGGTTAACAATTCCCCTTCTTCTTCTGTCAACACCCCTTTTGATACCAATGCATTGACGATATCTGTCGTAGAGTCAGCAGATGCCTGTGTACCAAAGCCCATCAGAACTGAACCTGCAAGCGCTGCTGCCAACATGCCACGTAGTTTGTAGTTCATTTAAATTTCCTCTTAGTTTTAATGATTTTTACTGCGTTTTTAAACAGAGGCGATTTTGATAGCTCTGTATTACAGTTTGATGACAAGGAATCATTTAGTAAGAACTAAGACGTGAGTGTTGTTTTTAGGCAACAAAAAACCGCTCGCTAAAATTAACTAGCCAAGCGGTTCTTGTTTTGGACTACGTTCCCTGAGCTTACCGAAGGGGCATGCTCACTAACCAAGCTTGCCGAACTGCAGGAAACATCGCTTCTTTTAGAATTAACTTTCTGCGCGCATATGCGGAAACAGAATCACATCTCGAATACTGGCACTATCAGTAATCATCATCACTAGTCGATCAATGCCAATACCACAGCCGCCGGTAGGAGGCATACCATATTCCAAAGCACGAATAAAATCAGCATCATAGTACATCGCCTCATGATCGCCAGCTTCTTTGGCTTTCATCTGCGCATGGAAGCGTGCCGCTTGGTCTTCTGCATCATTCAACTCACTGAAACCGTTAGCAATTTCACGCCCACACACAAAGAGCTCAAAACGCTCAGTGATTTCAGGGTTTGCATCTGAAGCCCGCGCTAGCGGTGAAACTTCAACCGGGTAATCAATAATGTAAGTTGGCTCCCATAACTGGCTTTCAGCAGTTTCTTCAAACAATGCTAATTGCAATGCCCCTAAGCCAGCATGGTCGAATGGCTTAGTGCCGAATTTAAGAATTTCTGCACGCAGAAATGCCATGTCGCTAAGTTGCTGAAGGGTATATTGCGGTGCGTATTTCTGTATCGCCCCAACAATGGTCAAACGTTGAAATGGTTTGCTCAAATCCAACTCACGACCTTGGTACTGCAATACTGCCGAGCCGGTAGCTGCAATTGCCGCAGTACGAATACAGCGTTCGGTAAAGTCCATTAGCCACAGATAATCGGTGTAAGCCGCATAAAACTCCATCATGGTAAATTCAGGGTTATGACGAACGCTTAAACCCTCATTGCGGAAATTGCGGTTAACTTCAAACACGCGCTCAAAGCCACCCACTACCAACCTTTTCAAATAAAGTTCAGGTGCAATACGCATGAACATTTGCATATCCAAAGCGTTGTGATGTGTAATAAAAGGCTTGGCCGACGCCCCGCCTGGAATCGGGTGTAACATTGGCGTTTCAACTTCTAAAAATTGATTATCCAACATAAAGCTACGAATCGCCGACACTACTTTGCTACGCGCAATAAAGGTTGCACGTGTTTCTTCAGACACAATTAAATCAACATAGCGCTGACGATATTTCACCTCTTGGTCTTGCAGGCCATGAAACTTTTCAGGCAACGGACGCAGTGACTTGGTCAGCAGGCGTAGTGCAGATACTTTTACTGAAAGCTCGCCGGTTTTGGTTTTAAACAACACACCTTCTGCGGCAACAATATCGCCCAAATCCCAATGCTTGAACGCATCGTAAATAGCCTCGCTGTCAGCAGAGGTCAGATTATCTTTTGAAATAAATAACTGAATGCGACCAGTGCTATCCTGTACCGTCGCAAAGCTGGCCTTACCCATGACGCGTTTCAGCATCATACGACCGGCGATGCTGACGCGTACGGCCTTCGGATCGAGAACTTCGTTATCAAACCCGCCAAACTCAGCATGCAATAATGCCGCTTGAGAGTCAGGCTTGAAATCATTTGGAAAAGCGACGCTGCCATTTAATTTAGCGCTTTCGCGCAGTGCTTTTAGCTTCTCACGGCGTTCGGCGATGACATGGTTTTCGTCTTGTGGAACAGCATCATTGGCTTGGTTTGTGTGTTTTTCAGTCATATTATTGTGTCAGTGAATTATTAAAATAATGCGTGCTAAAGTGAAGCGATTGCGCCACCGTCGCCATTTCTTTATCTGCCGTGGCTAAGCGTTTAATCTGCGCTTTTTTGGCAATCGTTAAGTGCATTGCGTCTAGACTTCTAAGTGATAAAGGGGCAACGCTATCTATCAATAGCTTAGCTTCTTTAAAAACTTGCATTGAAATCGGCGTTAATTGAAACCACGCTTCTTGCAATTGTAGTGCTAAGGTTTTTTCTGTTTGCAAGCGGTAAGCATTTGTAATGGCCCCACTTCTTTCCATACGCCTAAGCGAGCAGTCCAGCTCAAGCAAAACAAGCTCACTCAAAATAAGTGGGCTACCTTGATTGAAAAATTCAACGACATCCTGAGTGTAAGCCTCAATCACAAACCATTTTACCAATACGCTAGTATCAATATAAATTGCGTCACTATCAGGCATTGCGCTCATCTTGAATATATTTGTCGGTGCCCTCTTCTAACATGGGCATTTGATCATGCAACCATTGCATTGAAATCGGCTTACGCTTTGGCTGCTCCGCTGGGGCTTCATAAGGCACCACCCGCGCAAACGGCTTACCGTGATTGGTTAAAATCACCTCACCCGCCTCTAACAAAGCTTCTGCCAGTACGCCACTACTAGCGCGAATTTCGCGCATGCCTAATGTTTTCATGTCATCGCTCCTTATTCACACTTAGATGTATATTGTGACACAAATTGAAAAATGTGTCACAAATATCCTTCTTGCTCGCCTTTTTTCTGATGCACTTTCATGTAATCCGCCAACACTTTTAATTCAGTTGGTAAGGTTTGTTTTAACAATCCTGCAAGTTGTTGATTATCAAACTCTGAAAGCGGTTTTTTGCTAGTTAAACTTTCTAACGCTTCTACGCTCATTTTCCAGGCAACAGCTTCATTGCCCGTTTCGTAACATAAGGCAATTGCACTTAACGCGATTGCAATACCTGCCGGGTCTGGGTCGCAAGCGATTTTTGCGGGAGCTGGTGCGATATTTATTACATGTTTAACCGCTTCTTTCCACCAACTGGGCGGATAACCTGGCAACCAAATGACACCTTCTTCAGCTTGCCGATTTCTCGCCACACGCTCAAAACTGGTGCGGTTTTCTACCAAAATCCAGGTGGTGACAGTGCTATTTGCAGACCGTATGCTTTTCACCGTTGCTGGCGTTAAGGCGGCAAAATCTGGCATGGCACTCAAGTGAATGTCACCTAAGCTGGTGTGCAAAACAATATTGGCTGAAAGCAACAATAAAGGCGTATGACGCTCAATATTTAACTCAGCTAAATCAAAATGTGCATCTAACCAAGCCCATTCTGTTTTGCTGATTTCTTTTGTGGCGGCGCGGGCAAACAGTGAGAAATCGCGATATGTGCCTACACGTTCATCTGTACGCCAAGCCAATAAAGACCGTACCAATGTAGCGCGATAAATAGCGCGGCTTATAGGCATGGCATCTAAGGCACTTAACGTTGTAAGCAAAGATGCGTTATCTTCCGCATTAACTTGTAGCTCAGCACGTAAATTTTGCCATTGTGTTGCTACATCATCCATATCTGGCAAACCAAGCTGATTGCGCAAGGCTTTCAGCGCACGTAACTCAACGCGATACGGCCACCAATCACCGTGCTTGCGCTCCTCATCCACTATTGCCCAGCCGTTGCTTAAAAGCCAATCAAGCAAGGTTTCGGCGCTGATTTTTTTGGTTAACCCTGCTTTTTTAAGCAAAGTCTCCCAGCGACTATTGCCACCAAGGCGCAACCACTGCTCTAATAGTTCGCGCCATTCTGTGGGGATAGCTGCAAGTGAAGTAGGCGAAACATCAGCATAACGCCTACGTTTCTTTGGTAAACGCAGTTTATCCAGATATTCAATTTTTAAGGCATTGCTCGACATTAACTACGACTTTTCACGCACCAACACACCCACACGTGGCGCCCATTGTGCCTCTGCTTTCTTTTTAGAAGTCACCAATGTCAACATGGAAGGGTCATATACATTCACATTATGCGTCACAGGCGTAGTGAGCAAATACTGCGCTTTGGTTGCCTGTAAAAAGCTGGCCACGCGTTTGATATTAAAAATATCCAAATGTGCAAACGGCTCATCAATAAACACAAAGCCGCCAGGGCGTGAATCTTCCATCATGAGTGCCACCAGCAAAATAAGTGACTTCATCACTTGCTGACCACCCGAGGCATCACCGTCATTCATGCCAGCAAAGCCTTTGTCATCAAAACCAAAACGCACCACCAAGCCTGCTTGCGAGAGACTGACATCATCGGCAGAAAGCATCACGGCTTCGTGTTCAACAGCAATGCCTGCCATATCACCCAGCACTTTGAGGTTTTTAGTGTAACGCCCCACCGTGTGACGCAACACTTTAATGTATTGTTCACGC
The DNA here is from genome assembly GCA_030652995.1 of Methylotenera sp. GTDB lineage: Bacteria > Pseudomonadota > Gammaproteobacteria > Burkholderiales > Methylophilaceae > Methylotenera. The sequence continues at coordinate 36,157 of JAUSAG010000046.1, forward strand.
GCGGCATCTGTTTGGCTACGTGCAGTGTCGTTATCGCGACAGCGTATTTCTAAATCTTTTGATTGCGTTTCAAAATCGGCTTTAATTTTGTTGCGTAGCGCAATCACGGTTTCGTCTTTTTCCCATGATTCCGTCTCAAAACGGCGTTCAATTTCGCTGACTTTAATATCAATGAGCTTTGCGCTTTCCCATTTTTCAGCAAGCTGTTTATTGTCATCAGCATTTTGCCAAGCTGGTGATAGTTTGCGTTTGTCGTGCCGCAAGCGTAATAAGCGCTTGACCTGGTCAGCCCGACCTTCACGGTTTTCTTTTTCTGCAATTTCACGGTCTAAACGCTCTAAATGTACTGAAAGTTTTTGTAGCGCGTTTCTTGCATCACCTAAATCTTGTTCTAGTTGCTTCCTAGCCTCGGTCGCCGAGTAAGATTTTTCACCAATTGCGCGACGTTCCGCTATCAAAGCCTCATATTGCAAACGCGCTTCTGCAAACTCGGCACTGCGACTGGCGAGTTGCACAGTGGCATCCACGCCTGCCAATCGTGCTTTAATCGCTTGAATATCAGCATTGACAGGTTTTAACTGCGCCTGTAAATCTAGCGATTGTTTTTGTAAAGCTGCTAGCTGTGTACGCAAAGCATCAATCCGCGCGCGCCCAAACCGTGGTTGGTCAGGTGCGGCAAAGCGTCCGCCACGCCGCTCGCGTAAATAACCTTGCCGCGTCACCCAATCTTCACTGCGAGGCAAGCTCGCGCCTATTTTTGCATCTTCCACGCGAGTAATACCTGCCAGCATTCGCGTAACCCACTCTGGTACATCGCGTGAGAATTTAACAATTTCAAGCAAAGAGCCTTTAGGTGCAAGGGGCGGTGGCGCACGTTCAGGCACAATATAATGTCGATATTTAAGTTGTTCACCCAAGCTTAACGCCCGTGCTTCATCTTTTTTATCAGCCAGCAATACAATATGGGAAGATGACGACAACACCGCCTCCACCGCTGCCTGCCAGTTGGTGTCGGTAATTTCGACCAAATCAGTGAGTAAATCATGTTTAATGCCCGCTTTGTCTAATGCTTGCCTAAAGTTACTCACATCAAACGGGTCGGCACGTCGTCCATTGGCTAGATTCTCTAGCGTTTCATTGATTTGTGCTTCCTGTGCATTTAAGCCCGCATTTTTTTGACGTAAAACATCACGCTGATTTTCTAACACGTCTAAATTATGCGCATCTGTATTGCTGTCTGTGCCTGCTTCATTCGCTTGTTTTAGCAAGGCATCTTGCTGCTCAACAATCACTTCTACACGGCCTAATAATTTATTCACTTCGCCAAGTTTTTTATTGATGCCAGCTTCAGTCTGCTCTGCCACAACCTTACGTGTTTCAAACGCGGTAATTTCAACTTGCTTTTGCATTTGTAGATTGTTAACCGCAGCGCGCTCTTGTCGCTTAGTAAACCAATCGCGCTTAGAGGCTTGCAATGTACGACTGGCACGCTCAGACTCTTCTGTCAGCGCATAAAACTCTAGGCGCGGCTTAAACTCGCTGATTAACACGGCTCGCTCTTGGTTGAGGTTTTGCCATTCCAGATAGCGATTCACCCGCGCTTCATAAGCTTGCAAGTGATTTTCTTGCGCGTTAAGATTATTTTCAGTATCTTGCAACTCACGCATGGTTTGCTCTTGATGATGCCGCGCTTCTTGGTAGCGGACGAGGACTTCTTCATCGCCAAACACTTCAAATACCAACTTTAATAACTCACGTTCCGAAAGCTCGCACAGCTTATCAGTTTGACCTTGCTCTAAAGACAACACCTTGGCAATTGCGGGTGATAACCCAGCCGCGTGTAACTGTCGCTGAAAATCTTTAACGCCAAATACCTGACCTAAAGATTCAATCTGTTCAATACTCACTTCGCCTTCGGCTATCCAGTATTTGCGCTCCCAGTCACCGCCTTTCTTATCGATACGGCAAGCTAAGGTGATTTTATCGTGGCTATAAGGCAAACCAAATGGTCGTTTGCTACTATTGACAGGGCGACTGTTGTCCACCACGCCACGCAACCACGCAAAGCTCTCGCCATTGCGCCGCACATAACGTTTGTAATCACGTTTTTTTGAGCAATCCAGCGCTAATAATGTGCGGAGTGCATCTAACAGCGTGGTTTTGCCTGAGCCGTTCGGCCCCACAATGGTGACAATGGAAGCATCCAGCGGCAAAGTAAAACGTTGCCAGTAATCCCAATGAATCACTTCTAAGTTGGTGAGCCTAAACATCGGATGCGTCCTCTTGTTGCGCATGATCGCTGCTTATATCAGCACCAAAATCAGCGTCACCATCGTCTTCCTGCAATGGTGCGATACCATTTTGTGCGCGAATTAAATCACCAATGGCACCGTTAATAATGCGCGGTGCCATTTCGGCGTAATCAAACACTAAATCTAACAGTGGTCCCTCACAAATCACTTTGTTGCGCCGTTCAATTAAGCCTAAACGCGACAACTGTGGCAACATAAAGTTAATTCGTCCCTTGCCGCCTAATAATTTACCAAAATCTTCCAGCAACACATTTTCAGCAATACCGCGTGAAACATCCTCGCCCACGGCTTTGATGATATTGCCAAACATATCGCCTTGCCCATCTTCCACCTCTCGTCCCAACTGACGCTCTCGCTTAGGCAAAATAATCAATGCCCACAACACCACCAGCAACGCAATGGCATCTTTTGGCAGGCCTATATTGCTACTTAGCCACTGCTCGCCATCATCAAATGCGGCACCTTCGGTTTCACGTAGCAATGCCACAGCAACATGCGCAGCAAACGGGTGATCTAACAAACGTAAGCCGCAAGCGGCTAAATTTGCTTCCACTTCCTGGCGAAAGCCTAAATCCACTAATAGCCTTCGTACCGTATGATCACCACGCAGCAAGTAGCGGCTAGCGATGAGTCTGGCGGTGAATTGTTGTGGGCTAAACTCCATCTAGCTTGCTCCGTGCAGGGTTGTTAATAGGCTTAATCGTGCCTGATGTCATTAAGGCGACCTCATTTTGATGGACAACCTGCAAAACCGACGTATCCTCATGCAGAACCTCAACAGACTGCTCTGCCAATGCCGCTAAGTCAGCATCCACATTTTGCTCACCCAAAAATGTGAGTAATGAATAACGGTATGAAGCCGCACTAAAATCGCCGCCGACCACGATGTCGGCCAATGTAGTGCTACGCTCAATGCGTGCCAGCATATTGGTTAAACCTTGCAACTGTGATGGATATTCAAACGGTACATCCTGCGTTTCTTCTACTTCGGCAGGAGGCGGCATTGTGGACACTTTTTTATCGGCAATGTCGCGTTCTAAAAATGTCTCGGCAACATCTACCATCACGTCTGGCAAAGCGAAAAACGGCTCAGGTGTTAACGCTATTTGGTTCGCACACACATCGGCAAGCTTTTCGATTGATAGTGATTTTAGCCAAGCAGCTAATTCAGATGAGCTCAAACCACCGTCAGACAACATCACACGCTGCCGCGAGATTTTTGCCAGTTCATTTTGAAACACCGAAGTCATACGCATCATACGCGATTGGCTATCACCAATTTTTTGTGCAATGCGCCAGCTAGCATCATCGGCAAAGCCATTTGCACCCAAATTTTGCAGAATTTCCGTACCGCGTGCCATCCATTTTTGTGCTGCATCTAAACGGCTTTGCGCCGCTTTTAATTTAAATTCTGAGCCAGACTGTACGGCCTGTGAAAAAAAACTTTCAAGCTCATTTAAACGCGCCAATAAATTAGTGAGTGTTTCGGAGTTCAATTGTCCAACAGCATCGCCCGCTGCAATTTGCGAGAATAAAAATCCTAATTCGTCATCTTGATTACCAAAACTCACCAGATTTGACAGTGACGACAATATCATGCGTGCCAAGCCAGATAGCTGATACAGTCTGCGCTCGCCATCCCACAGCAATAAATCATGTTCACGCAAGCGTTTAAGCACGGTTTCTAATTTGGTATTATCAATAAAACTTAAGTGATTTTGCAGCTGTTGCGGCGTCCACTCTGGCGCATCAGCACGCGCAGCGATTTCACGCAACACTGCAAGGCGTATCATCACCTCTTCACCACCACCACGAAACAGCGCAATTAAGGCCTGAATGACGTTAGCAGATTGCAATAACGGGAAAAGCGCATCCACATCGCGCGGCACCACCCCTGGTGCTAAAAAAGCTTCAAAAGCATGATCATCAATCATAGACAAAATATTACACGCCTAACTTCAAACTTTCAGTAATAAATGGATCAAGGTCGCCATCCAATACGCCTTGGGTATTGCCAATTTCCACATTAGTGCGCAAATCTTTAATGCGCGATTGATCCAGCACATAAGAGCGGATTTGATGCCCCCAACCAATGTCGGTTTTGGCATCTTCCAGCGCTTGTTTGTCCGCATTGCGTTTGTTCAACTCCAAGTTATACAATGCGCCTTTGAGCATACTCATGGCTTCATCTCTATTGCGATGTTGCGAGCGGTCATTTTGGCACTGCACTACAGTGTTGGTGGGAATATGCGTAATACGCACCGCGGAATCGGTTTTGTTAATGTGTTGGCCGCCCGCACCGCTGGCACGATAAGTATCAATGCGTAAATCAGCAGGGTTAATGTCGATTTGAATCGAATCATCGACTTCAGGAAAAATTTGTACACTGGCAAAACTAGTGTGGCGTTTGGCGTTACTGTCAAACGGCGATTTACGCACTAATCTATGCACGCCATTTTCAGTTCTTAAAGTGCCGTAAGCATAGTCACCAGTAATTTTGATGGATGCGCCTTTAATGCCAGCGACATCACCATCAGACAATTCCAACACCTCAACTTTAAAGCCTTTACGCTCGCAATAGCGCAAATACATGCGGAGCAACATATTGCACCAGTCTTGCGCTTCAGTGCCGCCACTACCTGATTGAAACTCGATAAAGCAATTATTAGCATCCATCGGCTGCGAGAACATGCGCTTGAATTCCATATCGGCGATTTGTTTTTCCAGTGCTTCAGAATCTGCCGCAACACTTAATAAAGTATCATCATCATTTTCTTCACGCGCCATCTCAAACAGCTCTTGTGCATCTTTTAAGCCAATTTTTAGGCTGCTTAAAGACTCTACAATTAAGCCTAACTCACGTTTTTCTTTGCCTAACGCCTGGCTTTTTGCATTATCGTTCCAGACTTTTGGGTCTTCTAATAAGCCGTTGACTTCTTCTAGGCGTTGAGATTTGGTTTCAATGTCAAAGATACCCCCGAAGGGCGTTGTTGCGCTCGCTTAAATCAACCAGACGATTAGCGATAATATTGAGTTGTTCAGCTTCCATGGCTTGGTCTATGCTTCTAATGATGTATTTCTAAAAAACGCCATTATACAGCAAAGGCTTGTGTGCTTTTATGTTCCCTGCAGTTCGGCATGCTTACTAACCAAGCTTGTCGAAGGGTGCGCGCTGCTTCGACAAGCTTAGGGAACGGGAATAAGAGAACGGCGATTCGGGGTTAAATTGCTTTTACTACTTCGCCATCCTCTTTCACAAAATCACCGATAGTCGAGTTTTCCAAAATATCTAACACCAGCTCAGATGGACGGCATAACTTAACGCCTTTTGTAGTCACTACTATCGGACGGTTAATTAAAACTGGGTGTTGCAACATGGCGTCAATCAGGGCATCTTCAGACAGACTAAGCTTATCTAACCCGAGCGCAGCAAAAGGTGTGCCTTTTTCACGTAATAAAGCACGTGCGCCCCCACCCATTGCGCTAATTAGCTGCACTAACTTATCACGTGTTGGCGGCGTTTTTAAATACTCAATCACATCAGGCTCTACGCCGCTGGCACGAATCATCGCCAACGCATTACGTGACGTGCCACAAGCTGGATTATGATAGATAGCGACTGCGTTCATGATGTTAAACCTTAATCTGTATTTAAAAATGTCATACAAATTTTAACCGCAAATAAACCACATCACCTTAAAAAGTTAAGTTTTAATCGATTAAAACTCTCGCAGATTTAAGCCTGTACGGTTAAACTTATCAAAATCATAAAAATGCAATAAAACTGTAACAATTAGGGAGATAAAACATGGCTAACGCTATACTTGGTCGATTGATGACTGCAATCACACCGCGTAACGACAATTATTTTGTACTATTTAACAACTTGGCAGATTGCTCCGTACGCGGCTCAAAAGTACTAGCCATGATGACGGCCATCAGTGATGCAGATAAATTTGATGATCACTTTGCCCAAATTCGAAAAATTGAATCTGAAGCTGACGAATACACCAAAGAAATTCTACTCGCCCTGCATAAAACCTTTATCACCCCGTTTGATCGCCGCGAAATCCGCGAACTTGCGATGGCGCTAGATGACATTATTGACTACATGGAAGACATTCCACAGAGTGCAAAAATCTACGGTCGCTCTAGCTTTACCCCTGAAATGGTGGCGTTGGCACAAATTTTATTGCGCGCCACAGAAAAAGTAAGAGAAACCGTGCACATGTTGTCTGACATGAAAAATGCCGAGCGAATTTTACACAACTGCCAAGAAATCAGCCTTATTGAAGGTGAGGGAGACCATGTAATGCGTGCTGGTATGCAGCGCTTGTTTGCTGAAGAATCTGATGCACGTACACTGATCCGCTCAAAAGAACTTTATGACTTGTTTGAAGAGGCGATTGACAGCTGTCAAGACGTCTCTGATGTAATTCATGGTGTTGTGTTAGAGCGCATCTAAGGGGTTACAAACATGGATCACGCAATTCTTATCATAGTGTTGCTAGTGGTGGTAGCGCTCATATTTGACTTTATGAATGGCTTTCACGATGCGGCGAACTCTATTGCACTCATGGTTTCTACACGTTTACTCACGCCGCGAGCCGCAGTGTTGTGGGCAGCATTTTTTAACTTTATTGCTTTTTTAATTTTTGGCACCGCCGTTGCCAAAATGGTCGGTTCCGGTATTATTTCCAAAGAGACCATAGACAATGCCGTGGTATTTGGCGCACTTAGCGGGGCGATTGCGTGGAACCTGATTACTTGGTGGTTCGGTATTCCGTCATCATCTTCGCATGCACTGGTAGGCGGCTTGGTAGGCGCCGGTGTCGCTAAAGCGGGTACAGGCGCTATTGTCGCAGCAGGGCTCATTAAAACCTCAGCAGCGATTATTCTTTCGCCCTTATTTGGGATGTTGCTCGCGCTACTACTGATGGTAAGCGTACTTTGGTTATTTGAAAAATCATCCCCTTACCCTGCTGAAAGAAGATTTAACAAACTGCAATTTGTTTCAGCCTCATTTTACAGCTTAGGCCATGGTGGGAACGATGCGCAAAAAACCATGGGAATCATCACCGCACTGCTATTTGCTAATGGTTACCAAGCTGATTTTGAAATAAAAACTTGGGTTATTCTTTCATGTCACGCCATGATGGCATTAGGCACGCTATTTGGTGGCTGGCGCATTGTGCGCACCATGGGAATGGGCATTACACGCATTCGTCCATCGGGCGGCTTCTGCGCGCAAACCTCTGGTGCCATTGCATTATCACTTGCCACTGCATTAGGCATTCCTGTCTCTACCACACACACCATAACCGGCGCGATTATTGGCGTGGGCTTGTCTCGACGCGCCTCTGCCGTACGTTGGGGTTTAGCTTCTCGTATTGTGTGGGCATGGGTGCTGACCATTCCATGTGCTGGGTTAATGGCTGCTGTGGCTTATCACTTTGGACGTACTTTTTTGTAATCGATTAGTATTTTAGCACGCCAGTAAAAGGTCTCTGAGGAGACCTTTTTTTGATTTAAGCTTTTGTCATAAACCTGTCATATTTGGTATTTAAAATCCACATCAGTTTAAGAAAGAACTTTTAATCCTGATGGAGATTGTATGAATACGATGTTAACCAAATCCATGCGAATTGCCGCTTTAATTGCAACTACTTTCGCAACAACACATGTACTAGCTGCAGATAAAATCATCAAAATTGATGGCTCAAGTACGGTTTACCCGGTCACTGAAGCTGTGGCAGAAGAGTTTCAAAAAGCTACAAAAACAAAAGTGACTGTAGGCGTTTCAGGCACAGGTGGTGGATTTAAAAAATTCTGCCGTGGTGAAACTGATGTACAAAATGCTTCACGCCCTATTTTGCAAAAAGAAATTGATGCCTGTAAAGAAGCTGGTGTTCAGTTCATTGAACTGCCAATCGCTTACGACGCCCTAACCGTAGTGATTAACCCCAAAAATGAATTTGCAAAAAAAATGACAGTAACTGAGCTGAAGAAAATTTGGGAGCCATCGGCACAAGGTAAAATTAAAACTTGGAATCAAGTGAACCCTGCATGGCCAAATACGCCACTAAAATTGTTTGGGCCTGGTGCTGACTCTGGTACATTCGACTACTTTACTGAAGCGGTTGTAGGCAAATCAAAATCAAGCCGCGGTGACTTCACTGCTTCTGAAGATGACAATGTCTTGGTTAAAGGTGTAGTGGGTGATGTAGGTGGTTTAGGCTATTTCGGTTATGCCTATTATGAAGAAAACCAAGAGAAACTGACCGCAGTAGCGATTATTGATAAGGCTGGCAAACCAGCGGTATTGCCTTCAAAAGCAACGATTGAAGATGGTACATACCAACCGCTAGCGCGCCCAATTTTTATTTATGTCAACGCAACTGCTGCCGCTTTCAAGCCTGAAGTCAAAGCTTTTGTAAACTACTACTTAGAACAAAGCAAACCATTGATTGAAGAGGTGAAATATGTCGCCTTACCAGATGCCGAGCAAAAAGCGGTCATCAAACATTGGAAAGCATTAAAACCTGGTTCAGGCTTTGGCGGCAAAGCTGAAGTCGGTGTAAAAATTGAAGAGTTATTAGCTCGCATTAAGTAATGTGCGCTAACTGATTTAGGCTTGTTAAGCGCTAAAATTAATCACTTAACAAGCCTTTAGTCTTTCTAAAATCCGCTACAATAAGCTGGTGTACTCAACGTGAATACGGTAAATCAAGTGCTAAATAACCCTATAAATCTTCAAGTTAGTGATCGTCTTTCCAAGAACTTTACCCGGCATTTTAAAGAACGTGTCATTGAGTTTGTGTTAATGCTGGCAGCGCTTTCTGCAGTCTTTACCACTTTGGCTATTGTGGGCATTTTGTTGTATGAATCTTACAGTTTTTTTGAGCATGTCGCGCTTAAAGACTTTTTAACTGACACCATGTGGACGCCGCTATTTGAAAATCCGCGCTACGGCATATTGCCATTAGTATCGGGTACACTCACAATCACTGGCGTTGCGCTCCTAATTGCTATTCCAATTGGTACAATCAGTGCAATTTACCTATCTGAATTTGCTTCTCATAAGGTGCGCGAAACAGTCAAGCCCATACTAGAGCTTTTAGAAGGTGTGCCAACCATTGTGTTCGGTTTCTTTGCCCTGTTGCTGGTAACACCTTTGTTACAAAAAATATTTCCTGGATTACCCACGTTTAATATGCTAAGTCCAGGCATTGTAGTGGGTATTATGATTATTCCTTACATTGCATCAGTGTCTGAAGATGCCATGCGCGCCGTGCCTATGAGTATGCGCGAGGGCTCTTACGCCATGGGGGCAACACGCTTTCAAACTGCTGTGCGCGTGGTAACGCCAGCTGCTACTTCTGGCATTGTTGCGGCTTATATTTTAGGTATATCACGTGCCATTGGCGAAACCATGGTGGTAGCGATTGCCGCAGGTCAGCAGCCTAACCTGACCTTTAATCCGATGGAGTCGGCCGCTACGATTACTGCTTACATTGTGCAAGTGGCCATGGGAGATTTGCCGCATGGCAGCATTGGCTATCAAAGTATTTTTGCCGCAGGCTTGGTGTTAATGCTGATGACGCTCACTTTGAATATTATTGGCCATATGACACGCAAGAAATTTAGCGAGAGATATTAAAATGAATCCGCAACCACAAACAAACACACTTAAAAATCTTGATGAAGTGCGCGCCATGATTAAGCGCCACAAGCTTAATGATTATATTTTTTCAATTATCGGCTTACTTTGTTTAATGGTAGGCTTACTCACCCTACTGACGCTGTTTATAGATTTAATTCTATCGGGTTACCCCAAATTACTTTCAGCCAGTTTTTATACTGATTTTCCTTCCCGCCGTGCCGCTAGCGCGGGTTTGTTGTCGGCTTTGGTCGGCTCTTCTTTGGTGATGCTGGTAACGTTTTTTTCAGCTGTACCCATGGGCGTCATGGCTGCCATTTATCTTGAAGAATACGCACCTAAAAACTGGTTCTCCGATTTAATTGAAATCAATGTCTCCAATCTTGCAGCAGTGCCTTCTATTATTTATGGTTTATTGGCACTCGGCCTATTTGTGTATATTCTGGATTTTGGTCAGAGCATACTCACGGCTGGCTTAACACTGGGTTTGTTAATTTTGCCAGTAGTGATTGTGGCCACACGTGAAGCGATACGTAGCATCCCGATTGCAATTCGTGAAGCAGCCTACGCGGTAGGTGCCACCAAATGGCAAGTGGTGTACGACCACGTGATTAAATATTCCTTCGGTGGCATTCTCACTGGTGTCATCATTGGCATGGCACGTGCAATCGGTGAAACCGCCCCAATTATCACCATTGGTGCACTCACGTTTATCGCATTTTTGCCGCCATCCCCTATCACAACAGCGCCGCCATTTCTTAACTTTGAGTGGTTGTCTTCTGGCTTTACTGTATTACCTATTCAAATGTTCAGTTGGCTTTCCAGACCAAGCGAGGCGTTTCATGTCAATGCAGCAGCAGCAGGTGTAATCATTATTCTAGTCACATTATTGATGAATGGTTTTGCCATCAGAATGCGCTACAAAATGCGTAAAAACATCAAATGGTAATCGCACATCACTTAATATCTATATAACGGGAATATATTTCATATGATAACAACAACTACGCCAATAAAGGCTGAAGCCCGCAACCTCAGCTTCTTTTATAACGGTGGCAACCATGCAGTAAAAGGCGTTACTATGCCTTTATATGAAAATAAAATTACAGCACTGATCGGGCCTTCAGGCTGTGGTAAATCAACATTTCTGCGCTGCTTTAACCGCATGCATGACCTATACCCTGGGAACAAATATGAGGGGCAAATCGTCATGCACCCCGACAATACCAACATTTTGGAAAAAAGCGTTGATCCGATTGAAGTACGTATGCGCATTAGCATGGTGTTTCAGAAGCCCAATCCGTTCCCTAAATCCATTTACGAAAATGTGGCTTACGGTCTGCGTGTACGTGGTGAAAACAACAAACGTATGTTGGATGACAAAGTAGAAGAAGCCCTTAAAGGGGCTGCATTATGGAATGAGGTCAAAGACCGCCAGCAAGACTTAGCTTTTAATTTATCAGGTGGCCAACAACAACGTTTATGTATTGCACGCGCCTTGGCAACAGACCCTGAAATCATGCTGTTTGATGAGCCAACCTCGGCACTTGACCCGATTGCTACCGCCAACATTGAAGAGCTAATGAGTGAGCTTAAAAATAAACTCACTATTTTAGTGGTGACCCACAATATGCAACAGGCCGCACGTATCTCGGATTACACAGCTTATATGTATTTAGGTGAATTGATGGAATACGGTGATACTGATATGATTTTTACACGCCCGACGCGTAAAGAAACTGAGGATTACATTACCGGTAAATTTGGTTAAACTGGCTAGCTAATGTCTCTGTAACCACTAATAAAACAGCTAACGTAAAGTTAGCTGTTTTATTGTATGTAACGAATGTTTACCTACCCCATTTATTAAAGTATCAATCTAAAGCCAATAATTTACCTTAGCTGTAAAAACTGCTTAAACGCTCAATTGCTGACGCGTACTTTTAGCTTTAGGTACTTGAACCTCTTGCTGAACGGTAAGCTGGTTATTCTTCAATTGACTATAAAACTTCAACATGCGCTCCGCTTGCAATTTGGCGGTCCATTTCGCTAACACATAAGCTTTAGCGCGATGTCCTAGCTCAAACCTTTCTTCAGGGTTAAGCAACAATTGATACACTTTTTCAGCAAATTGGGCTATGTTGTCCGGCGCAATTAACGCGCCTTGCCCTTCTATTAAAATTGAAGCCGTGCCTAATTCCGCAATCGCCACTACCGGCGTGCCTTGCGCCATGGCTTCTAATAACACCAAACCTTGCGTCTCGCTTTTAGATGCAAATACAAATACATCGGCCGCCTGATAACATGCATTTAGCTCTTTATGTCGATCTAAATATCCAATAAATTTGATATTATTTTCTAGTCTAAGATTTTTTGCCAATTTATGTAAACTTGCCTCTGCGGGGCCTTCACCAGCCACAACCAAAAGCACGTCCGGGCGCTGCTCAATTAAAGCCTTGGTCATGTCCAGTAAAAAGCTGATGTTTTTCTCAAAGGCAACTCGCCCCACGTATAGCAACATGGGCCGATCTACAGCAATGCCATACTTTTCTCTAAACGCTTTACCATCAGCCACTTTAAAACTATGTGCCTGCAATCCAGTTGGAATCACATCTGAGCATACTTTTACACCGTAACCGCGCAACACCTCCAACATAGGCTGCGATGGTGCAACAATCGCATCGACTGCATTACATTGGCGCTTAGAGATCATTCTTGCCATGGCGCGCGCCATCATCTTAGGTATCCAAGGTAGGTAGTGATGCAAATAATCTTCAAAAAAGGTGTGGTAGGTTTCTACACAAGGCACGTTTAATTCACGTGCTAATTTAAGCCCCAGATAATGCGCTACAAAAGGGGTATGCACATGCACAATGTCGTAATTTTCTAGGCGCAACTCTGGCAGGCGATTGACCACCTCACCATATTTCATCAATTTATCTTCTGGATCAAAGTAAATGCTTCGCGCTGAGATGCGCTTAATCCATGACTCATCTTGCGTTGGAATACCGTAATCCGGGGCAATCAAATGTACCACATGCCCCAAATTTTGCATCTGCTCTACAAAAGTTCTAATTGACGTTGACACCCCATTGATACGCGGGAAATAGACATCAGATATAAATAGTATTTTCATTGGTATGGTCGGCCTCATCATTAAATAAATCAACAAGATAGGCAAAATATAACCATGCAATGTGACAATTTAATGAATATGACATTTATATGCATACTGAGCTGATGCAATAAACAAACATCTCGTCTACAGGCTACCGTCATCAAACTATCATGATGCTGTCATGTTTTATTCATGCGTTACTGGCAAAGTCACGGGCATGCAAGTACCCAACCTTATCAAAAAGTGTTACTGGTGGCTGCCATGCTGCTTATATTCTGCAGATGCAAGCGCATGGGGGCTGGTCACACACCTTTATTTCGCACAGTCACTGCTTTGGGCAATGCCATTGCTTGATCCTCGGCTACAAAGGGCAATCAAACAGTTTCCTGATTTAGTCATGGCGGGAGCATGCTTGCCAGATTTAGCGATTATCAGCCATCGTTTTCGCCATACCCACTTATGGGAAAATGCTCACCATCTGCTAAACATCGCACAAAATGATGAAGAAGTAGCCATCGCAATTGGCTACGCTAGTCATTTATACATTGATGTGATTGCTCACCATCACTTTGTACCTGCACATGAAGCCATGTGGCTAAAAAGCACTATGTTTACCCATATCACTTCCGAATGGGCTATGGATGCACATTTAGCACCACTATTAAACACATCGCCAGGAAAACTATTACGCGAGCATCAAGCATTGTTGGCTAGATTTATATCGCCACATTTCAGATGTTCGGAAAGCGTGACCAATATAGCACTAAAACGTCTAGCACTTGGAGACAGCGTATTAAGACGCATTAAGTTGCCGCATCTTATTTATGGCATCGTGCGTTTTCTTGACAAACGCATCAGCAAACACTTTGTGTACTATATAGCAAAAACACAGGTTGCCATCGCAGATATCGGAGAAGTCCTGAATGGCAGTAAACCAGTGTTTGAGCCAGAGCTAAAGAATATCAGCGTAGAGCAATTAGATAAATGGCGTGATGAGTGCCTAAACCACCTGAACTTGATGCATCCAAAACCGATTCAATATTTTGTCGGTCCTAAATACAAACTTTAGTTGATATACGTAGACAAAACCCAAGCAGTTAACTGTCGGGTATAGTGATTTATACGAAAAGAAAAGACAATCCGCCGATCAGCGAACCAAGTAGCGCCCCTGCAATGACATCACTTGGATAATGCAACCCCAATACCACGCGTGACAACGCCACCATTAATGTGAATGGCACCAAAAAAAACGACAAGTGAGGAAAGTAACTAAGCGCCACTACAGTAAACACGACTGCGTGCAAAGTATGCCCTGAAGGAAAACTGAATTTATCCAGCGGTATACCTGTTAAATAGATGTCCTGTCGCACTTGGTAAGGGCGTGGTCTTAAAGTTTTACCCTTCAGCCACTTATAAAGCAAGGTGCCCACCAAGCCCGCAGACGCCATATGGATGACCGATGTTAGCCCTTCTGTGCCTTTAAAAACCAGCACACCCAACATAAGTGCATACCAAAATATCCCATCACCCAACCGACTGGCGATTCTGAAACTATCACGAATCAACCTGTATTGACTGGTATGATTCACTGCAACGCATACATTGCTATCCAACTGATGCATGCGGTGCATATATAAGCGCATATTAAATGACATCTTTCACCTCCAATTGACTTTAATTGAGGCTAGCTTGTCATTTAAAAATGAATATTTAATGAATTAAATATGAAGGTTTGTTGAATTAGACGTAGCGGCAACTATCGTCATGGATAGCGCTCGACGCATCAAAATTTTTGATGCATATTAACAATTCTCAGTAATTGCCAATTTAACTCACCTGGAGCGGTCAGTGATCATTAGAATTGTTCACATTAGGCCAACCTAAAAATAGTTATTGGCATCAAAAGTTTTTAACGAGCGGCTTGCGCCACCACATCAGCAATTTTCTGTGCTAATGCTTTTACCTGCACCTCGTCTTCACCTTCTACCATCACGCGAATTTTAGGCTCGGTACCTGATGCTCGGAGCAATACCCGTCCCGTGTCTTTTAGGTCCGCCTCGGCTGATTTAACTGCATTTTGAATATCACAATGTGCGTTTAAATCAATTTTCTGTTGCGTAGTCACGTTAATTAACACTTGCGGATATAGCGTCAAACCTGCACTTAACTGGCCTAATGTTTTTTGACAAAGAATCATCGCATGTAGTACCTGCAAGGCGGCAATAATGCCATCGCCACTGCTGTGCTTATCAAGCGTTAATATATGTCCGGAGTTCTCGCCACCTAATTGCCAGTTATTTTGATTAAGCAACTCCAGCACGTAACGATCACCCACTTTAGCGCGAGCAAAAGGAACATGCATAGCGGCAAGTTTATGTTCCAAGGCCAAGTTCGTCATTAGCGTGCCAACTACACCGCCTTGCAACAAACCACTTTGTTGGCGTGCCGCTGCAATGATATAAAGTAGCTGGTCACCATCCAGCAAGTTACCTTCAGCGTCCACCATCATCACTCGGTCACCATCGCCATCAAACGCAATACCTAAATCGGCTTGATGCTCAACCACCGCTTTCTGCAAGGCTTGCGGATGCGTAGAACCAACCTGTTCGTTAATGTTTAGGCCATCTGGTTTGTTACCAATGGCGATTACCTCGGCACCTAGCTCATGAAACACGGGTGGCGCGACATGGTAAGTGGCGCCATGTGCACAATCTAAAACGATTTTTAGTCCACGCAAGTCAAGCTGACTGGGGAATGTGCTTTTACAAAACTCAATATATCGTCCAGCAGCATCATCAATACGGCGCGCTTTACCTAACTTAGCCGACTCCATCACCTGCATAGGCTCATCAAGCGCTGCCTCAATGGCATGCTCCACTTCATCGGGTAATTTAGTGCCGAGACTTGAGAAAAATTTTATGCCGTTATCGTAAAAAGGATTATGCGAGGCAGAAATAACAATGCCCGCCTGTGCGCGCAGGGCGCGAGTAAGATAAGCTACTGCAGGCGTAGGCATTGGCCCTGTTAATAACACGTCAACACCGGCAGCCGAAAGTCCAGCCTCCAGCGCAGCTTCAAGCATGTAGCCAGAAATTCGCGTATCTTTACCAATCAGCACGGCAGGATGTGCGCCCTTCGCTAAATGACTATCCAACCCGGTCAGCACACGTCCTGCGGCATAACCTAGGCGCATCATAAAGTCTGGGGTAATCGGTGTATCACCAACACGACCACGAATACCATCTGTGCCAAAATATTTCTTACTCATGCTTTATCCTTGATTAAACGCTACGATGCAACTTCATTGATTTTTAGAAAATTATAATTACCCAATCAAAATCGCGGTCACTACTTTGAGCGCATCGACAGTTGCTTTTACATCATGCACCCGTACTATTTTCGCACCTTTCATGGCAGAGATGACTGAAGCGGCAAGCCCTGCATGCAATCGTTGTGACTCATCACCCCCCGCTATTTTCCCTAACACCGCCTTACGAGAAAGCCCCACCAAAAGTGGTGGTCCAATATTGGCTAAATCATCTAAATGTTGGATCAACGCAACATTATGCGCAGTTGTCTTTCCAAAACCAAAACCAGGGTCAAGCAAAATACGCTCGCGAGCGATGCCATGCGCTATTGCGGCATGCAACCTATCCGTTAAAAACCGTTTAACCTCACTCACTACGTCACTATAGCTTGGGTTTAATTGCATTGTTTGCGGTGTGCCTTGCATATGCATTAAACATACACCAACATGGCTATTAGCAACAATTTCAAGCGCGCCGTCTTTGCCAGCGCCTTCTTGCAGGGCTCGGACATCATTTACAATATCAATACCTGCTGCAATGGCCGCGCGCATCACCTCAGGCTTATAAGTATCAATTGAAAGTGGTATGGTTGATACCGCACTCAACGCTTCAATGACTGGAATCACTCGGCTTAACTCTTCACCCAAGCTCACAGCAGTGGCGCCAGGTCGGGTTGATTCCCCACCAATATCCAAGATATCAGCACCTTCATCGATCAACTTAAGCGCATGCTCAATGGCTAATGCAGTAGAGGCGTACCGACCACCGTCAGAAAATGAATCTGGGGTTACATTGACAATACCCATGACATGCGGCCGATTTAGATTGAGTCGGTATTGTCCACAAATAAATTGAGAGTGAGCATGCATGCGTCATTATACTTAATAAAAAGGGCTAGAAATATCTAGCCCTTTTGTGTTTTTTAAAAATCGAAAAAAACTAAGTTTTAGCTGCTGGTTGCGGTGCTGGTGTAGCACTAGCATCTGCATCTGCATCTGACGAGCCAGTATCTTTTGTAGGTGTTATCTTACTTTGCCTAGGTTTAGGCACACGCACTGGCAACCCAGCCATGATGTCATTGATTTGATCAGCATCTATCGTTTCATACTCCATCAAAGCCGCAGTCATTGCCTCAACTTTGTCACGATTGTCTTCAAGCAATTTGCGTGCAACACCATATTGTTCATCCAAAATACGGCGAATTTCGGCATCTACTTTCTGTTGCGTGGCTTCAGACACAGTTTTAGAACTCATGCTGCCAAAAAAAGAGTCCTGCTCACTGCCTGTATACACCATGATACCCATGGCATCGCTCATGCCGTAACGCGTGACCATGTCGCGAGCTAACTTTGTTGCACGCTCAAAATCATTAGAAGCACCCGTTGACATTTGATGCATAAAAATTTCTTCAGCGATTCGTCCGCCAAACAAAATAGAAATTTCTTCTAGCATTTTATCTTTGTAGTTACTGATGCGATCAAACTCAGGCAATTGCCAAGTTAAGCCCAACGCCCAACCGCGTGGCATGATGGTAACTTTATGCACCGGATCAGCTTTAGGTAGCAACTTCGCAACTACTGCGTGACCCGACTCATGGTATGCGGTACTACGACGCTCTTCATCTCGCATCACCATCGACTTACGCTCAGGGCCCATAAAGATTTTATCTTTTGCATCTTCAAAATCTTGCATATCAACAGTGCGTTTATTACGACGTGCCGCAAATAAAGCAGCTTCGTTCACTAAGTTGGCCAAATCAGCACCACTGAAGCCCGGCGTACCACGTGCCAGAATATCGGCTTTTACGTCTATATCAATAGGCACCTTACGCATGTGCACCAACAGAATTTGCTCACGGCCTTTGATGTCTGGTAAGCCTACCATTACTTGACGGTCAAAGCGGCCTGGACGTAATAAGGCTTTATCCAGCACATCAGCTCTATTGGTGGCAGCAATCACAATCACGCCTGAATTTGCTTCAAAACCATCCATTTCCACCAACATTTGGTTGAGTGTTTGTTCACGTTCATCGTTACCGCCACCAGTGCCAGCGCCTCGACTACGACCTACAGCATCAATTTCATCAATAAAAATAATGCACGGGGCATTCTTTTTAGCGGTTTCAAACATATCGCGGACACGAGATGCACCTACACCGACAAACATTTCGACAAAGTCGGAACCAGAAATCGTAAAAAATGGTACTTTAGCTTCTCCCGCAATTGCACGCGCGATTAAGGTTTTACCTGTACCAGGTGGGCCTACCAGCAGAACACCACGTGGAATACGTCCCCCTAGCTTCTGAAATTTTGTAGGCTCGCGCAAAAACTCAACTAGCTCAAACACCTCTTCTTTTGCCTCATCGCAACCGGCAACGTCAGCAAAGGTTGTTTGATTGCTACCTTCATCCAATTGACGTGCCTTGCTTTTACCAAACGAGAATGGGCCGCCACCCTTGCCGCCACCTTGCATTTGACGCATAAAAAACACCCAAACACCAATGAGCAAAATCATCGGAAACCATGAAACGAAAATACTCATAAGAAACGACTGTTCCTCATCTGGCTTAGCTTCAACCACCACGTTATTTTTAAGCAAATCTGAGATCAGCCACGGATCAGACGGCGCATAAGAAGTAAATTTTTTACCATCTTGCGTAGTGCCGCGTAGTACGCGCCCATCAATTTGAACTTTAGCAATACGTCCGTCTTTAACTTCTTGAATAAATTGAGAATATACAACTTGATTGTCAGTGCTAGTTTTAACGCCAGACAAGTTGAATACCGCCATCAATATCATGGCAATGGCTAACCAAATGGCTACATTCTTAAATACATTATTCAAAATTTATTTCCTTTTTCAACATCACTTGCGATAATTAGACTGGGTGTTCATAGAACTTTTTAGTAGATTAACCCAATTTTCAAGGTTTGCGACCTAGCCCCAACAAATAAACTTCACTGCTTCTATCGCGCGATGCTTTGGGTTTACGTGTGACGACTTTATCAAACATTTGACGCATGTTTTTTATGATCTCATCAAAACCTGCGCCTATAAATACTTTGACTAAAAAATTGCCACTTGGTTTCAACTGCGTTCGACTAAAGTCTAGCGCCAACTCTGTCAAGTAAGCCGCACCCGCCTGATCCACATCCTTAACACCACTGATATTGGGGGCCATGTCTGCTATTACAAGGTCAACTTGAACATTATTTAACGCTTCCTCCAACAGTCTTAGTACCGACTCCTCACGAAAATCACCTTGAATAAAGGTTACGCCGCCAATGGGTTGCATATCTAAAATGTCTAGCGCAATGACTTTTCCGTGACCTTTTAAACGTTGCACCGCAACTTGCGACCAACTGCCTGGGGCTGAACCTAAATCTACTATCGTCATGCCAGGTTTGATGAGTTTGTCTTTATCATCAATTTCCATTAATTTGTAGGCAGCACGCGCGCGATAGCCGTCTTTCTGCGCAAGTTTTACATAAGGATCATTCAGATGCTCTAGCATCCAAGCTTTACTGGTACGTGTTGGTTTCATAGTTAGATACTTTTTATGACTGATATGACGTCATCCAATAAACATTGCTTCGTGTTAAAATGTATTACTATTTAATTATGTAAGAATATAATGAAACTAAGCACTAAACAAATCGCACACTTACGAGGCCTTGCTCACAGCCTAAATCCAGTGGTAATGATAGGTAATAACGGGCTCACTGAAAATGTCATTAAAGAAATTGAGCTTAATTTAAACTCACATGAACTGATTAAAGTTCAAGTTGCTGGTGACGATCGTGTTGCACGTAAAGCTATTTTTGATGAAATTTGTAGCAAAACCAGCGCTATTGCTGTGCATCACATTGGCAAACAGTTGGTATTTTATCGCCCAAGTAGCACCATCAAAGAAAGTGCGAAAGTGCTAATACCAAAAATTTAAAGCGTATGCGCTTTTTTTAAAATAAATCAGCGCGCTTTTAACACCATGACGACTGCCAGCATGCATTCAATTAAATAAGCCATACTCGCCACACCATGCCAGGTTTTAAATCGGTCAGCAAATACGCTTTGCATCACATCTGCGGGTAGTGCCTGTGCTTTTAGGCCTTGTAAAATATGTTGGATGCCAAAGTGACCAGCAAGCACCAATAGCAACATAAAAAATACTGCCCAAAAAAATGATTGTTTTAACGCTGGCGTACCAAATTGCACCAAGCGGTAAACTAGTAGATAAAATGCACTGACCAAACCAATGTAACTTACTACAGTAAATAGCTTACCTGCGAGGCTACCTGCCAACTGTTTATCTTGCAGGCTATCAAATAGCACATAGGCGCTGACCCCTGTAGTCCAAAGCGCACCGGCCCATAGGGCGATAATGATCAGTGAGAGTCTATAAGCCATATTTGTATACCAAGTCAGATGATAAATAGCGTTTAAATATACAGCACATCAAGTACTTCATATTCTTTAATGCCACCAGGGGCTGCAATTTCTGCAATGTCACCCACCGATTTACCAATCAATCCGCGCGCGATTGGTGAGCCTATCGAAATTTTACCGCCTTTAATATCAGCCTCATCTTCACCTACAATTTGATAGGTTTTATTATCGCCAGAATCTAAATCTTCAATATTAACCGTTGCACCAAATACAACGCGACCTTCAGCATTTAAAGTATGTGGATCAATCACTTGCAAATTAGATAACTTAGCTTCCAACTCGTTAATACGTCCCTCAATGAAGCTTTGACGCTCTTTTGCTGCTTCATACTCTGCATTTTCAGACAAATCACCCTGTGCACGCGCCTCAGCAATTGCTTGAATAATATAGGGTCTATCCACACTGCGTAAACGTAACAATTCTTCTTTTAGCAACTCTGCACCACGAACTGTTACTGGAATTTGACTCATTGCCATATTGCGCCCTCTAATAAAAAAACAAACCACACTCACATGAGCGTGGTTTGCAATGGTAAAAATTAATTTCTTTAAATTAAACTGTTTTGTGAATTAGCTTAAGTTTATTTTAGCTGAGTAGTTTATGCAAGTTTTGTAATGACTCTACCGTAATCTCTTGCATATGCGCCATACCGACACATGCGGCTTTTGCACCTGCAATCGTGGTGTAATAAGTCACTTTGTTTTGTAGTGCACTACGGCGAATTTCATAAGAGTCAGCTACGGCACGTTTATCCTCAGTGACATTTACAATAAAGCTGATGTCGCCGTTTTTAATCATATCCACAATGTGTGGACGACCTTCAGCCACTTTATTCACGGCTTGCACTTTTAAACCGCGTTCTGTTAACGCTGCGGCTGTGCCTTTAGTCGCCACCAATTCAAACCCTAACTGATGTAATTGCTGTGCGATTTCCACCACTTTTGGATAGTCTTCTTTTCGTACGCTAATAAAGGCTCTACCACCCTCTGGTAGTTTGGCTGAAGCACCAAGTTGGGACTTCAAAAAAGCTTCCGCAAATGTACTGCCTACACCCATCACTTCACCCGTTGATTTCATTTCCGGGCCTAGAATCGTATCTACACCAGGAAACTTGATGAATGGAAACACCGCTTCTTTTACTGAGTAGAATGGCGGAATAATCTCGCGCGTCACATTTTGTGATGCCAGCGATTGCCCTACCATGCAACGTGCCGCCACTTTAGCCAATTGCAAACCACAGGCTTTAGAAACAAACGGCACAGTACGTGAAGCGCGTGGGTTTACCTCTAATACAAATACGGTTTCACCTTGAATCGCAAACTGTACGTTCATTAGCCCCACCACACCCAAAGCCCTTGCCATCTGCTTGGTTTGATCACGCAATTCATCCTGCAACTTAGCTGACAAACTATAAGGCGGCAGTGAGCATGCTGAGTCACCTGAATGCACTCCGGCCTGTTCAACGTGCTCCATAATGCCGCCAATAATCACATCACCCGTGTTATCGCATAACGCGTCGACATCAACCTCAAGTGCATCATTTAAGAATCTATCCAGTAACACCGGCGACTCATTTGAAACTTTTACTGCTTCACGCATGTAACGTTCAAGCTGGCTTTGTTCTTGCACAATTTCCATCGCACGACCGCCCAGCACATAACTTGGACGTACTACTAACGGGTAACCAATTTCCAGCGCCAATCGAATGGCATCTTCCGGCGTTCTGGCCGTGCGGTTTGGCGGTTGTTTTAAACCTAACTCCTGCAACATTTTTTGAAAACGTTCACGGTCTTCGGCTTTATCAATCGCATCCGGGGTTGTACCAATAATTGGCACGCCGGCTTTTTCTAAATCACGCGCTAATTTAAGCGGCGTTTGTCCACCGTATTGTACGATCACGCCGATTGGTTTTTCCAGCGCTACAATTTCCAGCACGT
Organism: Methylotenera sp.; assembly: GCA_030652995.1. GTDB lineage: Bacteria > Pseudomonadota > Gammaproteobacteria > Burkholderiales > Methylophilaceae > Methylotenera. The sequence continues at coordinate 58,938 of JAUSAG010000046.1, forward strand.
CTTCCAGTGTCACTGGCTCAAAATACAAACGGTCTGACGTGTCATAATCGGTAGAAACGGTTTCAGGGTTACAGTTCACCATAATGGTTTCATAGCCATCTTCGCGCATAGCAAACGCAGCATGTACACAACAATAATCGAACTCAATGCCCTGCCCGATACGATTTGGTCCACCGCCCAGCACCATAATTTTCTTTTTGTCGGTTGGCTGCGCTTCGCATTCTTCTTCATAGGTTGAATACATATACGCCGTATTGGTTGCAAACTCAGCCGCACAGGTATCCACGCGCTTATACACAGGACGCACCTGCAACGCTTGCCTGTAGGCACGCACCGCATGCTGATCAGTATTGAGCAGTGTCGCTAAACGGCGGTCTGAAAAACCGCTACGTTTGAGTTTAAGTAAAGCCTGCTTATCTAAATCAGCAATCTGCTTACCTTTAAGCGCCTGCTCCCGATCAATAAGGTCTTTAATTTGCACTAGGAACCAAGTGTCGATCTTTGAAATATCGAACACTTCAGCAACAGTCATGCCCATTCTAAAAGCATCACCCACGTACCAAATACGCTCAGGTCCCGTCACACCAATCTCTTTGGTAATCGTGTCTAGGTCTGTGGTTTTTTCATCCAAACCATCTACGCCAACTTCAAGTCCGCGCAGTGCTTTTTGGAATGACTCCTGGAACGTACGGCCAATGGCCATCACCTCACCGACAGACTTCATCTGTGTGGTTAAGCGTGAATCTGCCTGCGGAAATTTTTCAAAAGCAAATCTTGGTATTTTGGTAACCACGTAATCGATACTTGGCTCAAACGACACGGGGGTTGCACCACCGGTGATCTCATTACGTAACTCATCTAAAGTAAAGCCCACAGCCAATTTAGCCGCCACTTTAGCAATCGGGAAGCCGGTAGCCTTTGAGGCAAGCGCAGATGAACGCGACACGCGCGGATTCATCTCAATCACAATCATACGACCATCGTCTGGATTAATGGCAAACTGTACGTTTGAACCACCAGTATCCACGCCGATTTCACGCAATACCGCCAATGAGGCGTTACGCATGATTTGATATTCTTTATCCGTCAGCGTTTGTGCAGGCGCCACCGTAATCGAGTCGCCAGTATGCACCCCCATCGGGTCCAGGTTCTCTATTGAGCAAACAATGATGCAGTTATCAGCTGAGTCACGCACCACCTCCATCTCATACTCTTTCCAACCGAGCAAAGATTCTTCAATCAACAACTCACTGGTAGGTGAGGCATCTAAGCCACGCTCGCAAATCGTAATGAACTCCTCACGGTTGTAGGCAATACCACCGCCGCTGCCGCCCATGGTAAATGACGGGCGAATAATCGCTGGGTAGCCTATGCTCACCTGTGCTTGCAACGCCTCTTCCATGCTATGGGCAATCATTGAACGCGCAGAACCCAAACCGATTTTCGTCATCGCTTCTTTAAACTTCTGACGATCTTCAGCTTTATCAATCGCCTCTTTAGAAGCGCCAATGAGCTCAACATTATATTTTGCCAGCACGCCGTGCTTATCTAAATCCAGCGCACAATTCAAAGCAGTTTGTCCACCCATAGTAGGCAATAAGGCATCCGGGCGCTCTTTTTCGATAATCTTTTCAACCACTTGCCAAGTGACGGGTTCGATGTACGTCGCATCCGCCATCTCAGGGTCAGTCATGATAGTAGCAGGGTTAGAGTTCACCAAAATCACACGATAACCTTCTTCACGTAGCGATTTACACGCCTGCGCACCAGAATAGTCAAACTCGCAAGCTTGACCGATTACAATCGGACCTGCGCCAATGATTAAAATAGATTTAATGTCGGTACGCTTAGCCATTAGCCAACCTTTCTTTCTTCTGTCTTATGTGCTTGCATCATGCTAATGAAGCGATCAAACAAATAACTCATTTCAGTGGGCCCCGGGCTCGCTTCAGGGTGCCCCTGGAAGCTAAACGCGGGTTTATCGGTACGTGCAATGCCTTGCAAACTGCCATCGAACAAAGAAACGTGTGTCACTTTGACATTAGCTGGCAAAGTTGCGGCATCTGCAGCAAAGCCATGGTTTTGACTTGTAATATAAACACGATTGGTTTCAAGGTCTTGCACTGGGTGATTTGCGCCGTGATGGCCGAATTTCATTTTGAGTGTTCTTGCACCACTTGCCAGTGCTAACAACTGATGCCCTAAACAAATACCAAAAGTTGGAATACCCTGATCAACGATAGCTTTAATGGCTGTAATTGCATAACCGCAAGGCTGCGGATCGCCAGGGCCGTTAGATAAAAATACGCCATCAGGCTTATATGCTAATGCTTCTTCGGCCGTTGTCTGCGCTGGCAATACCGTCACCTTACAACCACGTGAAACCAACATACGCAAAATATTACGTTTAACACCATAATCAAACGCAACCACATGAAACTGCTCCGTAGGGGCTTTCGCAAAGCCTAGACCTAGCGCCCACTCACCTTCAGTGAATTGATAGGGCTTATCACACGTCACCACTTTAGCTAGATCCATGCCATTCAAGCCAGGGAAGTCAGCTATCGCAGAGGCGGCTAACGACAACACTTTGGCTTCATCAGCCTCGCCAGCTACGATTACACCTGTTTGCGCACCTTTTTCGCGCAAGATACGCGTCAATTTACGTGTATCAATATCGGCAATCGCCACCACCTTGTTAGCCACAAGGTATTGTGACAAAGACTGTGTGTTTCTGAAATTGCTGTGCGTTAAAGGCAAATCACGAATAATCAAACCGCTTGCATACACCTGACCGGACTCTACATCCTCATCATTCACACCGTAATTACCAATATGCGGATAAGTGAGCGTTACAATTTGCTTGGTGTAAGATGGATCAGTGAGTATCTCCTGATAACCTGTCATGGAAGTATTAAACACAACCTCGGCTACTGCATGTCCAGCAGCGCCAATTGATGTGCCACGAAACACGGTTCCATCTGCTAATACAAGCATGGCGGGCAGATTTTGTGACACGGCAACTCCTTTAGTTTTGACTTTTTAGATCAAGTATTGATATTTAATCAACAACATTTAAGTATTTTTATTGTCCATCATGAGCAGATGGCAGATATGCAAAACGGGAGGAGTGTCGAATACTCTTCCCGTTTCAGAATTAACGAATTATAGCGAAAAAAAAGCGACTAATCAATGTCAACGTTGCAATTGCACCATCTGCCTGTCATGTATTTTTGCCAAAAACACCTGTGCAAAAATGGCCCCCAATAGTGCCAGAAACATATCCCATTGCGTATCCCATACATCGCCTTGCGTAGCAAGAAAAGCAACCGCATCGCTGCCTGAGGCCAATGCCACCCACCACTCGATACATTCATAAAAGGCGCTAATGGCCAGACAAATACAAACGACTATAAAGAATAGCCATTTACCTGTTTTGAGTGGTGATGTCCGCAATAAAATCTCACGCGCAATAATAGCTGGTACAAAACCTTGTGCCACATGACCTAAACGATCATAGTAGTTACGGTCTAACCCATAATAATCTCGAAGCCAACTAAACAGCGGCATTTCAGCATAAGTATAGTGCCCGCCCACCAATAAAATGATGGCATGTAGCAAAATCAACGCGTAAACCAAACGGGTAAGTGGAAATTTAGCATAAGTCACCATAAGCAATGGCAAGCCGACGAGCACAGGAAACACTTCAAGAAACCAGATGAAATAATCATGCGGTTGAATTGCAGACCAAACAAAAACTGTAGCGAAACATACAAGTAACCATGTTAAATACTGACGATCATTCATAATAAGACAACCTCATTAATCAAAGCCGAAACGCCTTATCAGATAAGTTTTAACCATCCGCGTAAGGCCCAAATATACCACCAGGATAAAGATGCCTTTGTGCTCACTATGGCACGCAGGCTTTTGGCGGCCTTACTTGATCGGTATTCCTGAACAAAAGCCAAAGTTGTCGACAAAAACACCATCAGCGCAATGCCCTCTGCACCCCTAATCTCTCTGGTATAAATCGCGACTAATGATAAGTCTAGCAACAGCCAGAGGTAATGGACTGATGAAATAACTCAGAAATCGAAGAAAAAGCTGCTTCTGCTTCTCACTTGCCACAACATTGAGACCAAATTTCGCAAGCCTGTTTTTGGCCTTAAGCGCTAAAAGTCCACCAAGAGAGGAGTTGAGCTCGAATAATAGATCTGAAGTCTCAAGGTTAGCGTAATGGTGCAACTGGTTCAAAGTTTCGGACTCATTAAGTCTAAAGGGCACCTACCCTTGAGTACAAACCTCTGCGTATTATTGCTTAACGCAGACCCAGCACGTCCCGCATATCGAACAAACCGACATTTTTGTCCGCTAAAAATTTTGCGGCACGCAAGGCGCCTAGAGCAAATGTTGCCCTGCTGCTGGCTTTATGCGTCAACTCCACGCGCTCACCGATACCTGCAAACATCACTGTGTGGTCGCCGACTACATCACCGCCACGCAATGTGGCAAAGCCTATCTTTCCGGCCTCGCGCTCACCAGTAACTCCTTCACGTGCATAAATAGCGCAATCTTTAAGATCTTGTCCAAGGCCTTGCGCGGCCGCTTCACCCAAACGCAATGCCGTGCCTGACGGCGCATCCACCTTGTGGCGATGATGCATTTCAACCACCTCGATATCATAACCATCGCTTAGCACTTTAGCGGCTTGCTCTACCAAGTTAATCAGCAAAGTGACCCCTACGCTCATATTAGGCGCAAAGACAATCGCAATATTTTTAGAGGCAACTTGAATTGCAAGCTTCTGCTCGGCAGAAAACCCAGTAGTGCCTATAATCATTTTGACATGATGTTTTTGGCAGGTTGCAAGGTATTGAATGCTGGCTTCTGGCCGGGTGAAATCTACCAATACATCGGCATTTTTTAACGCTTCATCAACATCAGCCACCACTTTAACACCCGACAACTTACCTAATTTCTCGCCAGCATCGCGACCTAACTGAGGATTGTCTTCGCGGTCTAGTGCGCCGTGCAACACCAGCTCGGGGTCTGCAAATACACACTCCAGCAATACGTGACCCATGCGACCAGAACAACCGGCAATAACTACTTTTAAAGAATTAACCATATTTTCAAAACCTATGCCTTAAAACAAACAACCTAAAAACAACCCGTTGAAAGATTAAAAACCTATCTTTTCCAGCATCCTGTCAAAAAAACTTGGCTCAGTTTCAGTCGGCAGGTCTTTCGGTTTAGGCGGCACTTTATTGCCGCCTCGGGGTGCTTCTGCAACGGGCTTAGTCACTGGCGCAACCTCTTCTGCCACATAAGTACGCAAATTTTTATCAAAGATCATACCAGATGGGGATTCGTAAACTGGCGCTTTAACCGGCGGTAACTCTACTACGGGCAAAGCTTCCAATGACTTTTCAGCCGCATTTAATTGGGCTGGGGTTGGCTGCGCAACAGGAGCAGGTTCTAGAAGCGCAGCCTCAGTTTTTTCCGCGTTTACTATAGCTGACGCTTCAATTGGCGTTACAGGCTGCGCGGCTTCTGTAACAGCCGGCACTACAACTGGCAAAGCTAAAATAGATTTAACCTCTTCTACCGGAGTCGTAACACTTTGCGCCACTGGTGTTTCCATGTTTTTTTGTAAAGCTACTGCCCCAATCTTTGCCTTGGTAGCAGTCTCTTTTTCGGCAGCCTCTTTAGCTAACGCAACTTCATCTTTTTCCCAGAACTTCAACTTGCTGATGATGCCTTTATCAGCTGGTTTTTTATAAGGCTCAACTATACGTGTGCCCGTTTGCCCCTTGCTTTCATCGAGTTTAGACGGGTCACTGCCCGCAGGAATCACATCGCCGCGCACACCTTTTAAAAGCTCATTTTCAAAATCCAGAATCACACGGCGCTGTTCTGTGATTTTTCCGCCCTCGCGCATTTGGTAAACATAATCCCAACGGTTACCATGAAAACTATCTTGAATTAGCGGCGTACCCATAATAAAACGCACTTGTGACTTGGTCATGCCAGGGCGCAATTGCAACAGCATTTTAGACGTAACGACATTACCCTGCTGCACATCCAGCTTATAAGGCTTTACCGTTGGCAAAGCCGTACCGCACGCTGTAAACACCAATGCCGATAAAATTATAAGATAACGTAAAATATTGAAGTAACGCATATCATGACTTTAATTTGAATTGGCGTTAATATACCACGTAGCGTGCTAACCCAAAACATCCCCTTTTGTTAATTGTGAACAATCTAACATGCAAGATCAAAAAGACTTAAAAAACGCAGGGCTCAAAGCCACCTTACCTCGGCTTAAAGTGCTGAATTTATTTGAAAACAGCAAAGATAGGCATTTGTCCGCTGAAGACATCTACAAAATCATGATTAACTCTGGTGAAGATGTCGGACTGGCCACTGTTTATCGCGTACTCACACAGTTTGAGCAAGCCGGGTTGTTGATTCGCCATCACTTTGAAAGCGGTAAAGCCGTATTCGAGCTCAATAGTGGCGGTCATCATGACCATGTAGTCTGCATCAAATGTGGCCGGGTTGAAGAATTTTACGATGCGGAAATTGAAAAAAGACAAGAAGCCGCAGCTGCCAAACTAGGCTTTACCATGCAAGATCACTCGCTGACAATCTATGGAGTTTGTACTCAGCAGCCTTGTGTACATAAAAGCTAAATTAAATCAGCCATAAATTATTTACACCCTCAAATTTTTCACCCATTCTAATTAATAGCGCGCTAACATTTCCTTAGCATGTTGACGCGTAGTTTCCGTGATTTCAATACCGCCTAGCATTCGGGCAATTTCTTCAATACGTTCAGCATCATTTAGTTTTTCTATCGTACTTAATGTTTGTCCATTGGCTTGTGATTTACTGACGCGCAAGTGATGCTGACCCAATGCCGCCACTTGCGGCAAGTGCGTAATGACCAACACTTGGCGTTGCCCCACCTTTTGCTCGCCGAGCTGTTTTAACAACTGCCCGACCACTTCCGCTACGCCGCCGCCGATGCCTACATCAACCTCGTCGAATATCATGGTGGGGATACTTTCCTTTTTTGCCGTTACCACACGAATCGCCAAGCTGATGCGTGACAATTCACCGCCTGAAGCCACCTTACCAAGCGGGCGTGGCGCAACGCCGGCATGCCCTGCCACTAAAAATTCTACTTGTTCCAGCCCATTAGCAGTTGGCGATTGTGCAGTTAATGCCACTTCAAATTTACCACCACTGAGCGACAGGCGTTGCATTTCAGCACTGATTTGCGCGCTTAATTTAGCCGCAGCGGCTTTACGTCCTTCGCTCAGCCTTTGTGCATTTTGCGTATAAACAGCCAAAGCCTGTGCTTCTTTTTGCGCCAACTCTCCATCGTTTGCAAACAATTCAAGTTCACTCACGCGCGCTTTTGATTGCAATAAAACATCGGCCAACTCATCAGGTTTAACGCGGTATTTGCGTGAAATATTGTGAATACTTTGAATTTTGGAATCTAATTCTGCCAGACTTGCAGGGTCTAATTCCGTACGTTGCAAGTAACGATTTAAAAACCGGTCAGTTTCTTCAAGTTGAATAATCGCAGAATCTAATGTCTCTAAGGTTTCACTCAACGCACTATCAAACTCACTCAGGCTTTGTAACTTATGCTGCACTTGTGTAAGTAGGCGCATTGCTGATAGCTCGCCTTCACTTAGTAACTCACGGCATTGCTCGCCACCCGCAATTAAACTTGCTCCGTTAGATAAGCGTGAATGGTCTTGCAATAAATCTTCCCACTCACTTGAGCTGATGGCAAGTTGTGAGAGTTCATTTACTTTATCGCGTAAATCTGCCAACTCATCAGCATATTGCTGCGCGTTTTTTTCAGCCTCAGCTCTTTGCTGACGCAGTTGATGCCAGATTTTATAGTCGCTCGAAACCTGATCAGTTAAAGCTGACAAGCCTGCAAAGCTATCCAATACGACACGTTGCGTGGCTAACTTTAACAATGAGTGATGCGCATTTTGGCTGTAGATATCCACCAATAATTCACCCAGCTCTTTTAATTGTGCAACCGTAACAGTGGCGCCATTGATAAAAGCACGCGAGCGCCCATCTGCAAACATTACACGGCGCAATAACAGCTCATCCGCACCAGACGCCATCTCAGCCTGTGCAAGCCATTGCTTAGCCTCAGCATTATTAGTGATGCTAAAAATGGCGCTAATTTCAGCTTTGTCGCATCCAGTACGAGTTACACCACCTTCACCACGTGCACCCAGTGCCAGTGACAATGCGTCAATTAAAATGGATTTACCTGCGCCAGTTTCACCAGTAAGTACGGTAAAACCCACATCAAACTCTAAATCGAGCTGACTGACAATGACAAAATCACGGATGGAAAGGCTTTGTAACATAAATTCAATATTTCATTACTAAAATCAAAAATGACAAGTCGACGAGTCGCAGACAGTACATTTAGTACGGCAAACCAGCAATTGGCTTGTCCGTGCAATATACCAACTAAAGTTGGTTATTCCACGCCAAGGTGAAGGCAACGCAGTCAGTTTTGATTTTTGCAATGAAATTATCCCCAGTTAAGCTTATTGCGCAACATATCAAAATAACAGTAGTCACTTGGATGCAGCAAAGAAATAGTCTGTTGTGCACGCTGCACTATAATTTTGTCGCCCTCTTCCAGCGTGACTTGATATTGCCCATCAAAACTTAATTGCGCCTCATCAAACTGCACGACTGTGACTTCAATTTTACTGGCGCTGTTTACCGCAATTGGGCGATTACTGAGGGTATGCGGACAAATGGGCACCAGCGAAATAGCTTCTAAATTAGGGTGCAGGATTGGCCCCCCTGCAGATAACGCATAAGCGGTTGTACCCGTTGGTGTGCTTAAAATTAGGCCATCACTACGTTGTTTGTAAACAAATTTATGGTCTATTTCCACTTCTAATTCAATTAAGCGCAAACCACTTTTAATAACCACGTCATTTAACGCATAGCTGTTGTCAATAACCTTTCCTTGCCGCACCACCTGCGTTGCAAGTAGCATGCGCGGCTCTTTAATGTAGTCTCCATCGAGAATCCGGTCTATTTCAACCAGCATATCTTCTGCACGCAAATCAGTTAAAAAACCAAAGCGCCCACGGTTAATACCAATGAGCGGTACATCAGCATCTATCAAACTGCGTGCAACACTTAGCATGGTGCCATCACCGCCCATTACTATCGCAACATCAACGGTTTCAGCAACGTCATCTAATGATAGTGTTGGATAGTGTGTCAGTTGGGCATGCTGTGCCGTATTTTCCTCTAGCCAAATCTTAAGCTTTTTGCCTAATAAATGCTGTGCCAAATCCGTCAAATCATTTTGCATAAGCTGCAAAGCTGATTTGTTCATATATTTGCCAATAAGCGCTATTTTTTTGAATTTTGTTTGCACGGTTGAATTAAAACATAGGTATGAAATGTTAGCAAAGCGAGATCACTGACAATGTGCGCAAGAAATGTACTTCAATACTACATTTTTTGCGTCATCAGACTGAGGTTAATGCTAATTCATGACATAGCACCATTTTAAAGGTTATAAAATTCACAATAGAATCAACATATTATGTAAATTTAACCCTAACGTCATACTTTGGCATTGTTTTTGCGGGCTAACACCAATCTCACTCAACAAAAAATACAATTAATATGACAGCTACTCCGCACAAAAACATCCTTAAAGCTTACTTCCTAGTCACTTACCTTGTTGTATTGTGGCTAGCTTCTGACTCGATACCGATTACAACACTGTATCAAGAAGGCTGGCTTTCGTTTGGTTTTCTGCTGATTGCGTTCCTGCTGTATGGTTTATATTATTTATTACCCGCCATCGCTATCACAGCTATAGTGCGCTTTGTTAGCCAACGTATTAACCCCGGCAGCACACGCCCCACTTATGTAACAGCCGTTGTTACAAGCGGCATCACCACACTGCTAATGTATGCCAATGCTAAATTATTCTCTTTGTATGGCATGTTTTTTAACGGCTTTATACTCAACTTGGTGATCACACCAGGCGGCATTGATTCTTTAGGCGGTAGCAGCGCCTCTGATGTAGGCTTTGCGCTTATCACTTTGGGGTTTTTAAGTTTGCAGGCTTTGATTTTATGGTTGGTATGTCGTTATTATGCTAAACAATATACCCCTCAATTTTCATTCAAATTTCTACCTTTCACAACACTGGTCATCACGGTTTTAGTTCACATGGGGTTTGCACTAGATAGTTACACCACCAATCAACTGCACGTGGTGGCTGAGTCTATTCCATTTTATCAAACAGTTTCTGCGCGTGGCTTTTATAAATCGCTAGGCTTAACCACGCAGAGAGAAGCCAAATTAAAGGTAAAAGGCAAGCTTAACTACCCACTTAACCCCATTCAATTCACCAAGCCAGCCAAGCCTTATAACATTATATGGCTCACTTCAGAATCTTGGCGTGCAGATAGCCTAGATGAAAAAACCATGCCTAATTCTTGGGAGTTTGCCAAAAATGCAGCGCATTTTACTCGTAACTTCAGCACCGGCAATGGTACACGCATGGGCGTATTTGGCATGTTCACGGGACTGCCCGGTAATTACTGGTTTCCATTTTTAGAAGCACGCCGTGGCGCTGCCATTATTGATGTTTTACAGCAACAGCAATATCAAATGAGTTTTTACACCAGCGCAAAGTTCTCTTACCCTGAGTTCGATAAAACCATTTTCGCCCAGGTGCCTGGCGAACTATTACATGATGCCAATGTTGCGCCTACTGGCTGGGAAAATGACCGCGACAACGTAACCAGCTTGCTGTCATTTATTGATAACCGTGATCCTGCCAAACCGTTTTTTACTTTTATGTTTTTTGAGTCCCCGCACGCGCGCTATTACTTTCCTGAAACAAGTGTAATTGCAACGCCTTATCGAGATGACATTAACTACGCAACGATTAGCAAAAAAACATTTAATGACAACATTATACCGATTAAAAACCGTTACATTAACTCGGTGCACCACTTAGATATGCAATATGGGCGTATTTTTGAATACCTCAAAACCCATCAACTGCTTGATAACACCATTGTTATTCTGATTGGTGACCACGGAGAAGAATTCATGGAGCATGGCTTTTGGGGTCACAACTCAACCTTTGTTGATCAGCAAGTGCGTACACCATTAGTCATTTATGCGCCAGGGATGAAGCCGGTAGTAAGTAACGAAATGACCAGCCACATGGATGTTATTCCAACCATTATGCCTTTACTCGGCGTAGCTAATCCAAGTAGCGACTATGCCATTGGCTACAACTTATTAGCTGATAACAAACGGTCGCACACTTATATTTCAGACTGGGATAAAGTCGCCTACGTGGACGACGACGTTAAAATTACACAGCCTGTTAACAGCAAAAGCTTTTTGCTGATGAAGACCAGTAAAGGCAATGATGACGCACTAAGCACAGAAGAGCGCAAAGTGATACTCGCCCAAAAGCAGCCGGCGATGTTGCAATTGGTGCAAGACTTAAGCAAGTTTTTTAAGAAAAAAGAAACTAAAGCCATATCCCAATAACCTTGCCTAAATTGTGCCACTGCATGATAATTTAGGCGTGGATACGTATATAGATAAGCGCGCGCAAACTTTACTCAAAACTTTGGTTGAGCATTACATTAGTGATGGTCAACCCATTGGTTCGCGCACACTGTTACAGCACTCAGGGCTAGATGTTAGCTCTGCTACCATTCGCAACGTGATGAGCGACCTTGAGCAGATGGGGTTTATTACCAGTCCGCATACGTCAGCTGGGCGCATTCCTACACAAAAGGGCTATCGCTTATTTGTAGATTCACTCCTCACCGTACAGCCTTTGGATCTAAAAGCGGTTAATCAGTTAAAAAGCGGTTTAAGTTCGCCCAACCAAAGTGAGCTGATTGCGAGTGCGGCTGAAATGCTGTCGCAACTCACGCACTTTGCAGGGGTGGTGCTGATTCCAAAACGCAAAACACTTTCTTTTAAGCATTTGGAATTTTTACCCCTTACTGAAAAACGCATTTTAGTGATTATTGTCACCAGCGATGGCAACGTACAAAACCGCATTATTCTGGCTGAAAAGCCTTATTCGGTAAGCGATCTCACCCAAGCCAGCAACTACTTTAATGCTCATTTTTCAGGGTTCACCTTTGAAGAGGTGCAACAAAAACTGCATATTGAACTCAAACAGATGCAAACTGACATGAACCGTTTAATGTCAGCCGCACTCGAAGCCAGCAATAGCCAAGTTAGCAATGAGGGCGTGGTCATTGCAGGTGAGCGTAATTTATTGCAAGTGGATGATTTATCCGCCAACGTCGCCAGCTTGCGTAAGCTATTTGAAATCTTTGAGCGCCGTACCTCGCTCATGCAATTGCTAGACAATAGCCAGCAGGCGGCAGGCATACAAATATTTATCGGCGGCGAGAGTGGTTACTCACCGTTAGACGAATGCAGCATGATTACCGCGCCCTATGAAGCCGATGGACAAGTGGTTGGCACCCTCGGTGTAATTGGCCCAACAAGAATGGCTTACGAGCGCGTAATACCGATTGTAGATGTGACGGCTAAACTGCTGTCTAATGCACTATCTTATGGATAATTACTAAAATGACTTATAACCCAGAACCTAAATACGAACACGGCGACCAGCTAAAAGTGGGGATTCTAATCGCCAACTTAGGCACGCCAGATGCGCCCACAGCCAAGGCTTTGCGACCATATCTGCGTCAGTTTTTAAGTGATGCGCGTATTGTTGAAATTCCGCGCATTATTTGGTGGTTTATTTTGAACGGCATTATTTTGGTGATTCGCCCGAAAAAATCTGCAAAGAAATACGCCTCTGTTTGGACTAAAGAAGGTTCACCTTTATTAGCGCATGCACAAAAACAAGCCCTGCTACTGCGTGGCTTTTTAGGGCAAAAAATAAAATCGCCGTTTGCCGTTGAATTAGGCATGAGCTACGGCAACCCATCAATGGCGTCTGCCATTGCAAAACTAAAAGCGCAACATTGCGACCGAATTTTGGTATTTCCTCTATATCCGCAGTACGCCGCCAGTAGCACAGCTAGCGCATTGGATGCAGTGTGGCGAGTCTTACTTAAAACGCGCAACGTACCGGCGATTCGCACCATTAAGCACTATCACGACCACCCCGCCTACATTTCAGCCTTGGCGAAGAGCGTGCTGGAGCATTGGCGCATCAATGGCAAACCCAGTAAGTTAGTAATGAGCTTTCATGGTGTGCCTAAATTCCATTTATTAAAAGGCGACATGTATCACTGTGAGTGCCATAAAACTGGACGACTTTTAGCCGAAGCGTTAGCGCTGAATAAAGATGAGTATTTGATTGCGTTTCAATCGCGCTTTGGCAAACAAGAATGGCTTAAACCTTACCTGGCAGGCACGCTTGAAGCGTTGGGTAAAGCCAACACCAAGCGTGTTGATGTGATTTGTCCAGGCTTCTCTAGCGATTGCCTGGAAACATTAGAAGAAATCGCAATTGAAGGAAAACACATATTTCAAAGTAACGGCGGTGGCGATTACGAATATATTCCTTCACTAAATGAAAATGAGGCGTGGATTCACGCCATGACCGCTATTGCCATGGAAAATCTGCAGGGCTGGGTCAGCGCAGAATGGGATGATAATCAAGCTAAAAAAGAAGCAGAAATGACAAAATCAAGAGCGCAAAGTTTAGTCAATAATCAATAAGCGTTATACTGCATGCTTTACAACTTTTAATTTAGCACCATACAAAACAGGTGTGTGCTAAATGATAATTTTAGGCTTTAATCAATGATAGTAATTACTGGCGGCGCAGGCATGATAGGTTCTATTATTGCCTGGCACCTGAATACCAAACTGGAACGTGACGATCTCGTCATCGTTGATCGGATCACGCATGAGGATCAATGGCAAAACTTGGTCAAACGCCAATACGCGCACTATTTAGATAAAGACCAGCTCATGGCTTGGTTGCAAGATTCAAATGGTAAATCGCGCACCGATATTGAAGCAGTGATTCACATGGGTGCAATTAGCGCCACTACCGAGCGTGACTTTAACAAACTGGTAGAAACCAATATTCAATACTCGCAGAATCTATGGACTTGGTGTGCGCACAACCAAGTGCCATTTTTTTACGCCAGCTCTGCAGCGACTTATGGTGATGGTAGCTTGGGTTATGACGATGCAAACATCGATAACCTACGCCCACTCAATGGCTATGGTTACTCAAAACATTTTTTTGACCAATGGGTATTGCGTCAAGTGCGCAATAACTTAGCCACTCCACCAAACTGGGCCGGGTTTAAGTTTTTTAATGTGTATGGCCCTAATGAATATCACAAAGAACGTATGGCAAGCGTGGCGCTACATACTTTCAACCAATTCAGCCAAACTGGCACCATGAAGTTATTCAAAGGTACTAAAACAGGCGTTGAAGACGGCATGCAAATGCGTGATTTTGTGTATGTAAAAGATGCGGCGGCCGTAGTCACTCACTTTCTTGAAGCCGCGTTAAGTGGTCAGCCTGCACCAAACGGTATATACAACACTGGCACAGGCCATGCGCGTAGCTTTAAAGACCTTGCAACCAGCGTGATGCAAAGTATGCACAGTGAGCCGCATATTACCTTTGTCGACATGCCACAAGATTTACAAGGCAAGTATCAATACTTCACGGAAGCGGCAATGAGTAAGCTAGCTAATGCCGGATACAAACAACCCTTTCATAGCTTAGAAGACGGTGTACGTGACTACGTACAGAACTACTTAATGCAAGAGGATAAATACTGCTAGTCAACCACCACGCCCTAAAGGGCGGAGCTTGAAACCGCAAGGTCTAAAGCTAGATTGACCAGACTCAGTCCAGAACATCGGACTACGTTAGTAAGAAGTAAAAGACGTACCTTGGAATGCTTCCTTAGTTCCAAGCTCTACAAGGATTTGACGAAGAAGCGGAAAGGTAAAGCTGCCAACGTCTTTTCTAAGGTCGAAAGACCGAAGCTGCTTACTGACATTGTCGAAGGGAGAGCGATTTAACTGTCGTGAGATAGGTAAATCACCGTCACAAGACCCG
>JAUSAG010000026.1 GCA_030652995.1 Methylotenera sp.
TCTGCCTCACCTTAGGGGCCGACTCACCCTGCGCCGATGAACGTTGCGCAGGAAACCTTGGGCTTTCGGCGAGGGAGCTTTTCACTCCCTTTATCGCTACTCATGTCAGCATTCGCACTTCTGATACCTCCAGCATCCCTCACGAGACACCTTCGCAGGCCTACAGAACGCTCTCCTACCATATGTGCAAGCACATATCCGCGTCTTCGGTATATAGTTTGAGCCCCGTTACATCTTCCGCGCAGGACGACTCGACCAGTGAGCTATTACGCTTTCTTTAAAGGGTGGCTGCTTCTAAGCCAACCTCCTGGCTGTCTATGCCTTCCCACCTCGTTTTCCACTTAACTATATTTGGGGACCTTAGACGGCGGTCTGGGTTGTTTCCCTCTTGACAACGGACGTTAGCACCCGCTGTCTGTCTGCCACACTCGAACTCCTCGGTATTCTGAGTTTGCCATGGGTTGGTAACCAGCAATAGGCCCCTAGCCATAACAGTGCTTTACCCCCGAGGGTTATATGTGACGCACTACCTAAATAGTTTTCGGAGAGAACCAGCTATTTCCGGATTTGTTTAGCCTTTCACCCCTATCCACAGCTCATCCCCAAATTTTTCAACATTTGTGGGTTCGGACCTCCAGTGCGTGTTACCGCACCTTCATCCTGGCCATGGATAGATCATCCGGTTTCGGGTCTACACCCAGCAACTAATCGCCCTTATCAGACTCGCTTTCGCTACGCCTCCCCTATCGGTTAAGCTTGCTACTGAATGTAAGTCGCTGACCCATTATACAAAAGGTACGCAGTCACGGAACAAGTCCGCTCCCACTGTTTGTATGCATGCGGTTTCAGGATCTATTTCACTCCCCTCCCGGGGTTCTATTCGCCTTTCCCTCACGTACTGGTTCACTATCGGTCGACTACGAGTATTTAGCCTTGGAGGATGGTCCCCCCATGTTCAGACAAGGTTTCTCGTGCCCCGCCCTACTTGTTGTTACCCTAGTTCCACACACGGGATTTCGTATAAGGGGCTATCACCCTCTATGGCCGGACTTTCCATT
>JAUSAG010000027.1 GCA_030652995.1 Methylotenera sp.
GTCGAGTAAAGCGACTAACGCTTGTACGTTGTAGCCGCCAAGCATCGTGCCTAATAATTGCACCGCTTTTTCGGGGGTGAGCAAAGGCGATGCCGCTTTGCTATTGGCAATGTCTGATAAAAAAGCAGCTTTGACATAGGCGGCTTGGTCCACACCCGCAGGAATACGATTAGCCAGTAAATCGAGTAAGGTTTCAGCCTCATCTGCCGGTGGGTTTTTGAGGAGCTCAACAAGTTGAGCGACCTGCTCGGCGCTGAGTGGCAAGGGTGGTAGTTGTTGGTCTGCACGTTCTTGCACGTGCGCGGCGTAGGCTTTTAACATGATAGTGTGTGTTTCAAGATTAAATTAAAAATAATGTCATTCATTAAAAATACGCATTACGTCATGCACTAAGGATCTACTCAGCCTCAGAATTAAGCATTAATTGATTTACGCTGTGCAATCTGCGCAACCCACTCAGTTGGCCCCATCTTATGGATCGACTGGCCATTTACA
The DNA here is from genome assembly GCA_030652995.1 of Methylotenera sp. Classification (GTDB taxonomy): domain Bacteria; phylum Pseudomonadota; class Gammaproteobacteria; order Burkholderiales; family Methylophilaceae; genus Methylotenera. The sequence goes on from JAUSAG010000027.1 coordinate 496, forward strand.
TCCACGGCTACTGTTACTGGCATATCTTGCACAGTAAATTCATAAATCGCCTCCATCCCCAAATCAGGAAACGCAACCACTTCGGCTTTTTTTATCGCCTTACTGACAAGATAAGCGGCACCACCCACTGCTGTGAGATATACGGCTTGATGCCTAGCAATACTAGCGATAGTTTCATCACCACGCTCAGCTTTACCAACCATACCAAGCAAACCGCATTGACCCAACATCATCTCAGTATAATCATCCATACGTGTCGCAGTAGTCGGGCCTGCTGGGCCAACGGCCTCATTGCGAACAGCATCCACAGGGCCAACGTAATAAATAAAACGATTTGTAAAATCAATAGGTAACTTTTCACCTTTTTGCAGCATGGTCATCATGCGTTTATGCGCGGCATCACGGCCCGTCAGCAACTTCCCATTTAACAATAGCGTTTGACCTGGTTTCCAAGATTGAATTTGATCTCGGGTAATGGTATCTAAATTAACGCGCTGAGATTCCGCACTAGGCTGCCAACTAATGTTTGGCCAATCATCAAGACTTGGCGCCTCAAATATTGCTTGGCCACTGCCATCTAACTCAAAATGTATATGACGCGTTGCTGCGCAGTTAGGAATAATGGCAATAGGGAGGCTTGCTGCATGGGTTGGATAATCTAAAATCTTGACATCAAGCACAGTAGATAAACCACCTAATCCTTGAGCACCGATACCTAAAGCATTTACTTTTTCATAAATTTCAAGGCGTAGCTCTTCTAAACGATTGCTAGCCCCTCGAGCTTTTAGCTCGTGCATATCAATAGGAGCCATTAATGATTCTTTGGCAAGTAGCATTGCTTTTTCGGCAGTTCCACCAATCCCAATCCCTAACATACCTGGAGGGCACCAACCCGCGCCCATCTTCGGCACTACTTCTAGAATCCAATCCACAATACTGTCATTCGGATTCAACATCGCAAGCTTGGCTTTATTTTCACTACCACCGCCTTTTGCACCGATACTGACTTCAACTTTATCACCTGCCACAAGCGATACATGCACCACCGCTGGCGTATTGTCTTTGGTATTAGGGCGCTTACCTGCTGGATCGCTCACTATTGATGCACGGAGCTTATTTTCTGGTAGTAAATAAGCGTGCTTCACTCCTTCATTTACCATTTGCTCTAATGTTAAATCCCCTTCAAAACGCACATTCATACCCACTTTGACGAATGCAACCACAATGCCAGTGTCCTGACATAGCGGGCGCTTACCCTCCGCGCACATACGAGAGTTAGTCAGTATCTGAGCAATTGCATCTTTAGCTGCAGGTGACCGTTCCTGCTGATAGGCTTCAGCCAGTGCTTGGATAAAATCTGTTGGATGGTAATAAGAAATAAATTGCAAGGCATCCGCAACACTTGCGATCAAATCTTCTTGTTTAATCACACTCATCTTGATGACTTCGCTATAGCAATACTCGAGTTAATATCTTTACGCAAAATTTTTCCATTCTTAGTGCGGGGGAAATCATTAGCTAAATATACAGTTTTTGGTGTTTTATACGTAGCAAGATGCTGCTTGCCATATTGCAAAAGCGCATCTGGTGTCACTTTCGCACCTGGTTTTAAAATAACATATACCACGACCAAAAGCTTATCTTTTTCAATCTCTTCACCAATTGCCGCACAGTCCGCAATATCAACGTGGCCTTTATATACGCGTTCTATCTCATAGGGAGAAACACGATAACCGAAGCTCTTGATAATGTCGTCTTTGCGCCCTAAAAACCAAATATAGCCATCAGCATCATATTTAGCATAATCTCCAGTAAAGAAATACCCATCATGTTTGTATTTCAAGGTTTCTTCATCTAGATTCCAGTAGCGTAAGAACAAACCTGGATCTGTCTCTGGCACACAAATCATCCCCTCTTCACCCACTGCTACAGGCTCAATGGTGTCTGGATTGAGCAACTTGATATGATGACCTGGCTGTGGAAAACCCGCTGATCCTGGGCGGATTGGCCTATAGATGCTTTGTGACAAGTAGTAAGAAAACTCACTCATACCGACAGCTTCATAAATATCAAGGCCAAAACGCTCATGCCATTGCGCTAACACTTCATCTGACAAATGTTCACCAGCACTCATAAAATGCCGCATGCTTGGTAACTGACTACCATCAGTCGTTGTTTTTTGTAAAATCTGGCGATAGATGGTTGGCACACCAATAAATATAGTTGCTTGATGTTTTTGTATCAAATCTAACCATTTTTGCGCATCATTTTTACCCTCATGCACTATCACTGTTTTTCCCAAATACAGTGGATCCATAAGCCCCGTGCCCAGTACATAAGTCCAGTTAAACTTACCAGAGTGCATAATGCGATCTTGCACATTGTCACTATAATTGAACCAATATTTTGAAGCAGGTTGTCGACCAATTAATGCTCTATGTGCATGAAGCACGCCTTTTGGATAGCCCGTTGTACCTGATGTATAGACAAGGTAAGCAGGCGCATTCGACTTGGTTTGGTAAGGGTTTGCACATGGTTTTGCCGCTCGTATACAAGCCGCTAAATCGAGTACATTAAATTTAGGATGTGGCTTAATTTCTGCCGTCTGAGACAGTAACACATGTTTCAGTGTTGGCGTATTGACCAGCGCATCCGCCATCCCATACCAAGCAGCAGCATCGGTTACTAAAACTGCCGCTCTTGAATCTTTTGCTAAATATGCAACTTCTTCTGCCGTCAGCAAGGTTGAAGTCGGCACTGAAATAGCACCTGTTTTCATGGCACCCAGAAATGCAATAGGATAATCAAGGCTGTTAGGTAAACGAATCAACACACGGTCGCCCGGCTTCACACCAAGATCACGTAGCACTTGTGCAAATTGGTCAGTTTTTACAGCCAATTCAGCGAAAGTAATGCTGGCGGTACCAAGCGTATCATCCTCAACAATCATAGCAATATTGTTTTGTTGATCCGTGCCTAGATGCTTATCTGTACAAGCAACTCCGATATTGAAGTTTTCGGGGACTTCCCATTCCCACTGAGGAAAAGCTGTGAACATTATAATAGCACTCCATAAGGCCAGTTTTGGCGAACTACCTGTGCAGGCAATAGTTGCAACACGTGTAGGGCAAATTCCATGTCACTTGATTTAAGCGCGCGTAATGCATGTGCTCTCAAAAGGGTTTGTAGCGCCTTACCAAACATAGGTGGATCAAGCATTTCGCCTTCAAACTTGATGGCACCGCCCAATAAGGCATCTGCCTCAATTGCCGCTTTTAATATGCTGACTTTCTGGGCTACTTCTGTCGGTGATGGTGTATAAGCTGTTTTACATAAATGGATATGGCCGGGATGAATGACCTGTTTTCCGGTTAAACCCATCGCAGCCTCTTTACATGCATGCTTGTAAACCACGCGTGATTCATTGTCACCGTGCAGATCAAGCCAGCGACGCACATCATGCGGTTCAAGGAACTTTTCTGGCATAGAACTGGCTCCTATCAAAGTTTCAACGCCGCCAATCACACCTTTACCGGCGATACGTGCCTCAAACATCAACTGATTCATATAAAACTGCAGTTCATCAATCCAGTTTTCAGGGGTAATGTGAATACCCATCGCTTTAGAGAAGTCATGAATGCCGAATACCACATGTTTCACTGTGCTGTACTGCATGAGATCAGGCGCAATTTTGAGCGATTTAGGGTGCTCAATAATCGGCTGGATAGTAATATGTGGATTAACACTTAATAAAAAACTCGATAGATCGCGCACCTCTGCTGCGCCATAAGCCTCGCCTGCTTTTGCCAGCATGACCACATCAATATATTCACCCATGTCGCGTACCAACGCCATATCTAGCTCGTATTCATCGGTACGGAACGAGTTTGCGCGGATCGCAATGGTCACGCGTTCATTCACCTTACGTAATTTTGGCAGCTCCTTACGCAATAGATCACGGCTCATTTGCTTTTGCCGACAGCCATCTTCAAGGTCAAAAATCAACGTATGTGCATGGGTAAAGTGTGCATGCTTTTGCATGCGTGCTGAGGCCTGCTCCATATCCTCATAAATACCCAGACTTGGTGCATATTTCACAGGTGGATAGTACAGCTGAATTCCGGGCCAGTGATCACCCAAAGCATTTGCGTCTAAAGAGAGAGGCTCTTCACCTATATGCATCATCACGTTACTTTGCCTCCTAATTATGGTTGAGTCTGACAGACCTTAATTTTTCCAGCATGTCGCTTGCTGTTTTTGTTGCGAATGGTTCTGCTTTTTTTAAATTTTTTGATGCGTTAATCAAATCCCATAAATCGTTATCAGGCAATGCCAGTAGGTCGTCAAACGCTTGTAATTCAATCATATTGAGTGACTCAAATTGCTTGCTGACAAACTCCTGCAAAACAATATCCAGCTCTAACAAGCCGCGCCTGCAACGCCAAGCAAAGCGCCTTTGTTCTGCATCTCGTAAGATTTCTGCATTCAGCATGAATCACTCCTAAGCCGGTTTGATTGAGTAGATTTTTTTGGCTTTTTTTTCTTTTGATCGCTCAATTTTTAAATCTTTAATCTTGGCAATTGCTGCATTCGGATTCAGCTTTTTCGGACACACATCCACACAGTTCATAATGTTGTGGCAACGGTATAGCCGATATGGATCTTCCAGATTTTCTAAACGCTCGGCTTCAGCCTGATCTCGAGAGTCAACAATAAAGCGGTAAGCTTGCATCAAGCCTGAAGGACCAACAAACTTGTCTGGATTCCACCAGAAACTTGGGCAAGCTGTGGTACAGGCACCGCACATGATGCACTCGTAAAGTCCATCCAATTTGGCTCGATCTTCCGGACTTTGCAAACGTTCTGTTTCCGGTAGTGGATCATCGTTAATCAGGTATGGCTTCACTGAATTGTAATGTGCAAAAAACTGTGTCATATCCACAACTAGATCACGAATCACAGGCAAGCCTGGCATCGGTCTTAACACCACCGGCTGTTCAATATCCTGTAGTTTTGTAACGCAAGCCAAACCATTTTTACCATTGATATTCATGGCATCGCTTCCACACACCCCTTCGCGACACGATTTGCGTAACGACAAAGTATCGTCCTGCTGCTTGATACGAATCAGCGCATCCAGCAACATTTGGTCGCCTTCCTGCAGCTCAACTTCGTAATCCTGCATGTAGGGTTTTTTATCTACATCAGGGTTGTATCTGTAAATTGAGAACTTCATGATTAGTATGACCTTATTTTAGGCACGAATGGCGCTACGGTTAAAGGCTTCAAACGCACCGGTTTATAAACCAGTTTGTGGTCGTTTTTATAATACAGTGAGTGTGTAAGCCAGTTTTCATCATCACGCTCAGAAAAGTCTTCACGGGCATGTGCACCGCGGCTTTCTTTTCGGTTGTGCGCAGTGTGCATGGTGGCCATCGCCACATCCATCAGGTTATCCAGTTCTAGTGCTTCTATACGTGCGGTATTAAATACTTTGCTTTTATCTTTAATCTGCAATCGTTGTGTACGGTTAGCAATTTCATTAATCGCGCTCACCCCTTCATCCAAAAGGTCTGGAAATCTGAACACGCCGCAATTGGTTTGCATGTTTTTTCGCATATCTGCGCCAACTTCTGTCACACTCTCACCAGATTGTTGATTGTTCAAGCGGTTAATACGTGCCAGTGTAATATCCGCGGCATTTGCTGGTAGGGGCTTATGTGCTTGACCACGCTTAATTTCATCTACCATTTTGTCACCTGCAGCCTTACCAAACACCACTAAATCTAATAATGAGTTAGAACCTAGTCGGTTAGCGCCATGTACAGAAACGCACGCGCACTCTCCTACTGCGTATAAACCCTTCACTAATTTTTCTGTGCCTTCAATATATTCCACCACTTGCCCATCCAGATTAGTTGGAATACCTCCCATCATGTAATGTGCGGTCGGCACTACTGGAATTGGGTTAACTACTGGATCTACATTGGCAAAAGTTTTTGCAATTTCACGGATTCCCGGTAAGCGCTTGTTAATGAGCTCTTCGCCAAGATGATCCAGCTTCAGATAAACTGCATCTTTATTTTTACCTACCCCTCGGCCTTGTTTAATTTCAGTAGCTGTTGCGCGCGATATCACATCACGACTGGCCAAATCTTTAGCGTTAGGTGCGTAACGCTCCATAAAGCGCTCACCTTCAGAATTTACCAGATAACCTCCCTCACCACGCACACCCTCGGTAATGAGAACGCCAGCATGCAATACACCGGTAGGGTGAAATTGCCAGAACTCCATATCTTGCAAAGGAAGTCCGGCTCGTGCTGCCATTCCCAAACCATCTCCAGTGTTTATGAAAGCATTAGTGCTGGCCTGAAATATACGACCAGCACCGCCAGTAGCGAGCAAGGTGGTTTTAGCCTCTAGAATATGGATATCGCCGGTTTCTATTTCCATTGCAATGACACCAAGCACGTCACCATCAACATCACGTATTAGATCTAGCGCAAACCACTCTACAAAAAATTTGGTATTGGCACGGATATTACGCTGATACAGCGTATGTAACATGGCATGGCCCGTTCTATCAGCCACAGCACAGGTACGAGAAATTGGTTTTTCACCATAGTTTTGCGTCATGCCGCCGAATGGGCGCTGAAAGATCTTTCCGTTATCTAGACGGTCAAATGGCATTCCAAAATGCTCAAGCTCAATAATCGCTTTAGCCGCATTTTTACACATAAATTCAATAGCATCCTGATCGCCCAGATAATCTGACCCCTTAATAGTATCGTACATATGCCACAGCCAGTTATCGCCTGCCACGTTGCCCAAAGCAGCAGCAATGCCACCCTGTGCGGCTACAGTATGAGATCTCGTAGGAAAAACCTTCGACAGTACCGCAACTTTTACACCTGACTCAGCCAACTGCAGGGACGCGCGCAGACCTGCACCGCCACCGCCGACGATTACTGCATCAAATTGGTGTTTTTGTATACTCATGAAAATTGAATGCTCCATAAAATAACACCGCCCCAGCAAAGGTAAATGATTAACAACACATCCACCAGAATCTGTAAAAGTGCGCGCAACTTAATATTAAATATGTAATCCTTAAACACATCCCGTACACCAAGCCAAGCATGCATAACTAAGCTAGTTAAAAACAGCACTGTGAAGAGACGCCACCACCAAGGTGACATTATTTCCATCCATTGAGCATAACCTGATGGCTGCCTAATGATTAGAATTAGCGCAAATACAACCAGATAAAATGCCATCACCACTGCAGATATCCTTTGGGCGAGCCATAAACGCATGCCTGGATACTTTTTTGTAAGCAGTTCTATCAACATGATTGATCCTATGCCTTTACCAGATCACAAACGCAAATGCCATTACCGACAGAACATCAAGATACAAAACTAAACGACTGGACAATCTTGCTTTCTGCAAGCTAGTCATCCAATGTACATCCATTCCTAAATGACGGAGACCTGCGTAGAAATGGTGAAAGAATGTGCAGGAAAATGCTATTAAAAACAGCTTCACTAACCAATGTTGCAACATATCAACGAGTGCGATATAACTGGCTTCGCTCTGCACTGATTGGCTTAGCGCCCAAACAACTGCTGGCAGAGTCAAGAAGAGAAACACGCCACTCATTCGATGCATAATCGATATAATCGCGTTAACCGGCAAGCGAATCGTAAACAGATTCAGATTTTTAGGCCTTTTACGTGACTGCAAGGCTTGCATATCAGACAGCCTCGGCAACGGCTTTTGAAACACGTTCTAATAGACGCGGATCAAACGGTTTAGGAATAATGTAATCCCTGCCGAACTCCAATTCTTTTAGGTTGTAGGCATTTAGCACTGCTTGCGGCACGGGCTCATGCGCAAGCGCACTCAATGCATGTGCAGCCGCTATTTTCATTTTATCGGTGATCTGTCTGGCCTTTGCATCCAGCGCACCTCTGAACAAATACGGGAAGCACAGCGCATTGTTTACCTGATTAGGGAAATCACTGCGACCAGTTGCCATCAAAATGTCATCTCGAATCGCATGGGCAATACTAGGAAGCACTTCAGGGTCAGGATTAGCCAATGCAAAAATCACCGGATTTTTTGCCATGCCTTTAATCAAGCTAGCATCTAACGCATTTTTTGCTGAAACTCCTACAAATACATCTGCACCCATCATAGCCTCTGCTATTGTTTTAACACTTCCGGCCACCACTGCAAGCTCTCGGTTATTGTCATGCAGGTCTTCACGATCGGTATCCAGCACGCCTTTTTTATCGACCATTGTCACATTGGTAGCGCCCATCAACTTCAGCAACTTTGCACATGAGCAGCCAGCAGCACCTGCGCCTAGAAACACAATTTTGGCTATTGGTAAGGTTTTACCCTGCAATTCTAATGCGTTTAACAATGATGCAGCCACGATGACGGCCGTACCATGTTGATCGTCATGAAACACCGGAATATCTAGACGTTTTTTTAGCTCGTTTTCAATATAAAAACAGTGCGGTGCTGCAATATCCTCAAGATTAATTCCGCCAAATGTAGGCGAAATATTAACCACGGTTTCTATGAATTCATCTGGAGTTTTTGCATTAATCTCAATATCAAATACATCTATACCGGCAAATCGCTTAAATAGCACAGCCTTGCCTTCCATTACTGGCTTGCTTGCAAGCGCACCCATATTACCTAGACCCAGCACCGCTGTGCCATCGGTAATCACTGCGATCAGATTGCCTTTATTTGTATATTTATATGCATTGGCAGGATCTGCATAAATCTCGCGCACTGGCTCAGCCACACCCGGAGTGTAAGCCAGCGACAAATCATCCTGGGTGACACATGGCTTAGATGATTCCACACTCAGTTTTCCAGGTACAGGAAACTGGTGGTAATCAAGCGCGCGCTTTTTTAAATCACTCATGTGTAACCCCTATATGCTGACCTAAATTCAGCCATGTTATTAATTAGAACTACTAATACTTACACCAAAAAGTCAATTTTTTGTAAGCTCAACCATTACTCAAGTTCACTGAGATAATGATGGTCATCTGTCAAACAAAGCCCTAACCGCCACTCCATCGGCTTATCTCCGTAGGTGAATGAAACGCGCTCTATACTTAACAACGGATAACCTTCCTTCAGACCCAGTGCAGAGGCAACCTCTTTTTCTGCTACCACAGCTTTCAAGCATTCTTCCGCACGAATCATGCGTACTCCAAACTGAGATTCATACATGCTGTACATTGAACCTTTACTTTCTTCAACCTTGGCGCCATTCAAACCTTTAAAAGATGCTGCCGGCACAATAATGTGGTCATAAATCAAAGGTCGACCTGAAAAAGTTAAAAGACGCTTCACTTCAATCGTTGCAGCCCCGACTTTTACCCCTAATATTTTTGAAATATAGCTATCAGCCTTTGTCTTTATGCATGAGATAAACTTATTCTCCAATAACTCCTTATCACCGGTAACAGAGGTCAACCTTAAGAATCTTAACTTAGTGACATCGGCTTTATGTGTAGCTACAAAAGTACCCTTTCCTTGGCGGCGTATTAAAATATTCTCAGCCGCCAGATTATCAATCGCTTTGCGTACCGTACCCTGGCTTACTTTGTAGCGTGCAGCCAATTCAAATTCACTTGGAATCATCTCACCCGGCCGCCATTCACCGCCAATAAGACTTTGTGTAATCAACACCTTAATTTGATCATATAAAGGTCGGTAGCTTGGTGAAATCAGCTGCTTATTCATTATTGTTATCACTCATTTATTTATCTCCATCTTCCATCTAATCAGCGCCATCTATTATTGTTATGAATTTATATCACGGGGAAATAATTAAGTCTAGTGTTTTATATCTTATATAAGACATAAGATATATGTTGACATGAAAATAATTTAATCTATATAATCAATTCAACATTACTACTTAAGAGTCTCGTTGATATGGAATACAACATACGTCCAAGACGCTCCATGCTATATGTACCAGGCTGTAACCCTCACTACCTGGATCGCGCTCGCACTTTGGCAGCAGACTCCGTAATCCTAGATTTAGGTGATCCAATTCTGGTGGATGCAAAGGAGCAGTCCAGAATAAATGTTGTCGAAGCCATTAAAAAAGGTGGGTATGGCAATCGTGAAATTGTAGTTCGTGTAAACAATCTTGATTCAGCATGGGGTCAAGATGACATTCGCGCCGTCGCCAATATTGGGGCTAATGCCATATTGTTTCCAAACATTGAATCTCGAGAAGATGTATTAAAAGCTCAAGCTTGCCTAGATGATGCAGGCGGTTCGCACATGCCAATCATGGTGATGATAGAAAGTCCTATTGCCGTACTTAATGCAAAAGAAATAGCTGCCGCTTCGGACAGAATCTGCTGCATCGTCATGGCGACTTCCGACCTAATCTCTCAGCTGCATGCACATGTCACGCATGAGCGCTCAGCGATTCTAACCTCACTTTCACTAGTGATACTAGCCGCACGCGCCTATGGTCGGTGCGTAATTGATGGCATTACAAGCGACTTTAAAAACATGCATTCATTTGAATATGCATGTCGATTAGGAAGAGACATGGGCCTAGATGGAAAGTCATTGGTCCATCCAGCGCAAATAGCCTATTGTAACGATGCTTACACACCAAAAGCCGCAGAGGTATCCAATGCCAGGTTGATTATAAAGGCATTAAAAGAAGCCAACGAAGAAGGGCGTGGTACGGTTGTGGTCAACGACAAGTTGGTCGAGCACCATCACATCAAAGCTGCAAAACGACTCATCAAACTACATGAAGCAATTTCCGAACTTGAAGAAGAGTTTATTTAAATGTCAAATACGAACCAAATAGCAAGTAACAAAATTAACACTGGCCGATTTTTTGAAAACTTCACAATGAATGAAGTGATTCAGCACGCCACGCCACGCACCATTACCGCGGGCGATGCTTCGCTATATATTGCACTAACCGGCGCACGCAACCCTTTGCATTGTAGCGAACCATTTGCGCACTCACTAGGTTATGCAAGTATGCCGATTGATGACTTGCTGGTTTTTCATATCGCCTTTGGTAAAACCGTGCCTGATATTTCAGTCAATGCCGTAGCCAATCTAGGTTATGCCGACGTGCGTTTTTTACAACCGGTATTTGTTGGCGATACCTTAACAACATCCAGCACAGTGATTGGTTTAAAACAAAACTCCAATGGTAAAAATGGGGTGGTTTATGTACATTCGACCGCTGTAAACCAGAACCAACAAGCGGTATTAAGCTGGATACGCTGGGTAATGGTACATAAAGAAGACTTAAATATACCAGCACCGGAAACGGTGATTCCGGAATTGCCAGCTTATGTCACCGCAAGCAACCTGTGTATACCGCAGCAACTATCAGCACAATGCTTTGAAAATCAGGCAACCGCTGGCAAAAATTACTGGGAAGACTATCAATCAGGTGAACGGATCAACCACCCAGCCGGCATAACCATTAATAACAGCGATCACAGCCTGGCAACCAGACTTTACCAGAACAATGCCCGGCTACATTTTGACAACCACTTAATGCAGTCATCACCATTCGGCAAACGCCTTATATATGGAGGCATTGTAATTTCAGCCTGCCGCACCTTAAGCTACGAAGGGCTGGAAAACGCACTAGCGATACTAGCGATTAATGGCGGCACACATGCTAACCCATGCTTTGCCGGGGACACCATTTATACTTTTTCGGAGGTGCTTGATCGCTGGAAACTAAATAACAGAAAAGATATAGGCGCACTCCGCCTGCGCATGCTAGGTATCAAAAATATCACCCCTGCAGAAATCACTGAAATTAAAACAGCCGATGGCTACCACCCAAATATTGTATTAGATCTTGATTACACCGTATTAATGCCTCGCAAAGGAAACGAATAAATGGCAGTGCATCCAAATGAAGCCCTCTTCGGAGGCGAAAAAACGTTCCCGCTGATTCCAGCATGTGAGCACTTTGCCGGCAGCGAAAAGCTGATCTTGAAAGCCTTGTCGCTTCAAGATAGCATCGGGCCTGTTTTTGATATTACTTGTGACTGCGAAGACGGCGCAGCCTCTGGCCAAGAACGTGATCACGCAGAGATGATTGTGCAAGTACTGAATTCTGATGCCAATAAAAACCGCATGGCAGGTGCGCGCATTCATGACTACACACATGCAGCATGGAAACAAGATGTAGACATTCTGGTGGGTGGCGCAGGCAAGGTATTGAGCTACATTACCATCCCTAAATGCACCAACGTCAGCCAAGCAAAAGAAATGATTGCCTATGTACAAAAGGTCGCGCAATTTCAAGGCATTGCGCGCGAGATTCCGATACACATACTGATTGAAACCCACGGCGCACTAAAACAAGTGCATGAAATTGCAGCCCTACCCTGGATACAGGTACTGGACTTTGGCTTAATGGACTTTGTCAGCGCCCATAACGGTGCCATTCCAGCAAGCGCAATGCGCAGCCCAGGACAGTTTGAACACCGCCTACTAGCACGCGCTAAGGCAGAAGTTGCCGCTGCTGCATTAGCTAACGGGGTTGTGCCAGCACATAACGTGACATTGGACCTGAAAAATGTAGAGACTACTTTCAGCGATGCAAGTCGCGCACGTAATGAATTCGGATTTTTGCGCATGTGGAGTATTTATCCAACACAGATTCAGGCGATTGTGGATGCCATGAAACCCAACTTTGATGAAGTGATTGATGCCGCCCACATTCTCCTTGCAGCGCAACAAGCTAACTGGGGACCAATTCAGTATGCAGGCGAATTACACGACCGTGCAACTTATCGCTACTTCTGGCAAGTATTGCAAAAGGCCAAGGTGACCGGAGTTGCTATTTCAGAGCAAGCAAATTTATCATTCTTTAGCTAATTATCATGACCCAACCCACATCTGCAGGCGCACGCTTCCGTGCGGCATTAGCCGCTGAGAAACCATTACAAATCATCGGCGCTATAAATGCCTACCATGCGTTGCTGGCAACGCAAACGGGTTATAAAGCCTTGTATCTATCGGGTGGCGGTGTTGCTGCCGGCTCTCTTGGCATACCAGATTTGGGCATCTCAACACTTGAAGACGTGCTGATTGATGTGCGCAGAATTACAGATATCACCGAAACCCCACTGCTAGTAGATATAGACACAGGTTTCGGCGGCGCTTTCAATATCGCACGTAGCATCAAAAGTATCATCAAAGCTGGTGCAGCGGCCGTACACATTGAAGATCAGGTACAAGCTAAGCGCTGTGGCCATCGTCCGAACAAAGCGATTGTAAGTCAAGCCGAAATGGTGGATCGTGTTAAAGCTGCTGTAGACGCTAAAACCGACCCGGAATTTGTCATCATGGCACGTACCGACGCATTGGCAGTTGAAGGTCTGCAATCGGCAATTGACCGCGCATGCGCCTGTGTTGAAGCCGGTGCTGACATGATTTTCCCAGAGGCAATCACCGAACTTAGTATGTATAAGCAATTTGCAGCAGCTGTCAATGTACCTGTTCTAGCAAACATTACAGAATTTGGCGCTACGCCATTATTTACAGTGGATGAACTTAGTAGCGCCGATGTAAGTATGGTGCTTTACCCTTTATCAGCTTTCCGCGCCATGAATCAAGCTGCACTCAAAGTTTACGAAACTGTTCGCCATGAAGGCACGCAAGCTAACGTGGTAAATCTGATGCAAACACGTGCAGAACTTTACGATCATCTAAGCTACCACACCTATGAACAAAAATTGGATGCACTTTTCAAAGGTGAAAACCAACATAGCAAGGGAGAAAAATAGCATGTCAACAACCACGCAATCATCTCATCAAGAGACACCTAAAAAGAAAAAAGGTGTAGCGCTTGCAGGCGTGGCGGCAGGTACCACGGCTATCTGCACTGTAGGCCACACTGGAAATGACCTGCATTACCGCGGTTATGACATCATCGAGCTGGCTAAACAGGCAACATTTGAAGAAGTAGCCTACATGCTTATACATGGGGAATTACCGACCCAGGTACAACTCTCCGCATATCACCAAAAGCTCAAAAAACTCCGTGGAATGCCAGAGGGACTAAAAAAAGTATTGGAGCAAGTTCCAGCGAATGCTCATCCAATGGACGTGATGCGAACTGGTTGCTCCATGCTAGGCACATTGGAACCAGAATCTACTGACCGTAATATTGATGCGGCAAAAGATTTGGGCGATAGGCTCATTGCCTGCTTTGGTTCAATTTTGATTTATTGGTATCACTTTAGCCATAATAATAAGCGCATTGATGTGGAATCAGACGAAGACTCAATCGCTGCTCACTTTTTGTACTTGTTACACGGCAAGAAGCCTTCAGATCTCCATATCAGCGCAATGAACACTTCACTCGTGCTATACGCTGAACATGAATTTAACGCATCCACTTTCACAGCGCGTGTAATCGCGGGCACTTTATCTGACATGTATTCCTGCATCACGGGTGCGATTGGTGCATTGCGTGGGCCCAAGCACGGTGGCGCAAATGAAGCTGCCATGGAAATTATCGAACGCTATAAAACAGCAGATCAAGCCGAAGCAGACATTATGCAACGTATGGCTCGCAAAGAAATTATTATCGGCTTCGGTCATCCGGTTTACACCATTGCCGACCCAAGAAATGAATCCATCAAAGCGGTAAGCCGTAAGCTATGTGAAGACAATGGCAACATGACATTGTTTGATGTTTCTGCACGTATTGAAACTACGATGTGGCGCGAGAAAAAAATGTTCCCCAATCTTGATTGGTACAGTGCATCAAGCTATCACATGATGGGCATTCCTACTGGCATGTTCACGCCAATTTTTGTGATCTCACGTACCACTGGCTGGGTTGCCCATGTCATTGAACAGCGCATTGATAACAAGATTATTCGTCCAAATGCTGAGTACACAGGGCCAGAAAACCGTCCATTTGTGCCACTAGAAAAAAGATAACGTTTTTCAACTTCAATTCATCAATTAAGGTTATTAAAGATATGAGTTCACATATTTCTAACGTTCGCCCTGCGCCTGACCAAGTCATCGTAGATATAGCTCACTATGTTGCCAATTATGAGATTAAAAGCGATGAAGCTTTTGATACCGCGCGTAACTGTCTAATAGATACGCTAGGATGTGGCTTTGAAGCTTTAGACTACCCTGCATGTACAAAGCTTCTAGGGCCAGTCATTGCAGGAACGGTAGTGCCTAATGGTTCAAAAGTACCGGGCACCTCATATCAGCTAGATCCAATTCTCGCCGCATTCAACATCGGAGCCATGATTCGCTGGCTAGACTTTAACGACACCTGGCTTGCCGCAGAATGGGGGCACCCGTCTGATAATCTAGGCGGTATTCTAGCCGTGGCAGATTACATGTCTCGCAAGAATATCGCAGAAGGCAAAGCACCACTCACTATCAAAGATGTGCTTACAGCCATGATTAAGGCGCATGAAATACAAGGCATACTGGCTTTAGAGAATAGCTTTAACCGCGTAGGCCTAGACCACGTTATTCTAGTAAAAATAGCTTCAACTGCAGTTGTTACCAAATTATTAGGTGGCAATACTGAAGACATTATTAATGCAGTTTCTAACGCATTTGTTGATGGTCAAAGTCTACGTACATATCGCCATAGCCCTAATACCGGCTCACGTAAATCATGGGCCGCGGGTGATGCGACTTCAAGAGCGGTGCGTCTTGCTTGGATGACAATGCTGGGTGAGATGGGCTACCCTTCTGCACTAACTGCCAAAACATGGGGGTTTTATGATGTGCTATTTAAAGGCAATGCTTTTAAATTCCAACGTAACTACGGTTCATATGTCATGGAGCAAGTACTCTTTAAAATCTCATTTCCTGCAGAATTCCACGCACAAACTGCAGTGGAGTGCGCATTACAATTAAATAAACAAGTTGGCAGCCGTTTACAAACCATAGAACAAATTGATGCCATAGATAAAATTATTATCACTACCCATGAGTCAGCGATTCGTATCATCGATAAAACGGGGCCACTAGACAACCCAGCGGACCGCGACCACTGTATTCAATACATGACTGCTATCGGTCTATTGAAAGGCAATCTCACTGCACAGGATTATGAAAATGAAGTGGCTTCAGACCCTCGCATTGACGCCATTCGTAACAAAATGACTTGTGTAGAAAAAGCAGAATATACACGTGATTATCTCGACCCTGAGAAACGCTCTATTGCCAATGCCGTACAGATATTCTTTAAAGATGGTAGCAGTTCAGAGGACGTCGCCGTTGAGTATCCTATTGGCCATAGAAGACGTCGTAGTGAAGGCATTCCTGAATTAGTCAAAAAATTCAAAATCAATCTAGCGAGACGATTTGATGCAAAAAAACAAACCGACATTCTCACTTTGTGTTTAGACCAAAAAACACTGGAAGCAATGCCAGTTAACAAGTTTGTAGACATGCTTTCATTTTGCTAAACCTGCAATGATAGGTTTGCTACTAATAATTTCAACTTACTTATCAAGTAATTGTTTTGATACATTAATGTCCTAAATCACCAGATTTTGTATTACTTACGTTAAATACAAAAGGTCACGCGGTGCTTTAGCTGTATCTGTTCATTTTTAAGGAAACCTTATGACTAACGATCATAAAGAAACCCGCATTTTTCATCCAAGCGAAAACACCGTGAGCCAAGCCACGATACAAGGCATGGTTGCATACAATGCACTTTGCGCTGAAGCTGAAAATGACTATGAGGGTTTTTGGGCAAAACTTGCGCGTGAGTTACTCACTTGGCACAAGCCATTTAATCATATCCTTGATGAAACTAAGGCTCCTTTTTATCGCTGGTTTTCTGATGGTGAACTCAACGTTTCTTACAATTGCCTTGATCGACATCTAGATAAAAATGGTGATAAAACTGCCATATTATTTGAAGCAGATGACGGTAGCTCAAAAGTTGTAAGCTATCGCGAGCTTTATCATCAAGTATGTATGTTTGCAAATGGTCTCAAAACCCTAGGCCTCAATACTGGCGACCGTGTGATTATCTACATGCCTATGGGTGTAGAGGCAATCATCGCCATGCAAGCTTGTGCTCGACTTGGTTTAATTCACTCAGTAGTATTTGGTGGCTTCTCTGCAAAAAGCCTTGTAGAACGCATTCTCGATGCACAAGCGCGCATTGTCATCACAAGCGATGGTCAGTTCCGTGGGGGTAAGCAAATGCCACTTAAACCTGCGGTAGACGAAGCACTGTTAGATAGACAATGCGCTAGTGTAGAAAAAGTGATTGTTTTTAAACGCACTGGCGGAGAAGTCAGTTGGGACGACACTCGCGAGATTTGGTGGAGTGACCTCATTGCAAATCAAGCTGATACTTGCGATCCTGTGTGGGTAAATTCAGAACATCCACTCTTTTTACTTTACACCTCAGGCTCAACAGGAAAACCTAAAGGCGTTCAGCACTCATCTGGGGGTTATTTACTCCACTCCATGAACACCATGCGCTGGACTTTTGATATTAAAGATCATGATGTTTTTTGGTGTACTGCAGATGTAGGCTGGATTACAGGCCATAGCTATGTCGCCTATGGCCCATTGGCAATGGGTGTGACACAAGTCATATTTGAGGGCATCCCTACTTATCCTGACGCATCCCGCTACTGGAAAGTAATAGAAAAACATAAGGTCAGTATTTTTTACACGGCACCAACTGCAATACGCTCACTCATCAAACTTGGTGGCAACATGCCAAGTCAACATAATTTATCATCACTGCGTCTACTGGGTTCAGTGGGCGAGCCTATCAACCCAGAAGCTTGGATGTGGTTCTACAATGAAGTGGGCAGCGGTCGCTGCCCAATAGTAGACACTTTTTGGCAAACTGAGACTGGCGGGCATGCCATTACACCATTACCTGGCGTTACACCACTCGTACCCGGCTCCTGTACGCTACCCTTCCCGGGCATGCAAATTACAGTTGTAGATGAAAATGGTCATGAAGTGGAGTGGGGAACGGGCGGCATTCTTGTCATTAAAAAACCTTGGCCATCAATGATACGCAACATCTGGAATGATCCAGAGCGCTATCAACAATCTTACTTCCCTACAGATTTAGGCGGAAATCTTTATTTAGCTGGCGATGGCGCCATTAGAGATGAGAAAACAGGCTACTTCACCATCACGGGGCGGATTGATGACGTATTAAATGTTTCAGGTCATCGTATGGGGACAATGGAAATTGAATCAGCACTTGTTGCTAACCCTCTAGTAGCGGAAGCCGCTGTAGTAGGCAGGCCACACGAAATCAAGGGCGAAGCCATAGTAGCTTATGTGGTGCTAAAAGCTGAAAGACCTGAAGGTGATGACGCCAAGATTATCGTTGCACAATTACGCGACTGGGTAGGCAAAGAAATTGGTCCTATTGCCAAGCCAGATGAAATTCACTTTGGTGACAATCTACCTAAAACTCGCTCAGGAAAGATTATGCGTCGCTTATTACGCTCATTGGCAAAAGGTGATGATATAACGACGGATATATCCACCCTAGAAAACCCAGCAATACTACAACAGCTTAAATCAAAGTAAGTTCAGTACGTTAGTTAATAATAGTAATTTCAACCGCAAAACTGGAGAAGTCAGCATGAGTTTAGATTTATTAAAAGGTCTTGGGGTAACAATCCCATACAAAGCCAAATATGATAATTTCATTGGCGGGAAATGGGTAGCGCCGGTTAATGGCGAATACTTTGACGTTATTACCCCGATCACAGGTAAACCTT
>JAUSAG010000036.1 GCA_030652995.1 Methylotenera sp.
AGCGCATTGCTTCTATCCCTGATGGAATTTGCTGAATAACGCCAGATCATTAGGACGCACTCTAGGTGCTATGGAAAATACTGGTTTGGTTACTCACGGTCTGACCTGTCTCGCCATCACTTCATGATTGCCTGTGCAATCAAGTGGGCGTCCATTCCATTATTAGGACTTGGAATGGTAACATTCAAGTAGATATAAAATCGCCTAATGGAAAATCTGGGTTTAACCACTGCAAACGCAACTCAATGCTGCGTAAGCGGAATCGGGTTTATTATTAGCACTCACACCTTGACTTAGTTTCATTATGGTTACTTGTACCTAACCATTGCTATCATCCGCATTTATTTGTATTAGCCACAGGCTAATCGCTTTTAAAAAAGCGATATATAACAGCCACGTCTTTTATATCGAATTAAGTTTCTAGCGGATCGTGACCAATTTTTTTTATTGCGTGACGCATCCACCACAGCATTATCAGCCCTGGTAGCGCTACCGCGGCCGAAAATAGAAAGAAGCTTTCCCAGCCTATGCTCTCTGATAACACGCCGGATATAGGGCTTACGTAAATGCGCCCCACTGAGGCCAGTGCGGATAGCAAAGCGTAATGTGTCGCACTAAATTGATTATTGCAGAGGCTCATTAACAACGCGACAAAAGCCGCAGTGCCCATGCCGCTGGTAATATTTTCTAGCGCTATCGCACTTAATAGCAAGTTGTCTATTTGAGTGGGGCTAGCGATAGACACAAATCCAATGTCAAATGGCATCAGTATAAAACTACCCCACGCACCCTTGCCAAGTAAAGCAAGCGCATAAAATCCAAAATTTGAGACTAACTGTAAAATACCAAAACTCATCAGTGCCTGAAAAAGTGTAATGCGGATCATCAATAAGCCCGCAATAAATGCACCAATAATGGTGAGCCAAATGCCCAACATTTTATTCACAATGCCAACTTCTACCTGGCTAAATAGCATGCCTTTTAACAAAAAAGGGGTTAATAAGCTGCCGGCAAACGCGTCGCCAAGCTTGTATAAAATAATCAGAATTAAAAATGCCCACGCACTTTTTTGGCTAAAGTAGCTGGATAAAGATTGGTTTAACGTGGCAAACCCAACAATTTTTGCAGCGGACAGGCCCAAGGGTAGGGCGACACCAATGCTGGTTAACACATAAAAAAGTTGCATCCATTTGTTTGCATCATCTAAATTGATACCCACTAGAACAAACAGCTGCCGGATGCAATAAGCACCTACAAACACCCCGGCAATTAAAGCCACAAAACCCAATAATTCTTTCTTTGGATCGGAGTGCAACGGCCTAACATCACTTTTTACACTGGGCAAAAATAGCAATGAAAATACCGCCGCAACCAGCATCAACGCAGCCATTACGGCATACACGCGATTCCAGCTTTGCCACTGGTCGGCCCAGATCAATGCAATGCCCCCTGACAAAATCATACCGATGCGATAACCCAGCACAGACATTGAGGCGCCAATGCCGCGCTCATTTTCTTTGAGTAAATCGGTGCGATAGGCATCTATTACGACATCTTGTGAAGCGGATACGAAGGCTACCAACAATGCAATCAAAGCAAAAACTTTAGGGCTAGTGCCAAAATTGAGCGTGGATAAAAAGTAAATGACAGCGGCTAATGCTAATTGCGTGAGTACCAACCAACCACGACGTCTGCCTAGCCAAGGCGGTTCAAACCTGTCCATCAGCGGTGCCCATAAAAATTTAAACGTATATGGCATCCCTACTAGCGCTAAAAAACCAATGGTGGCGATGGCAACACCATCCATGGTCAACCAAGCCTGCATGGCCTGACCCGTTAGCGCAAGCGGCAACCCTGAAGCAAAACCTAAAAACAAAACAGCGATTAGGCGTTGCATACGTTGTATTTTATTAAACATTATCTGTGCTAACTATTGATAGGGCTGCGCATTTTAACCAATGCCTTTGCCTTTGGTGAAAATATGATTAAATAAGCGTCAAATAGCGGCATTGCCAAGCTATGCATATTCCACTATTAACGGTGCATGGTCGCTAAATCGCTCATCTTTATAAATGCTAGTTGCAAGCGCCTTATTGGCAAGCTCAGGCGTGGCAATTTGATAATCAATACGCCATCCCACATTTTTTGCCCAAGCCTGACCGCGATTACTCCACCATGTGTAGCTAGCGTCTGTTGTATCTGGGTGTAGCTTGCGATAAACATCAATCCAGCCAGTTTGCTCAAACAAGGTGGTGAGCCAGGCACGTTCTTCTGGCAAAAATCCGGAGTTTTTACGATTACCTTTGTAGTTTTTAAGATCAATGTCTTGATGTGCGATGTTCCAGTCGCCACAAATGACTATGTCACGCCCGCTTTGTTTTAACGCTTGCAAGTGCGGCATAAAGCGATCCATCACACTGAATTTAAATGACTGTCGCTCCTCACCACTCGACCCTGAAGGTAGATACAGTGACACCACGCTCAAATTGCCAAATCTTGCTTCAATATAACGTCCCTCACGATCTATATCATCTATGCCTAAACCTTCAATAACTGCATCGGGCTGCACTTTTGAATAAATGCCAACACCGCTATAGCCTTTTTTGTCAGCATAGTGAAAATAGCCAAAATACCCTTCAGGATTTAACATCTGCGTCGTCAAATCAGAAACTTGCGCCTTTATTTCTTGCATGCAAACAATGTCTGCATCTTGTGTTTTAAGCCAGGCATAAAGACCTTTGTTGGTTGCTGAGCGTATGCCGTTTAAATTTAGCGATATAATCTTCAAAACTTTATTCCTGATTAACTATAGAGATCGATATATAACATGACCCAAGCGCCAGATCATTTTAGACAAGAGTTTATCGCATTTGCGGTGGAAAAAGAGGTTTTACGTTTTGGAGAATTTAAAACCAAGGCTGGTCGCCTAAGCCCGTACTTTTTTAATGCGGGTTTATTTAATGATGGCATGAGCTTAATGAAACTCGGTGAATTTTATGCAGAAGCCATTAAAAACTCGGGCATTGAATTTGATATGCTATTTGGCCCGGCCTATAAAGGTATTACATTAGTGGCAAGTATCGCCATCGCGTTTGCCAAAAATGGTCACAATTACCCTTACGCTTATAACCGCAAAGAGGCTAAAGATCATGGCGAGGGTGGCGTAATTGTCGGCAGTCCGTTAAAAGGTCGAGTACTCATCATTGATGATGTCATTTCGGCAGGCACGTCCGTGCGTGAATCCGTAGAGCTTATCGCCGCCAATGGCGCTAGTGCTTGTGGTGTAGCAATTGCAATTGATCGGCAAGAAAAAGGGCTAGGTGAGTTATCCGCCGTGCAAGAAGTGGTAAAGAACAATCATATTCCTGTTTGCGCTATCACAAATTTAAATGATTTATTACATTATTTGAAGAGTAAGCAAGAGATGGCGCATAACTTGCATGCGGTGGAGATGTATCGCCAAAGTTATGGCGTTAATTAACCTTAACCGGCACTTAATATCATGAGAGCTCAACAATAATACAATGCGACCATTGCAAAAAACAATGATTAAACAACCAGGTTGCAATGCTGATCCAAAGCCAATCAACTTGACCATGCACGTATGGGCATTGTTCGCTTTATGTATGTGGGTAAGTTTTATTCAATCCACACATGCTGAAGACAAAAGTCGCATCGTTAAATGGAAGGATGAAAAAGGGGCGACGCATTATGGTGATAGAGTTCCGCCTCAGTATTCCGACCGCGAAAACTCGATTATGAATCGGCAGGGAATTACCGTTAAACGTAACAAGCCCATTAACCACCAAGAGCAAGCTTTGGATCTTGAAAAATTAGAGCAGGACAAAAAAGATAAAGCCTTACTTGGCGCATTTACTAATGCTGATGAAATTGATCTGGCGCGCGACCGCAATATACAGCTTGATTTAATTGCACTTGAAAATTTAAATCAAGAAAAAATAAGCAACCAAAAACAGCTAGCCGAAAATCAAAGATTGGCAGATAGTCTGGCTAAAAAGAAAGCCCCAATCCCTGATGATTTAAGTGTCGATATTTCAAAAAATCAGGCAGAGGTTGGCAAAATAAGCCAGCGTATTAGTGACAGAAAACAAACGATTGAAAATACGCGCAAACGTTTTGATGCCGATAAAAAACGCTACCTTTCACTCAAACACCAAAGTGAAGGGGTGGCGCCTTAAATTAACGAACGGGTCTAACTAAATTGTTAGCGAAAATTACTTAAACACGTTAAGCCGTAAGTTTTTTCTTCAACAACTCATTCACTTGCGCTGGGTTGGCTTTGCCTTTTGAGGCTTTCATCGCTTGTCCCACCAGGGCATTAAAAGCTTTTTCTTTGCCTGCTTTAAACTCTTCTACCATCGCGGCATTGGCTACCAGCACTTCATCGATAATAGCTTCAATCGCACCGGTATCAGAAACCTGTTTTAAGCCTTTGGCTTCGATAATCGCATCTACTTCGCCTTCACCATTCCACATTGCCTCAAATACCTGCTTGGCGGCATTGTTTGAAATGGTGTTGTCTGCAATACGTTTAAGTAAACTTGCCAGCTGCTCAGCGCTTACAGGGGAGTCTTCCAGTGGTTTTTCTTCTGCATTGAGTTTGGCTGAAATAGCGCCCATCACCCAGTTGGCAGCAGGCTTAGCTTCTGCGCCTTTATCTACGGTTGCTACAAAGTAATTCGCAAGCTCACGACTAGCCGTGAGCGATGCTGCATCATAGCCAGTTAGGCCAAACTGCGCTTCGAACCTTGCTTTCATTGCTTCTGGCAGTTCAGGCATTTGCGCATGTATGCGCGCTTTATCTGCCTCGGTGATTTCTAAAGGCAATAAATCGGGGTCTGGAAAATAGCGATAATCGTTGGCTTCTTCTTTGCTGCGCATGGCACGTGTTTCGCCAGTATCTGGGTTAAACAATACCGTAGCCTGATGAATAGTGCCACCGTCTTCTAGCGTTTCAATTTGCCAGCGAGTTTCATACTCAATTGCCTGCGTCATAAATTTGAATGAGTTAAGATTTTTAATCTCACGACGCGTACCGAGTTTATCGCTGCCTTTTTTGCGTACAGAAACGTTCACGTCACATCTAAAGCTGCCTTCTTGCATGTTGCCATCACAAATGCCAATCCACTGCACTAGCTCATGCAGTTTTTTTGCATAAGCCACAGCTTCAGCGGCTGAACGCATATCAGGCTCGGTTACGATTTCTAATAACGGCGTTCCAGCACGGTTTAGATCAATGCCGCTCATGCCCTCAACCGCGCCATGCACAGATTTGCCAGCATCTTCTTCTAAATGCGCACGGGTAATGTTGACAACTTTTTCGTAAGCTGCATTTTTACCTACGGCAGGTACTTGTATCGTGACGGCCCCTTTACCTACTACTGGCAACTCAAATTGACTGATTTGGTAGCCTTTGGGCAAATCTGGGTAAAAGTAATTTTTACGCGCGAACACAGAGCGTGGTGCAATTTCGGCATTGATGGCAAGGCCAAACTTAATCGCACAATTAACCGCCTCTTTATTCAACACTGGCAACACACCAGGTAAGGCAATACTCACCTCGCAGGCTTGCGTATTAGGCTCCGCGCCATATTTAACAGAGGCACCTGAAAATATTTTCGTGTTTGTTTGCAGCTGGGTGTGTGTTTCCAACCCAATAACGACTTCCCATTCCATTATGCAATATCCTTTGGCATTGTTAAATCAGGCATTTGCGTGTGCCAATCTGTCACTTGTTGATATTGATGCGCTACATTTAACATGCGCGCTTCATCAAAATAATTACCGATAATTTGCAAGCCAACAGGTAGCCCATTGCTAAACCCGGCAGGCACGCTCATGCCAGGTAAGCCAGCCAAGTTGGTTGAAATAGTGTAAATATCTTGCAAATACATGGCCACTGGGTCATCCACTTTTTCACCCGCTTTAAAAGCGGTAGAAGGTGCGGCTGGCCCCATAATCACATCACATTGTTTGAATGCTTCAACAAAGTCTTGCGCGATTAAACGGCGAATTTGTTGGGCTTTTAGGTAGTAAGCGTCATAGTAACCGGCACTCAACACGTAAGTACCAATCAAAATACGGCGTTTGACTTCTGCGCCAAAACCTTCTGCACGGCTTTTGTTATACATGTCCATTAAGTCTGTATATTCCGCCGCACGGTGACCATAGCGCACGCCATCGTAGCGTGATAAGTTGCTAGAAGCTTCCGCTGGTGCTAACACGTAATAAACCGGGATAGACAATCCGGTATTAGGCAGGGATATTTCTACAATTTCTGCGCCTAGTTTTTTGTATTCCGCAATAGCGGCTTCAATCACCGTAGCGACGCTGGCATCTAAACCCTCAGCAAAATACTCTTTGGGTAAGCCTATTTTTAAACCATGCAATGGTTTTGCTAGCTCACGTGTGTAGTCTTCTTTTGCACGATTCAGGCTAGTGGAATCGCGCTCATCAAACCCCGCCATCACGTTCATCATCAACGCACAGTCTTCTGCTGATTTTGCCATAGGGCCGGCTTGGTCCAAGCTTGAGGCAAAGGCAATCATGCCGTAACGTGACACCACGCCATAAGTTGGTTTTAAGCCGGTAAAGCCGCAAAGTGAAGCCGGCTGGCGTATTGAGCCGCCAGTGTCCGTGCCCGTTGCTGCTGCACATAACCTTGCCGCCACCGCAGCGGCACTGCCACCGCTACTACCACCTGGCACACGATCAAAATCCCATGGGTTTTTAACGCCGCCAAAATATGAAGTCTCGTTAGATGAGCCCATGGCGAATTCATCCATATTTGTTTTGCCCAAGTTCACGGCACCTGCTGCGTTAAACAGCGTAATCACATGCGCATCATAAGGCGCAATAAAATTCGCCAGCATTTTAGAGCCGCAGGTGGTTTGCCAGTCTTTAGCGCAGAAAATATCTTTTTGCGCAACGGGGATGCCGGTTAAAGGCTCGGCACTCCCTGCCGCGATGCGCGCATCTGCCGCTTTGGCTTGGGCGAGGGTCTTGTCTTTATCTAAGGCGATGTAAGCATTGATACTCGGATTAAGCGCATCAATACGGTTAAGAAACGCTTGCGTTAATTCAACGCTGGAGATTGCTTTGTTAGCTAGCATTTGGCTAAGCTGGAATAAGCTAGAATTGGTTAGGCTGGTATTAGACATATTGCAATTACTCGATCACTTTAGGGACAAGATAAAGGCCATGGTCTACGGCTTTTTCAGACGAGCCATTGCCAAGCACTGGCGCAATTTTTTGAAACTCTTCCCGCTGGTTGGTTTTAGTCACCACGTCTTCACGTAGGCGCTGAGCTAAATCCTGGGAGTGAGACATCGGCACGATACCAGTGGTATCTACCGCTTGCATTTGCTCAATTAGCCCTAAAATCCCGGTCAGCTTAGCAAGCGTTGTTGTGGCTTCATTCTCGCTTACTTCTAT
Source organism: Methylotenera sp. (assembly GCA_030652995.1). GTDB lineage: Bacteria > Pseudomonadota > Gammaproteobacteria > Burkholderiales > Methylophilaceae > Methylotenera. The sequence continues at coordinate 7,456 of JAUSAG010000036.1, forward strand.
GCGGGCGAGATGTGCTATTTTCTTTATATCCTCAATGCTCAGTGCCATGCTTCTTTAATCCAAAAATATAATGGGGGGGGGCAACTTATCGTCAACATTTGCAGATGACTTTTGTTTGATGCTTTTTGTTTTATAAATTAAGTTGCAATCAACGCTTAATTTTCAACAAGATATGCGGTATTATACCCTGATTTTATGTGCACCTTAATCGGGTAATAATGATTAAGTGAGCAAGTAGTAAAAACCTAGCAAAAACATCAGTACCACACCACAGGAAAAACATAATGTTCGGTTCTATCAGTAGTTATTTTTCAAATGATCTTGCGATTGACTTAGGTACCGCAAACACTCTCATTTACGCACGCGGTAAAGGTATTGTTTTAGATGAGCCTTCAGTCGTGGCAATCCGCCTTGAAGGTGGGCCTAATGGTAAAAAAATTCTGCTCGCCGTTGGCGCTGAAGCCAAAGGCATGCTTGGGCGTGCGCCTGCAAATATTCAGGCTATTCGACCGATGAAGGACGGCGTGATTGCCGACTTTACAATTACCGAGCAAATGCTCAAATATTTTATCCGCCGTGTGCATGATTCACGCTGGTTTGCCCCTAGCCCACGCATAATTATTTGCGTGCCAGTTGGTTCTACTCAGGTTGAACGTCGTGCCATTAAAGAGTCCGCAGAGCGTGCGGGCGCTAAGCAAGTATTTTTAATCGAAGAGCCGATGGCGGCAGCGATTGGCGCAGGAATGCCGGTAGCTGAGGCCACAGGTTCAATGGTGGTGGATATTGGCGGTGGTACAACTGAGGTTGGCGTTATTTCATTGGGTGGTATTGTTTACGCAAAATCTGAGCGCGTGGGTGGAGATAAGTTTGACCAAGCGATTATTGATTACATCCGCCGTAATTATGGCATGCAAATTTCCGAGCCTACGGCTGAAAATATCAAAAAAACCATCGGCTCTGCGTTCCCTGGCTCTGCAGTATTAGAGATGGAAGTCACCGGCCGCAATCTTGCGGAAGGCTTGCCACGTAAGTTTACAATTTCTAGCAATGAAATTTTAGAAGCGCTCACCGAACCGCTTAATGCAATTGTCGGTGCGGTAAAGTCAGCACTTGAGCAAACGCCACCTGAATTAGGTGCTGACATCGCTGAAAAAGGCATGGTGCTCACTGGTGGCGGCGCTTTATTGCGCGACTTGGATCGCTTGTTGGTAGAAGAAACAGGCTTGCCTGTCATTGTTGCAGAAGATCCGCTCACCTGCGTGGCGCGTGGTTGCGGACGTGCGTTGGAGGATATGGATAAGTTAGCGAGTATTTTTGCTTACGAGTAAGCTGGAAAGCTCGACTTAGCATTTTGAACACACATTGAGAGTGTCTCTATAAAATTGGTTGTTAAAAGCACTTATTGGCCTTGCGCTGAATAATGGGTAGTATTAAGCAATTAGGCCGTTTGATACGGCCTAATTGCTTAATTAACCACCAAGTGGTGCATAATTCACGTCACACTAAAAGATTGATATAACAAATAATGGTGCAAGGCTTTCATCAAAATCTTGAGCAGCAGCAGGCCCCGGCGTTCTTTGCGCGCGGCCCTAGTCCTTTCGCACGACTGGTTTTTTTTGCCGCCTTATCTTTGACCCTCATTGCAACTGACTCGCGGTTGCAATATCTTTCAACCGTGCGTGAAAACTTGATGGTGCTATTGCACCCTTTACAATTGATTGCTAATGCGCCATCTCAGCTTTATCAGTTTACAAATGAGTATTTTTCAACCCATCATCGCTTGTTAAATGAAAACGAACAGTTAAAAAAACAAGCTTTAAAGCAAGATGTCGCGCTACAGCAACTTAATATCCTCGCGCTTGAAAATGCTAACCTTCGTGATTTGCTGCAAGCCAATAAAACGCTGGCTGAAAGCACTACATTGGCCGAGATTATGCATATAGGTCGCGATCCATTCGCTAAAAAAATCATTGTGAACCGCGGTGCAAGTCATGGGGTTTTAGCTGGAGCGGCGGTAGTCGATGCAACGGGCGTGATTGGCCAAGTTACGCGCACCTACCCGTCAAGTAGCGAAGCCACGCTGATTACCGACAAGTCACTGGCAATACCGATTCAAATTGAGCGCAATGGTTTGCGTGCGATTGCTTTTGGACACGGCCGCGACAACACCCTTAATTTGCCTTACCTACCTGCTAATGTCGATATTCAGCGCGGCGATAAATTGGTCACGTCCGGTATTGATGGCATTTACCCGGTAGGACTTGCCGTTGCTACGGTGTCAGAAGTAAAAGTGACTCCTGGCTCCCCTTTTGCGAAAATTGTCTGCGAGCCAACAGGGGGAATAGAAAAATATCGGCAGGTGCTTTTAGTGCGCACGCCTCAAGTTGATGTAGTCAATAATAATCTCGCGCCGCAGACGAGTGACAGGAAAAATAATGCCGAAAAAACTCAGCCTCAAAAAATAAAAGAGCCCAAACAGCAACCAAACTCAACCAAACCTCAATCTAATAACCCCGACAAACCGCATGCATAATAGCCAGCTTAAATTTATATACCTTTCGCTATTATTTGCATTTATCTGCTTGCTTGTGCCGTGGTCTGGTATCGCGCTTAGCTTGCGCCCAGACTTTATGCTACTGGTCATTATCTATTGGATGCTACGCGCACCAAACCAATGTAACGTAGGTACGGCATGGTTTGTAGGGTTGCTTGTTGACTTGGCAACGGGTGGTGTCTTTGGTCAATATGCTCTCGCATATACCGTTACCACTTTTGTGGGACTGGTGTATCAGCGTCGCCTTGTGCTATTTAACAATACACAGCAATTGGTTTATGTCTTCTTATTGCTGGTGCTTTCACAGATTGTGTTACTTGTACTCAAAACCTTTGCCGGTAATGAGTGGCTGGGTTGGACTTATTTTTTACCAAGCATCACCGGTATTTTAATCTGGCAACTTGCGGTCATGCTGGGGTTAAATACAGGCAAGCATTCTCGCGGTAATTAAACATGGGAGCAGAACTTAGAAATTACCTACACGAGCAGTATTATTTCAGGCTACGATTAGGATTTACCGCATTAGTCGTGATAAGTCTATTCGCACTACTTGCCTCCCGCTTTTATTACCTGCAAGTAAAGCAATATAACCATTACCAAACACTGGCTGAAAACAACCGCATTTCTTTAATCCCCATCGCGCCTAATCGTGGCTTAATCCTGGATAAAAATGGCGTAGTACTCGCTCACAATTTTTTCGTTTATACGCTAGAAATTACCCCCGCAAAAATTAAAGACCTTGAAGCCACCATCGCTGAAATTAGCCAGTTTGTTGAAATAAGTCCGCTCGACCGCAAGCGCTTTAACAGACTCAGGCAAGAAAGCCGCAACTTCGAAAGTGTACCGATTCGCACGCACCTTAATGAAGTTGAAGCCGCTAAATTTGCGGTAAATCATTTCCGTTTTCCTGGGGTAGAAATCAAGTCGCGTCTTTTTAGGCACTACCCGTTAGGTAAACTTGGCTCGCACATGGTGGGGTATATTGGGCGCATTAACGATAAAGATTTAGCTGATCTTGAAAAGTCTGGTGACCTTTCCAACTACAAAGGCTCTGATCACATTGGCAAAAGTGGTCTGGAGCAGTTTTATGAACGTCAATTACATGGCACCACGGGGTTTCAGCAAGTGGAAGTCGATGCCGATGGCCATGCTGTGCGCGTGCTATCAAGCAATGCGCCAATACCTGGCGACAACTTAATTTTGTCGGCAGACAGTAAATTACAGGAAATTGCCGAAACTGCATTTGGTGATCGACGCGGGGCGCTTGTTGCCATCAACCCTAAAACTGGCGAAGTATTAAGTTATGTGAGCCAGCCAACCTTTGATCCGAACCTGTTTGTGGGTGGTATTGATACTGAGAACTGGAAGTTACTCAATGATTCTCTAGATAAACCGCTAATCAACCGTCCATTACGTGGTATCTACCCACCGGGTTCTACCTTTAAACCGTTTGTAGCACTTGCCGGGCTAGAGGCTGGCAAACGCATGCCACCTTTTTCAATTCATGATGCAGGTTACTTTAGCTTTCCCAATAGCCGTCATCGCTATCGCGACTGGAAACCAAGCGGACATGGTATTGTTGACATGCAGCGCGCCATTACTATTTCTTGCGATACTTTTTTTTATGGTTTAGCCATGGAACTAGGTATCGAAAAGCTCACATCATTTGTCCGTCACTTTGGCTTTGGTAGAAAAAGTGACTTTGATCTTAAGGGCGAAATTGAAGGTTTGTTACCCACCCCTGAATGGAAAATGCGGCGCTTTAAGCAACCTTGGTATCCAGGTGAAACCGTCATTGTTGGCATTGGTCAAGGTTACACACTGGTAACACCATTACAGTTGGCGCAAGCGACCTCTATTTTGGCTAACAATGGGGTTGCCATGAAGCCACATTTGGTTGCTCAAATTCAAAACTCACTTACTGGCAAGCGTCACATTTCGCCCCCTGTTGTGCAAGATAAAATAACATTAAATCCAGATAACATGGATATTGTTCGGCGCGGCATGGTTGACGTGACCTTGCCAGGCGGCACAGCGGCCAGTATCGGTGCCAATGCGGGTTATAGCATTGCGGCTAAAACGGGTACGGCACAGGTGATCGGTATTAAGCAGAATGAAAAATACAATGAACACACGATTAATGAGCGCCATCGTGACCATGCATTATTTATTGCTTTCGCCCCCGCTGAAGACCCGAAAATTGCCTTAGCTGTGATTGTGGAAAATGGCGGTCATGGGGGTTCTGCGGCGGGGCCTATTGCCAGAAAAGTCATGGATTATTATTTGCTGGGTAAATTGCCAATTGCAGAAGCTGCAAAAATAGAGGTTAAAATACCAATTAACGCGACCGGTAATGCGCCTGCGACCACGCCGCGACTTGTGCCAGAAGAGGAATTGTATGATTAGCCGATTATTCCATCGCTTCGTTGAGCATATTGATGCGTTTTTAATGGCCTGCTTGTTGTTTACGTTATTGGCAAGCTTATTCATACTGTACAGTGCATCTGGTCAAAGTTTTGAACGTGTCTATGCGCACGGTATTAATACTGCGGTGGCGCTCAGCGTACTGTGGGTGGTTGCAAACATTCCGCCCAACCAGTTAGAACGCATTGCGCTACCGCTATATTTGTTGGGCGTTATATTACTCATTGGTGTTGCCTTGTTTGGCACCATTAGCCATGGTGCACGACGTTGGCTAAATGTTGGCATTATCCACATTCAACCCTCAGAGATTATGCGCATTGCGCTACCCATGATGCTCGCTTGGTATTTTGCTAAGCGCGAAGGCAAGCCCAAACCCAGCCATTTTGCATTTGCTGGTTTACTGCTAGCCATACCGGTAGTGCTCATCATGAAACAACCCGATTTAGGTACCTCTTTACTTATCACGGCCTCTGGGTTTTTTATTTTGTTTTTAGCCGGCCTGAATTGGAAATTTTTATTAGGAGCTGCGACTTTACTCGCGAGCCTCTCCCCTGTTTTTTGGTCAATGCTGCATGATTATCAGCGCCGTCGCATAGAAATTTTGTTTGATCCAACCCAAGACCCGCTTGGCGCTGGCTACCACACCATACAAGCGATTATCGCCATCGGTTCGGGTGGATCTGCAGGCAAGGGCTGGTTGAATGGCACGCAAACGCAGCTTGATTTTTTACCTGAACGCACCACGGATTTTATTTTTGCTGTGTTTAGTGAAGAGTTTGGATTTTTAGGTAATATGTTGTTGCTGGGTCTTTTTAGCCTGATTATCATTCGTGGGCTGATGATTGCTTCTCAGGCACAAAGTACGTTTTCCAGATTATTGGCAGGAAGCATTACGTTGACTTTTTTCACCTACGCGTTTGTTAACATGGGTATGGTGAGTGGCATTTTACCTGTGGTTGGCGTACCGTTGCCTTTAATTAGCTATGGCGGCACTTCTATGGTGATGTTGTGTTTAAGTTTTGGTATTTTGATGAGCATACACACCCATAAAAAACTGGTCGCCACCTAACCTAACTTAAATGGAGGTTACTAAATGATTCACTTTCAGCAAGGTCTTATTATCGTATGCATCATGTTTTTGGTCGCATGTGGTGGAAAGTCCGTACAAAAACAGAATAGTCCCGCACCAAACACGCAAGCCACTGCAGCAAAAGGAGGTTATTATTTAGATGACGGCCCGGGCGACAATGTGCCTGCAGATATTGATCTTATTCCGGGTGCAACACTTAAAACAGAAAAACCACTCACACGTGCCAATAGGCCGTATTCTGCTTTAGGTCAAAAATATACCCCGATGACAAGCTACGCACCTTATGTAAAGCAAGGTATGGCTTCATGGTATGGCAAACGCTACCATGGCCAAAAAACATCCAGTGGTGAAATTTACGATATGTACGCCATGACAGGCGCACACACCACGTTACCTATCCCCAGTTACGTCAAAGTTACCAATCCTGAAAATGGAAAATTTGTAGTAGTGCGCATCAATGATCGTGGCCCCTTTAAGCATGAGCGGTTGATAGACTTATCTTATGCTGCCGCATATCAGTTGCGTCTTATCACGCAAGGTAGCGGTTTGGTAAAAGTTGAAGCGATTGACACCAGCGCTGAAGCGTTACGTAACAGCATTAGTAATCGCAATATAGAGGTAGCGAACAACACTGCAACCAGTCCTTTACCCGCTGAAAAATTCCCAACAATAACGCCCGAGACTACCAATAGCAATGGCTCAGATCAATCAGTTGCCAACAGTAGGCCAGATGCAAATTCAGCTAGTTATTATGTGCAAGTTGGGGCTTTTAAAAATGAGGGCAATGGTGAATTATTGCAAAAGAAAATTCTAGGCTTAGATATTGGCGGCAATACCGCAGTTGCTAACGTGTATAATAATGGCTTGTACCGTGTCAAAATAGGTCCTTTTGATACCAGAAAAGAGGCAGATACTTCTGCCGGCAAAGTGCGTAAACAATTAAACATTTCCGCAATCGTTACCAATCAGTAATTACTTATATAAGATTCCATGCAAACTATTATTAAACCCCCAAACCTGAACTCTTTTATCAGCGGCGTTGCTGCAAGCACACTAGTAGCTTCTATACTTTTTAGCCAGTTTACGTATGCGAATACTACGCAAATTGCACCACCGCCAGATTTGGCAGTCAAAGCGTACTTACTTAAAGACTTTAATAGCGGGCATGTTATTGCAACCCAAAATGGGAGTATGCGTGTTGAGCCAGCCTCATTAACCAAAATAATGACTGCTTATTTAAGCTTTAAGGCTGTTAAAAATGGCCACTTGACGCTTAACCAAACATTGCCTGTGAGCGAAGCTGCATGGAAGGCTGAAGGCTCTAGAATGTTTATTGAGCCCAATAAACCTGTCACGGTAGATGAGCTTTTGCACGGCATGATTATCCCCTCGGGCAATGATGCTTCTATCACCCTAGCCGAAGGCATTGCTAGTACAGAAGCACTATTTGCCGGCATGATGAATAAAGAAGCACAACGCTTAGGCATGAAACACACACATTTTATGAACGCTACCGGCCTGCCCGATGCGAATCATTATACGACGGCTGAGGATCTGTCGATTTTGGCCACCGCGTTGATTCATGATTTTCCTGAAGATTACAAACGTTTATACTCACTTAAAGAGTACACCTACAACAATATCAAACAACCTAATCGCAATCGCTTACTATGGTTAGATCCTTTTGTTGATGGCATGAAGACAGGCCACACAAAATCTGCTGGCTATTGTTTAATTTCTACGGCTAAACGCGACACTACACGCCGCATTGCAGTGGTTTTAGGTGCGCCTAATGACGCTGCGCGCGCAACTGAAAGCCAAAAGCTGCTCAATTACGGATTCCAGTTTTTTGATTCCACCCTAGTTTACAAGCAAGGGCAAAGTATCAGTCAGCTTAAGGTGTGGAAGGGTAGCGAAAATCAATTAGCGTCTACGGTTGCTAGCGACTTATATCTCACGCTACCCAAAGGTGAATATGCCAACGTCAAGGCTGTAGTTTCAAGCACGCAGCCGCTGATTGCCCCCATTAAAAAAGGGCAGGTGATTGGCAATGTTAAATTTACCCTCAATGGCAAAATCATCGGTGAACGTGCGCTGGTTGCAGCCAAGTCTATTGATGCTGCGGGCATCTTTGGGCGTGCGTGGGATTCTATTAAACTACTTTTTCAGTAAACTTATATCAGCACATGCAAAAGTGAGTAAGCTTTTGGTGTGTATGGATTAAATGTTTTTAAAAATGATGGTGAACATTCATGACCAATATCGAGCCACACACCGCACCGCCCTTAATTGATTTTCCATGTGACTTTGCTATTAAGGTCATGGGGGAAACGCAAGAGACATTTTCTGCCACGATTGTTGCCGTCATTCAAACGATTGTGCCTGCATTTAATGCAGAGCAAGTAGAAATGCGCGCCAGTTCTACAGGTAAATATATCAGTCTTACCTGCACTGTACACGTGATCTCTCAAGCGCAATTAGATGACATTTATCGCCTATTGAGTGCACACCCGTTGGTAAAATTTGCGCTCTAATGATTAGCGCGTTATGCAACAACCTTTAATAATAAGGCATTTGGGCGTGACAGAGTTTGAAGCCATCAGCCTTGCCATGCAAACGTTTACTGCAGCGCGCACCGGCAGCACCCCGGATGAAGTCTGGCTAACTGAACATCCTCCGGTCTATACATTAGGCCTTAACCGTAAAAATGTGCGTCAACCTATGCGTGATGATATCACCGTTATTAATACAGATCGTGGTGGAAAAATCACTTTTCATGGTCCGGGCCAAGTCATCATTTATGTGCTATTGGATTTAACACGGCGCAAGCTCAATATCCGTAGCCTAGTTAGCTTGCTCGAAAATACGGTGATAGAATTATTGGCAGATTACGATGTCATTGCCACGTCACAAAAAGAGGCCCCTGGCGTTTATGTACAACTTAAAGACGCTGGAATAGCAAAAATCGCGTCACTTGGTTTACGTATCAAAAATAATTGCTGTTATCATGGATTAAGTCTTAATGTTGAGATGGATTTAACTCCGTTTGAGGCGATAGATCCATGTGGCTACGCGGGTTTGAAGGTCATAAAAACTAAAGATTTAGGCATTACGGCAAATACACAAACATTAGGTGAGTTGTTGGTACAGAAACTTACCGCTAAATTAGAACATTTGCATGAGTCATTGGGCTCATGATACGGAAATAAGCATGACTAACGCTACCCCCACTAAAGTTGCCAGCGCCAAAATCGCCGGAGTAAAAGAAATTGACGCGGCAAAAACTTCGCGTATTCCAATCAAAATCATTCCGCAACCGATTCAACGCAAACCAGAATGGATACGCATGAAGGCGCCCGATGGCGCACGTTATCAAGAAATAAAACGGGTGTTGCGTGACAACAATCTGCATACCGTGTGCGAAGAAGCCAGCTGCCCCAATATCGGAGAATGCTTTAGTAGCGGCACAGCAACTTTTATGATTTTGGGTGACATTTGTACGCGGCGCTGTCCGTTTTGCGACGTGGCCCACGGCAAACCGCTACCACCTGATGTCAATGAGCCAGAAAACCTTGCTCGCACCATTGCACAAATGCAACTTAAATACGTGGTGATTACCAGTGTAGATCGTGACGATTTACTCGATGGAGGTGCGCAGCACTTTGTGGACTGTATCGTTGCCGTGCGTGCGCAGTCTCCCGATATCAAAATAGAAATTCTAGTGCCGGATTTTCGTGGTCGCCTAGATATTGCCCTGCAGATTTTAAGCAAGGCACCGCCCGATGTCATGAATCATAATCTGGAGACGATCCCACGGCTCTATAAACAAGCAAGACCAGGCTCGGATTATCAGAATTCGCTCAATTTACTCAAGGCATTTAACGAGATTTATCCACACATCCCGACAAAGTCAGGCTTAATGCTAGGGCTTGGTGAAACAGATGACGAAATTTTAACCGTGATGCAAGATTTACGCGCACACAACGTAAGCATGCTCACATTAGGCCAATATTTACAACCAAGTATTCATCACCATCCTGTGATGCGTTACGTTGATCCGAAAATTTTTGAAACATTAAAGCTAAAAGCCGATGCCATGGGCTTTAATAATACCGCCAGCGGCCCCATGGTAAGAAGTAGTTATCACGCTGACGCACAAGCGCATCAAGTCGTGTAGCTTTTTGCAACCTCGATGAAATGAAGTGTATGAGGTTAAGCAGGCAAGTCAGGTAGTGACAGCTCGAAAATTGAGGTTACAAAGCGCCTACAAAAAGCTTAAATAAAGGTAGATTATGGTTCCGCATTTAACCACCGCACTTAATGGCCCGCTGCTGGATTTAGAAAAAAGCATGTTAGAGGCCATGCCAAACATTGAGCATTGGTTTCGCACCCAATGGCTAGAATATGCAGCGCCATTTTATGCCTCGGTTGATTTACGCAATGCGGGCTTTAAGTTAGCGCCTGTGGATACCAATTTATTCCCGGCTGGCTTTAATAATCTTAACCCGGATTTTTTGCACTTGAGTGTGCAGGCGGCAATGGTAGCGATAGAAAAAATATGCCCTGAAGCACATCGACTACTGATTATTCCTGAAAACCATACGCGCAATACCTACTACTTACGCAACGTACTTGAGCTTGCCAACATATTGAAGCAGGCGGGTATGGAAGTCAGAATAGGCTCTATTTCACCTGAAATTACTACGCCGACCAAACTTGAAACGCACGATGGCCAGTATTTGTTGTTAGAGCCTGTGGTGCGTGTTGGCAACCGTATTAAATTACAGAGTTTTGAATCCAATGAACTGTCGCTAAAAGAATTCGATAGCTGCGCCATTTTGCTCAATAATGACTTGTCTGGCGGCATTCCAGAAATACTAAAGAATCTGGAGCAGGATTTAATTCCACCACTCTACGCGGGCTGGAGTACACGCCGTAAATCACAACATTTTGCAGCCTACAACCGAGTAGCGGCTGATTTTTCAGCCCTTTTAGGCATTGATGAGTGGCTAATTAACCCCTACTTTGACACTTGCGGTGACATTGATTTTAATGCGCGTACAGGTGAAGATTGCCTTGCCATTAAAGTTGAACAGTTACTCGCAAAAATAAAAATTAAATACGCGCAATATGGCGTGACACAAGCGCCATTTGTGATTGTTAAGGCAAACGCTGGTACTTATGGCATGGGCATCATGACGGTAAAATCGCCCGACGATGTTCGAGGCTTAAACCGTAAAACCCGTAATAAAATGTCGGTAGTAAAAGAGGGGTTGGAAGTCACTGAAGTGATTATTCAAGAAGGCGTCTATACTTTTGAGAGCATTAACGAAGCGGTTGCCGAACCTGTGGTATATATGATGGATCACTTTGTGATTGGCGGTTTTTATCGAGTGCACACTGGGCGTGCCATTGATGAAAACTTAAACGCGCCGGGCTCACATTTTGTACCGTTGGCCTTTGAAAAACCTTGCACTTTGCCTGACTGTGCGGGTGCGCCCGATGCAACACCTAATCGTTTTTATGCATACGGCGTAGTCGCACGTTTGGCTTTGTTGGCTGCGGCAATTGAGTTGCAGGAGCAAGATCCGCTGAACCGATAAAAGTGTTGTAGAAATACTTTTAAAACATACCCAACGCGGGTGTAACAGATAGATTGATTTTTTGATAAGACACAGATGAAACTACTATTTATTCTTGACCCACTTTCTAGCCTAAAAAGCTACAAGGATACCAGCCTTGCCATCATGCGCGAGGCGAGTCAGCGTGGATATGAACTGTTTGTGAGCATGCAACACGACCTGTTCTTGCGAGGAAATATAGCGAGAATTAGTGCAAAAAAATTTATATTTACTGAGCAGAGTTTTTCAACCGAACCAGCGCTTAAATACGCACCCGCAGATTTTTCTGCCATTATCATGCGCAAAGACCCACCGTTTGATAACGAATATCTATACAGCACTTATTTGCTCGAAATTGCCGTGAGCCAAGGTGCAAAGGTTTATAACAACCCGACTGCTATTCGAAGCTGGAATGAAAAACTCTCTGTTACGCGCTTTGCACAATTTTCGCCTGAGTTTTTGGTAACGGCAAATAATGTGTTAATTCGAGATTTTTTAAATACACATAAAGATATTGTAGTAAAGCCTTTAGACGGCATGGGTGGTAGTAGCATCTTTAGACTTACGTTAACCGACCCGAATATAAGCGTGATACTGGAAACCATCACCCAATATGGCACACGCACCATTATGGCGCAACGTTATCTGCCCGCTATTTTGCAAGGTGACAAACGCATTATCGTGATTGATGGTGAACCATTACCTTACGCACTGGCGCGCATCCCACTCGCTGGCGAAACCCGTGGCAATTTAGCTGCCGGCGGCACAGGTGTTGCGCAACCACTCAACGCACGTGACCATGAAATTGCCATCACCGTTGGTAAAATACTTAAACAAGAAGGGCTGTTTTTAGTCGGTCTTGATGTGATAGGTGAGCATTTAACCGAAATCAACGTCACCAGCCCCACTGGTATGGTAGAAATTGCTGTGCAGACAGACTGTAAGCCAGCCGGTGTTTTTATGGATGCATTGGCATTAAATCTGAAAGTTGCGCTAGAGCGTGATGGCGCCGCTGCAACGGTAGCCTTGATGCAGCATAGCGAAATCGAGGTTTAATATGATATCCCCTCGATTTCATTACACTGCATCGAGGCTACGATCAAAGCTACGTTTTATGATCACTTTATTATTGCTTATCCTGCTAGGCCTCGCTATTTTCGGGCTAAACGCTTACAACAAAGAGCCGCTCTATCATAGTCAAAGTTATGTATTTGGCACCTTAGTCGATATCAGTATTTATGGCGAGCCTGATGCACGTGCCAGCATATTGAGCAATCAGATTTTGCAAGATTTTCAGAGCCTGCATCATCAACTCCATGCGTGGAAACCAACCAGCGAGAATCAAACAAGCGAACTAGGCGCACTTAATCATGCTTTCTCGCAAGGTAAAGCCTCTGTGAGCATTAGTCCGCAACTTGCAGAAATGCTCACGGATGCTACAAATTTTTCAGTTAAATCTCACGGCTTATTCAACCCGGCCATCGGCCATTTAATCAACACCTGGGGCTTTCAGCGTGACGAATTTGGCGCGGTCAATATTGACGATGATAAAATCAAAGCCTTGGTAAAAAGTAAGCCTAGCATGACGGACATCGTCATTAAAAACAATAATGCTTATAGCAACAACGTGTCAGTAAAGCTTGATTTAGGCGGCTACGCCAAAGGCTATGCCTTAGACATGGCGGCCGATTATTTACGCAAACAACAGGTTAAAAATGCACTCATCAACATCGGCGGCAATATCGTTGCCCTTGGTCAGCATGGTAAAAATCCTTGGCGCGTAGGCATACAACACCCACGCCAGCCATCGGCAATCGCCACGCTTGATTTACCCGATGGCTGGGCAATTGGCAGCTCAGGTGATTATCAGCGCTACTTTATATTAAACGGCAAGCGTTACTGCCATATCATTGACCCACGCACGGGTTACCCTGTACAACATACACAAGCCGTGACGGTGCTTATTTCACCGCAGGCACATGCAGGCGTACTTTCAGATGTAGCCTCAAAACCTATTTTTATTGAAGCTGCTGAAAATAAAGCACAAGCTGCGGCTACATTTGGTATTGAAAATTGGATGGTTATTGATCAAAAATCTAATTTTCTAGTCAGTAAGGCGATGGCACAAAAACTACATTGGCTTGATACAAATGTTAAATTTTTCACACAACCTTAAACTCGCCGTTAAATCGCTGCGACTTGGCGATTGGCTCATTGTGGCAGGCAGCCTAATCGCCATTGTCTATTTATTTCAAATTTTATGGTCTAGCGAACACGCCACTAAAGTACAAATTAGGCTCGGTGATAAAGTTTATGCCACCTACACCCTAAACCAACAGCGCGATGTACACGTGCATGGTCCCATCGGCAACGCTGTCATCAGTATTGCGCACGGCAAGGCGCGATTTTCAAAGTCCCCATGCCATAATCAATACTGCGTGCATCAAGGCTGGCTAACGCGTGCAGGGCAAGCCGCTATTTGCTTGCCTAATCAAATTAGCTTAGAGTTGATAGGTGAAAACAAACCTTATGACTCACTTAACTATTAGCTACCATCACTTTGAAGCGCACAAAAATACAAACCACGGCTGACGACCACCGCATTGCCAAGCTTGCGGCCTTTGCCATTGCCTTGCACATGATTGAAGCCGTGATTCCATCACCTATCCCAGGCGTTAAGCCCGGCATTGCCAACATCGTTACGCTGTATGTTTTAACTCAATATGGTTTTGCAACGGCGGCTTGGGTCAGTATTTTGCGAGTATTTGCCAGTAGCTTACTACTAGGCCAATTTCTATCACCCACTTTTGCCCTTAGTTTAGGTGGCGCGGTTTTAAGTTTAATGATGTTATGGCTTGCCATGCACCTGCCGAAAAAATACTTCAGCATCGTGTCATTAAGCATTTTAGCGGCTTTTGCCCACATTGCCGGGCAGTTGATGATCGTACGCCTATGGCTCATTCCCCATGCCAGCGTAAGTTACTTGATTCCTATATTTGCAATCGCGGCTCTGTTTTTTGGTTTAATCAATGGCCTCATTACGGCTAAGCTTATCTATAATAAGGCTTCAAATAAACCTGAGATGCCGCCACTTTAAGTATGCAAATACCACACAATATTGCCAGTATGCTTAACCGCCTGAAATTTAACTTCTCGCAAAATAAGGCCTTGTTGCTGGCTGTGATTATCTCGTTGCTTTTTCATTTTTTTTACTCGCAAAATCTCCACTCAAATTGCTAGAACTATACCAAGGCAGCCAACCCATAACTATCCGCTTGGTGAATATGGAGCCAGTACAAAAAATTATTACAATCCAAGTATAACAAAGTCCGCCAAAACTTGCGCCAACACCACTAATCACGTCAGAATAGCCCATAAAAACAAACCAAAAATTAGAAGCTAAAACTGACATAAATCCCATTAATGAGGCACCTTACACCATAGAAAAACCAGCAATAGAATCGCTAGTTGAAGATGTGCAGCAAGCTGAACAATTACTTGAGCCAACTATTATGGAGCCACTATCAACGGGAATAATAGAATCTGCAGAGATATCAGTTGTAAATGACAGTACCACCGCACCTACACCTACCATTTTGAGGGTGAAAAGGTTATTACAACTAAACTAGGTCAACTCCAAGCACTGTACCTGATTAAGGGTGATGGTGAACAAGCAAAAACAGAACTATGGCTTGCTTTAGACTACCAATATCTACCTGTAAAAATTCGTAAAACAGAAAAAGATGGTAGTGTTATAGAGTAAGTTATTATCAAGCTAACTCTAACTATTTAGTTTATGCCTCTAAAGCTATGTCAATATAACTATTCACCTCTACTCCATTTTTTTTGGCTGGTATAAACACCAGTTTTTTAACTCGCGCTTCAATTTCCGCATAAAAAATTTGCTCTGAATTGCTTATATCCAGGTTGACTATCTCGTCTACGCTACCATTTTTATCAATAAAAATTCTTAACTGATATACAACCAACAGTTTATTGGTACTTGTTTGTATTGGCGGCTCAATACCATAAACTGGTATTGCTGTTATATCAACATCGCTAGGTTTTAAATAATGATTCAGCAGACTATCATTGCTAGAGCCTAGTTGATTTTGAGCTACCTTAATTACAGGCAACTCTAATTTTTTCTTCAACGGCTTGATTTGATTTTCATGGCTAATTTTTGCCGATGCGTTGATATCGTCATTATTATTAGCATTCTCAAGATATTGAGAATGCTCCGTTAATGCTAACTCTCTTTCTAACCGCAACAACTTTGGCGGGCTTAAAATTAAAAAACCCACCTGAAGCACGTTGTTTTTTCTCAGGCTGGGTTTTGCTAACTCAGTGTCAATATTCTGCTTAGTAAAATTTGTATTGATAGCTAAATTTAAATTAGCTATCAAAAATACATGGATCAGCACAGACACAAGTACAGCAATTGGTAGCTTGTAACGCATTTCTAAAAGATTAATTAATCAGACGTTGGAAGCTCGCGCCAATTTAATGGAGTAAACCCAGTAGCACTTGATGGATTAACCTGAATACTATCACTATTGCCAGAATCATTACTTATACTTATTCTGCTAGTTGTGTTGCCATCTTTTCTAAAAAATGAAACATTTGTCGCTAACCCAGTACCTGCATATGATCCAATAATACTTCCACCGCTATTTAAAATTACAGATTTACCCCCCCCATAAGTCAGTGCATATAGATTATTGTTGCCAGAAGGATTGCATGCATCACCCCCTAATGAATTTGCTGCAAAGGCAACAACACCAGCAGAACTGATCATTTCTACATTGACCCTATACGGTGAAGTTCCATCATTACCTAAGTCTATGTAGTAACCCATTGGTTTTGCACTATTTGCAATTGCCCCGGTTGTGGCTATAGTGCTGGTGTTGTCAACCATTTGGCTTCGTGTAACGGGAAATGAGCCGTCCATGGGCAAGGTGCTGGCCGTAAACGGCTGAGATTGAGTGCCATCTAAAATAGCATAAAAGGATTGTCCTTGAGTACTACTTACATCACTATCAGCCAATATGCGCCCAGTTCCTACAAAAACATAACGTTTTAGAGTGCTCTTATCTACTTCAATTAAAGGTGATACGGTAATGGGTTGATTTGAGCCAAAAGCCGCTATTTTGGTAGGTGCTGGAATAGTACTAGCATCTGAAAGATCTAAACGCCACACATTACCCAGCGCGTCTCCCGCATACGCTGCATCGGTTAACGAGTCTCTGGCATCAGCAACAAATGCATTCACATGTGCCAAACCCGCATCATTTGCAATTGAACCTTCACCCGTTGAAATTTTTTCCAGTAAAGCGCCGGTCTGAGGGTTTACCAAGAAGAAGTAACCCTTACCGTCGTCATTGTTATAGCCAGAAGTTAATATTACCGTCCAACCATATTTTTTTGTTTTAACCACTAACGGCGTGTCGTATGTATAGCCCATATCTTCGTGGGTAAACTCCCACAACACTTTACCGGCCAAACCAGCTTCGCTAGCAATGCCTGCAGGGTTAGTAACATCTAAGGCATAATAAGCCTTGCCACCTTTTCCTAACCCCCCAATTAAAATTGAATGCCAAGTATTGTCGGCAAATTTTACATCTTCAATTGCCGGGGTAGCATCCACAAAATATTTATGGTCGTATGCAGGTTTTGCAAGTGCTCCTATACCGTTATCATAAGGGGTATTAGTTGGGCCTTCAATGACAGCATTAGGTACATAGGCAAATAACTCATTACCTCCAGCAGGCACTCCATTAAATGCATGCAACATACCATCATTAGCCCCTACATAAGCCACTGTTGAACGGGCTGTATTTGCAGATTTAAATGCAGGATACCCAGCATTAAACTCCTCGGTATAAGGAGCACGAGGTGGGCCGACAGCCACTACTTTGGAGTTCACAATGTCACCTAGAACACTAGTGCGTGTTCTAAAACTTGCTGTGCCTGATGACCCGGTATTACTTGCATCCCCACGCAAAAAGTTTACTGCATTTGCCTGATCTGCAGGATTCACAGAAAAATTTGACAATATTAAGTTGGCAGGTCTAAATGGCGTTCCTACACAGGTTTGAGTGCCGTCCGACCCGGCGACACAAGTTGATGTTGCAATTTTTCTAGCGGTATCCCAACCTGTGTCTGCAGCCTGTGCATCTAATTTTGTCGATGCGTTCCATGCAATTGTTTCTACTGGTATGTCCCCAGAAAAAGTTACCGTATTGCCCACTACATTGCCGGTCCAAGTATCAGCTTTGTAACTTGTAGCAAAACTCATGGCGCCTGATATAACGCTTGGACTAGAAACGGCAAAAGTATTAGAAGACCCGGACAATTTGCTTAAAATATCCATAAAAGCATTATCTAAACCAGCCATCATGGCTGCTGGATTATTGGCTCTATAATAGTTATCTGGGTCATTATCTCCATTTTTATCCCATGTCGCGACAGGTAACGCCACGGTTGGACCTAGGTAAGGGTCAAACCCCGTTGGTACATCAAAACCACCAAATTTTGCAGTTAAATAAAATTGATTAAAACGGTTGCTACCATCGTTTCTAAAGCCAGACTCTAGTACATCTAACCAATAAGTACTTACAGTTTGCTTCCCGGCAAAGTCTGGACGTATATCACGGGTATGCAAATCATAGGCTATGCCAGCCATGTAATAACGAGCATTGCCAGCGCCAGTGTTAAAATTACTTAAAGGAGCGGGTGTGCCTTGCAATGCGCCCACTCGATTGGTAGCTACTGCTACATTAAAATTGGTCGGTACTGCCATATTAAGACTTCCGTCCCAATCTGCTGTCACCTCTGGCGGAATAGCAGGCTCATTAGCTCCACGTGAGGTACTTCCAGGTAGATTGGCATCATCCCAAGTGTTGGTGTCCCCAATACCTATAATAAAATTGGCTTGGCAAGCATATTGCACAGGATCGTTCCATGCAGTGATCACAGGGAATCCATCAATCTGCGCAGCGGTCAGGGCGTTAGTATAGCTCGCTACATTGCCTTTATTTCGATAGTACCGACTGGCGGTATAAACCAACTCGCTTACTGGGTCATAAGACTTATAACCAGATGCACTTAGGCCAAATTTATTTAAATAATTAATTACACCGCTATTGCTTACACCACTCGCTAAAGCTGTAGCAGGATCAGGATTTGTGTAAAATATCCCTGTATTAGCATCCCACTCTGGATTGGGATTCGGCGTATCCGCAGAACCTGGATTAACAACTAATGGGCCTAAAGGGCGCATTTGGGCTCTTAATACACCACCATCACGCGCTCTATCACTATGATTTAGATAACCTAGTGCCGCAAAATTTAATTTTTTCGAGTTTTTTTGAATCAAGCCAGTTGGTTTGTAGTTTGTACCATATTGGGTGCAATTATCTTCAAGCATTCCTGCCACACAAACTTGAGATCGTGCATAAAACTCATATATATCGTTGTTATTAACAACCCCAGGAATATTAGGATTAGCTGCAGTACCAATTTCCGTTCCCGCATTACCTAGATTACCCGAAAGAGTAATACGAAATTTTTTACCAAGAGCACCAATTCTTACATTTACTGATGCCCATGGAAAAGGCGTATATAAATTAGCATTAGCTGCAATTGAGGATGGATTATTTGTTCCTGAACCAATGACTGATCCGTAAGCTTTTTCCAGCACGGTCAAGGCCATCGTGTCAACGCTTCTATGACCACCAGTCAAGGCTTTTCTTAACGGGTCAATGGTTTGTGTTAATGCGTAGTTAAGAAAGTTACCGCTCCACATATTGGTACATTGATGATTAGTGGCCAAGCCAACCGGCTCAAAATACCGCAACTCTGAATCAGTTGCATGCCCATGATAGACATAACATTTTTTATTATCAAAATACCCAATATAGTCATCTGCGTTGTTATATGACGCATTTCTGTAAGATGACCCTACAGCCGTCGGGAACTCAGCGGATATGGTAATGGCCACATTCCCTTGCACTGAGTTGCCTGTTAATATCGGTTTATCTGCTAAGTCTGTCGCCGCCACAGAGAGCAATGGAAGCGCTAATGTAGATAATGCGAGTAGTTTTCCAATATGCTTAAACATAATATTCTCGATATAAAACAATTTAAAAAGTGAAAGTTGACTGCATAAATGCTTCTGTATTTTTAGGGCCTGTTGCTCGTATACTAATTCTGTAAACCACGCCATCCTCGCCGGAAAGCTTGCCTAAAATTTGTTTTTTACCCCCCCCTAAGTCAGTGCCTGCCTTACTAATAGTGCAGTTGCTGGGTGAAATTTCGCCAGTCGCTAAACACATGCGGTCAACGACATAACGAATGGTAATGCCACCAGCCGTATAAGCAATGTTGTTATTGGGCATCGTACTGTCAAAAGTAGTTGTGTTCAGCAAGACATTGGGAATACCTAATGCATTGCTAGGTTGAATTGTTGCGTAGTAATTATCATTCACTACACTATCCACTTGTTTTGAGGCGCTTGTTGATAAGGTGCCTGCTGTAAACTTTGCTCTAATGCTGGGCATGCTTCTTTCAGCCTGATTCACCACATCTCTTTTAAACGCTAAACTACCGGATATTAAAAGGTTGGTATCAGTAGAACGAATTAAAGCAACACTGGCAATCAGCATAATCACTAATGCGACCAGTGTAATAAAAAGTACCACGCCTGATTGCTTAGTGGCATTTGGTAAATTATTTTTTTGTAAATTAGTCATAGTTGTAGTATTTTTTAAAATGTCGATTGCTCAATAAACTTTAATAGTGACGTAGCCTATTTCAACATCAATGTATTGCGTAGCGGAATCACCGCTTCAAAACTACGATAGCGGAAAGTAGTGGGGGCTAAATTAACGGTTACTGGAGCCGCAGTATCCCCAAATAACTGTAGTGTTGTAGCACTGACCGTTTCACGTTCCAGCAAGGCGGTACGCATCACTACACCAATCTTAATCGCTTTAATTCTTTTTAAGCTTGTAGCTGCGGCTAATGTTCCCGCAAGCAAAGTAGCCGATGAAAATGTGCCTGTTGGGGCAACCCATGTTAATGATGACGTAGCAGGGCTTGTATCCACTCCATAAAGTGCATGCATTTGATAAACATCATCTACATAAACACTAGGGTTAGGATTCGCCGCGGTTGTAGTAGTTTGCCTATTTTGCATTAGGTCATATTTCATCAAAGTGTTATTGGCACCCACTGCAAACATATTAAGATTAGGCGCCTGTCCCAAATTAATAACCTGTGAAGTTGTTGTGAAGTCTGCAACAGAGCGTAAATTGACCGTGGCAGTATAGTAAGATCCGCCTAAACCAACATTACTACCGCCAGCTATCGGATTAAAAGTTGAGGCAACTTGTTGTACTAAACAAGGTGAAACACTC
The DNA here is from genome assembly GCA_030652995.1 of Methylotenera sp. GTDB lineage: Bacteria > Pseudomonadota > Gammaproteobacteria > Burkholderiales > Methylophilaceae > Methylotenera. The sequence continues at coordinate 28,564 of JAUSAG010000036.1, forward strand.
GCGGCAGGTTTATCCGCCAGCAAGACCACGTCGTTAGCACGAACGCCCGCATGGTTCACCAATTTAAGTGTTGCTACAGTAGGTGATGCTGAAAAACTAGTAGGAGACTCTCCCAAACCTGCATTACCCGACATGGTGACTATCACGTCCCCACCCACCCCTGCAGCACCGTCATATATAATTACGGGCGCCACTCTAACTGTGGCGCTTACCGCGTTAAAGGGTGTCGGAAAAGCTACGGTAGCTGGAATGAGCTGTGTACCGCCCAATGCCATGTCAAGCCTGCATCCAAAAGCATAATCAGCACCCACTTTGTCACCGCCTCCTGTAAAGCCACTGCCGGCACTTCTTACAAGCTTATCTAATTGATAAATTGTATAACTACCTGCTTGATTAATGTCGTTTAAAGACGTTGTGGTTCTTTTTCTACCTTCGTTAACGTTCAATACGTTATAAACCACTAAAGACATGAGTAAGCCTATGACCAAACCCACCATAAGCTCAATAAGAGAAAATCCCTTTTGTTTTACGGAATGCCACTTAAGTAATTGTGTGTCGTATAGGGTTTTCATTAACATTAAATTCCTAATTCATCTCTCGTTTTTTATTACTTGATCTGTAGCGTTTACTGCCTAGCTCAATCATTATTGAACAAATACACTAGTCTCATATTTACTTGCATTATCAGTACCAAGCTTAGTTGGTGCTTTCCACGTCACCGTCACCGTTGCAAGACCGGCAACCTCAGTCACATCACCAGCGGCGTTAGATAATATTGAGTTTTGCACCTTCAACTTCCAAGCAGTAATGTCTCCAGATATTGCCGCTGAAGCAATAGTACTGGTTTTTTTAGCCCACATTTGAGACACCATATCATTAGCTAAAATTGATGCAACGGCTCGGTCTTGAGAATTAATTGAGTTCTGAGTTGCAACTGCTTGCATCCCTACTAAACCCAATACACCAAAAGCAAAAAGGAGGGTGGAAATTAGCACTTCTAATAACACCGCACCTGAATTTTTTTTTCTTAACCTGCTGTATTTATTAGTCATATCAACACCCGTCCGCTGCAGTTGCTAAGCTTTTATTTGGATCACACATCCTGACCCCCCCTGAACTAGAGACAACAACCCTTAATGCTCTAGCTCCTTTTGGATTAGTAATGTTATAAGTAACCAAGCTTGGGCTGTTTGTAAGCCTGCCTATAGCGTTAAATCTTATTTCTGCTGTCGATGCAGTAACAATAACGCTACCGCCCTCACTATTCAACACCGCACCTTGTATGTAACCGTCGGCATCGGCCTGAGTTGGAACAACCACTCTTACACCCCAGTTGCTACCCGTTACTGTGGCCGCAGCAGTAGATGAGGGTTGCACATTAGTAACGAAAAAGGCAACCTGACGCCCTTTATTAACCGCCTCTGCTTGAGCAAGCCGAATACCGTTTTGTAATGACTCGGTAATTGTTCTTGTTTTAGCGTCTTGAATCCAGGTAGAAAAACTAGGCATTGCAAAAGCCATAATGATGCCAAAGACTAAAACCGCGATCATCAACTCAATTAACGAAAAGCCTAAATTTTTATTTATTTTTTTCATAATTTTTTGATTAACAAGTTGCACCTTTTTTCATTAACCAACATGCTGCAGGGGTAGTACCCCAGCCAGTCTTTACTCCTGTTGTACGTTGTGTATTTGCCTGATCAATGGTGTATATGAAGTCAGAGACGATGCCGCTACCTGTAGCAGTAATGGTATATGTAGCTGCTGTTAAGTTTGAACATGCAAAACTGAACTTGCCCGCATTTGTGATTGCCGCACATGGAGATGTAAAAGCACCTACTGTTTGATAATCACGGTTATCTTGAAAATGCTGCTCTAACTTTGCCCGAGTTGCTGAGAGTGTGCTGGTGGCATCAGGCAAACTCGCCCTTATTATGTAATCTGTATAAGCAGGAATAGCAATGCTAGCCAAAATACCAATAATCGCTACGACTATTAAGAGTTCTATCAGTGTAAAGCCTTTAGATCGAGCCCAATTCTTACGTTGAAAATTTGCTAGGTTACACATTTTATTTCCCCTTTTTACTTAATATGGATAATGCCCTTGGTGAGTGGCGATGTCTATTGCCAACCGATAGTCGGTAATTTTTACTGAATGAGCGGTTAGCCTGGCTACTATAGGTGGAGCGTAAAGTACACCATTACAAAACAATGGTAGAATAAACCCAATTTTCAACACTCCCTACTAATCGTTTGTTCACCATCATTTTCTATGAAAATATCACCCAAAAAAATCATGACGTTATTGCTCGTAAGTTATATTCTAACGGCATGCGGCACTAAAGGGCCGCTTTATATTCCTGAGCAGCAGTATCCGCAACCAACGCCGACCGGCAAATAGAACCTGCACCATTCAATCTTTAAATGGCTTAAGTGATGACCTTGAATACCTTTACGCTTAAAAACAATACGCTACATGCTGAAAACGTAGCGCTTAATAATATTGCCAGTGAGTTTGGCACGCCTTGTTATGTATATTCTAAATCTGCATTGACGCAAGCATTTGCGCGCTTTAGTGCTGGTTTTAAAGATGCGAACCATTTGGTATGCTTTGCGGTTAAATCCAACCCAAGCCTTGCTATTTTGAACCTGTTTGCCAAGCTTGGCGCAGGGTTTGATATCGTGTCTGGCGGTGAGCTAGCGCGTGTTTTAGCCGCAGGGGGCGACCCGAAAAAAATCGTGTTCTCGGGCGTGGGTAAAACTGAAGTTGAAATGCAAGCGGCATTAAATGCGGGTATTTTTTGCTTTAACGTAGAGTCAGTCAGTGAGTTGCTACGTTTAAATGATGTGGCTAACTTTATGGGTAAAGTGGCGCCAGTATCTCTACGTGTAAACCCCAATGTGGATGCCAAAACGCACCCTTATATTTCTACCGGCTTAAAAAATAATAAATTCGGTGTGGCATATGAAGACGCACTGGACATTTATTTGCAAGCGGCGGCCATGCCTAACATTGCGGTACATGGTGTGGATTGCCATATTGGCTCGCAAATTACTGAGTTATCGCCATTTTTAGATGCGTTTGACCGCGTATTGGCGCTGGTTGATGCGCTGGAACAACATGGTATTCATATTCAGCACATTGATGCGGGTGGCGGCATAGGCATTTGTTATAACGATGAAACGCCGCCAGCATTTGATGATTACGCTACTGCAATGTTGGCAAAACTAGGTGAGCGTAACATTAAGTTAGTGTTTGAACCAGGCCGCGCCTTAGTTGGCAATGCGGGGGTTTTGCTGACCAAGGTTGAATACTTAAAACAAACTGAATCAAAGAATTTTGCCATTGTAGATGCGGCAATGAACGATTTGATGCGCCCCGCGCTATACGATGCGTATCATGCAATACAAGCGGTACAACCCCGCGATGCTGATACCGTTAACTATGAAATCGTAGGCCCTGTATGTGAAAGTGGTGACTTTTTAGGCCACGACAGAATGCTGGCACTGCAAGAAGGGGATTTGTTGGCGATTATGTCTGCAGGTGCTTATGGCATGAGCATGGCTAGCAATTACAACACTAGGCCGCGCGCGGCTGAGGTGATGGTGGATGGCGACCAAACCCACCTTATTCGGGAGCGAGAGAAAATTGCCGATTTGTTCGCGTTAGAAAAAATACTGCCAGAAGCTTAACGCCGACATTAATCAAGTAGCCTCAATTCCACTGCGTTGCATCGGGGCTACAAGCTAAATAATCCGAGTTCCCTGAGACTGTCGAAGGGCGAGTAAAAAGTTAATCAAAAATCACCGTTTTGTTCGCGTATAGCAAAATACGGTTTTCAATGTGCCAGCGTACCGCTTTTGATAGTACTACGCGCTCTAAATCGCGGCCTTTTTGAATTAAGTCTTCTACTTGGTCGCGATGAGAAATGCGGTCTATGCCTTGCTCTATAATCGGACCTTCATCTAGCACTTCTGTCACATAGTGGCTGGTGGCGCCAATCAGTTTAACGCCGCGTTCAAATGCGCGGTGGTAGGGCCTTGCGCCAATAAATGCCGGTAAAAAAGAGTGATGGATGTTAATGATGCGTTGCGGGTAACGCGATACAAAGTCAGGCGACAAAATTTGCATATAGCGCGCCAACACGATTAAATCAATCTGGTACACATCAAACAGTTTGAACTGCGCGGCTTCAGCGTCTTGTTTATTGGTTTTATTCACCTCAATATAGTGAAAATCTATGCCGTAAAACTGGACTAATTTTTCTACGTCGCGATGGTTGCTGATCACTAGGGGGATTTCACACGCTAGCTCGCCACTTTTATGGCGATGCAACAAATCAGCTAAGCAATGGTCATATTGCGACACCATGATCGCCACACGTGTTTTATGTTGTGAGTGTTTGAGTTGCCATTGCATGTTAAATTGCGAGGCGATTGACGCAAAGGCTTCATTAAAGCTGGCGTCATCTAGGCTAAAGCCGGCTAGATCCCACTCAACGCGCATCAAAAATAGATTATTTTCTGCATCCTGATGTTGGTCTGCGTGTAAAATGTTGGCATTATGTTGATGTAAAAAATCAGCAATTGCCGCCACGATGCCTCTAGTGTCCGGGCAGGTAATCAATAGGGTTGCGGTGTTTTTCATAGCGTTGTTTTTAATACGATTTGTTAAAAATTTATGCGATTATACCCCGATGCATCAAGCCACTCATCAATTTTGAGATAACGAATTAAAATGACCATCAATACCAACCTCACGCCTAACATTGTGCTTGCTAATCCTCGCGGTTTTTGCGCAGGTGTTGACCGCGCCATTATTATTGTAGAGCAAGCCTTAGAGAAATTCGGCGCGCCGATTTATGTGCGCCATGAAGTCGTGCATAACAAATTTGTGGTGGATGAGTTACGGGCTAAAGGCGCCATATTTATAGAGGAGCTTGATGAGATTCCTACTGGTAGTACCGTTATTTTTAGTGCGCATGGTGTTTCAAAAGCGGTACGTGCCGAGGCCGATGCGCGTGGCCTGACGGCCTATGATGCGACTTGCCCGCTGGTGACAAAAGTACATATTGAAGTTGAAAAAATGCGCAAAGCTGGCATGGAAATCATCATGATCGGGCATAAAGGTCACCCTGAAGTTGAGGGGACGATGGGTCAGGTTGAAGCGGGGCAAGCGGACGAAGCCGAAGACACCAGCTTGGCAATGTATTTAGTAGAAACACCTGAAGATGTAGCACATTTGCAGGTTAAAAATGCTGACAAACTCGCTTATGTGACGCAAACCACGCTCTCTATGGATGACGCAACAGCCGTCATTAATGCCCTTAAAGCAAAATTTCCCAATATTCACGCGCCAAAAAGCGACGACATTTGCTACGCCACGCAAAATCGCCAAGATGCCGTCAAAATCATGGCAAAAGATTGTGATTTGGTAATTATTGTCGGCTCACCCAATAGTTCTAACTCAAACCGATTGCGTGAAGTCGCCGAGAATCAAGGGGTTGAAGCTTATATGGTAGATAATGCGAGTTATCTCAAGCCTGAGTGGTTGGTCAGCAAGAAGAAAGTCGGCGTTTCTGCGGGTGCGTCTGCGCCTGAAGTTTTAGTGCAAGAAGTGATTGCGAAATTACAAAAGTTGGGTGCTGATCATGTGCAAGAGTTGCACGGCGTGGTTGAAAGCGTGGTGTTTCAATTGCCTAAAAACCTGACTAGCGCTGCTAAACGTAGCCTGTAGGAGCGGTCCGTGACCGCGAACAACAATACGAATATGCCACCATCTTCCGCGGTCACGGACCGCTCCTACAAAACTCCGATCTCTGCACTTGTGCTTATCCATACCCCTGATTTGCAGGTGCTCATGATGGAACGCGCCGACAAAGCCGGGTTTTGGCAATCTGTCACGGGTAGTGTAGAAGGTAATGAAACGCCATACCAGGCCGCCGTTCGTGAAGTGTTTGAAGAAACCGGCCTAGACGCAACTCAATACGATTTGCAAGACTGGCAAGTCTCGAATGTGTATGAAATTTACCCGCACTGGCGACACCGATATGCGCTAGGCGTGACGCAAAACTGTGAACATTTGTTTGGCCTAGAACTACCTGGTAAATTACCCATCAAACTAGCGCCAGACGAGCATGTGCGTTATGAATGGGTAGATTGGCGCGAGGCGGCAAAGCGCGTTTTTTCATGGACTAATGTGGATGCGTTAAAAAGATTAGGTGAACGACATCAGTTATCGTTATAAAATGACTTTTTTAGAATTCGTACGTTAAATTAACATGCAAACAGCAACGATTAAATTTGAGAAATTTCAAGCCGCAGATGATGCAGACTGCCAACGCCGCATTATTGCCGCAAAACAAAAGTTAGGTAAGCGCCTGGTTATTTTAGGTCATCATTACCAAAATGAAAGCGTGTATCGTCATGCGGATTACACCGGTGATTCGCTGAAACTATCTCGCTATTGTGAGAATCTGGATGCCGAATACATTGTGTTTTTAGGCGTGCACTTTATGGCTGAAGTAGCGGATATTTTAAGCCGCCCTGACCAAATCGCCATTCTGCCTGATCTTGCTGCTGGCTGCTCAATGGCGGATATGGCTAACCTTGCCAAGGTTGAACGCAGCTATCGCGAGCTAAATAAAGTACTTAATTTTGACGAGAAAATCACCCCTGTTACCTACATTAACTCTGCGGCTGACCTCAAAGCTTTTTGTGGTGAACATGGCGGTATTGTTTGCACCAGCACCAATGCACCCAAAATTTTAGACTGGAGCTTTAAGCAGCGTGAAAAGGTACTGTTCTTTCCAGACCAAAATTTAGGTCGCTGGAGTGGCCATAAAATGGGGATTCCTTTGGATCAAATGCCAGTATGGGACCCAGACCAGCCACTTGGTGGTTTAACTGTTGAGCAGATTAAGCATGCAAAGATCTTGTTATGGAAAGGGCATTGTGCGGTACATCAAATGTTCCGCTTACAAAATATCACCAAGTTTCGCGCTGAACACCCTGATGGTTTTGTGATTTCACATCCTGAAGCACCGTTTGAAGTTTGTCTAAACTCTGATTATGTCGGCTCAACTGAATATATTTTAAAAACAATCACTGATGCGCCGGCTAATACCAAATGGTTGGTAGGCACTGAGCTTAATCTGGTCAATCGCTTAGCTGAGCAAATGAAACCGCAAGGTAAGCTAGTGCAGTTTATGAGCCATGTGGTGTGCGAATGCTCTACCATGGCGCGTATAGATCCACAGCATCTAGCATGGGTATTAGAGAATTTGGTTGAAGGCAAAGTAGTGAACCAAATCAAAGTGCCCGAACATGAGGCGAAACTGGCTAAACTTACGTTAGAACGGATGTTGGCGGCTTCGTAATCTCTTGAGCTAACTTAAAAATTACTGTCATTTCGAACGCAAGTGAGAAATGACAGTGAAAATATTTCACGTTTAATCATCAAAATATACCATGAACCCAACCTGCCCACTTTGTCAGCCAACAACGCACGAAACATTATGGCAAGATGATTTCTGCCGTGTGGTGTTGCTTAATGATGCAGACTACCCTGCTTATTGTCGTGTTGAATTACTGGCGCACGTGAAAGAAATGACGGATTTACCTCCGCCACAACGCGCACGCATGATGAAAACAGTGTTTGCAGTTGAAGTGGCGTTAAGAGAAGTTATTCATCCAGATAAAATCAATTTAGCCAGCCTAGGCAATAAAACCCCGCATGTGCATTGGCATGTGATTCCACGCTTTGAGCATGATAAACACTTTCCAAACTCACACTGGGGTGAGGTATTGCGGGGTGGAAGCCCAGCGCAGCTTGATATCAATGACAAAAAAATACTCATTGAAAAAATGGGCGCGCATATAGAATGTGCTTTAAAGTCCAAATAAACAACTTTCCCACGAAATACACCAAAAGCACGAAATTAGTTGGTGCTTTATCAGTTAGTGCGGCGTTACCATTCCAAGTCCTAATGGAAAATCTGGGTTAAATTTTTTGTTTTTTCGTGGCTTTGGTGTATTTCGTGGACTATATTAAACCACCAACCGCTCAACCACCTTGCCATTGATTAGATGACTTTCAATAATCTCATCAATGTCTTCATTATCAATAAATGTGTACCAAATCCCCTGCGGATAAACCACCAATAACGGCCCTTCACCACAGCGATCAAAACAGCCGGCGCGGTTAACGCGTACTTTGCCTTCACCGTTTAAATTAAGCTGTTTTACCCGCGCTTTCATGTGATCAAACGCGACTTCTGCACCTTTATCCATACAGCAGGCTGCGCCATTTTCACGTTGATTGAGGCAGAAAAATATGTGATATTGAAAGTGGTTAGTCATCAGTTGTGAGTGCTTAATAGAGAATGTCATGAAGGGGAATCACTCAGTAGCTAGATTGTCTTCTTTGGTAAACGTCCAAGTTCTGGTAATACTCAATACGTCAATTTCCTTACGCACATCATCAGGAAAATGCGCATAGGGCGCACCCATTTCCACAATGTGTATCGCGGCTGCATCCAGCACTTTATGCCCTGAACTGCGGTTAATTTCAATCGACTCGATACTGCCATCGGCTTTAATGGATACGGTTAATTGCAATTGACCATAAAGTTTTAAATTTTTAGCCGCTTCCGGGTAGTTTAGATTGCCCACTTTTTCTACTTTTTGCCGCCATGATTCTACATAAAGGGCATAACGGTATTCTTTAGTGCGTGCGCCTATAAATTTACGTTTTGGACGTTTTTGGTATTCATCTTGCTGTTTAGAAATAATCGCTTCCAGCCGGTCCATTTCTAATGCGGTTGCGGTGATGTCAGCCAAATTCAGTTTTCTATTAGGCGTTTTTTGATCATCAGCATCTGCTTCTTTAGCAGCCGACTTTTGTGTTTGTTTGGACTCTACAATATTAGCCGCGTTAATTTGTGTCATCAGGGCTTGTGCTTGCTTCTCTAGCTCGGCTACGTTTTTCTGATCTCGCACTTGTTCAGCCGCTTGCTTAGACGCTTTGGCGGCTTTTTTTGTGACAGCCTCTGGCTTGGCTGTAAACTCTGCTTTTTGCTGCTTTAAGGCGGGTAACGCCGTTTTCATTTTTCGGTCTAGCTCTGTATTGCCGCCACGATCTAAATTAGCTTGCGCATATACTTCAGTGTTTTCTGGCTTAGCTTGCGTTTTTGCATTGACTAATACCACTTGTAATACAGGTAAATTATCACGAACTTTTTTAAGTTCCGGCTCAAAGTGAATACTTAAAATAACAAGGTGTAAAGCGATTGAACTCCAAATGGCAATGCTCATCACGCTCATGACTTTTAATTTAGCAATCAGCGTAGTCTGCGTTTTTAATTCAGTTTTTTTGCGTTGCTTAGCCAAAGTTTTACACTTCTTTTAATGCATCAAGTATTTTTTGATGAACACCGCCAAAGCCACCATTGCTCATTACCAGCACGTGGTCACCAGGTTTTGCCGCTTGTGTAATGGCGGTCACCAGTTGCTTTAAATCATCATGTACTTGAGTTTTGCTACTGATTGGCGCCAAGGCCTCGGTAGCATCCCATCCCAAATTAGCTTGGTAGCAAAACACCAAATCTGCTTCTTGTAGGCTAGCTGGCAGTGCATTTTTCATCACGCCCAGCTTCATGGTATTAGAGCGCGGCTCTAATACTGCCAAGATTCTAGAACCGTCGCGTGCGCTGCCAACTTTAGCGCGCAAGCCTGCCACGGTGGTTTCAATAGCGGTGGGGTGGTGCGCAAAGTCATCATACACCGTCACCCCATTGACTTCGCCTCGTGTTTCCATGCGACGTTTTACATTTTTGAATTCAGTTAATGCGGCGATGCTCACTTCAACTGCAACACCTGCATGTCTGCCTGCGGCGATACTCGCCAGCGCATTCATACGGTTGTGTTCGCCTAATAAATTCCATGCGACGCGACCTTGTGGTTTGCCCTTGTAAAGCACATTAAAACTGCCGTCGCCTTGAGCGTTAGCCGCTTGCCAATCAGCATCTGTGCCAAATTTTTCTACAGGTGTCCAGCAGCCCTTATCTATCACACGTTGTAAGCTAGCTTCTTTACCATTAGCTACTACTAAACCTTGCTGCGGAACAGTGCGTACTAAATGATGAAATTGTTTTTCAATTGCGTCTAGATCTTCAAAAATATCTGCGTGATCAAATTCCAGATTGTTTAACACCGCTGTGCGCGGGCGGTAATGCACAAATTTGGAGCGTTTATCAAAAAATGCCGTGTCGTATTCATCCGCTTCAATCACAAAGAAGGGTGAAATGCTGTTGCTATCTTGTTTGGGTGCTTGCGGCAAGCGTGCAGAAACTGCAAAGTTTTCAGGTACGCCACCGATTAAAAAACCAGGTGCTAAACCTGCATATTCCAATATCCATGCCAGCATGGATGATGTGGTGGTTTTACCATGCGTACCTGCTACCGCTAACACCCACTTGCCTTGTAGCACATTCTCTGCCAGCCATTGCGGACCAGAGATATAAGGTAACCCCTGATTAAGAATTTCTTCCATCAGCGGATTGCCACGCGATACCACATTGCCAATCACGTAAATATCAGGATTAAGTTTAGTTTGCGCAGGGTCAAAACCTTCAATCAACTCAATGCCTTGCGCCCCCAGTTGTGTGCTCATCGGTGGATAAACATTAGCATCACAACCCGTGACCCTATGTCCAGCCGCCTTTGCTAACACAGCAATGCCGCCCATGAACGTGCCGCAGATGCCTAAAATATGAATGTGCATAGAGTTAATTCTAATAGTTTTAAGAGAGATTTGGCGCAAGCCAGCGTTCTAGATAGTCTTTTGGTAGCCCTCTACGTTGTGCCATATCCAGCCATTGGTCTTCACCAATTTTATCAACACTAAAGTATTTAGCTTGGCGGTGCGCAAAGTAAAAGCCAGAAACTGCCGCTGCAGGTTGCATGGCGAATGATTCGGTGAGTGTCATGCCGATTTCATCGCATTGCAGTAAGTTGAACATATCGGTTTTTACGGTATGGTCGGGGCAGGCGGGGTAGCCAGGTGCGGGGCGAATGCCTTGATAAGATTCTTTAATCAGCGCATCAACTGGCAACGTTTCATTTGCCGCGTAACCCCATAAATCAGTGCGGATGCGCTCATGCATGTATTCAGCAAAAGCTTCGGCAAGCCTATCCGCCAGCGATTTGAACATAATGCCGCTGTAATCATCATGCGCATCGGCAAAACGTTTTTCAATTTTCTCTGTCCCTAAACCTGCCGTCACCGCGAATAAGCCGATGTAATCTGCGGCCTCACCTTTAGGCGCAATTAAGTCACTTAAACATTGATTTGGGCGCGGCACGCCATCAATCACTGGTTTTACGCTTTGCTGACGCATGCCGTAGTAAGTAAAGGCGACTTGATTGCGACTGTCGTCGGTGTAGATTTCAATATCGTCATCATTCACTGTGTTAGCAGGCATGAGCGCAATGACGCCATTGGCGCTGAGCCATCTGCCATCAATGATTTTTTTGAGCATGGCTTGCGCTTCAGCAAATACTTTAGTTGCCGCGTCACCTACCACATGGTCACTTAAAATCGCGGGATAGCTACCGGCTAAATCCCAAGTTTGAAAGAACGGCGACCAGTCGATATATTTGGCGATTAAGCTTAAATCAATGTTCTTAAACACGCGGCGACCAATAAATTTTGGTTTTACGGGTGTATTGTCGCCATCAAAAGCAAGTTTCATTTTGTTCTTACGGGCATCGGCAATCGTCAGCAAAGGCACGCCTTTTTTATTGGCGTGTTGTGCGCGTGCTTTTTCGTAATCTGTATTGATATCGGCAATATAAGCATCGCGCGTTCCTGGCGTAAGTAGCGATTGCATCACCGCCACCGAGCGCGAGGCATCAGGCACATAAATAATTGGGCCGTCATAAAACGGGGCAATTTTAACGGCGGTGTGGGCACGCGAAGTCGTGGCGCCACCAATCAGTAAGGGCATTTTTAAATCATGAAAATACGGGTCGCGTTGCATCTCTTTTGCCACATACGCCATTTCTTCCAACGACGGCGTAATCAACCCCGATAAGCCAATAATATCTGCATTCTCGGCCTTGGCCATCGCCAAAATTTCAGCCGCGGGCACCATCACGCCCATGTTGACCACTTCGAAGTTATTGCATTGCAACACTACCGAGACGATATTTTTACCAATGTCATGCACGTCGCCTTTTACTGTGGCAATCACCACTTTACCTTTTGGTTTAGCGACAACGCCGGTGCGCTCTTGCTCTAGCGCTTTCTCTGCTTCAATGAACGGGATTAAATGCGCTACGGCTTGCTTCATCACGCGGGCAGACTTCACCACTTGCGGCAGAAACATCTTGCCCTGACCGAATAAATCGCCGACCACGTTCATGCCGTCCATCAAGGGGCCTTCAATCACGTGGATGGGTCTGCCACCACTTGCCATGACTGCCGCGCGCGCTTCTTCGGTGTCGTCCACAATAAAGTCGGTAATGCCATGCACCATGGCGTGGCTCAGGCGTTTAGCCACTGGCGCGGGGGCTTCAGCCGTGCCGCGCCACTCTAATGTTGCAGCTTCTTTTTTGCCTCCGGCCACTAGCGTACTGGCAATTTCTATCATGCGCTCGGTCGGGGCGAGTAGATTATTCTCATCGATAATACGGTTGAGTACCACGTCTTCCACACGTTGTTTTAGCTCTGGAGCGAGGTCATCGTACACACCCATCATGCCGGCATTAACAATACCCATGGTCATGCCCGCTTTAATGGCGTGATATAAAAACACGGTATGAATCGCTTCACGCGCAGGGTCGTTGCCCCTAAAACTGAAACTGACATTAGATACGCCGCCCGATATTTTGGCATGCGGTAAATTTTGCTTAATCCAGCGCGTAGCTTCAATAAAGTCCACGGCGTAATTGTTGTGCTCTTCAATCCCTGTCGCGATGGCGAAAATATTGGGGTCAAAAATAATGTCTTCTGGCGGGAAATCAATCCCTACCAATAAGTCATAGGCACGTTTGCAGATTTCTGTTTTTCGCGCGTAAGTATCGGCCTGACCCTTTTCGTCAAACGCCATCACAATAATGGACGCACCGTAACGGCGACACAGTTTAGCCTGGCGCAAAAACTCCGCCTCGCCTTCTTTCATCGAGATTGAATTAACAATCGACTTGCCCTGCACGCATTTCAAGCCGGCTTCTATCACGCTCCACTTGCTGGAATCGATCATAATCGGCACGCGCGCAATATCAGGCTCACTGGCGATTAAGTTTAAAAAGTGCGTCATGGCCTGCACGGCATCCAGCATGCCTTCATCCATGTTAATGTCGATGACTTGTGCACCGTTTTCAACCTGCTGCCGCGCCACGCTCAAGGCTTCTTCAAACTGACCATTGATAATCATGCGTGCAAAGGCTTTGCTGCCGGTAACGTTGGTGCGCTCGCCCACATTGACGAATAGTGAATTCTCGTCAATGATAAATGGCTCCAAGCCTGAGAGTTTGGTGACCGGTGCAAGTGTCGGCACCTGACGTGGCGGCAGGTTTTTAATAGCCTCAAAAATCGACTTAATGTGCGGCGGGGTAGTGCCACAGCAACCACCCGCGATGTTGATAAAGCCACTGGTAGCGAATTCTTTTATTAGGCTGGACGTCACATCAGGCGTTTCATCAAAGCCGGTATCGCTCATTGGATTGGGTAGCCCTGCATTCGGGTAAATACACACAAAAGTATCGGCAATTTTTGAAAGCTCCTCTGCATAAGGACGCATTAAAGTTGCGCCCAAAGCACAGTTTAAACCGATGGTGATTGGCTTAGCATGACGTACCGAATGCCAAAATGCCGTCACAGTTTGACCAGATAAAATACGCCCTGAAGCATCAGTCACCGTACCTGAAATCATAATCGGGTAACGCTGTCCGCTCTCTTCAAAAAATGTATCGATAGCAAATAAAGCTGCCTTGCAATTGAGCGTATCAAAGATGGTTTCCACCATTAAGATATCAGCACCACCTTCTACCAGTGCTCGCGTTTGCTCTAAGTAAGCATTCACCAACTGATCAAAACTCACATTACGCGATGCGGGGTCATTTACATCAGGCGAGATGCTGGCGGTTTTTGGTGTGGGCCCCAACGTGCCTGCCACAAAGCGCGGTTTATCTGGTGTGCTGTATTTATCGCAGGCTGTGCGGGCAAGCTTGGCCGATTGCACATTCATCTCGTAAACAAGATGCGCCATGTGGTAATCATCCTGCGCCACACTGGTGGCACCGAAGGTGTTGGTTTCGATAATGTCGGCGCCTGCGGCCAAGTATTGCTCGTGAATTTCTTGAATAATTTGCGGTTGTGTCAGGCTTAACAGCTCGTTATTGCCTTTTACAAACAGCTGGCGCTCGCCTGTCGGCGCAGCAAAGTCAGCAAAACGCTCACCGCGATAATCGGCCTCGGTCTGCTTATATTGCTGAATCATGGTGCCCATAGCGCCATCCAGTATAAGGATGCGCTGTTTGAGCAGTGCTCGAAGTTTTATTTCTGTTGCAGATGCGATTGATTGGTTCATGAAGAATCAGTGATTAAAATTTATCTAATTTTATCACGCAACCTGTTTTGTCAGGTAACTAGCCCACTAAATTGCACCACGTCGATACTGCACTGCTTCGGCAATATGCGCGGGTTTTATATCAGCGTCACAGCTCAAATCGGCAATAGTACGCGCTACTTTTAAAATACGATGATACGCACGCGCAGATAAATTGAGTCGTGAAATAGCGGTTTTGAGTAATGTTAACCCTGCGTCATCGGCTTTGCAGTAGTGCTAAATCTCCTTGGTCCCCAGTAGGTTGTTGGGCTTGCCTTGACGTGCTAACTGTAATGACCGTGCCTTTTCTAATCGTGTTCTTACTACATGTGAGTGTTCACTATCGCTCGCTTGAATCAGCTCATCTTCTTTGAGGCAGGAACTTCAATATGCAAATCAATAAGGTCTAACAAAGGCCCGGAAGTTTTAGCTTTATAGCGCGAAACTTGATCCGGCGTGCAACGACATTTGTTATTATAATGACCCAAATAGCCACAAGACATGGGTTCATGGCCGCAATTAGCTGAAATCTAGCGGGGTATTCCGCCTGCCGTGCCGCGCGTCAAATAGTGATGTGTCCCCTTTCAAGTGGCTCGAGCAAAACCTCTAATACTTTTCGATCAAATATAGACCTCATCTAAAAATAAAACACCATTATGTGCCAGACTAATTTCCCCTGGACGCTGAATGCCACCATCACCCACCAAAGCCACGCCTGACGCGGTATGATGCGGTGCGCGATAGGGTCTGCGTTTCCAGTTTTCAAGCTTATAACTGCCATTTAATGATTGAATCGTGGCAGCTTCCAGCGCTTCATCCTCGGTCATTCTCGGCAAAATGCCCGCAAAACGGCTGGCTAACATGCTTTTACCTGTGCCTGGCGGGCCGCTCAAAATGACGCTATGTCAGCACGCTGCGGAGATCTCTAACGCCCGCTTGGGCATACTTTGCGCTTTTACGTCGCTAAAAACTGGATAAGAAAATTCCTGCGGTTGCTCGTTAGGGGCTAGTTGAGTCAGTGCAGTATGACCGCTTAAATGCGCGCAAACCTCAAGCAGTGATTTTGCCGGGTAGATAATGGCATCGCGCACCAAGGTAGCTTCAGTCGCACTCATTTGGGGTAAGATAAATGCACGTTTTGGTGCATTTTGTAGTAATGCGCCGTTATTCGCATGACTCATCATGCTGGATGTCATGGCTAGCGCACCTCTTATTGGGCGCAGTTCGCCCGTTAGTGCTAATTCACCAGCAAATTCATAGTGGCTCAACGCTGCAGAAGGTATCTGCCCAGATGCCGCTAAAATACCTAAGGCAATAGGTAAGTCGTAACGTCCGCTTTCTTTGGGTAAATCTGCAGGCGCAAGGTTCACGGTAATCCGTCGTGCTGGAAACTCAAACTGCGCGGTCAGTAAAGCCGCACGCACGCGGTCTTTGCTTTCCTTAACTTCGGTTTCAGGTAAGCCCACAATGGTCAATATTGATATAGTCTTACATGCTGATTTGGCACGTAATGTATTAGCCTGGAAATGTGTCGGTGTATGTTAAGTTGTTATGGTAAATATACGGGGATTTTACACCACATAATTAATTGGCAGAGTCGTGCTTTTGTTTTCTGAAATCCCACGGTGGCATAGCATTTGTATCTGCCCACAAGCCTAGTTTGTCACGTTGCGCCAAATATTCTGCGTCAGCGTAAATTGAGCGATCTTCAACTTCTTGCTCATTTTGATATTTCTTATAATGCCACGCTAGGCCACGCTGGATTTGATGAAGATTTACATCTTTACCATTGAACATTATTTTACCAATGATTCGCTGGTATCTGTCACGTTTATTAAATTCAACAGTGACGACTTTACCGCCTATTTCATCATCTAAAGCTTGCTTTGATTTATTACCGAACGCCTGCTTTTTCTCAGGAGCATCAATGCCTGACAGCCTGATTTTATGTAGTTCATTATCGTTAGTTAGCACATTCACCGTGTCACCATCTGTGACTTTTATGACCTTGCCTTGTAACTGATCGGCAAGACTGGTGAGTGTTGTGAACGCCAAGATTAATGCTAATATTGTTTTCAATGTGCCAGTCCGTTGGTGCTAGATTGTAGTGTGGGGTGATGGAAATCTGCCCGCCAATTTAACCATTGAAAAACAATCAGTTACATACCAGTGCTAGCAGTGTGAGATGTTTTGTTAACGAGTTTTTTTGTAGATTAAATATCCATCAAAGTATTCTTTGAATCAACCTTGATGCAGTAGACACTTTTAAGCTAATTGTTGTCCTGTTTACTTATTTGCTCCATACCGCTTAGCGCGAGGCTATACAATACAGCTAAGCTCATCAAAGTAGCCTCATGGTTTTTGTTTTGCTTCTAATTCTGTTAACTTGATCTCTAATAATTCCAGCTTTTGCCGCGTATTACGTAGCACCTCCGCCTGCACATCAAACTCCTCACGTGAAACAAACTCCATTTTGGTGAACACGCCCTTTAATAGTGCATTGATGTTTTTCTCCGCATCCTCCAATGGAGAGTTTTTAATCATCTCTTTGATTTTATTAGATATTCCATTTACTTTTTCTATACTCAACATGTTGCATCCTTAACTAATTTGTTGCAGTTTAGCAGGTTTCTTCACATAAAGACAAAGCGCTCACAGAATCAACATAAAACTTATCTTATTGATTATTAACAAAATTTATGTTGGCACGCGCATTGCTTTAGTAATTATGTAATTTTTGTTTTTATTTTTTTAAGGAGTCAAGCAACATGCGTAAATCATTATTATCACTTGCAGTACTAAGCGCCATTGCTCTACCTACGTTCGTATCAGCTGAAGAAGTCGCTGAGGCATCTACTACGGAAGCGGCTGTAGCGCCAGCTGTAGCAAAATCAGCATGGTCAGCATCTTCTAACATCGGCTTTGTTTCTGATTACTATACTCGTGGTATTTCACAATCTTGGCATAAGCCAGCATTGCAAGGTGGTATTGACTTTGCACACACCAGCGGCTTTTTCGTTGGCGTATGGGGTTCAAATGTTTCACCTAACACTTTTCCTGATGCATCATTGGAATTAGATGCCTATTTTGGTTACAACGGTCAAATCTCTGCAATAAAAGACTTAAATTATACTGTAGGCGCTATTGGTTACTTTTATCCAGGTGGCGATTGGAAAAAATGTGTGGCATGTACAACTGCAGACGGCGTTACACCTAATACTGGAGGTCGCTGGGACACCTATGAAGCAAACTTTGGTCTTTCTTACAAATGGGTTAGTGCTAAAGCATCCGTCACGTTGGGTGACTGGTTTGGTGCCGAAAAAGGCACAGGTTTCACTAGCGGTTCAAGTGGTACAACCTACATTGAATTAAATGCTGCTTATCCTTTGCCATTTTGGGATTTAACATTAATTGGTCACGTGGGTAGATTAGATGTTTCAACCCAACTGTCTCAAGTGGTTGCAGATGTAGGTAACGGTGAAAGAAGTCCAGATTACACTGACTATAAAATTGGTCTGAGTAAATCTTTCAGCTTTGCCAACGCTGATGGTTGGAATGCCGGCCTGTATTACGTTGGTGCATCAGATAACGGCTACTGGGGTAAAACTGGTTTTGGCGGCCCAAGCTTTAACGGCAGTACAGAACATAAAGATTTGGCTGACAACCGCTGGGTTGTGTCTTTAACTCGCGCTTTTTAATCTTTTTAATGCATGGGGTTTGGTCTAGCGCCGAACCCCACGCCTACCTACTAGGAGAAAAATATGAAATTTGTATCCGCAATTATCAAGCCATTTAAGCTTGACGAGGTTCGCGAGGCTTTGTCCGCCATTGGCGTGCAAGGTATTACTGTGACTGAAGTAAAAGGTTTTGGTCGCCAAAAAGGTCATACTGAGCTGTATCGCGGTGCTGAGTATGTGGTAGATTTTCTGCCTAAGGTCAAGCTTGAAGTCGCGATTGAAGACAGCATGTTAGACCGCGTGGTTGAAGCTATTGAGAAATCAGCCGCTACTGGCAAAATCGGTGATGGTAAGATTTTTGTCTTTAGTCTAGAGCAAGTAACGCGTATTCGTACCGGTGAAACTGGCACAGAAGCACTATAAGGGGATGAAAATGAAAAAGTTAATTTCGATATTTGCTTTAATCGCCACACTGGCCATTGGCTTCAGCACAAACACTTTTGCTGAAGATGCTGCGCCTGCGGTTGATGCAGCAACGGTTGTCACTTCTGAGGCAGCACCCGTAGTTGAAACAGCACCCGTAGCCGCAACTGAAGTAGTAGCGCCAGTTGTAGAAGAAGAGGCAGCACCTGCACCTGTACCCAATAAGGGCGACACTGCCTGGATGTTAATTGCAACCGTATTGGTAACGCTGATGGTGATTCCAGGTTTAGCATTATTTTATGGCGGTTTGGTGCGCCAAAAAAATATGCTGTCTGTGCTCATGCAAACCTTTATGATTTTCTCTCTCATGGGCGTGTTGTGGGCTATTTATGGCTACAGTGTAGCGTTTACAGGCGGCAATCCATTCTTTGGTGGTTTAGGTAAAGCTTTCCTAGCCGGCATTACGCCAGACTCTGTTGGTGCTACATTTAGTAAAGGTGTTGTAATTCCTGAACTATTATTTGTAGCTTTCCAACTGACCTTTGCTGCCATTACACCGGTATTGATTATTGGTGCGTTTGCTGAGCGTATGAAGTTCTCTGCAATCTTGGCATTCATGGTGTTATGGTTCACGTTCGCTTACTTACCAATGGCACACATGGTTTGGTATTGGGATGGTCCTGATGCAATTACTGATGCTGCTTCGCTTGAAACTGTATTGGCTAACGCTGGTTGGTTATGGGCAAAAGGTGCACTAGACTTTGCGGGCGGTACAGTAGTACATATCAACGCTGGTGTTGCTGGTTTGGTAGGTGCAATCATGGTTGGCAAGCGTATTGGTTACGGTAAAGAATCAATGGCCCCACACAGCCTGACTTTAACGATGGTAGGTGCAGCTTTACTATGGGTGGGCTGGTTCGGCTTTAACGCTGGTTCAAACCTTGAAGCAAACGGTTACGCAGCATTGGCTTTAGTTAACACAATGATTGCAACTGGTGCAGCGACATTATCATGGGCTTTTGCTGAATGGTTACTCAAAGGCAAACCATCCATGTTAGGTGCGGCTTCTGGTGCAGTAGCGGGTTTGGTTGCAATTACACCAGCTTGTGGCTTCGTAGGTCCTATGGGTGCTATTGTCATCGGTTTGCTTGTTTCACCAATCTGCTACTTCTTTGTGGCTAAAGTGAAATATGCATTTGGTTATGATGATGCGTTAGATGTATTTGGTGTGCATGCAATCGGCGGTATCTTTGGCGCACTAGCAACGGGTGTGTTTGTAAACCCTGCGCTTGGTGGCATGGGCGTGTATGATTATGTTGCTAATGCAGTAGGTGAATACAACTTTGCCGCACAAATGACTGCACAAGTATATGCAATATGTACAGCAATTGTCGTCTCAGCAACTGTTTCATTCATTGCTTTCAAAATTGTAGATGTGTTAATCGGTCTACGTGTAAGTGAAGAATCTGAACGTGAAGGTTTAGATACAACAGAGCACGGCGAACGGGCATATCACGTGTAATTAAGTTTTAAGTGAGTAAAAACGGGCGCTGATGCGCCCGTTTTTACTGGTAGGTAAAACGAAGATAAAACAATACTTAAAGGCGATATAATACACATTTACGGTTTGAGATTAACGCATGACCCGCTATCGTCCTAAGTCAAACATCAATAATAAGGCAGTACAAAAACTCTGGCAATTTACACACAGGTTTGATGCTTACGCACCATTAGTGGTGATGTTCATTATCGGGCTTATTGTATTATCCGCGTCTCGTTTTGGTCTGGTGTTGTGGAAGTTTGACCGCGTCAACACTACAGGTCAGCTTGCGGCCATTTTTATGCAAGGCATACGCGTTGATATTATCCAGCTGTGTTTACTGAGCTTAATTCCCGTACTATTGATGCCCATATTTGCCATTGCTAAATGGTGGCGCGGCTGGCAATGGTTTACTTATGTTTGGGTCACTTTAGCGGTAGTACTGCTGGTGTTTTTAGAAGTGTCCACTCCTGGATTTATTTCCGAATACGATGTACGCCCTAACCGTATTTTTGTTGAGTATCTAAAGTACCCGCATGAAGTGGCTAGCATGCTGTGGGTTGGATTTCGTATTCACATTTTTGCCACACTTAGCTTTGTTGCCCTCACGCACTATGTGATGCATGGTTTAATGAAGCCTTGGCTCAATGCCAAATCTGCATGGTCACTCAAAACAACACTCATTACCTGGCCGTTGATTTTTGTTTTAGTGGCATTTGGCATCCGCTCTTCATTAGGTCACCGCCCTGCTAACCCCGCGTTATTTGCGATTACCGCAGATAGTATGGTCAATAGTTTGGTGCTTAACTCTGGATATTCTGTTACTTACGCGACTTACAATTTGCTTAAAGAAACTAAATCCAGCGACATTTACGGCAAGATGCCGCGTGAAGACGTATTCAAGATTACAGGTGCAAGCGAGGCTGATATCCCCACCTTGACTACGCTAAACCCTAGCCATCAACGTGAAAAACCACTTAACTTGGTGATTATTTTGCAAGAAAGCTTAGGCGCGACTTTTGTAGAGTCTTTAGGTGGCACGCCGGTGACGCCCAATATAGAAAGGCTGAAAAACCAAGGCATTTGGTTTGAGCAACTTTATGCTACCGGCACGCGCTCTGTGCGTGGTATTGAAGCGGTCACCTCAGGCTTTCAGCCCACGCCAGCCGACAGCACCGTGAAACTTTCAAAGTCGCAAAAGAACTTTTTCACGCTTGCTACTTTACTTGAAAAACTAGGCTACACCACAGAGTTTATTTACGGTGGTGAATCGCACTTTGACAATATGCGTGGCTTTTTTACCGGCAATGGTTTTCAACATATTGTGGATCAAAAAGATTATATTAACCCAGTATTTGAAGCTAGCTGGGGTGTTTCTGATGAAGATTTGCTTAACAAAACGCATGAGCAACTTTTGGCGCACCACAAAACTGGCAAGCCATTTTACACGTTAGCGTTTTCATCTTCTAATCACGCGCCATTTGAGTTTCCGGATGGTCGCATTGAGTTATACGAGCAACCCAAAGCCACCGATAACAATGCTGTAAAATATGCCGATTACGCGATTGGAGAGTTTTTCAAAAAAGCGCAGCAAAGCGCATATTGGAAAGATACTGTATTTTTAATCGTCGCCGACCATGACATTCGCGTGCGCGGTGAAACACTCGTCCCGATTGAGCGCTTTCATATTCCTGGCCTTATTTTAGGTGCTGATATTCAACCGCTGCGCTACACAGGGATTGCAAGCCAAATTGACTTACCTGTTACCTTGCTGTCGCTCATGGGCGTGCAAGCGCAACACCCTATGACAGGACGTGATTTATCCAGCATAGCCCCTGACAGTTTTGGTCGCGCTATGATGCAATATAACGACAACTACGGCTGGATGCAGGAAAGCGAAGCGGGAAATCAAGTGGTGGTGCTACGTTCTGGTAAAGCGCCTGCGCACGGAACTTATGACGCAAAAACTAAACATTTAAGTGAAACACCCCCGCCTGTCAATGCGACAGAGTTAGAGCAACGTACGCTCGCCAATGTATTGCTGCCAGATTTGCTTTATAACGAACAACGTTACCGTTTACCTTAATCACTATGCTTCAATCTAAAAAACAACCGAGCATGCTCACTTGGCCGATCATTCGTAAAGGTTTGGCTTATATTTTAAGTGGTAAACTTTACATCAAACACGGGCATTTGCCGCCTGTTAACCATGTGGTACCAAATGACTTTATCGGCGTGTGCGTGGCCTCTGCCGCAGAGGACAGTATGGATGATTATGCCATTGCACAATTGCATGCATTAGGCATTAAACAAGTACGGCTTGATTTTACCTATGGCGATTTAGAAAGCTTTAATGCGCGCTTTTTACAACGTTTAATTGCAGAACAATGTAAAGTGACCTTGCATTTAGTACAGCCTTTTGCACATGCAAGAAACATGGAAAGCGCAAACGAGCTCGCGATTTGGCAAGCCTTTGTAGATGCGGTACTCGCACGGTTTGGTGCAGGTGTCACGCGGATTGAAATCGGTACTACCATCAACCGCAAGCGCTGGGCAGGCTATACGGTGAATGGCTTTTTGCGCGCTTGGGAGGTTGCCTTCACCGCAACGCAACAACATAACATTCAGCTCGCCGGCCCTAATGTCACAGACTTTGAGCCTATTTACAATATTGGCATATTAGCGTTGCTTAAAGCTAAAAAGCAATTGCCCGCTGTGCACACCAATAATCTCTTTTCAGAGCGTGTATCAGAACCTGAACGCTTTGATCACCGCGTGTTTAAATATCGCTGGGCGACGATTCTAAAGTATAACCTGATAAAAAAAGCGCGCTTGCTCAAAAAAATCAGCACGGACTTTGGTATCAAGCATTTCATCTCCCCCGTCGCATTTTGGGCTATTTATCGTATTCAGCGCTTACTACCTGATGGTGAGCAAAAACAAGCAGATTATGCCGCGCGTTACCTGTTGCTCAACGCCGCGTCGGGCGCGCTAGATCAAGTATCTTGGGGTGCATTGATTTGCCATCGTGAAGGTTTGATTAATGACGGTTTAAATGATGCCCAATATCCTGCGCTAGAGCGTGTAACGCACTATGCAAGCGTAGATGGTGAACTAAAAAACTTCTGGCATCATGCCAGTTTTAATGCGTTTAAAACAGCAGCATCGATGATACAAGGCGCGCGCTATCAGGAGGCAATCTCAACAGCAACCGGCTTGGAGATTCACCACTTTCAAACTGCGCAACACGACATCCATGCGCTGTGGACAATCAACGGCAAGGTTGCTTTATTGCAAGATATTTATGATTTGGCGGATATCGGGCAAGCCGAGGCTATTAACCGAGACGGCGTCAGACTCAGTACCATGCCCGACATTGTCAACGAATCCCCTATTTACCTGCTGTGGCCTAAAAACTGTTTAGTTTCCATTAAAAGCAATCTAGCTTTAACCAAAGACCTCGCCATCCACGCGCATATTCAAGGCTTGCAATACTACCCGTTCCATCAAGCCGGCTGGTTTGGCATGATTTTAGCTAACAGTGCAGAGCAAGCCGCGTTATTAGGTCAGCAGTTGCATCCTGATAACCTAAAGAGTCCACAAAAAAACAATGCATTGCGTCACGCACGCAATGCTATTTGGGCGCTCACTGACCCACGCAACCCTTTAAATCAGGTAACCGTTAAGCAGCCGGTAAAAATGTATCCGCACAAGGCATTTTTAGATAAGTTTAAGCCCAGTAAAGCCAAGCGTAGCTGGAATGGCGCGGTAGAGCTTTTAAGGCGTGGTGTAAATACCGCGCACCCTGTTGCTTTTTTTGAACAAGAAAATGACAGCACACTTAAGCAGAATTTTTACATCTGTGATTATGTAAAAGCCGATTGTTCGGTAGGCGAAATGTTTGTACATTTTGCCAAAGGCAATAAGGAGTTTTACTTTACCAATAAAAACTGCGTTATTAGTGCAGAAGATACCTATGCGCAACTGGCAAACTACCTGCACCATATGCACAAATCAGGTACATTTTTCAGAGATCTGTCTGGTGGCAATGTGTTGGTACAATGTTTGGACAATAACGAGTTGTATTTTTCACTGATTGATACCGCGCGCGCCCGTTTTTATACGTACCCAACGCCGATTAAATACCGTACTTCTGACTTGGCACGTATCTGTAACAAACTACATTGGGCTGGTCGTGAGCGTTTCATGGGCTTATATTTAGCTAACATTGGTATGAAATTTACCATCAAGGTAAAACTAGCCTTTAATTTGTATGATTTTAAAGTAGCATTTAAAAGAAAGTATGGGCGTAAAGGCATTAAAAAGTTAATGAATAAATTTAAAAAGTAAAACCTAAAAATCAATTCAATACGCTTCTAATGGTTTTCACTAGCTTGTTTTAATGACTAACGTCGTGTTGTAAGTTTAAGTTAGCCGTATGATTCTAATCACGTAATGCAAATGCTATATAAGCAAAAGCGGCACGAATCAATTAACTTAGGAGAATTACTATGTGGACAAAACCTGCTGCTACTGAAATGCGTTTCGGTTTCGAAGTTACAATGTACGTAATGAATAAATAGTTTTAAACAAGTAATTGCTTACGTATGCTTAAGTACGTACACATAAAAAAGGGTGCAATTAGCACCCTTTTTTATGTGTACGAAGTTGAGCGAATAAAAAAGCTTAGATTTACCGTCATGGCGTGATTCGTAGCATGATTTTTATTAGCGCCGGTTTTTAATCTGACTCGGACGTTAGCATTCACTATAGACCGCTAGCTTGCCCGTCTGCTAAAGTAAGGCTAAAATAAACCAAAATAGCATCGACACTTCGACATATCATGAAAATCGCCCCACTCCCCAATAATGAAGCAGAGCGTTTAGCCGCGCTTAAAAAATATGACATTCTGGACACTGAGCCTGATGCTGCGCTAGATGCCATGGTGCAATTGGCTTCCTACATTTGCCAAACCCCAATTGCCGCCATTAGCTTGATTGATGAAAACCGCCAATGGTTCAAGGCGATTGCAGGATTGGACGTGAAGGAAACCCATAGAGACGTCGCCTTCTGCGCGCATGCCATTCTTCAAGATGAAACCATGATTGTGCGTGATGCCCTAGAAGATGAACGATTTTTTGATAATCCGCTAGTCACCTCTGATCCGGATATTCGCTTTTATGCCGGCGTGCCGCTCGCCGATGAAGAAGGCGTGCACTTAGGTACCTTGTGTGTGATTGACCGTGTACCGCGCGACCTGAGTCAAGCGCAATTAGATGCCATCAATGTATTGGCAAAAAACATTATGGCGCACTTAGATTTACGCGCCTCTCATAAACTGGCGCGTGAACATATCAATGATCTGCAAATATCGGAGATAATTTTTGATTCAGCCAGCGAGGCCATCGTCGTGACCGATGCCGAAAACCTGATTGTGACTGTGAATCCGGCATTCACTAATATGACGGGCTACACTTATCAAGATGTTGTTGGTAAAAACCCTAGTTTTTTAAGCTCTGGGCGGCAGAGTAAGGCGTTTTATCAAGTGATGTGGCAAAGTTTAAACATCACAGGTCACTGGGATGGAGAATTATGGAATAAACGGAAAAACGGGCAGGAATACGTAGAATGGTTATCGATCAATGTTATTTTTAATGCCGATGGTAGCAAGCGTTTACATGTGGCTATTTTTTCTGACATTACCGATAAGAAGGCGGCGGATGAGCTGATCTGGAAGCAAGCCAACTATGACCATTTAACGCAGTTGCCAAACCGCAGTTTGTTTCGTGATCGCCTGGAGCAGGAAATTAAAATGTCGCACCGGTTAAGTCAGTCTGCGGCGCTACTCTTTATTGATCTTGATCATTTTAAAGAAGTGAATGACACCTTGGGGCATGATGCTGGTGACGTACTGCTGGTGCAAGCGGCATACCGAATCAGCCAATGTGTGCGTGACGCCGACACGGTTGCACGTATGGGCGGTGATGAATTTACCGTTATTTTGTCGCAGCTCGGTGACACCAAGCACGCGGGCAAGGTCGCACAAAATATTATTGAACAGTTATCTCAACCCTTTATCATTAGTGGGACTACGTTAAATATCTCCGCTAGTATTGGCATTGCCTTTTGCGCTCAAGATGGCAAAAGTGTGGAGCAGTTGCTAAAAAATGCGGACAAGTCGATGTATGTAGCAAAGGCTGCGGGGCGTGGGCGCTTTAATTATTTTACGACAGATCCCGTTAGCTGATTTTGCGTGAATAGGGTGTTACTGGCTATTTCGCGCAAGCAATAGCGCTGTTACAGAGTGATAGATGACTGCCATTATTTTAGAGATACGTTATCATTGAACATAAAAGTGTGAAACACGTAAGTTAACGTCATCACTTCAGCACAAACTCTTTTGGCAACAACACCCAGATTTTACCTAACTGCTTCATGGCGCCTGCCTTTGAGCCCGCATCAACCCCAGTGCCCCAAAAAAAGTCAGCCCGCACACCGCCTTTAATGGCGCCACCTGTGTCTTGCGCCATCATTAGTCGTTTTAAAGGTTTATTGGTATTGGGTTCGGTAGTAGATAAAAATACCGGCGCTCCTAAGGGTACGAATTTAGGGTCAACCGCAACACTGCGTCCTCCTAAAACAGGCACACCAAGTGCACCTAGTGGACCTGGCAGGCCTGCTGGTAGCTCCCTAAAGAATACATAACTTGGATTATTGTTGAGTAACTCACGTAATTTATCTAAATTATTACGCGCCCAGTTTTTAATGCCCTGCATGGAGGCCTGCGCCAGCGTCAACTCCCCACGCTCAATCAGCAAACGGCCGATTGAATTATAAGTATGACCATTTTGATTGGCATAACCTACATGTACTTGCTCGCCATTTTCTAACTGCACCAAGCCTGAACCTTGAATTTGCAAGAAAAAAACATCAATAATGTCATCAATATAAATAAATTCTTGCCCTTTAACTGGAGAATCTTCGGTTTCTATTTCGGCTCGATTGTAATAAGGCACTAATTTATTGCCGACTAATCGTCCGCGCACGCGTTTGAACTTTAATTCAGGAAATAACGTGTCTAGTTCAACCGTTATTAAATCATTAGGGCTTGAATACAGCGGGTAAGGATATTGTGCAGACTGGGTGCGACTGCCTTTTAACAGTGGCTGATAATAGCCTGTAATCAACCCATTATCTGAACCATCAACATTGGTTGTTTTGTACACTGAAAAATACTGTTTAAAGTAAGCCTGTACTGCATTTTTACTGGGTTTGCTTGTTGTTTGACTATTTAACTGCAACGCAGCATTGCATGCTTTTTGCCACGTAGGTTTATTCACCAAGGTCGAACAGCTTTGCATCCACGCCGGCCATGCCAGACTCAAATTGTCTGTTTGCAATCCATCGATTTCATCCCATTGCGTGGGCTTGAGCAGGCTGTAATCCGTAAGCTTAGCGAGCTCTTTGGCGGCGTCGGGTAGCCTTGGCTCGACCGGCTTTTCAGCATCTGTGATTTGAACCGGCGGCTTTTCAATGACACAGTCACATTTGGCTAACGGTGGAGCAGGTGGTGGGATTGGTGTGTGGGATTTAATATTTTTATCTGCACATGCCACCATGGTCATGGTGGTCAATATAAGTAAGGCATGTTGCGTAATTTTTTTCATAATTTTTAGTAAAACATTAGTCGCGAAGCGCCAAGGTAGCGCATAATTTGAACGTTGAGACTCTTTAAAACATTTAGTTTAAAAAATTGCCCACGAAATCCACTAACTACACGAACAAATTAACCCCCCCTATGCGACTGAATATAAACCTGATGGATGGGCCGTATATTTAGTTTAAGTTGTCGTTTTATTTTTAGACTTTTACTGTACGTATTTGCCAGTTTACTGGTTTATTGCGGCTTATCATTTTTTTCTGGTTCGTGTTTTTAGTGGATCAAAGCCATTTTCAAGTTTAGTGCAGTACCCTAGGCATCACCAGAGAAAATGCTGGAATTACTGCATCAAACTGCACGCCATCTTCTGCCACCATTTGATAAGTTCCCTTCATTTCACCCATTGGCGTGTTAATGAGCGTGCCACTGGTATATTCAAACTGCGCAGACGGCTTTAATAAAGGCTGCGCACCCACTACACCTAAACCTTTTATTTCTTGTTGCTCACCATTAGCTTCGGTGATTATCCAATGTCGGCTAATTAACTGGGCGGCAACACTTCCTGTATTGGTGATGGTCACATGGTAAGCAAACGCGTAGCGATTGTGCTCAATATCTGATTGTTCGGCAATAAAGGTGACTTCTACCTTTACCGTACATTCGTAGTGTTTAGCGCTAGTCATGAGTGACCACCAATAACGACACTATGCAATTAACCCGCTAGTCGGTGAGCTTGGGCTGGCAGAATAGAGTTTTTTAGGCATGCGTCCCGCTAAATAAGCATCACGTCCAGCCTCTACTGCTTTTTTCATCGCGCCCGCCATCAAAACAGGGTTACGCGCTGCGGCAATGGCTGTATTCATCAGCACGCCCTGACAACCCAGTTCCATGGCAATGGCCGCGTCTGACGCTGTGCCAACGCCAGCATCAACCAGCACTGGAATTTTGGCATTTTCAATGATGATTTGCAGATTCCACGGGTTTAAAATGCCCATACCAGAGCCAATTAAAGACGCTAACGGCATCACAGCGCAACAGCCAATGTCTTCCAACTGCTTAGCGATAATGGGGTCATCAGAGCAATATACCATGACATCAAAACCGTCTTTTACCAAGATTTTTGCGGCGGCAATGGTTTCAATCATATTAGGGTAAAGCGTATTCGGGTCTCCCAGTACTTCTAATTTCACTAATCTGTGGCCATCTAACAGCTCGCGCGCTAAGCGCAGGGTACGCACTGCATCATCGGCCGAATAGCAGCCTGCGGTATTAGGTAAATAGGTAAACTGTTCCGGCGGTAAAAAATCTAACAATGACGGCTCGCCCGCGGTTTGTCCGATATTGGTGCGTCGAATGGCTACTGTAACAATCTCAGCGCCACTGGCATCAATCGCGGCGCGCGTTTGGGCAAAGTCTGCGTACTTTCCCGTGCCTACCAATAAACGTGAGCGATAGGTTTTATCTGCAATTTTTAATAAGTCTGACAACTGTTATATCCTTTATTTACTTTATGCCAACTTTAGACGCTTACTTTAAGTTAACGTTTAGCCGCCACCGACCGCACCAACAATCTCCAGTTGATCACCATCGGCCAGCAGTGTAATTTCAAATTTGCTACGCGGAACAATCTCACCATTGAGTTCAATGGCTAAACGTTTACCGCCTAGATCCAGGTTGTGAACAAGGTTAGCTACATTACAGCTAGCCGCTTCGAAGCTACGTGGTTTTCCATTGATAGTAAGTTGCATGTTGATTAGTAATCATTAAGCCAGCTGAAATAACCTAGATGGCGCAATAATCCGCGTGATTAATATAGATTAGAAAATATCATTTTACGAAAATAATAGGGTGCTTAGCAAACCTTATATCGATTATTTGCACATCGCCAAAGTCTACTTATCCTCCAAAAATCATGAATGCCGTTGTACAATATCTAAAGTTTCATATTTTGAAAGACAATTCAGAAAGCTCATCATGAACATTCAAAGCCATATCTCAGACATTAACACACCCACAGGCGTCATGCGCACTTATATCCACCGTCCGGTGGGTGATGGTAAATATCCAACCATTTTGTTTTATTCTGAAATTTTTCAACAAACAGGACCAATTGAGCGTGCAGCTAAACTAATGGCCAGCCATGGTTATGCCGTATTGGTGCCTGAAGTGTTTCACGAACTTAATCCAATTGGCACCATATTAGGTTATGACGACGCGGGACGTGACAAGGGCAATGCAGACAAAGCTGCAAAAGACGTGCAAGGCTATGACACTGATAACGCGGCACTCATTGTTTATGCAAAACAACAGGCTTGGTATAACGGCAACATTGGCGCTATGGGATTTTGTATAGGCGGCCATCTGGCGTTTCGTGCTGCACTGCAAGCAGACGTTAAAGGCACTGCTTGTTTTTATGCAACTGACCTGCATTCACAAGCTATTCCTAATAAACCTGGTCAGCACAGCATGGATAAGCTTCAGGATATTACAGGTGAGCTACTGATGATTTGGGGTAAGCAAGACCCGCATATTCCAGCGGCAGGGCGTGCAGAGGTTTATAAAAAACTAGGCGATGCAAACCTAACGTTTACTTGGCATGAGTTTAATGCGCAGCATGCTTTTATGCGTGACGAAGGTGAGCGATATGATGCGCAAACAGCGATGATTGGTTATCAGCTTGCACTGAGCTTGTTTAGCCGCACCTTACATCAGTAACACCAAGGCATCAGTAAGGCTCGGTTATCAACAACGCCAAGCTTTACAATTGATACTCAAGCGGTTTTGATCCGCATGAAATTCAAAAGCCCGCTTTCGCGGGCTTTTGAATTTTTAACAGATTAGCTTAACTTTAGCTTGGCTTACACTTCTAGCTGAGGACGACCAGCTTCTGGCCAGTCTAAGTGGTAGAACTGGCCGCGTGGCTGATCTTTACGCTCATAGGTGTGTGCGCCAAAGTAGTCACGTTGACCTTGTAGTAAATTTGCAGGTAAATCTGCACTACGGTAGCCATCGTAATACGCCATTGCAGCAGCAAAGCCCTGTGCTGGAATGCCATTAGTGACTGCCAAGGCAATCACTTTACGCCAGCCTGCTTGACCGTCGTTCATTGCTTGCGTGAAGTATGGATCTAACATCAAGTTTTTCAAACGTGAGTTTAACGCATAAGCATCTGTGATTTTTTGTAAGAAACGTGCACGGATGATGCAACCACCGCGCCAGATTTGTGCAATCTCACCGAAGTTCAATTTCCAATTGTAAGCCACTTGAGCTTTATCAATCAGTTGGAAGCCTTGTGCGTAAGCGCAGATTTTTGAGCAATACAATGCATTTTTAATCGCTTCAATAATGGCAGCTTTGTCGGTTTCAACTTTAATTGTCGGGCCTTTTAAGATTTTGCTGGCTTCAACACGCTCTTCTTTTAAGCTTGATAATGCACGTGCATAAACCGCAGCGGCAATCGCATTTGCTGGTGCGCCAAGTTCAAGCGCGTTAGCTGCAGTCCACTGACCTGTACCTTTTTGACCGGCGGTATCTAAAATTTGATCTACCAAGAAGCCTTTAGTCATTGGATCTTTTTGTTGCAGAATATCGGCAGTAATTTCAATCAGGAAGCTTGATAGCTCACTTTTATTCCATTCTTCAAATACTTTGCCAATTTCGTCCGCTGGCATGCCAAGCAAGTTTTTCATTAACCAGTAAGCTTCGCAAATCAATTGCATGTCAATGTATTCAATGCCGTTGTGCACCATTTTTACGTAGTGACCAGCACCGTCTGGGCCGATGTATTCAGCACATGCAAAACCGCCAACAACTGGTTTACCTGGTGTGCCACCTTCCATAGGCTCGCCTGTTACAGCATCCACTTTAGCAGCGATGTCGCGCCAAATTGGCTCTAAGCTTGCCCATGCTTTACGGGTGCCAGATGGCATGAGAGATGGACCAAAACGTGCACCTGTTTCGCCGCCTGAAACACCTGAACCGATAAACTCAATGCCTTTAGCTGTAAGTTCTTTTTCGCGACGAATAGTATCTGTCCACAATGAGTTGCCGCCATCAATAATGATGTCACCTTGCTCAAGGAAGGGTAACAAAGCGTTAATGGTAACGTCAGTTGCACTACCAGCTTTAACTAGCAATACAATTTTGCGTGGGCGCTTAATGCTTAATACAAAAGAAGCTAAATCTGCATGCCCGACTACATTGGCATGTGAAGGCTCATTCTTTTTGCATTCTTCAATAAAATTAGTTGTTTTTTTAGGGTCGCGGTTATAAACCGCAATAGTGTAACCGTGATCGGCAATATTTAAGGCTAAATTCTGGCCCATGACAGCTAGGCCAACTAGGCCAATATCAGCATTTCTTGTAGTCATTTATCTTCTCTTTTGGAGTTGTTTAATGGAAAGGGTGTTTTTGTGGATAAGATTATAAAACTATTTGGTAGTCTTAATTGCAAAATTTTAAGGTAGGTGCCTTATTTATTTAGTAATATTCTTTAGGCAACAAAAAACTTGACCCAAATCAAGGGTGTTGGTGTTATTGCAACGCGATTCATTTAATAGTCACTACTTCTGCCTGTTGAATATCCTTGAGGAATATCATTTTGCCACTCACCGCAATCTGCACAGCGATGATCATGCATGGTGGGGCTGAGCTCTAAATGCGCGCTACCGCAATACTTACAATGCGTAGCATGTAGCTCCGGCGTTTTGTGGTGCTCTGTAGCCACTTTTGTGCTACCTAATCCGTATTTATTGTCCATGGCTGACTCCATTGTGAACATAAGCGTGGATTGTTTAAGGTACGCTTTTTTTGTGATATCGGCAATGTTTTTAGTGGCTAATTTAAGGGTACAAAATTGTATATGCTTAAGGGGCGGATCAGGTTTTTTTGTTTGTTTTGCTTATTCCACAATGTGGTTAAGGTCGAGGCTGTATTTAACGACATGCGTTATGCGTGGCGGTTGTTTATAATAAGCCTTGCGTCCAGCTTGCATTTGGCTGGTAAGCTTCCACCCAAGCTTGCACTTCAATAGCAGGCATTGGACGCGCAATGCCGTAGCCTTGCACTACAGAGCAACCCATGCGTAGTAGCCATACTCCTTGCTCAGCAGTTTCCACGCCTTCGGCTACTACCTTACGTTTAAAGTCACGGCTCAAACTAATGACACCGGCCACTACCGCTAGGTCATCGGCGTCTAGTAGCATATCGCGTACAAATGACTGGTCAATTTTAATGACTGCAACTGGCAGTCGGCGTAGATAAGTCAATGAAGAATATCCCACACCAAAATCATCTAAAGCAAAACTCACGCCTAGAAGTTTACATTTATTGATGGTATGCGCTACGCCTGCCACATCTTCAATCGCTGCGGTTTCTGTGATTTCCAGCTCGAGTTTTTTTGGTGAAATTTCAGGAAACTCTGCCAATAACAAAGCAAGCCGCTCTGCAAAATTAGCCTGTACCATGTGCAGGGCAGCGATGTTGACGCTTACTTGAAAATCAAGGCCTGCGTTCAGCCAAATTACCATTTGACGTAAAGCCTCGCTAATCACCCACTCACCCAGCAGGATTGAGAAATCCGTATTTTCAACAATCGGTAAAAACGTAATGGGTGGGCGCAGGCCTTGTTCCGGGTGTTGCCAGCGAATGAGGGCCTCCATGCCAACAACCTTACCTTCACGCAAATCAACTTTGGGTTGATAAAATAAACGAAACTCGCCATTAGGCAGCGCGGCTTCTATTCTTTCGCGGTCTTGGCGTAAGCCACGGAACTCTCTATCATGATCAGCATCGAAAAGCTGAATGCGACTGCCCCCGCTCACTTTAGCTTGATACATGGCGTGGTCGGCATGGCGCAGTAAAGTGTCGGGTGCATTATTGTCAGCAGGAAAAACCGTATAACCAATACTTGAAGAGATGCTGACTTTCTCTCCTGCGATGTCATAGGGCATTTTTATTGTACTGAGTAGACGATCTAGTATTTGTTCACATTCACCGATGTCATTTAAGCCACACAGCAACACGGCAAACTCGTCGCCACCAAGTCGCGCCACAGTATCGCCATCGCGCAAACATACGCTCATGCGCACGGCTAATTGCACCAGCAAATAATCACCAGCCTCGTGGCCTAAAGTATCATTGACAGGTTTAAACCCATCAAGGTCAAGGCAGCAAACCGCTAACACTTCACCAGAGCGTTCTGAGCGCGCTAGCGCCTGTTGCAGGCGGTCTGCTAGCAGGGCGCGGTTAGGTAACTGTGTGAGCGGATCATGATAGGCCATGCGTTCTAAATTCTGCTGCTGCTCTTTAGATTCGGTGATGTCTGAAAACAAGCCGACATAATTCGTGATATTTTGTGATTCATCACGTACGGTAAAAATATCAAGCCAAGCAGCATACACTTGACCATCCACTCGGCGGTTCCATGTTTCCCCTCGCCACTCACCGTCGGAGGCGGAGACCTGCCATAGTTGCTCAAGCAAGCTTGGGTCATAAGTACAAAACCCCAAGTCCTGTGGCGTATGCCCCATGGCATCAGCATGCAAATAACGTGTAATCTCGCTAAAAGCCGGATTAACCTCAATAATGCGTGCCTCTGCATCCGTAATAAAAATACCATCATGGGCATGATCAAACACACTGGCAGACAAGCTCATGCGATCTGCATTATTACGCAAGGCTTGCATGGTCTGGCGCAATTTAGTGCGCATTTCCAGTACGTTGGCCATTAAGGTGTTTGGTTTTGCGACTAACTCATCCTGATTTAAATCTCCAGCAGCAATACGCTGAACAACCTCAATTGCCAATTCAGGGTCGCCGCCAATCGGGTCTAGAATCAAGTGGCGCAATTGCCATAAAATAATGGCAATCAGTAAGGCGCCAAGCAAGGTTCCGGCAATAATAATAAACCAGGAATTAGCTAAGCCAATGGCACGCGCCTCATTTAATGGATAGGTGACTACAACCTTAAACCCCCATTTTGGGATATCTTCGGTAACAAATATCCAGTTATCTGGCCGCGCTTGGAGTAGGGTGGCGGCTTTATTTTGTTTGGTATGCGAGGAAAGAAAGCGTATTTTATTAGATTCATCTAATACCACTGCAAATCCGGTTTTCAGTTGACGCATATTTTCTACGGTGTCGCGTAGCACTTTCATGTCCACTTTATAGCCAACATAAAGTGCACCGATGACTTGCTCTTTGTCGTCGAATAAAGGGTCGTAACGAGTGATGTACGGTTCACCTAAAATATCGACAACGCCGTGAAATGGCTGTCCGCTGCGCAAATGACCAATCACTTTGCCATCAGGGTTGAGTGAGGTGCCCAAGGCGCGCAACCCATTCTTTTGTTTAACATTGGTGGCAACGCGCACAAAATTATCGCCGGATTTTACAAATACCGTTGCCGTGCCGCCAAGTAAGTTACTCACGTTATCTACTAAAGAGATGCTGTTCGCGAGTGAGACCTCTCCTATTTTGAGGTTGGGGACCAAACGCCCATCGACACTTACCGATCCGTCAATAGCCGGCTTTCCTAAAGCGTCGCTACGTTGTTTTAACAGGTTTGAAGCGGCGTTGGCTTGCTCGCTCACCAGTTCATCCGTTACATTAAGTAAACGTAACAGCGTCAGCGCCTGCTGGCGAGCGTTGGTTTGGATAATATCTAAGTGCTGAGCAGTTTGTTGCCCGGTTAATATAAAAGGGGCTGCCGCTAACAAAACTAGCACGGGCAACAGAAAACGCCAGATTGTAGAAAGCTTTTTTTGCATGTTAGAAATAGGGTGTAACAAGACTAAATTGGAATTCATGCTACCATAATTAGCCATTATTAAGGCTGTGATTAGGTTAGCTTAAACTGGCTATTTATCTTATTAAAATAACTTGGTTAGAGAGTTTTTATTTTTTTAACTGTGGTTTACAAGCAGTATATGCGATTTTTTCGCCATCATTCAAGGTTGTTGCATCGCCGTTAATCTCTAAAGCAATAATGCCGCTGGTAAATCGGTTATTACCATCGCCAGCTTTAGTTAAATTCACTTCATGCGTTGGGTAAATCAACCACGCATCATTACCATTATTTAACATGCGTACATGAAAACGCTTATTACCTTCACAAATATATTCCGTGGCATTGACTGGCGTGCGTGATTGCTCATTGCTGTCTGACCCAAACGGATTAGACAGGTTAATTGAGCTGCATGCGGGCAATATGGCAAATAAACCCAGTGCCAGCCATAATTTTTTTAATTGAGTCGTCATCATTACAGGTCTTTTAAGTTGAGATAAGGGTTACATTTTGCCATGATTAAGCAGTACGCGCTTAAATTTACTGATGCCCCGCACGACGCAGGCGATCTAACACCGCGGCCCATTCTGGGGTATTGGGCGGCAATTCTATTAATAAGCAATCCACTTGCATTGCATCCAAGCTGTGGAGCGTACTATATAGCTGCTCGGCAACTTTATTGGGCTGGTCGGGCAAGGCCATGGTCGTGCAACTAGGAACATCGCCGTTGCCTATCAGCATTGCAGCGCAAGTGACATGCGCCTCGGCAAAAGTTTTGCAGGCTTGATTAAGCGACATTCGATTGTTGAATAGCCTTAGTGGCGTGCGCGGTGAATAATGCAAAGCATGCTGCCCCGGCACTTTTGGCGTGGTTTGGCTAACACCAATATCGATAACACCCACGGCTTCATTGCTGGTAGGAAGGTTGGCCAACTCAACATTCGCTATGTTGGCAATGTCTTCTTCACTAATCATGCCAGGGCGCAGCAATTGCCATTGCCCATTAGCCGCCACGCTGACAATGGTTGATTCAATCCCCACATTGCATGCACCACCATCTAACACCGGTATCGCCTCACCCAGACCCGCTTCTACATGATGGGCTGTGGTTGGGCTTAACTGCGTAAATAAATTGGCAGAAGGTGCCGCAACACTTAAGCCGCTTTGTTTAAGCAAGGTAAGGGCTAACGGGTGGCTTGGTACGCGTAGCGCCACCGTAGGCTCACCACCACGCACTACGCGTGATACATGGATTTTTGCTGGTAACACCAAAGTAAGTGGGCCTGGCCAAAAGGCTGTTGCAAGCTTGATTGCAACCTCAGGGAACACCGTCACCCAGTCTTTTACTTGGCTGATGTCGCTAATATGCACAATCAAAGGATGGTCAGCCGGACGTTGCTTAATGGCGAATATCTTTTTTAACGCTGTATCATTTGTCGCATCTGCCGCCAAGCCATAGACGGTTTCGGTAGGGATCGCCACCACCTCACCTTGTTTTAGTTTGGCAATGGCCTGTTCTAAGCTGACGCGCATAATGTTTTAATTAAAACTTAAAAATGACATTTTACTACTTTAATCATCCAAGTTATTCAAATTGAAAATTTCAGGTTTGTAGCATCATGCGCTAAAATGCATTTTTTAAAAGGAACACACATGACTCAAATCACGGTAGAAAATAATCCAAGCCAGCAACGATTAGAAGCATTGGCGGTTACTCAATGGCCAACTTGGCAAAAAGAGGTTTCTGTTTTTCCATGGACGTTCCCTGAGCAGGAAATCGCTTATATTTTAGAAGGTGAATGCGTGATTACACCCGCTGGCGGCGCTCCTGTGACTTTTGGCAAAGGTGATTTAGTGACTTTTCCAGCCGGCATGACCGCAAGCTGGGAAGTAAAGCAACCGCTACATAAACATTATCAGTTAGATGGCTCTAAGCTTTGCCAAATCTATCGCCGTATTAAACTGGCTTTAAAACTATAACCATCTCTGTCATCCAGCTTTTCGAAACGTTAAATTGACACGATATTCGCCAAAGGCTGGGTGATAGCCCATCTTGAGCGGCAGCACGCCGTGATAACGCAAGCGTGAATCCCCGCCCCACACCAGCACGTCACCATGATAAAGCGGCAACTTTACCGCTTTACCCGCTCTTTCAAAACTGCCCAACTGAAATACCGCCACAACCCCTAATGAAACCGAAACAATCGGCTGGGTAAAATCTCGTTCGTTTTTGTCCTGATGCAAACTCATGCGCGCACCGACTTGGTAACGGTTGATTAAACAGGCATCCGGCTTAAAATCTGCATAACCAGCCTGCATGGCGGCCTTGTGTGCCAATGTGATAAAACTTGCAGGCATGTCCGGCCAAGGCTTACCCGTTACAGGATCTTGCGCATCGTAGCGGTAGCCTTTTTTATCTGTCACCCAGCCTAATTCCCCACAGTTGCTCATGGCAACCGACATGGTAAAACCACCTGGCGTGACCATGTGACGAAATGGCACAAGCGCTATCACAGCATGCAAATCTTCAAGTATAGCCGTCTGTTCACGTAAGGCGAATCCTCTTAGTAACATCGCGCCCTCAGCCAGTGTTAAGGATTGAGGCTCATCTGTTTTATCAAACAAATCCATGGTTAATTCCTTGATCCTTACCTGATCCTCTTAATTCATTTTTAATTGATAGCAATTGACCGAGGTTTGCCACATGACACACCTCAATGCTTGCTGTTGAATTTGCGTTTTAGAATTCACAGCGTTTGTTTATAATCAACCGATGAGCACACAATATCAACCAATATCGCAGTTTTTGAGTGAATTAGACTATGACTGGGCGCAACTCATCGCAACCGTTGGTGAGTGCAAATTTCAAACAAAACCCGAACGCGAACCTTATGAAGCCTTAGTGCGCGCAGTAGCTTACCAACAGCTTAGCACCAAAGCCGGGGACGCAATTTTAGGTAAATTTATTAAAAATTTTGGCGCATTTCCCTCGCCTGAACAACTCATTGCCGCTGAATTTGATACCCTGCGCGCTACTGGTTTTTCTGGCAGAAAAATTGAAACGCTTAAAGTAATTGCCGCAGGGGCCATGAGCGGCTTGGTACCATCGCGTGAGATTGCCGACAACATGAGCAATGAGGCGTTGATTGAGCGCCTAGTAAGGCTCAAGGGCATTGGGCAATGGACGGTAGAAATGATGTTGATATTTACCTTGGCGCGCATGGATATACTGCCCGCTGATGATTTTGGCATCGCGGATGGCTACAGGCGACTAAAAAAGCTGGATGCTCCCCCCAAGTGCAAACAAATGGCTGAAATCGGCAAAGCGTGGAGTCCTTATCGCACCATTGCCAGTTGGTATTTGTGGCGCGTACCAAAAGAGCTGGGTCCGATTTAGTGGGCGGGCAAGTCATCATAATGATGCAGAAGTCGGCGTATCTAAAAAGTTAACTTATTCACCAACCTTAGCGTCTAGCGCTCAAGCTTGGGCTGACCACTTAAAAACAAGCAGTCATTGCCAAATGCGCCATAGCAACTCAAAGGCCCGGTATGGAGAAAACCTTTATTGGGGCAGTGCGCTGTCATGGTCTGATGGTCACAAAGCGTTGCAAAAAGTATCGTCTGAGCAAGTGTGGGTATGCTGTTGCCTGCCTGCCGGTAACTGGGTGGGTAAAAAATCCTACTGAGTAGTAGGTCAAAAATGAGCGTTGATATTCAAGTTATTTCGACTCACTCTGGCTCACTGTGGCGGCAACGGCATGCTGTTACTTTTAAACTTAAATTAAATTGTAATTGCCGTAAATTAAGTGTATAAATTAGGTGTGGCTCTTAAAACATAAGTTTTTAAATCTTACCGTTTATCAGGAGACGTTTATCGACACTTCAATCATTAATCATCTTTAGTAACCACTTAAGCCAGTGATCAATGACTGGCAATATCGGCATCCCATAAGCCGAAACACAACGCCGCTTTAATGCGGCGTTAGTATTTTTATTGGGTGAGGTAACTAGGTTAACAATACATCTGCTACGGTACATTGGGCCGGCGAGCCCACATGCCATTGAATGCAGATAGCCCACAAGTTCAATATTTGCAAATTGGTTAGTGCGCCTAATCTATATCAGCAGAATCGCACTAGGTCAACGATGACTCATCGGCAAGGCTTGAGTAAACTCATGGCATTGCTTACTGCCTTATTCACTGCACTAACGCGTTAGATTCTACCATGCTTGGCGCCCGTGATATTTAACATGCAGATAATCTCAGTCATAGCTGTACGTTTTTGCCAACTGTTCTGCTTTTACATGTAGCTAGGCATGTAGCTTCTGGATAATTTTCCAGCTTTTTTAAAGCTAGCCGAACGTACCGTCTATCCGTGGTTTAAGTAATATAGGGGCGTAGATCACCACAAAAATGGTAAACCCAATTATCCAGAACAATGCTGAGATTAACACCCAGCTTGCATAATGTTGCATGGCAAGCATGGGCACAAAAATACGAAATATGGCGCTGACCGCGATTGCCGCAAAAGCGAACGTTAGCCAGGGTGAAGATTTTCTAATATCGCGCCCGGTATGGCCCAACGCTACCCGCGCCATCATACCCATAGTCATTAAGCCCACACCACCGATAGTAAAAAGATGCAAAGTTAAAATAGCAGGTATGGCGAGCTGCGTTTGTAATCCATAACATAAAAAGCCTAGGTTAATAATCAATAAAGATAAATACAAGCTCCACAGCAAAGGCACTTGCCATATGCCGTGCGCATACCAATTACGTAACCGATAGCTATTAAGGGCAAATAAAGCCAATGCTAACCATGAGGTTAAGCGAGGGGCGTGCAGAAAAACCTCATTAACAAACAGTGCCAAAAATAAAACCAAAATACTGAGATCAAGCCACTTATGTTGCTTTAAATTTACTTTATTTCCTGCGCCATTGCTAGCAACGCCACGTTCAATAAAAAATGGGATCACACGACGTCCTATCATTAAAATAAGGCTGATAAATAGCAGCA
This sequence comes from Methylotenera sp., assembly GCA_030652995.1. Lineage (GTDB taxonomy): Bacteria > Pseudomonadota > Gammaproteobacteria > Burkholderiales > Methylophilaceae > Methylotenera. Next base: position 69,280 of record JAUSAG010000036.1, read on the forward strand.
CCGCACCATTGATGGCGTACAGCATACCGTCTTGCAATAGGCCATAGTAGCCCAAATAAAATACTACGTTACCTATCCATAGCAATACAACTTTGGCCACCACAGCCAATTGTGGCCATTGTTTTGCACTTGCAATCGGCTTTGAGATTGCCAAAATTAGTATCAAACCAAACAGCAAGTCTGCAACTGCCGCCCACAGCAGTAAACTTGTACCAAATAAAAACAATACCCGCGCTAGACACCACAGCATAAATAAACCCATTAAAGGCTTACCGTTAACCGTTTGTACCCCAGTCCAATTTTTAACCGCTGTGAGCAAAAACCCTGCAACGACCGCCACGCCATAGCCATATAACATTTCATGCGCATGCCATTGGCTATTAGTAATAGTGTTTATTTGCACAAAACTGTGCCCAGAATAAATCAGCATCCACCACACAATAGAAACCACAGCAAAAATACTGGCGCCTAAAAAGAATGGGCGGAAGCCAAGATTAAACAAGGCGAAACCTTGTGCCTGATTAGGCTTGCTCATTTGAATTTGCACCACAGCCATAATAATTGCACCTTTGATAACCTGAAAAGTTGACCCATGTTAGCTTTATATCAAAAATATTTCCTTGATATAAAGCATGAATAAATTTAACTGCGCAAATAATTGACCACGACGGGTAACAATACCGCACTCAGCACGCCATTTAAGCCCATTGCCATACTGGCGTAGGTGCCGGCCTCTTCATTCACGCTAAAGGCGCGCGTAATGCCCAAGCCGTGGGCACCCACGCCAATTGCAGTGCCGCGTATCCACCATGGCTTTATACGTAAAAAATTCATGATGAATGGCGCCAAAATGGCGCCCAACATACCTGTTGCCACGGTAAACACTGCAGTTAATGTAGGCGACACATGAATGCGCTCTGCAATACCCATGGCAATTGGTGCGGTGACGGATTTTGCATACATACTACCGACAATGTTATCACCCGCACCTAGCATACTGGCAATACCCACAGCGCTGCCAATAGAAACTGCACTACCAATCAGCAACGCCAGCGTCATTGGAACCAGCTTGCCTTTTAAGCTGTTACAACCGCGATAGATTGGCACGGCCAATGCTACCGTTGCCGTCCCTAGCAAAAAATGCACAAACTGTGCACCTTCAAAATACTTTTGATAGGGCATGTCTATGACATAAATGCAAAACGTAGCCAGCAATACCGAAATGGCCACTGGATTTACAATGGGGTTGCGGTTGGCTTTAACATACAAAGTGTAACCAAGCTGGTAGGTTGCCAAGGTGAGAATAAGCGCAAACAAGGGGCTACCAGAAAGATAAACCCAAATTTCAGCAATAGGGAGTCGCTCATTCATCATGCGCACGCTTTGCAAAAAATTTTAATACCAGTGCGGTGGTGGCAATGGTTAACATCACGCTAATTAACAAGGCTGCGGTGACGGCTAGGGCGTGGGTTTTTAAATCAGGTAAAAATAAAATAACCCCGACTGAGGCCGGCACAAAAAGCAATCCCAAATGTAGCCTGAAACTATCTGCAACCATACCAAGCGGCTGGTTTACCTCACCTTTTACCAGCAAAAATGCCAATAAAAATAATAAACCCAACACCGGGCCTGGAATATTAGGCCATAATAATATGGACACCAACTCGCCCAAGCCCTGCCAAATCAATAGCTGTACTAAGCCGTTAATCATTAGATGCGCTTTCGATGGTTAAAAAATCTATATTCAGAAATTAAAGACAGTTTTAACATAAGCTTTGATGTGATGGCAAACTTAAAAGCTAAAGCTGATAGCGCCGTAAAACAACAGTATCCACTGGTTTTAAAGCGCTAAAATTCTTGCTGGTAAATCAGCGCTGTAATTTAGCGTTAAAGCCGGCTCATTGCGAGCGATGGATGCGCTTCCCAAGCGGTTTTAATGTACCGCACAAAAACATCGATTGCTTATTTTTTGGGCACAACACCCGACTTAGTAGGCGTTATAAATGATGTGGGCACCACAACATCTTTGCTCTTTTTAGGTTTTTTCGTTTCTTTGTTACTTTTAATTTGACCTTTGGCCATGATGCTTCTCCTATGATAAATATTGCGCCTTCATCATAGGCTCATTGCAGAATATAAGTGGATTTTTTATACTCCCTTCAATGTGCTAACGCCAGTTTTAGGCTAAAAATTAGGCCCAACTCAGGTTTAAGTCAACTGCCAAAAATGACTTATTTTAGCTTGGACTGGTTCATCACCAACGCCTCAAGCCCAATCTCTGGCAATGGTTTGCTGAAATAGTAGCCTTGTAGCTCATCACAACCAATTGATTTAAGATAGTCGTACTGATAACCAGTTTCTACGCCCTCCGCAATCACCTTCATACCTAAGCTCTGCCCAAGCACGATGATGGCTTTAAGAATAGCCATGTTGGCGGGGTCTTTTTCAAGGCTGCTGACAAAGGCTTTGTCGATTTTCAAACGATCAATTGGAAAGTCTTTTAGGTAAGCCAAGCTGGAATAGCCAGTTCCAAAATCATCAATGGCTAGTTTGACACCAATCTTCTTCAATGAGTGCAGTGTTTCTATAAACTTGGCGGCATCGTCTATTAGTGTGCTCTCTGTAATTTCGAGTTCTAGACAGTCTGAATCTAGTTCAGTGGCCTCCAAAATTTGTTTGATAGTTTCGGCTAGATTCGGTTGCCTGAATTGGCGTGGCGAAACATTGACTGCAATGGGAAAGGGACGTCCTGTTTTTTCTTTTAATTCTTTAGCTTTTTTACAAGCTGTTGTTAGTACCCACTCACCTATTTTCTCGATAAGACCGGTTTCTTCAGCAATCTGAATGAATCTCATGGGTTCGATTAACTCTTCGCCAGGAGGTTGCCAGCGTATTAGAGCCTCTGCGCCACTGATTAAACCAGTGGCAAAATCCACCTTAGGTTGGTAGTAGAGCAGAAACTCGTCATGTTCTATCGCAAGGCGTAATTTGTATTCCATCATTACGCGCTCGGTCAAGGCTTTGTTTAATGCTTTCGTGTAAATTTGATAGTTGTTGCGACCTGCTTTCTTGGCTTTATACATCGCGGAATCGGCATTTTTAAGTAACGCGTTTGGCTCAACACCATCATCTGGGTAAATGCTGATACCTACGCTACAGGTGACTAAATAATCCAGTTCATTAATCATGCATGGTTCAGCAACGCTAGTTAAAATACGTTGCATGCTGAGCGAGATGTCGTTCACATTATCGATATTAGTAATCAATATTACGAATTCATCACCGCCAAGCCTCACCACAGTATCTATTTCACGGACGCAGCTAGACAGTCGCTGAGACATTATCAATAATAATTGATCGCCTACCTCATGTCCCATACTGTCATTAATGAGCTTAAACTGATCAAGATCAATGAATGCAACCGCAATTTTGTTTTTGTAACGATCGGCGAAATTGATGCATTGCTGAAGTCGATCATTCAACATATAACGATTGGGTAATCCAGTCAGACTGTCATGTGTGGCTTGATGCTCAAGTTGAGCGTCATAGCTTTTTCGCGCAGTAATATCCTCAACGGTGCCTTCGTAGTAAAGTAAAACCCCGACTTCGTCGTACACCATACGTGCATTTTCAGAAATCCAGATAGTGCTGCCATCTTTTTTGTAAACTAATGATTCAAAGTTCTGCACGTTTTGATGATTTTCAATGGCCTGCACAAACTCCTCACGGCGACCGCTGGCAACATAAAGTTGTTGCTGAATATTATTAAGGGCACTTATTAAATCTTCTGGTGAATTGTAGCCGTACATGCGGGCCAATGCAGGGTTAACCATCAGGTAGCGTCCATTAGGTGACGTCTGAAAAATACCTTCAATCGCATTTTCAAATATGGATCGATAACGAGACTCTGTATCACGCAATGACTGTTCAATATTCTTACGTTTGGTGATGTTCTGAATTAAGCCTTTTATTGCATGGATTTGACCTTGATCGTTATAGATTGGGTTTCCACGCTCAGACACCCAAATGATGCTGCCATTTGCATGTTGAATGCGGTATTCGATTTCAAAGCGAGTGCCGAGTTTTACTGCCTCATCAATCTTGTCGCGCACCATCTTGCGATCTTTCTCAAAGGTAATTTTTTCATAGGAAATCAGATTATTGAAGATTAGATCATTCGGGTTATAACCTGTTAAATCCTTACATCCGGCACTAGCAAAAATCATGGTCCAGAACTCATCATAGAGGTTGCAATAAACCAGAGCATCCATATTGCCCACTAGATTTTCCAGCATCTGCAGGCGATCATCCACGAAGGAGTCAGCAGTAATCTGAATATTGGTTTTTGAAGATGATAAGTTCATTGGTTGGGCATACAGCTAAAAGAACACCTGAAAGTTTATTTGTTTAAACATAAAGCAGTATTCATGCCGACTTGATTTCTGTGAAGCTAATACATAAATTTGTTGTATGGCAACCTGCCATCGGCATCGCTATATCAAACAACAATATATTCTTTTGATTAAATGCATGTTAAAAGTGCTGATATGTGAGCGAGTGCACCAAAACTAAGCAGTAGCTGAAAATCGCATCACTTGGCATTAGAAATGGCGATGAAAAATAAGAACATTCTCTGATGGCGCATATTTTGCTTACCAATTACTTAAAAGGTCATTAAGCACCTATAACAATCACTATATGAGCATGAAGATGAGCCAAATAACGCCAATTCAGATTGATAACTTTCTTCCTTATATGCGTGACGTAGTTCGTTGCGAACAGTCTTTGCATGAGCTTAATCTGATGTGGCGCATTATTGAGTCTTCTGCCAAGATGAACTGCCCCATCGAGGCCAAAAGCATTTTGCCTACGATGGCAGCAACGCGCGTAGGTTTTAATCGGCTTGAAAAAGAGTTGGTATTAAGTCTGGTACAAGAAAAAGTGGCAACAGTGTTGAATGAAATCGGCACAAAAGCGCAGTATGTCATTGATATTTTAGTGCGTAATCTTTATGAGCGCACCGCAGATGTTGGCTTTCTTGCTACCGATAAAGATTTGTGTGCATTTGTGGCAGGCGTATCTGGCAATGAAGATAAAATCCGTGCGCGACTACGTGCTTATAGAAGTAAATACACGGTTTATGATGAGATTATTTTGCTGGATGTTAATGGCAATGTGTTGGTGCAGATTAACCAAGAGACGCCAATCGAAGGTAGCTTGGATCCTTTGATTCAAGAAACCTTGGTATCAGATCAATATGTAGAAACCTATCGCGCTACAGATTTGCGGCCGAATAAAGATAAAGCGCTTATTTATTCTAAACGCATGTTGCATCCTGAAACGGGTGCAGTCATCGGCTTGTTATGTTTGTGCTTTAATTTTGTGGAAGAGATGGCGGGTGTTTTTGAATCGCATGGTGACCCCTCTGGACGCTCCGTTATGCTCTTGCTTGATGGCGATAATTGCGTCATAGAAACAAGTGACCAGCGCTGGATTCCAGTGGGAGCCGTACTCCCCGTGAATCGTGATGCGCAATCAAACTTGATGATTTATGGAGGTCGCGAATATTTGATACGTACATTTATTGCAGATGGCTACCAAGGCTATATGGGCCCTGTTGGCTGGCAAGGGCAGGTTATGATTCCGGTAGAAATAGCTTTTACCGGCAAAGAAACGAATGCATTAAAAGCGTTGGCCCCACGAGTTGCCAGAGGCTTGCTGTCGCATGCTCAATCTTTCTGCCCACCGCTTTATGAAGTCATGAACGCAGCATCTACCATACGTAGGGTGGTGTGGAACGGGCAGGTCATGACTGCTGGGCAAGGTGGGGAGTTGTTGAAATTAAAAACCATCTTGGATCAAATTAGTGAAACAGGTACGCGTAGTAACGAATTGTTCGCTCAGTCAATCAATGATCTTTACGAGACGGTGCTGGCTTCCAGGTTGCAGGATTCTGAATTTGTGTCACACCTGTTAGTTGATTTGCTAGATCGTAATTTGTATGAACGCTCTGATGATTGTCGCTGGTGGGCAGTAACACCTGAGCTAAAAATAGCACTCGAATCTGGGGTCGTTGATAGCAAAAAAGCCACACAAATGACAGATATTCTGGAATATATCAATAAACTTTACACGGTATACACCCGTATTTTTGTCTACGATCGCAATGGAAAAATCGTCTCCAGCACAAATCCGATTGATGACAATGACTCGATTATAGGGACAAAAATCGACGACCTGACGCTGGCTCAAGTGATGGGTTTGCGCACGGAGCAGGAATATTATGTATCACCCTTTGCACCTGATGCCTTGTATGGCAATGCGCCTACATACATCTATCATGCAGCTATTATGGCGACTGGAGGAAATTCTGTTGTTGGCGGTATCGGCATTGTTTTTGATTCTGCCCCTGAATTTTTTGCAATGTTGCAAGGTGGCATCTCAACAAAAGGGGCGGTAAAAGCTTTTTATATCAATAGGCAGGGGCGGATTATTTCAAGTACAGACCCCTCCCGTTCGGTAGGCGATATCTTAGAGATTGACGCAGATTTGCTTGCATTGCCCAATGGCAAAAGTGCATCTCGTATTGTGATCCATGACGGCAACTATTCAATACTTGGATGTAGCGTTTCTCACGGTTATCGCGAGTTTAAAGTCACAGATGGATATAAAGAAGATGTGATCGCCGTAGTCTATGACTCGTTTGGAGAGGTGCGTGAGCAATTTAGTTCTGGCAACGATTCCGCATCAATTATTGACACGTATTTTGTTAAAACTGACGATCCTGAATTTGCTACGTTTTTTATTGATGAAGGGTTATTCTCCATAGAAGCTGAATATGTTTTGGAGGCGTTGGCAGGCTCTGAAATCTCTTCGGTTTCGATAGGTGGTCGTACCGAGCGAGTTGGCGTGATCTCAATACAGGATGACAGCAAAGGTAAGACTTATGCCTGGGTATTTGATCTTGGATACTTACTAAGCGGTATCCCATCGGTACAGGACAGTAATAGCCAAGTTGTAATTGTAGAGTGCGGACATCACAAAATAGGATTGTTAGTAGGCGCGCTACATTCGGTAGCTCAGTTTAATGAGAGTCAAATCACTTTCACACCGCTTGCAATGGATAAAAATGGTGCTTTAATCAAGCAGATTATTAAAGCAAATAACGGCAAACTTTTGATTCAGGGCGTTGATATCAGTTATTTGTTAAGGATGCTGAGTAACCCATTTGAGCCAGTTATTGCGCCATAACGGCATTGAGCTTGGTAAGCCGGATTTATAGAGGTTAGGGATTTGGTGGATATGCTGTAACTATTAACGCCTAAAAGTAGGCTATTGGTAGCTAGCATTAACGTATCCAGTTTAAGATTTGTTTCTTAGCGGCTCCAGCAGAGGAGAGAGCCCGTTATGGTCGATTTCCTGCATCAACTGCAATAATCGCCCCAGCTCTCCAGAAGGAAATCCGTCGCGCGCAAACCAGTTTAAATAGTTGCCAGGTAAATCAGCAATGAGGCGGCCTTTGTATTTGCCATAAGGCATCGCCAATGTGACCAAGCGTTGTAAGTCTTCTGAGTTCATATTGACATTTTAATCAGAAAGGTAACAACTATAAGGTAATTGGCGGATTATTTGAAATTGAGGGAATCGTTTAGGCATAGCGCCTACAAAAGAATTGTAGTGTGAGCATTGATATGCTCACACTACGTTTGCTGGCGGAGCGGACGGGACTCGAACCCGCGACCTCCTGCGTGACAGGCAGGCATTCTAACCAACTGAACTACCACTCCTTAAAACATACGTATTGATAAAGCTAATACGATTTTAGTCACTGCACTGGTTTTTTGGTGGGTGCTAACGGGGTCGAACCGCTGACATTCGCCTTGTAAGGGCGACGCTCTACCAACTGAGCTAAGCACCCGCTTAACCAATGAGGTCGGCATATTACAACATATTATGAATATTTTCCAGCTAGTTTTATCATCTGATTACCGTGATTTAATTTTAAGAAGCGTAAGCACAGTAAATTTCCCATATTTTGCCAAGATCGAAAATAACATTTTATTTTAATCCGTTCAGAGCGAGCTGCCCCTACGCCACTTGGGTAATTTCGCTTCGCTGGCTTGAATGAACGCACTGTTTGTGACATATTACTTATCGCCTTGAGTTTTGTACTCCAAATAGGTGAGTGTCTTGGTAAACATGTGCCATTTAATGGTAAGGCGGGGTGGGTCTTTTGGAAGTTATGTTCGGTTAATCTCGGAACTTGGGCTAAATAATGATCAGGTTAAAAATTCGTGACAAAATCATCGGCTTACTGGTGTTTTATTTTCTAGTTGCTTTAGTAGCTATTGGCTCTACATTGCTGGTGTCATGGCGGTTGGAAGGCGGGGCGGCGGCCATTAACGATGCCGGGCGCGAGCGTATGCGTTCATATCGTATTGCCTATTTGCTGGAGCAACAGGTTAAGCAACCGACTTTGCCCCTGCGTCGTGACATTGAGCAGGAAATCGTTTTATTCGAGGCAACCTTGAGTGAGTTGGAGTTAGGCAACCCCCAGCGACCGCTTTCCCTACCAAAAGATGTTGATGTTAAAATGCAGATGACACAACTGCGCCAGACATGGCAGACCAGTATTCATCCGCACATTACGCAGATTCTTAATACGACTAGTATCGCCGAACAAGAAGCGCTGTTGATACGGTATCGACCGATGCTTGAGCGCTTTGTTAGCGGCATTAACGAACTGGTATCCATGGTGGAGCGCAGTAATGCGCATGCGACCTCTTTGCTACGTTTTCTACAGATTGCTTTGGTCAGCCTAGCCCTTTTAGGTACCGTGTTGCTGGTTTACTTGTTTTCGCACATGGTGGTACGTCCAGTGACGCGGTTGCGTGAAGGGATTAAACGTATGGCACAGGCGGATTTTGATGTGCGTTTGCCTGTCACCAGCCAAGACGAGCTTGGTGAATTGGCCAGTGGATTTAATCGTATGGCAGATCAGTTGCAGGATATTTATGCCACCTTAGAGCAGCGCGTAGAGGAAAAAACGCGTAGCATTGAAGCGAAAAATAAAGAATTAGCCGCGCTAGATAAAGAAATGGCCGTTTCTGAAGAGCGCAATCTGTTAGCGCAGGAGTTGCATGACAGCATTGCACAATCGTTGGCTTTTCTTAACATTCAGGTGCAGTTGTTGCAAGATGATTTGCAGAAAGATCATATTGCCGAGGCGATGAAAGGGTTGGCGCAAATCCGTGAAGGCGTACAGGAAAGTTATGATGATGTCCGAGAGTTGTTAGTGCACTTTCGCTCACGTATAGGTAGCACAGATTTACAAACCGCTATTCGCAGTGCATTAGAGAAGTTTGAAGGACAAACAGGCATTAAAACTGCTTTTAACGTAAGTGGGAATGTGCCTCTGTTGCAACCTGAGCAAGTGCTGCAAGTGATGCGCATTGTGCAGGAATCACTTTCTAATGTGCGTAAACACGCGAAAGCCAGCCAAGTTGAGGTGAAACTAGGTTGTGCTCAACGTTGCACTATTGATATCCGTGACAATGGCGTAGGTTTTGATGCAGCGCAAGATGCGGGCGATAGCCATGTAGGGTTGCGTATTATGCGTGAACGCGCGCATCGTATTGGCGCTGAGTTATTTTTTGATTCAGAACTAAATAAGGGAACGCTTATTGGCCTTATACTTCCTGTAACTGCACAAGAAAATAAAATTACATGAAGCCTATTCGCGTTTTAATTGTTGACGACCACACGCTGTTTCGTAGTGGCATCAAACTATTGTTAGAGCGGCAAACAGGTTTTGAGGTGGTGGGTGAAGCGGGCGATGGCTTGGAGGGTGTGAAGCGCGCCAAGCAACTCAAGCCAGATGTGGTCTTGCTGGATTTACATATGCCAGGAACCAGTGGGCTGGAGGCTATTCCGTTGCTACGGGAGGAAGCACCGCAAGCTCAAGTGATTATGCTTACCGTGTCCGAAGATGCTGATGATTTACTAGAAGCATTACGCGCCGGCGCACGTGGATATTTATTAAAAAACATAGAGATGGACTTCCTATTGGATTCCATACGCCGCGCGGCAGCAGGTGAATCAGTCATGTCTGCTCAAATGGCAGGTAAGCTGGCTGATACAATACGCACCCCACAATCTGACTCGGCTAAACCAGAGTCTAGTCTAGGGAAACTCACGCCACGTGAACGTGAAGTTATTGCCATGTTAGCCAGTGGCGCGAGTAATAAGGAAATCGCCCGTACGCTTGATTTAGCTGAATCTACCGTTAAAATTCATGTGCAAGGCATATTACGTAAACTCAACTTAGCCAGCCGCGTACAGGCTGCGGTGTATGCTGTTGAGCATGGTTTGGTGCTTGAGAAGCCTAACTGAAGTAGCTGCTGAATAGCTATTTATTGATACACGTCAATCCTGGAACATGATTTTTATCTAATGATTGCTAACTTATCAATCAGCTAGTTAAATCACCATGAATTTTGACATTGCTATCGTGGGTGCAGGCCCTTCTGGATTATGCTTTGCACAATCGTTAGCAGATAGTGGCTTACGCATTGCAGTTATTGAGCGGCAATTTGAGGACGCACTTGCAAATCCTGCTTTTGATGGGCGTGAGATTGCGCTTACGCATCATTCCGCCAAGCTTATGCAAGCACTTGGGCTGTGGCAACGTATAGACCCTAGTGCTATTTCACCCTTACGTGATGCCCGCGTGCTTAATGGTTCTTCGCTATATGCCATGAAAATTGATCACCGAGATAGCCAACAAAATGAATTGGGTTATCTCATCTCTAACTGCCTTATCCGCAAAGCCGCTTTTGAAGCGGTTAAAGTGTCCTCTAACATTACTTTGCTGACTAATGCAGACATTAGTCAAGTGAGTACCGATAATAAAGGCGCACATCTAACGCTAGCAAATGGAGAGGTGGTTGAAGCGCAACTTATTGTGGCCGCAGATAGCCGTTTTTCAGAAACACGGCGTGCGATGGGTATTGCGGCATCTCAGCATGATTTTGGCAAAACGATGATGGTCTGTGTGATGGCGCACGAGGTTTCACACCAACATGTGGCGTGGGAATGGTTTGATTATGGACAGACGCTGGCGCTATTGCCGATGAATGGCATGCGTTCGTCAGTCGTAATTACCTTGCCCGCACATGACATTCAGGGCCTGATGGCAATGACTGAAGAGGCTTTTAACCACGCCGTTGAAGTGCGCTTTAAGCACAGGCTTGGTGCCATGCGACTTGTTTCAACACGTCACGCTTACCCGCTTGTCACTGTGTATGCCGACCGCTTTGTGGCACCCCGCTTTGCCTTGATTGGTGACGCCGCCGTGGGTATGCACCCCGTCACCGCGCATGGGTTCAATTTTGGTCTGCGCGGTGCAGAGTCATTAGCCCATGAAATTAAAGTGGCATATACGTGTGGTCGCAATATTGCATCTGCTGATTTGCTTGCGCGCTATGAAAAAACACACAAACGCGCCACGCGACCCCTGTTTTTTGCTACTCACGCCATTGCTAAACTGTATAGCAATGATGCTCTGCCAGCGCGCTTAATCCGCCGTGTTTCATTGCACATTGGCAATCGTATTTCGCCCTTCAAACGAGCGGTCGCTCACATGCTCACTGAGGTTAACTAGCCTAAAGAACTAGTTCTTTTGCTTCACTCATCCTATCCTTTTGATGCACATCACATTGATTTATATCAATGTTTGCATTTACCTCGCCATTAAACTGCTCAATGCAGCAATACCGTAAAGAATGATTACGGATTATTAAGTTAAGGGGCAAATTGATGGCAACACAACAATATAAAGCATGGTCGGTGGTTATTGCGAGTACGCTGGCTTTTACTGTGTGCTTCATGATCTGGATGATGTTTGCTGTTATCGGTATCCCAATCAAAGAAACTTTGGGGCTTAATGAAACCCAGTTCGGTATCTTAATTGCTACCCCCGTATTGACGGGTTCACTTATTCGACTTCCGCTCGGCATGTGGACTGATAGGTTTGGCGGGCGCATCGTGTTCTTTATTTTGATGCTATCAACCATCATTCCAATTTATTTAATTTCAAAATGTACAGAATACTGGCAGTTTCTGGTCACTGGTTTATTTGTGGGTGTTGCTGGAGGCTCTTTCACCGTGGGTATTGCGTATTGTGCACGCTGGTTTCCTAAAAGCCAGCAAGGCCTAGCGATGGGCATTTTTGGTGCGGGCAACACTGGTGCGGCGGTGACAAAACTGGTTGCACCGCTCATTGTTGTAGGCTTTGGCTGGGCGATGGTGCCGCAAGTGTATGCCGTCATGATGCTGATTACTGCAGTTCTTTTTTGGTTCTTCACTTTTTCCGACCCTGCACACAAGGTGGGCAAAACCATCACTATAGGCGAGCAGCTTGCCGTGCTTAAAGACCCGAAAGTATGGAAATACAGCCAGTATTACTCCATTGTGTTTGGCGGCTATGTGGCTTTAGCACTGTGGATGACCAAATATTACATCGGTGAATATGGTTTTGATTTAAAAACCGCTGCGCTGATGGCCGCTGCATTTAGCATTCCGGGCGGAATTCTACGTGCGGTAGGCGGCTACTATTCTGACAAATTCGGTGCGCATACTGTGACATGGTGGGTGCTTTGGGTGTCATTAGTCTGCCTGTTTTTCTTATCTTACCCACAAACACAAGTGTCGATTACTACTGTGAAAGGTCCGCAAACTTTTCATATTGGGCTGGATGCCACCATGTTCACCATTATCATGTTTACGATGGGTATTGCGTTTGCCATCGGCAAGGCATCAGTTTTTAAATATATCGCAGACGAGTATCCGCATAACATTGGCGTAATTTCCGGCGTGGTAGGCATGGCGGGTGGGTTGGGCGGCTTCTTTCTGCCAATTATGTTCGGCGCACTATTGGATTTAACAGGTGTACGCTCATCCGCTTTTATGCTGATGTTTGGCATTATTTGGGTGTCTCTCATCTGGATGTATTGGACAGAAGTGCGTCCCGTAAAAATCAGCCGTCATCACGAACGTCAAGCCGCAAAAAAAGATGTTTCAATTTAGGGAGGATGAGCATGTCAACAAGTATTGATAAGTGGGATGTAGAAGACAATCACTTTTGGGAGTCTACGGGCAAGAAGATCGCCAACCGCAATCTATGGATATCAATCCCTAGCCTGTTGATGGGGTTTGCCATCTGGCTGATGTGGGGGATTATCACGGTACAAATGTCTAATCTTGGCTTCCCGTTCAAAGACGATGACTTGTTCACGCTGACGGCGATTGCTGGCTTATCAGGCGCGACGCTGCGGATTCCGGCTTCATTCTTTATTCGGCTTGCGGGTGGACGCAATACCATTTTCCTGACCACGGCGTTGTTGATGATTCCCGCATTAGGAACAGGGATTGCATTGCAAGACAAAAATACCTCGCTGTTGACCTTCCAGATTCTGGCATTTTTATCTGGGATTGGTGGCGGTAACTTTGCTTGCTCCATGTCTAATATCAGCACGTTTTTCCCTAAGCGTTTGCAGGGTACGGCACTGGGCTTGAATGCGGGTTTGGGTAACTTTGGTGTGACTACTATGCAAATCCTCATCCCCTTAGTCATGACGATGGGGCTGTTTGGTGTGTTGGGTGGTGATTCCTTGTCGCTCACGAAAGATTCTGGCTGGATTCTTGGTAAAATTTTGGCAGGCACAGAAACATGGATTCAAAACGCTGGTTTGGTGTGGCTGCTATTCCTGATTCCACTGGCTTTCTTCGGCTTCTTTGGCATGAATAACCTGTTGCCGATTTCCCCGAATATTGGCAGTACGATTGCAGCATTCGTAAAAATTATTTGGCTATACGGCTTGGCGTTCCTCACGACGGCGGTCGGCTTGTATTTGTACCTGCCTGCGCCAACAGGTTTGGGTTTGCTGAACATGTGGGTGGCTCTGCCGCTGATTATCGTGGCAACCTTGGGGATCATGAAAGTGACTGCTTTTGGTGAAATGAAAGCCGGCATCAACAAGCAATTTGCGATTTTCGGTAATAAGCACACCTGGTCAATGACTGTATTGTATGTGCTGACCTTCGGTTCGTTCATCGGTTTTTCAATGGCATTGCCACTGGCGATCAAGGTTATTTTTGGCAACACCCATGTGTTTGATGTGGCTACCCAAGTGTGGGTACATGCAAAAAACCCTAACGCTATCTCGGTATTTACTTACGCCTGGATTGGCCCCTTTGTCGGTGCGTTGATTCGCCCTGTTGGTGGCTGGATTTCTGACAAGGTGGGCGGTTCTATCGTCACGCAAGTGGTTTCTGTGGTGATGGTGGGTGCGTCTGCGTACGCAGGTTACATCATGATGCAGGCTTACCAATCGGCTACACCAGAAATTTATTTCAATCAGTTCCTGATTACCTTTGTGCTGCTGTTTGCCGCTACTGGCATCGGTAACGGTTCTACTTTCCGCACTGTCGGGGTGATCTTTGATCGCCTGCAAGCGGGGCCAGTATTGGGTTGGACTTCCGCGGTTGCCGCTTACGGTTCATTCATTGCGCCAGTCGTCATTGGCACGCAAGTGAAGGCGGGTTCGCCGCAAAATGCGATGTATGGTTTTGCGATTTTTTACGCACTGTGCCTGATTTTGAATTGGTGGTTTTATTTACGGGCAAATAGCGAAATTAAAAATCCATAAATGATTGAGGTAGCACGAATGTTTGCATTCGTGAAATGTAAAACGATAGGAGTAAAAAAATGAGTCACTTTCTGGATAGATTAAAATTTTTTGATAAAGTCAAAGAAACTTTCTCTAACAACCATGGCATTGTCACCAATGAAGACCGCCAATGGGAAGACGCATACCGTCACCGTTGGCAGCACGACAAAGTTGTGCGCTCTACGCACGGCGTGAACTGTACCGGCGGTTGCTCATGGAAAATTTTTGTTAAAAACGGTTTGGTGTCATTCGAAATGCAGCAAACTGACTATCCACGTACGCGTGATGATTTGCCGGATCATGAGCCACGCGGTTGTCAGCGTGGTGCTTCATTTTCTTGGTATTTATATAGCCCGCATCGTATTAAGCATCCGTTGATACGCGGTCGCTTGTTAGACCTTTACCGTACTGAACGCATGACAGGTAAAGACCCCGTTGAAGCTTGGGGCGCCATTCAAGCCGACGATAGAAAACGTAAAGCTTACACCGCAGTGCGCGGCTTAGGTGGTTTTGTCCGCACCTCATGGGATGAGGTGAATGAAATCATGGCTGCGGCCAATGTTTATACAATCAAAAAATGGGGGCCAGATCGCATTTTTGGTTTTTCACCTATCCCTGCCATGTCGATGATTTCTTACGCTGCCGGTTCACGATACCTCTCTTTGATCGGTGCGGCTTGTGGCTCTTTTTATGATTGGTACTGTGATTTGCCAGCCGCTAGCCCACAAACCTGGGGTGAGCAAACTGATGTACCAGAAGCGGCCGATTGGTATAACTCTACCTACATTATTATTACAGGCGCTAACCTGCCAATGACGCGTACTCCAGATGCACACTTTGCTTCTGAAGTACGTTATAAAGGCGCAAAAATCGTGGCCATGGCGCCAGACTATGCCGAATTTTGTAAATTTTCTGATCTATGGATGCCGATTCGCCAAGGTACGGATGCTGCAGCTTTTTTAGCCATGGGACATGTTGCGCTGAAAGAATTCCACATTGATAATCAAGATCCGTACTTCCAGGAATATTCCCGCAAATATACTGACTTGCCGATGCAAGTAATGTTGCGCAAGCAAGGTGACGCTTATGTGTCAGACCGCTTTTTACGCGCTTCAGACTTTGATGGTGCCTTGGGCGAAACTAATAACCCAGATTGGAAAACCATTGTTTTTGACGAAAAGACCAAGGCCTTTGTTGCGCCTAATGGTTCGATTGGTTTCCGTTGGGGTGAAGAAGGTAAATGGAATCTGCTAGAAAAAAATGCAGCGACTCAGAAAAAAATGCAGGCACAGCTTACCTGCATTACAAACCGCGATGATGTGGTTTCAGTGGGCTTTCCACATTTTAACCATGATGAAGCTGATTTGTTATTCCGTAACGTACCCGTACGCAAAGTTAAATTAGCCAACGGTGAAGAAGCCTTGGTAGCTACGGTGTTCGATTTGCAGATTGCCCAATACGGCATCGACCGTGGTTTGGGTGGGGCAAACGTAGCTAAAGATTATAACGATGCCAGTGTAGCTTATACACCGGCCTGGGCAGAGAAAGTGACAGGTGTGAAAGCCGCTGATATTGAGCGTACTGGCCGTGAATTTGCTTACAATGCTTCTAAAACCAAAGGTAAATCAATGGTGATTATGGGCGCTGCCATTAACCATTGGTATCACAATGATTTAGCCTATCGCTCAATTATGAACTTGCTTCACATGTGTGGTTGTGTGGGTCAATCTGGCGGCGGGTGGGCACATTATGTTGGGCAAGAAAAATTGCGTCCTCAAGCAGGTTGGGCGCCGATTGCCTTTGCTTTGGACTGGATGCGTCCACCGCGCCACACTAATTCTACGTCTTACTGGTATTTCCATACAGACCAATTCCGTTATGAAACGCTCAATGCCGATAGCTTGCTAAGCCCAGCAGGCAAAGGAAAAAACAAAGGTAATTCAATCGCTGATTACAACGTGAAAGCAGCGCGTATGGGCTGGTTACCCTCTATGCCTAACTTCAACCGCAACCCGATTGAACTGGCAGATGAAGCTTTTGCTAGCGGTGCGACTGATGAAGCGTCGGTCGCAAAATACGTGGCTGGGCAGTTAAAAGAGGGTAAGTTAGACGTGGCTTATGCCGACCCAGATAACCCCGTGAACTGGCCGCGTAACTTGTTTGTGTGGCGCGCCAACCTTATTGGTACTTCTGCCAAAGGACATGAGTATTTCTTAAAACACTTACTTGGTGCGCAAAATGGCGTATTGCAAGAAGGTGGCGCAGGTAATAACAATAAAGAAGTTAAATGGCACGAAGATGCGCCCATCGGTAAGTTAGATTTAATGGTGGACATTAACTTCCGCCTCAATTCTACAGGCGCGTATTCAGACATTGTTTTACCAACGGCGACATGGTATGAGAAAAACGACCTGAATACCACCGATATGCACCCATTCATTCATCCATTATCTGAGGCCGTTTCACCAGGTTGGGAATCTAAATCGGATTGGCAAATCTTCAAAACTTTGGCTAAAACATTCTCGCCATTGGCTGAAAAACATTTGGGTACGAAAAAAGAAGTGGTTGCATTACCGATGCAGCATGACTCTGCGGCTGAGCTTGCACAACCTTTTGGTGAAGTAAAAAACTGGAAAGAAGGCGATTGTGAGCCTATTCCAGGTAAAACCATGGCGATTATCAAGCTGGTTGAGCGTGTTTATGGGGATACTTACCGTAAGTTTATCGCGCTTGGTCCATTGATGAACAAACTTGGTAATAACATCAAAGGCATTGATTGGAATACCGACCAAGAATACGAAGAGCTTAAAAAACATAACAGCACTGTGAAAGAAGCTGGCATTTCTTTTGGCATGCCATCGTTAGCTGAAGATATTGAAGTGTGTGACTCTGTAATGCGCTTAGCCCCTGAAACCAACGGCGAAGTGGCGCATAAATCATGGACTTCACTCTCTAAAAAAACAGGCATCGACCATCACCATTTATATGCGGGTCGCCATGAAGATAAATTTACTTTCAAAGATATTCAGGCGCAACCGCGTAAGATTATTACCGCGCCGACTTGGTCTGGTATTGAGTCTGAGCATGTGTCTTATACGGCAGGCTATACCAATATCCATGAGCATATTCCGTTCCGTACGCTCACGGGTCGTGCGCATTTCTACCAAGACCATGAATGGATGCTGGACTTTGGCGAGGGTTTCTGTACATACAAACCAATGGTGGATTTAGGTGAGTTAAACTCATTACCTAAAACTGTTACAGATAAACCTCATCTAGCGCTTAATTGGATTACACCGCACTCAAAATGGGGTATCCACTCATCTTACCAAGATAACTTGCGCATGTTGACTTTGTTCCGTGGTGGGCCTTATGTGTGGCTATCTGAAGATGATGCTAAGTCTATCGGCATTGAAGATAACGACTGGGTTGAAGCATTAAACCATAACGGCGCGACAGTCGCACGTGCCGTAGTCTCGCAACGCGTACCACGCGGCATGGCCATGATGTACCACGCGCAAGAGAAAACTATTAACGTGCCGGGGTCACCTAGCACAGGCAAGCGTGGTGGCATTTTGAATTCAGTCACACGTGTCATTATGAAACCGACCAATATGATTGGTGGTTATGCACAGCTTTCTTACGGCTTTAATTATTACGGTACGGTAGGTTGTCAACGCGACACCATGGTGGCGTTACACAAGATCGCTGATAAAGACGTTGATTGGTTAGAGCGTCCGCTCACGCCAGAACGCGAAGCACAACTTAACCCCGTTGGCATCGGTGCCAAATAAAAGGACATTAGGAGAACATCATGAAAGTACGCGCACAATTCGCCTTTGTCTTTAACTTAGATAAATGTATCGGCTGTCACACCTGCTCGGTCACCTGTAAAAACGTGTGGACCAACAGAAAAGGCGTGGAATATGCTTGGTTTAACAACGTGGAATCAAAGCCTGGTGTAGGTTACCCAAAACAATGGGAAAACCAGGATATTTGGAACGGCGGCTGGGAGCTTAAAAACGGCAAACTGGAATTAAAGTCTGGTAGCCGCACCAACAAGTTGCTGAATATCTTCGCCAACCCGGATATGCCTGAAATTGACGATTATTACGAGCCGTTTACCTACAACTACGCACATTTGAAAAATGCGCCGCTGTCAGAGGCTACGCCTACCGCTAGACCCATATCGCAAATCACAGGTGAAAGTATGGAAAAGATCACTTGGGGGCCAAACTGGGAAGATGACTTAGCGGGTGAATACTCTAAGCGTAGCAAAGACAAAAATATGGATAACATACAGAAAGAAATGTATGGTCAATTTGAAAATACTTTCCACATGTATTTGCCGCGAATTTGTAATCATTGCCTAAATGCATCATGCGTAGCCGCTTGCCCATCAGGATCAATTTACAAACGTGAAGAAGATGGCATTGTGTTGGTGGATCAGGATAAATGCCGTGGTTGGCGTATGTGCGTAAGCTCTTGCCCCTACAAAAAAGTGTTCTACAACTGGGAGTCAGGTAAGGCTGAAAAATGCGTGGGTTGCTATCCACGTGTGGAGTCTGGTATGCCAACAGTGTGTTCAGAATCATGCGTCGGGCGCATCCGTTACAACGGCATTATGTTATATGACGCTGACCGTATTGAAGAGTTTGCCAGCATGGAAGATACGCAAGACCTCTATGAGGCACAGCGTAGTATTTTCTTAGACCCCAACGACCCTGAAGTGATTAAAGCCGCCCGTGCAGAAGGTATTAACGAAGATTGGCTGGATGCAGCGCGTAAATCACCTATCTGGAAAATGGTGATGGATTGGAAAATCGCCTTCCCTATTCATCCTGAGTTCCGTACCTTACCAATGGTGTGGTACGTTCCACCACTATCACCTGTGCAATCACAAATTGACCAAGGCAATTTACCAGTTGGGCCCGACGGTGCAATTCCAGTGGCAGGTGCCATGCGTCTACCTGTGCAGTATTTAGCTAATCTGCTCACCGCAGGTAAAGAAGCACCGATAGAAAGTGCGCTCAACAAATTGATTGCCATGCGTAGCTATCAACGCTCAATCCACGTAGAAGGTGTTGTTGATACGCGTGCGATTGATGCAGCGGGATTAAGCGAAGATCAAGCTAAAGAAATGTATCGTTATTTAGCCATTGCTAATTATGAAGACCGTTTTGTGATTCCGACTGGGCATACTGAAGAAACGCTGGACGATTCTTTCGGCTTTCAAGGTCAAAATGGTTTTACTTTTGGCAATGATACTTCACACGGGGTTTCAAAAATCACGCTGTTCCCACGCCGCCGTAAAGACACGGTAGAGCCTAAAGAAGAAGCGCCTAATAGCTAAGGAAAAAATCATGCAAATGTATAAATTATTATCTGCTTTACTCGATTATCCGAACCAAGAATTGCTTGAGCATCTGCCAGATTTGCACGAATTTGTGGTACAAAATCAAGAAATAGACCATGCCGAGCGTGAGGCTTTGCAACGCTTTCTAAGCTATTTGCAAAGTATGTCTGTGACAGAGCTACAAGAGGATTATGTACAAACGTTTGACATGACGGCGGAACATAGCCTGCATCTTACACATCATTTATTTGGTGATGACAAAAACCGTGGCCCCGCGCTGATAGATTTAGGCGAGTTATACAAAGATTACGGCGTAGAAGTCGTGACCAATGAGTTGCCTGACTATCTGCCGCTAGTGCTTGAATTTGCGGCCTATATGGATGACAACGAGGCGACGGTATTTTTATCAGACGCTAAAAAAGTATTAGGTGTACTGACAGAAAATCTGCAAAAAGCGGAAAGTCCTTATGCTGCCTTGCTCTCTATTATTGAGAATAGAGCAACGTTGACTAAATTAGCGGCTTAATTCATGACGCCTTCCCCTTTTTAGGGGGAGGGAATGAAACGAAAAAGGAGAATAGAAATGAATCTACACAACTTTCTTTACGGCGTGTATCCCTACATTGCCTTGAGCGTTTTTTTACTAGGTAGCTTGTTACGTTTTGACCGAGAGCAATACACGTGGAAGAGTGATTCTAGTCAGTTGCTCTCAAAAGCTAATATGCGTCTAGGAAGTAATTTATTTCATGTTGGGATTATTGCAATCTTTTTTGGTCATGCAGTTGGGTTGCTAACGCCACATAGCTGGTTTCAATCTTTAGGGGTTTCTGATATGGCGCACCAAATGGTTGCCATTTGGGCGGGCTCTATCTTTGGTGTGATGTGTTTAATTGGTGGCGTTATTTTATGGATACGTCGTATGTTCAATGCACGGGTGTCAGCTGCTAGCCGTGGCTCAGATAAATTCATTCTCACTTGGCTACTTATTACGCTCATCATCGGGTTATCAACCATTCCAGTGTCTATAGGGCATGCTAACCACGGTAACCCCGGTGTGATGATAGCCTTGGCAGAGTGGGTGCAAAGTATTGTGTATTTCCGACCAAACCCAGCATTGCTAGATAGCGTGGATACCATATTTAAAGTACATCTGTTCTTTGGTATGACCGTGTTTTTGGTGTTTCCATTTACACGTATGGTGCATGTGTGGAGCGCCCCATTCGGATATGTTAGCCGCCCTTACCAGGTGGTGCGGACCAAAAGAAAATTATGAAATTATTAAGGATATAAAAATGAACCATAAATTGAGTTTTAGTATATTGATTGCAATGGCGACCATGTATGCATTACCGGCCGCAGCCGCCGAAGCTACACAAGCCAGCACGCTAGCGGAAGCCATTACCGATGGTAAATTTTCTGGAAACTTAAAATTCCGTTATGAAAACGTCAATCAAGATGGACTTTCAGAAACTGGTGAAGCTTGGACATTAAGAACTTTAATTGGCTACGAAACAAAGCCGTTACATGGTTTTAGCGTGAATGCAGAAGTTTACGGATTGAGCCCGTTGAATGATGACTATAACGATTTGAAAAAAGGTGATCCAATCGCAAGTAGAAAAGCATATCCAGTAATTGCTGACCCTGAGGACTATGACTTCCACCAAATTTACGCGCAGTTTAAGAACAAAGAACATCAAGTACGCTTAGGTCGCCAGAGTTTTGTATTGGATAACTGGCGATTTGTTGGCGACATACGTTTCCGCCAAAACTGGCAGGTCATGAATGGTCTTTCTTATATCAACACGAGTTTACCTAAAACAACAATTTCTGTTGGTCATTTTGAACAAGTTAAACAAATTACCACCAAAATTCAAGACGCTAATATCGATATTATCCACGCCAAATATGCGATTACACCAACCACTAGCATCACAGGTTATGGCTATTTGATTGACTGGGAAGGTCGTGTACTAGCAGAAACCTCTACAAAAACGTTTGGTACACGTTTAACAGGTGCTGAAAAAATCAGCGGCGATTGGAAAGCATTATTTACAGCAGAATATGCCAAACAAGATGATTACAAAGATGGTAACAGTAATATTGATAATCACTATTACTGGGCAGGTGCTGGTTTAGATTATAAGGGTTGGTTTTTAACGCTTAATCAAGAAAAACTCTCTGGCAACTCAAATGGACGTGCTTTTCAGACGCCACTCGGGACCAATCATTTATTTACAGGTTGGACAGATTTATTCTTAACAACACCTAATCAAGGCATTGAAGATACGATACTCATTGCTGGTGGCAAATTCATGGGAGCCACCATTAAAGCGGAGTATCATCTGATTAAATCTGATAGAGATTTTAATAAGGCTGGCGGCGGTACTGGAGATTCGTTTGGGAAAGAATTTGACTTAGGTGTGTATTACAATTTCAATAAACAAGTTTCTGGCTCAGTTGAATACGCCAACTTTAAAGAAGATGACATTGCTGCAGCTGGTCGTAAACGCGATACCGAGAAATTTTGGATAACCGCGATATATGCGTTTTAACTAAGTCAATCATGACTAAAAGCGATAATTATCCAGCTTCTTTGGTCGATGGTTTTGGTCGAAAGGTGGACTATATCCGCTTATCAATTACAGATCGTTGTGATTTTCGATGTGTCTATTGCATGTCTGAAGACATGCAATTTTTACCGCGAGATGAAGTGCTAACGCTGGAAGAATGCTCTCGTCTGGTTAAAGCTTTTGTCTCGTTGGGGGTGCAAAAAGTGCGGATTACCGGCGGTGAGCCGCTAGTACGTAAAGACGCATTATGGCTTTTTAATGAAATAGGCCACTTGCCTGGCCTGAATGAACTGGTTATTACCACCAATGGCTCACAGTTGGAGCATCAAGCGCAGGCGCTAAAGCAAGCTGGCGTGCGTCGAATTAACATTAGCCTGGATAGTCTGGATGCGGCGCGTTTTCGTAAAATCACTCGTGTGGGCGATCTTGATAAAGTGCTCCGTGGCATTGCCGTTGCCAAGCAAGCAGGTTTTGAAAAGATTAAACTCAATACATTATTGATGCGTGGTGTAAATGATGATGAAGCGCTGCCCTTGGTTGCATTTGCGATAGCGCAGGGCATTGATATTTCTTTTATTGAAGAAATGCCGCTAGGTCTTGTGCATCATACGCGCAACTCAAGCTACGTAAGTAATGAAGATACATTAAAATTACTGAAGGCGCGCTATGATCTCATCGGAAGCGTAGAGAACACTGGAGGACCTGCGCGCTACTGGCGTATTCCGAACACGGATACAAAAGTTGGCTTTATCTCTCCGCACAGTCATAACTTTTGTGAGTCCTGTAATCGCGTGCGCATTACCAGTAAAGGCGAACTATACCTTTGTCTTGGTCAGGAAAATAAAGTCAATTTAATGCCATTACTAAAAGAGCATCCCTATGATGATAAACCGCTCATAGAGGCTATCATTGGCAGCATGCCCATTAAGCCTAAAGGTCACGATTTTGATTTAAGACGCGCCGCACCAGCCGTCATACGCTTTATGTCTCATACCGGTGGTTGATATTAGAAGCCGCCAGCGACGGCCGTCACCTAAAAGCTTGTAGAGTGCCTGCTATTATATTTAAACGACACTCACTTTACTCCACTTACTTAGCCTGCCCATCACTAATGAATACGCCGCTGGCACCACGACTAATGTGAGTAGCGTGGATGAAATCATGCCGCCTATAATAGCAACAGATAATGGTTTGTTGGTTTCACTGCCCGCACCTAATCCTAATGCTGCAGGAAGTAGCGCTAAAATAATAGTTAGCGAGGTCATTACCACCGGGCGCACCCTGATCGGACAGGCTTCTTTCAGAGCATCGTCAATATTGGCGCCCTTTTCTATTAGTTGGTTGGTTAAATCTACCAGCAAAATCGAGTTTTTCGCGACCAGACCTATCAGCAGTACCAAGCCAATCATGGAGTACATGTTGAGGCTGTCACCTGTAATCAATAGGGCAATGAGCCCGCCAATAATGGCAAGCGGCTGTGCGAGCATAATGATGAAGGGCTGGATAAATGAGTTGAATTGGCTGGCTAATACCATGTACAGCAAAGTGAAGGCCAGTAAAAGTACAAACTTGATATTGGTGAAAGTTTTGCCAAATTCTTCAGCTTGGCCTGTGAGTTTGAGCGTGTAATCTGGGGGCACGATTTTGCTGGCGATTTCTTTCACTAAATCGACAGCTTCACCTAATGGCATGCTGGGGTTGGCGTAAAAATTAGCCGCATATTGCAAATCGTACCGACCAATCACCGCTGGGCCTAGCGCCTGTTTGAAACTGGCGACCGCATCTAGGCGAATTAAATCACCAGTAGCGTTACGCAGGTAAATTTTGCTTAAATCGGCAACGTTGCTCAAATCGCCTTCGGTGGCCTTCAGGCGAATGTCGTAGCGCTGACCATCACCTGAGGCTTCATTATATTTGGCAACATTGATGCCACCAGCATATAGGCTAACAGCTGTGGCGATATCTGCGGCATTTAGACCTAAACTTGCTGCCGTTGCGCGGTCTATTTGCATGTTGAGCTGTGGTAAATCCAGCTGAACATCTAAATCGACTTTGCCCATATCAGCATTGTTGCTCAGTGCCTGTTGAAGCAATTGTGAGATGCGACCGATTTCTTGCAGGTTGGCACCGGTTAAGTTGAACTGTAGCTTCTCCGAACGTTGACCACGCACGACCGATGGCGGTGCCGCGAGTGCACGTATGCCAGGTATTTTATCCAGCTCTGTTTTGAGTTCTTTGATCAGCGTTTTTTGGCTCTTGTTACGCGCTTCTTTTGGTTTTAAGCGCACATTGACATTGCCCTGATTGACTTGCCCGCGTGAACCCGCTCCTATCGTAGAAAAGTAGCTATCAACTTCATCTATATGGCTCGCTACGGCGGCTTCTACCAGCTTTAAGCGTGAGTCGGTGTAGTCTAAGGTTGATCCTAAAGGTGTGTTAATCCTGATACTAAAGCTACTTTCGTCGGTTTCTGGTACAAAGTCTTTTTCAACATATTTAAGGGTGTAAAAGCCAGAGAACCCAACAAAAATCAGCGTAGATAACAGTACCAAGCCGCGATGATTAAGCGTGGCGTAAAGCAACTTTTTATACACATTATCGATGCCGGTAAGCATGCGTCCAAGCATGCGGTAAATTGCATTTTTATTGTGGGTGACACCGAGGTAGCGCGAGCACAACATGGGTGTAAGTGTGAGCGAAACAAACAAAGAAACGAGCACCCCAAACGTGACCACTACCGCAAATGATTTGAAAAATTTACCAATAATGCCATCCATAAAAATCACAGGTGCAAATATACATACCAGTGCCGCTGATGAAGCCATTACGGCAAATACTACTTCGTTACTGCCCTTAATCGTGGCGCGTTTGCGGAATGCGGCAACAGCTCGCGGGTTTCTTAGATCAGTATCGCTCAAACCGGTGCCGGTTTCACCTTCCATGTGGCGTAATATACTTTCGCGCACCACAATGGCGTCATCCACCACCACGCCAATCAGTAACAGCAGTGCTAACATGGTCATGCTGTTAAAGGTATAACCAGCAAAGTACATGACAGCGATGGCACCCAGCAATGAGACTGGAATCTCAAGACAAACCATTAAGGTTGAGCTGAAAGAGCGCATAAAAATCAACACGATTAGCGCAGCAAACAAGGTGCCTTCAACTAGATGCTCTTTGAGCGAGGCGACTAATTGGTTAATAAAAATAGAGTCGTTGCTGGAAATTTCAAGCGTTAGGCCAGGCGCTAGGTTAGGGCGTATGTCATTTTCCAGCCTGCGTTCTACTTCTTTAATAATGGCGACAGTGTTGGCATTTGCGATTTTAATCATGCCCAAACCCACGGTTGGTTTGCCGTTGTAGCGTGCAATTTGGCGATTATCGCTAATACCATCTTCAATCATGGCAATATCTTTCAGGCGAATAGACGCACCAGATTTTGTGGTGACAATTAGCTCTGCCAGCTCTTTGACGGTGTGAAACTCCATATCCAGCTTTAATAACTGCTCTGCCTGTGCGCTCACTAAAAATCCACCGGGCAGTTGTATATGCTCACGGTTAAACGCAGTAATTAAATCACTTGTGGTCAGCTTGTAGGCAGCCATGCGCTCTGGCAGAACATTGACGCGAATCATACGGTCACGGCGTCCGCCTATGGTTACTTCTCCTACGCCGTTGATGGTTTCAAACTTTTTCTTGAGTACATTGTTCGCATATAAATTAAGCTGCTGTATGGTGCGGTCGCCACTCAAGGCTAGCCATATTACAGCCGAGGCGTTGGTGTCGACTTTTTGTATGATGGGAGGATCTGTGTCTGCAGGCAGTCGGCGCAGTACCTGATTTACTTTGGCTTGCACTTCGTTGTAAGCCGCATCAATGTTTTTATCCAGCGAAAAAGTGATACTCACGCTAGAAAAACCGGGGGAGGAGGAGGATTGAATGTGCTCAATACCCGGTGTAGTATTGATAGCGGATTCAATGACGCGGGTAATGCTGGTGTCGATTACATCAGGATTGGCGCCACGTAATGTGGTGTTAACCATGATGATCGGAAAATCAATTGCTGGGATGCGATCAACGCCGATGCGCTGGTATGAAATAATACCGAACAAAACAATCACCCCTGACAACATCCAGGTAAGCACGTGACGTTTGATAGAGAATTCAGGCAGGGTCATTGTGTTGCGTTCTTTTATTATTATTGAATGGAGATTATTGTGTCAGCGTATCTGAGGCGATTTTTACTGGGGTGTTATTGGTTAAAAAACCTGCGCCATCAGACGCAATCGTATCGTTTGCATTGAGCCCATTAATAATTTCAACTAATCCATTTTGACGCACGCCAGTTGTTACAATCACTTGATGCGCAGTGTCGCCTTTAACTACATACACCACCTCACCTGCAGGTCGCAACACCACACTTTGCTCTGGCACCATCATGGCGTTGGGTCGCTCGCCTAAAATCACAGTACCGGTCACGCTAGCGCCAGCTTGCCAATCTGGTTGATCTGTCACATCTGCAATCACATCAACGCTACGGTTGCTTTCTGTAATCATGGATTTCAGTTCCCGAACCACCGTTTCAACCACTTGCGTGCTGGTAGGTGTGCTTAACCGAATTTTTAAACCGGATTTAAGTTGCGCGCTGATACGCTCCGGAAAAGGAATATGCGCACGCAAGCGTTTATTTGAAATAATTTGCACAATTGGGTCACCTATTTTTACAAACTCACCAGTATCGACAATCTTTTTCTCAACCACACCGCTGGTAGGTGCAAATACTTTTGTTTTACTGCTGCTGTGGTTGATGCTACTCACGCGCGCTTTAGCACCAGTGAGCTGTACTTTAAGTACATTTTGTTGGGCTAAGTCGTTATCTACTACATTTTGTGAGATAAATTTTTTGTTCACCAAAGTTTGGTTACGTGCGACGGTTTTAGCTTGGTTGTCTAATAAAGCCTCAATGCGCGCAACCTCAGCTTGAGCCTCATTACGCTGCAAGCCAAAATCCGTCGCATCTAAAGTTGCAATAAGTTCGCCTTGTTTAACTGTTTGACCAGGGCTTACATGTACTTTAATGACGCGTGCAGCGATCTCTGCCGCGATAGTGGGGTCAATTAAGCCTTCAAGTGAACCAATGGCTTCTTCGGTGATTTCAATTGATTTACTTTGCGCTTTGGTGACGCTGATTAAGGTTGGTTTTTGGTCTTGTTTATTCTGAACAGATTTGCCAGTTGACTGATCCTCGGCACCACAAGCCGTTAGTAGGCTTAGCAGTAATGAGATGAAAACAGATTGCGTGATTTTATGCATAATTTAAGAGTCTGACAGTCGTTAATTTTTATTCAATATTTTAGTTAATAATGCTTTATTTGAGTTCACTTGCAATTGCTTGCCAATTAAAAAACGGACCAGGATCAGTTTTACGTCCCGGAGCAATATCTGAATGCCCTACTATAGCCTGTATTGGATAGGCGTCACTAATGCCCGCTATCAATTTTTTTAGTGTTTGATATTGCGCGGGTTCAAACGATTCAAAGTCCGAACCTTCTAACTCAATTCCGACTGAGAAATCATTACAACGTTCACGTCCTTGCCAATTTGATGCACCTGCATGCCAAGCGCGCTCGAGACATGAAACAAATTGTATCAGCGCACCGTCGCGCCGAATTAAAAAGTGGGATGAAACTTTTTGCGTATAAATTTTAGCGTAATAAGAGTGTTCAGTGGGGTTGAGCTGGTTGGTAAAGAGCTCAATAATGCCGTTGCCACCATATTGGCTGGGAGGCAAGCTGATGTTGTGAATCACAATTAAGCAAATTTCAGCCAGTGGGCGGGCATCAAAATTTGGCGAGGCGATCCACTCTGCGTCATGAGCAAAGCCAGTTTCATTGATAAGGTGAGTTTCCATAACTACGATTTTAGGCATATTTGAGTATAAAATGCCAACATTACGAAATTTATACAGTATTTATTTTAAGGAATAGATTAAATGGTCTTTTCAGAGTTGCTAGCGATGCTGATTTTGATTTTAATCGCAGCAGAAGTATTCACCAATGCGCTGGAGCATCTGGGCGAGAAATTGGGGATATCTGAAGGTGTCACCGGTTCGCTATTTGCCGCAGTCGGCACGGCATTACCTGAAACCATGGTGCCAGTGCTGGCGTTGCTGGCTGGCACGCAAAATGTGACCACTAATGAAGAAATTGGTGTGGGTGCCATTTTAGGCGCACCTTTGATGCTAGCCACACTTTCTACTTGCTTGATGGCAATTTCAGTGTGGAAGCGTCGCGGGTCACAAGGCCATTTACGCCCTGAAAAAACTGGGCTTAAACGCGATTTAAATTTCTTTATAGTAGCCTTCTCTTTTGCTACGCTCGCGATGTTTATTCCGCATACGCAAGCTGCCGTGCGCGCTACGCTTGGTTTTGGCATGGTGATGATTTACTTTGTTTACGTAATGCTCACTTTGCGCGCCTCTAAAGCCTTGGTGGGTGACGGCCATGCTACAGAATCTGATGGCACTATGTTTTTATGCAAGCTAGGTTTGCCAAATAATACAGCGGTTATTGTGATTCAATTATTGTTGGGTTTAGGTTTACTGGTAGCCGGCGCTAAAGGCTTTATTCATGGCGTAGAATCGGCAGCTCAAATACTGGGTATTTCGGCATTATTGCTGTCATTGTTGATTATTCCGATTGCGACTGAGTTGCCAGAAAAAGTTAATAGCATTTTATGGATACGCAAAGGTAAAGATACGCTAGCCTTTGGCAATATTACTGGTGCTATGGTATTTCAGGGTACGTTGTTACCCGCTATCGGCATTATGCTCACGCCATGGGTCCCGCGCATGGAAGTGCTGGCAGGCGTGATTGTCACCTTGGTTGCCGCTATTTGGCTAAGGGTAGTGGCTGAGCGCGAAGGTGGTATTCGTGTATGGCATTTGGGCTTTAATGGTTTGTTATATGTGACGTATTTGGCGATTGTGCTTTTATAAATCGTGGTGGATTCGTTTTGCACTGAACCCCCCATGATTGACCACTAAAAATTAGAAGGCGTCTGGTCGCCTTTATTCTCAACGTTACCTCCATCTGCTCGCAAAACGTTGAAAATACTATTTTAGTTGTGAATATGTTGGCTGAAATAGGGGGCAAGTTTTCGCTGGACGATTTTGGTACAGGTTCTTCTTTACTGCAATATCTTAAGCGGCTACCGCTATTCCAGTTAAAAATAGATCAGTCATTTATACGCGACATTTCTATTGATAGTAGTGATCTCGTTATTGATAGTACGATTATTGCTATGGCTAACAAGCTAGACCTGACCGTGATTGTTGAAGGCGTTGAAACAGATGAGTAGCGGCGAGTGCTCTTAAAATGCGGCTGCAATGAATTTCAAGCTATTATTTTAGTAAACCATTACCGGTTAATGAGTTAGAAGCGCTCATAAAAAAGCCTGAGGTAGGTTGGTCTTTCTCGATTTGTAATATCTGTAAATCGGTCTAACCCAATTCGTGAAGATAAACGGCTTTCAGTTTGGCTGGTGCTCGCACAAAACCAATGTAGCTTACTCATCGTTTAACTTGCAAGTTAAACCTTGCAAGATTATTCTGAAACATTATCTTCTTCTAATATTGACTCATCCTCTTTAGCAAGACCAAGTTTAGCGAGGCGGTAACGTAAAGTCCGGAAGGTAACCCCTAGTAATTTTGCCGCAGCTGTTTTGTTATTATTAGTTTTGTCTAGGGCCTGAATAATCGCTTTTTTCTCAATCTCTTCAAGATAATCCGTCAGGTTAAGTTCGGACGTTTTATCCGAATCAAACAAAGCGGGTTCCCGTGCTTTTGCAGTTGCATTGCCTTCAATCTGTAAGTCTTCAACGATAATGGTTTTGCCGTCACATAAGGCAAGTGCACGTTCGAGCATGTTTTCAAGCTCACGCACATTGCCTGGAAATTTTAATGTAGATAGGTAAGTCTGCGCTTGCGGATTGATCAGCGGTAAGTCAATATTTTGGCTTGTACACAATTTTGATAATAATAGATTTGCCAGCAATGGAATATCTACTGGGCGGTCACGCAGAGCCGGCATTTTAAGTTGAATCACATTGAGACGATAATATAGGTCTTGCCTAAACTGCCCTGCATCCATCATTTCAGATAAGTTTTTATGTGTGGCACTAATAATGCGAACATCCACAGCCTCTTCAGCGGTGCCGCCTACCATGCGTACTTTTTTTTCTTGAATGGCGCGCAATAACTTTACTTGCATGGCCAGTGGTAAGTCAGCAACTTCATCCAAAAATAGTGTACCGCCATTGGCGGCCTGAAATAAACCTTCTTTGTCTTGGTTGGCGCCTGTAAATGCGCCTTTTTTATAGCCGAAAAATTCACTTTCCATCAGGTTTTCAGGGATTGCACCACAGTTAACTGCAATAAAATCACCGTCACCGCGTGAGCTATTTTGATGAATAAGCTTTGCTGCTAACTCTTTGCCGCTACCCG
This sequence comes from Methylotenera sp., assembly GCA_030652995.1. Classification (GTDB taxonomy): domain Bacteria; phylum Pseudomonadota; class Gammaproteobacteria; order Burkholderiales; family Methylophilaceae; genus Methylotenera. The sequence continues at coordinate 100,438 of JAUSAG010000036.1, forward strand.
ATTCGCCGCTGATATAAACAGGCGCTTGGCTACGCGCCAGCTTTGCGATCATCGCGCGCACTGATTTAATGGGGTCGGAGTCACCAATCATTTCCAGTGTGTTCAGGGTGTCAGTATTGGCTTGTGTCGAAAGTTTGACCGCAAACTCGATGACGGGGCGAAGTTGTTTGAGCGAGATTGGCTTGCTTAAATAGTCAAACGCCCCCGCTTTAAGCGCTGAAACAGCATTATCTGCGCTAGCGTGTGCGGTGATGACGGCAACTGGTAAGCCAGCATGATGTTCGCCGATGTAATTCACTAAATCCAGCCCAGTTCCATCAGGCATTTGCATGTCTGTCAGGCAAAGTGCATAGGTGCGATGTTTAAGTAACGCCTTGGCTTCGGCTACACCGCTTGCACCGTAAGTTTCTATGCCCATGCGATCGAGCGTCATGACCAGCAGTTCTCGAATATCAGTTTCGTCATCAACGATTAAACAGCTTAATTTTTGATTCATGTGAGATGCTGCCCTATGAGTGATCGCTTGTTAACTGCAGAATAAACGCGCTGCCTTGTTCTTGCGCGTGGTGGCGTAAAAACGCGCCGTTGGCCTCTGCTAGCTCACGAGAGATATAAAGCCCTAGTCCATTGCCTGTTGCTTTAGTGGTATAAAATGGCTCGAATAACTTGCTACGATTTTGCTCCGCTACACCATCGCCATCATCGCTAATTTCCAAATTCAAGCCGGCATTACCTACTTCTACACAGCGTAAATTTAGGCTATGTTCTTGTTTACGGCTATGCTCCCAACCATTTTTACATACATTCCATAAAATTTGTGTGAGATGACGCTGGTCGAAAGTAATGGTTTGTTCTTGCGTAAAAAGTGTGAGTTTAAAATTTGATGTAGGTACTTTTTCAACTGCACAAAATTGGTGATAAAAATCAGTCAAAAATGGATTAAGGGCAATTTTTTCTTGGTGTGTGCGATCACGCCTATTAAGCTCAAGGACATCTTTGATAATTTGGTCAATTCGCCCAATGTTGTCGGCAATGATTTGCAACATGCGCATATTGGGTACGCTAATATTTTCTTCTTCTTGCAATAATTGATTAGCATGACTAATGGCGCTTAAGGGGTTGCGAATTTCATGGGCGATATTGGCTGTTAACCGACCTAGTGCCGCTAGCTTGGTCTGTTGTGCCGCAGATTGTATTTGGCTCCAATCTTGAATGAAAATGACGGCTCCAAGTTGGCGGTTGTAATGATTGATTGGCTCAAATCTCAGTTTCAATTCTCGATTATTTACTGAGATTATTGAGTTTTTCATGGCGTTTTCATCGTTGACCCAATCCGAAAATGCCCTTGCAATTTCTGGCATACTTTCGTCAAGCCGCAACGGTTGGTGACTATTCTTTGTTAAAGATAGCAATGTGTTGGCTTGGGTATTATGGTGGCGAATATTAGCATTGTGATCCACAACCATCACGCCGTCTTGCATCTCTTGTGTAATCAGTGCGTTTACTTGCTCTAGGTTTTCAAGATCCACCCCCCGCGCCGATGCAAGCGCCTCACTTTGCAGCATGCGTTTAGCTAGGATATAAGCCAGCCATGCAGTGGCAAAACAGCCTAAGCTCAGCATTACCGGTTGAGAGTAAGATGACGCCGATAGACCCCACTTAGTGATCTGATAGCTTTGTTCCAGCAGTAACCCGATGGTGGCAACCGCCGCATAAAATAAGGATAAACGACCATTGCTAACCAAACTTGCAGTCACGATAGTGATGATGAGCAAAAGCCCTAATCCACTTTGAATCCCGCCGGCGGCATACATCATTAGGATAACAAAAATAATGTCAATGACGATTTGTAGGGGGTGGAAGTAGGTAAGGGCTTTTGATTTGAAGGGTGAGATTGCAAGTAGCGTGAAGCTAAAAAGTCCGTAGGCTAATGATAAGCTAAAAAACAGGGGCGCATTTTCGCTATCTAGCCAATTGGATTTTTCCACATAAAAATAAAAAGATATAAAAACTAAACTTAAAATAAAGCGGAAAATATTGATAATGCGGATAGCACGCGCTTGCAGCGATAAATCATTTTGCATTGCAACAAGCGGATTAAAGCTAATCTCTAAAGGCAATTTAATAAAACTCATGAATTTGGAATGTGTGCTTTACTGCAGTAAAAATTACTGTTGACTAAAAAAGCTTCTGATCTGGGCAAATGTACCTTGCAAGTTGCGCATTGCACCATGTTTTCAGCCTCAGTGTCACTAGGCGCAGGCGTGTTGGATGGTTGCGAGTTTGATTTATTCACCATGCGTTTTAAGACATAAATCGCAAGCCAGATAACTAGGCCCAATAAAACAAATTTTGTCATAAAAGCTACTCGTTGTGTTGATTGATTAGATTGTAACCAAGCTTAAAGCTTAGTGCAAAATATAAACCTGATATACTTCAAGCTTGCGCTGTTTAAACCTATTTATTAGTAATATCATCCATATAAATGGCAACACCTAAAGAACTTTCTGACTTTCTGATTGCAGTAGAACGTCGTGCATTTAAGCAGACGGCTTACGCTGTGCGTGATGATCATACAGCGCTTGATATCGTACAAGATTCGATGATGAAGCTCGCCACAAAGTATGGTAATAATCCAGTCACTGAGTTTCCAATGCTATTTCAACGTATTCTGCAAAATACAATGCGGGATTATTGGCGCAGACAAAAAGTACGCAATTTATGGACGACATTGCTATCTTCTTTTGGCGGTAGTAGTGACGGGGGTGATGAGCGTGACCCGTTAGACACAATCGATGTGGAAGACGATAGCGATGAGCCATCGACCCAGTTGGCACGCAGTCAAACCATTATACTCATTGAGCGGGCATTGGAAAAATTACCGGCACGTCAACGCGAGGCCTTTGTGCTACGTTACTGGGAGGACATGGATGTGGCAGAGACTGCAAGTATCATGGGTTGCTCGGATGGCAGTGTTAAAACGCACTGTTCGCGAGCGGTACGTGCGTTGGCTACAGAATTAAAGAAACAGGGTTTGGATAAACTGGGTTTATCTGGAGACATGGTCAATAATCGTGGCTCGAAAGGTTAGGTATGAGCAATGAATACAAATGAAAATAAAACAGAAAAAGTGAACGATAGTCACTTGATGAATGACGCCCAGTTAATGGTCGAAGCGCAAATTGCTAATCACATTGTTGATTTGCTGGATCATCGTGTGCAGCAATTAACCCCGGTTGAGGTTCGGCGGCTATCAACCGCCCGTAGCCTTGCTGTAAGTCAATTAACAAGCCTGCAGACACAGGCTGTTAGTCATCACGGGGTGAATCAAAGCGGGCATGTTTTGCAATGGTTTGGTAACCATGTAGGGCAACATAAAATAATGTCTTCTATACTTGTAGTGGTTGCAATGTTACTTGCCTTGTTTGTAGTACAACAATTTAGTTTTAAGCATAATCTAGAAAATAGTGATGCCTTTTTGTTGGCCTCTGATTTGCCACCTGAAGCGTATGCAGATAAAGGGTTTAACGCATGGTTGGATTCCAATTGAGATTTAAAATTACGGTATTATTTTTAGCCTTGGTTTTTAGTGGGTTAGCCATTGCAGATCAAGCCAATGTTACTTGGGCAGAACTCTCTAATGAGCAACATAAGGTGTTAAATCCGCTTGCGTCAGAATGGGATACGTTAAGACCATGGCAACGTGAGAAGATGTTGGACATTGCGCGTGATTACCCAAAAATGAGTCCTGATAAACAAGTGTTAGTGAAAAAGCGGCTTTCAAATTGGAGTCGAATGACACCCTATGAGCGGGAGAATGCTAGAAAAAGACATCAGCAGTTTCAAGCTTTACCCGCAGACAAAAAAAATGAATTGCGTAAAAAATGGCAAGAGTATCAAAAACTACCTGAATCAGAGCGCGCCAGATTACGTGCAGAATCTCCCGACGCCTATACCGATGCTGATTTAGATTGATGCAGTGGTGAAAGCTAATAGCTACTGATTAATTAAAAAGTGCAAAATCAATGTACGCATTTTTGCCGTCAGACTACTGTTCCTAACAGCCTTCTTATATGAATAATCAGCCAATAGCACAATTAACTGCCCCTAGTTTACTCAAATTGGGGGCTTGTTTTATTTATGAGGTGCTGACTGTCATCGCGATTAGTTTTGCATGCGTGGGTCTGTTTTTATGGTTGGTTGGTGATGCAACCAATGCCGTTAAGCATTTTTTACTACAATTTTTTTTGTGGTCGCTAGTTGGTGCATATTTTGTGCGTTGCTGGGTCACGTGTGGGCAAACATTAGCAATGCAGGCTTGGAATATTAAGGTAGTCAATCAGAAACACAAAACGCTTACATTGAACCAGGCCTTGATAAGGTACATGCTGGCAACACTGAGTTTATTACTGTGCGGTGTTGGATTTTTGTGGGCTATTTTTGATCGTGAGCAGCTTTTTTTGCATGACCGATTGTTAAGAAACCGAATAGTCACTGTAGCCAAAAGCAGTTAACCTAATTACCGTTACCTTCTGTCGACTTGGTAGAGCATGAACAGACCTGCCAGCAAAAATAAAATGGTCGGCATAATGGCGCTAAAAAGAGGCGACCAGTCATTTAACAGGCCTAAATGCACGAATGCGCGGTTAAGTATTTGGTAAAATACACCGAGCATAATCCCCACAAAAATTTTAGTGCTTGCACCGGTGGCGCGTTGCTGAATAAAGCCAAACGGTAGCGCTAAAATTACCATGACCAGGCAAGCCAGCGGGTAAATAATTTTTGCCCAAAGCGCCATTTCATAACGCGTAGTTTTTTGTTTATTAATCGACAAATGTTGTATGTAGGAATACAAATTCCAAGCGGACATTTTTTCTGGTAACACTAATAGTATATTAAGTAACTCTGGACGGATGAGCGAGCGCCAGGTGGCGTTTTCTAGCCGCACAACATGATTGGCATCTTTGTCAAAATGCGTTTGAGTCACCTCTTTTAAATGCCACTGATCTTTATCAAACTGCCCGCTTTTAGCATGGCTTGTGGTTCGCAGATGAAATTTCTGGTCAAATTCATAAATATGAACGTTGAGTAGCGTCGTATCTACCAACACTTCTTCTACATTCACAAAATTGTTGCCGTCTTTCACCCAAAGCCCCGACATAAAATCCTGCACAATTACGGAGTCTGTTGCTTTTAACCGCATCCGTTGCGCCATTTTTTCACTTAATGGGGTGATGAGCTCACCTACAAAAAAGGTGAGCAGGGTAAATATTAAGCCTATTTTTAATAGCAAAAATACTAGATTTAACAGTGAAATGCCACTCACTCTTAATACAATAAGTTCCGAATAGCGTGCAAACTGGCCCAAGGTCATCATGCAGCCGACCAAAACTGCAACCGGCATCACTTCATAGATGTGACCTGGTGCGCTAAGTAAAACAAATAGCGCTACTTGACTTAACCCGTAGTTACCTCTGCCTAGGCTCTCTAACTCTTGCAATAAATCAAAAAATGAAAACATAGCAATGAGCGCAAGCGTAATGAGTAGCACATTAACTGTGATTTCTTTTAGCAAATATCGGGTGATAATTCTCATGAGATGTTCGGCGCTATTAACTTAATGTTTAGGTCTAAATTTAGACCAGGGCAGGGTGAAAATTTTTGGCAACATTGGCAGTTGTCTGCCCCTCCTATAAAACATGTAAATAGCTAGTGCTAAAAACAGTAAATGTACCGGCCACAGACCTATAATCTCATTGACCTTGCCTTGCGTAACCCAAGCCTGCATGATGCTTAGTAAATTGTTGTAGATGATGTAAATAATTAGCGCCAAAGCAAAATTAACCGAGCGGCCGGCACGAGGGTCTATTGCGCTTAATGGAATAGCAAGTAAAGATAGGATCAGTGCTGAAATAGGAATGGCGAAGCGCCATTGCAATTCGGCGTTATTGGCAATGTTTGCACTTTGCAATAACTCAAGGCTAGATTTTGATTGTGTGCTGGGCGGTGACTCCTCGACTTCTTTAGCTTCAACCCTAATGGCGTATTTTTCAAATTCAGTCGTTGAAAACTCTGCTGTTCCACGCAAACCTTGATAGCGCCGACCATTTTGCATGAGTAAAAAGTGGTCATTATTTTTTTCTATAAAACGACTGCCTTCAGCGGCAACAATAATACCTAACTTTTGATGCTGCATGGATTGGACGAATATGTTTTTTACGACATTGCCAAGCTCATCAAAGCTTTCTATAAAAAATACGCGCTCGCCATTACCTGACTCTTTGAACACACCTGGGCTGATAGAGGCCAATTCATCTCGACTTTTAAGTTGCGTCAGAAAGCCTTCACCTTTACTAATCGCCCAAGGCATAATGAACAAGCTTAGTGCTGTAATCAGTAGAGTCACGGGCACAGCAAAACTAAGCACAGGGCGAATCCAGCTGTTGATGCTTAAGCCGCTACTAAACCATACTACCATTTCAGAATCGCGATACCAGCGCGATAAAGTCATCAGCACGGCCAAAAAAATGGTCAATGATAGTATCATCGGTAGGTACTTAATCATATTAAAACCGAGCATGGTGATGATCGCGTCGTTTGGCAGCACACCTTTCGTCGCAAGGCGAATAAGGTTGCCGGCACGCTGGGCGATGATAACGCCCACCAAAATAAGGAACGCACCAACGGCGGTAGAAATAAGTTCTTGTAAGAGCGAGCGTTTAAAAAGCATAGGATTTATTGACTAATTTATTTACGACTATGAATTACGTGTAAAACACGCGATAATTTAATTAAAATTAAACCGACATTAGAAATTTAGCTAGCGTGGTGGCGCACCTTAAATTTTTAACCTGTGCAACTAATCGTTATTATAGATTGATAAATGAAATAACCACAAAATCAAGGATGCAACTAAATGGAATTTAACATAAAAACAGCACATGCGGAAAAAGAGCAGGGTCATTGTGCCATTGTAGGTGTTTATGAGTCACATCAGTTATCCAACGCGGCTCAAGCGATTGATGATGCATCAAACGGTTATATTGCTAATATACTTAAGCGTGGTGATTTAGATGGAAAATTAGAGGCAACGTTGATGTTGCACAATGTGCCTGGTTCACAAGTTGAGCGTGTATTGCTGGTTGGGTTGGGTAAGCCGGCTGAATTTGCTGAAAAGCAATTCTGCAAAGCAGTACGCGCCTCTGTTAAGGCAGTCGCCGCGAGCGGCACTACTGAAGCTGTGAGTTTTTTAGCTGAGCTCCCAGTTAAAGCGTTGAGTGTTGGTTGGAAGGTTGCGCATTTGGTTGAAGTGGTGCTGGATGCCACCTATCGTTTTGATGCGATTAAACGTAAAAAAACGGCCGCTGAAGAAAAAGAAGCTAAAAAAGAGTTAAAAGAGATCACCATTAGTATTGCTGATGCTAATACATTTAACGAAGCCGAGTCAGCTGTGGCTGAAGGCCGTGCACTGGCTGCGGGCGTGAGTTTGGCAAAGGATTTAGGTAATTTACCGCCTAATGTCTGTACGCCAACCTATCTTGCTGAGCAAGCGTTAGTCTTGGGTAAAGCTTATGGCTTGAAGGTTGAAGTTTTAGAGACTGATGCGTTAAAAGATTTAGGCATGGGTTCATTTTTAGGGGTGACACAAGGGAGTGAGGAGCCGCCAAAGTTTATCGTCATGCAACACCTAAAAGGCAACAAAGATCTAAAGCCTGTGGTGTTAGTCGGTAAGGGCGTTACCTTTGATACTGGCGGCATCTCATTGAAGCCCGGTGCTGAGATGGACGAAATGAAATATGACATGTGTGGCGCAGCAAGCGTGCTGGGCACGTTTAAAACCATCGCAGAAATGAAATTGCCAATGAATGTCATTGGCATTATCCCTGCTTGCGAAAATATGCCTGATGGCCGCGCAACCCGCCCCGGCGATGTGCTGACAAGTATGTCCGGGTTAACTATCGAGGTGTTAAATACCGATGCCGAAGGCCGCCTGATATTGTGTGATGCACTGACTTATGCTGAGCGGTTTGAGCCGAGTGCCGTAATTGATATTGCCACATTAACCGGTGCGTGTGTGATTGCACTCGGTCATCATGCTAGTGGTTTGTTTAGCAATAACGACGACTTGGCAAAAGAATTGTTAAATGCGGGTGAGACAGCGCTAGACCGCGCTTGGCACATGCCGATGTGGGATGATTACCAACCGTTGTTAGATAGCAATTTTGCCGACATCGCCAATATTGGAGGTCGCGCGGGCGGCAGTATTACGGCCGCTTGTTTCTTATCAAGATTTGCTAAAAAATATGAGTGGGCACATTTGGATATTGCAGGTACCGCTTGGAAGTCAGGTAAAGAAAAAGGGGGTACGGGCCGCCCGGTGCCATTGCTGACTGCGTTTTTGGTAGCGCGAGCAAACAAGTTGAATGCTTAGTTCTTGTGCGATGACACGCGTAGAGTTTTTTTTTAATGTGCCAGATAAGCTGGTAAAAGTAGTTGAACTTAGTGAGAAAGCTGTGGTTCGCGGGCGTCGGTTGACTATTTTTACGCAAAATGATGCCATGGGACAGTTGTTGCAACAACGCCTTTGGCAACAATCCGCACCTAGTTTTTTACCGAGTAGCAGCACGCCTTTTGATGCGTTAAGCCAATACGCACCTATTGTGATTGATGCTGATGGTCAACATTTAATTCAAGATGATATTTTGATCAACTTGCAAACGGTGCATCCCCCATTTTTTAGTCGTTTTAGAGTGTTGGTGGAAATTGTTGGGGTTGATGAAGAAGATAAAGTAGCTGCTAGATCTCGTTTTAAGTTTTATCGGGATCGCGGCTACCAAGTGAAATCAACGGATGTGGCTAGTAGCCAAGCGGTCATTAATCAAGATGACTAAATTCAAGGGTTGAATACTATGCAAGATGATGACATACCGCTATTAACAGAAGTGCATGTAGCAACACAGTCGAGGTTAGCCCCAGCGCAGATTACGCCAGATATCATCGCGGCGATTGTTGCGCAAATCAGACCGCAATTAGAGGGTGAAATTGAAATAGCCATTACCCAAAAGCTTAGAAATAACATGCGTGAAGAACTGCTTGATCACTTGTTGAGCGAATCAGCCAACATTCAAAAAGCGAGCCAGGCTTATCTTTCTAGTGCTATCAATCAACAAACGGAGCTACTTGCGCAGAAATCAAATCTGGCACAAATCGCGCTGGAGGCTAATTTAAAGCAATATGTCAGCGGTGAAGTTATTCATGCGCAACAGGCCGTTATTGATCAAACCGCAGGGCTTGTGGATAAAGCGAGAGCCGACTTTGCAACAGAGATTCCAAAAATGTTGCAGGCTAATGTTGAAATCATTCAATCAGATTTAGACCAAACTTTTAACCAAATGCAGTTAGAAGGCACTACCGTGGTGCAGGATAAGTTGAATGCTGCATTGCCGCAACTGCAACAAGCGCTCACTGATCAATTGCAAGCTGAGTTGTCAAATCTAGAAAAAGTGACGGTTGAGAATGCTACCCATACTTTGCAAACAAAAATATCACGCCTGCACGAAGATATTTTAATGCAACATCAAGCTAATCTAGCATCGGAATTGGCGGCTGTTTATAAAGCGCTCACGCAGCAAACGCAAGTGGAACTAAGTGTTTATCTAGATGCGCTGCAAATGCAATCTCAGCAACAATTGCAGCAAAAGCTAGGGGATACCTTCCCCACTTTGTATCAAGGTTTGTCTAATGAGTTAAGTGCTACTTTAAAAACAGATTTTGAAGCGTTGGCAGAAAGTGCAAAGGATGAATTTAAGCAAACTTTAAATGCTGAAATGCCCGCAGTTGAACAAGCCTTAGGCAACAAAGTGCATGAAATACTCGGCGGTGAAGTGCCGCGGATAGAGCAGGCAATGACTGCTAGCATTAAAGCAGAAGTGGAAAGACTAGTGGAGTCGGTGCGACTGGTATTTTAAAAGTGATGCACTTACTCTAGTTTGAATTTTTTTAAACTAGAGCCTTATGCTACAAAGTACTTATCAATGTTTGATAAGCTTCAGTGGAAAGTAGTTTTTTTTCAACATCAGTATCGTGCGCTTTATATTTGAAGATCCAGGCTTTATAAGGATCTTCATTGATTTGCTCAGGTGAGTTGATTAACGCTTGATTTATTTCCAGCACTTCGCCATCTACCAAGGCATGTAAGTCGGAGCCTGTTTTAACCGATTCTATCAAGCCGCAAGGCTGATCTGCTATAAGTTCGCTACCGACTAACGGCGCATCAATAAATACAATATCACCTAATAAATCTTGTGCATAATCCGTAATGCCTGCTTCCCAAATGCCATCAGTCGTTAGTTTTGTCCATAAATGTTTGGCGCTATAGTAAAGATGTGGTGGTGTACGCATGGCTATCTACTTTAAAGTCATTAAGTTAGGTGTCAGGATGAATTTTAACGTAATTTATATGGCGGGCATTAATAATTTAACGCGTGTTGCTGAGAAGGCCAATATAGCCAATATCTGATTTAAATGAAAATATAAATTATTGATGACAAAGCTAAAGTTTTTATATAGTATTCAATCGTAACTACATGAGGTAGAACGAGTAATGAAAAATTCCGCACGTAAATTCTTTCTTTTTTATATCGCAGTGATGCTGAGTGCCGCACCAATGGCTTTGCATGCCGCCGAAAAAAAGTCTTCCAAGACTGCGACCTCAAGTAGCAAGGCTAAGGTTGTTAATAAGTATAAAAAAGTTAAATTTAAATCTAGTGCACCTAGGGTTCACAATCGGATCCATACACATAAAGCCATGGCAGTTGATGCCTATGACGGCAGTACCCCACTAAAGCTAGCCTCACTTAAAGCGCTGGTCATCAACCAGCTTACAGGTGAAACCGTCTATGCAAAAAATACAGATTTACCTACACCGATTGCCTCAGTTACCAAGTTGATGACGGCAATGGTGATGCTTGATGCTCATTTGCCAATGGATGATCTGCTCTATATTACGGATGAAGATGTTGATTATCTTAAAGGCACCAAATCAAGGCTTGGCGTAGGCACTACACTTACACGCGGAGAATTACTGCAATTAGCTTTAATAGCCTCAGAGAACCGCGCAGCATCCGCATTAGGACGTAATTACCCGGGGGGCATTACTGCATTTGTCAATGCAATGAACCATAAAGCGCAATTGTTAGGGATGAAATCTACGCATTTTGTGGATTCTTCAGGTTTAAATAGCAACAATGTTTCTACGGCAGGGGATTTGGCTAAAATGGTCAATGCCGCATATGCCTACCCTGAAATCCGCCAAGTCAGTACGACCGCCTCACAAGAGATTACTTTGTATGGGCGGCAAAATCCAATTAACTTTGTAAACACGAATGCATTAGTACGTGCTGGAAATTGGGTTATCGGTTTATCTAAAACTGGCTTTATCAATGAAGCCGGACGTTGCTTAGTGATGCAGGCTGAAATCTCTGGGCAACCAATGATTATCGTGTTGCTTGATTCTGCAGGAAAGATGACCCGAGTTGGAGATGCTAATCGTATTCGTAAATGGGTGGAGCACAATGATATGGCTTCTTTGGGTCAACATGTCAGCGGTTGATTTTCTTATAAGATATTTGTAAAAAAAGCGGCTCTAGGCCGCTTTTTTATGAGTGAAACAATAGCTTAAATTGGCGCTAGCATTTTTATTCCGCACCGTCAGTTTTTTTGCTTACGGCTTTTTTGACCGGGGATTTTTTAACAGTTGTTTTAGCGTTTGAGGGCTTGGTAACTGTTTTTTTGGCGGCAGCAGGTTTTTTCGCACTGCCTTTCTTAACTACCGTTTTCTTCACAGTAGTTTTTTTGGTGCTCGTCTTTTTAGCGGGTGCTTCTTTTGCTGCCTTAGCATTTAATAACTCTAATGCTTCTTCTAGCGTGAGCGATTCAGGCTCTACACTTTTTGGAAGCGTTGCCCGAACTTTACCGTGCTGCACGTAGGGGCCGTAACGTCCGGCAAACACTTCAATTTGTCCGTCTTCAGTCGGGTGGCTACCAAGTGAGCATAATGGCGCAGGGCCAGTATGGGCGGCGGCGAGCAAGGCGACTGCACCTGCTAAATCAATCGTAAATACACTTTCTGTTTTTGGGATCGATTTAAATTTAGCATCATGGTTTACATAAGGACCAAAGCGACCAATGTTGGCGATTACCTTTTTATTGGTTTCAGGATGTAAACCTAAATCACGCGGGAGCGACAGCACCATTTTTGCGGTTTCCAAGCTCATGTCAGTTAGCGGAATTTCTTTGGGTACGCTCACACGCTTTGGTTTCTTTTTATCACCTTCAATCGCCATGCCCAGCTGTAAATAGGGTCCATAAGGGCCATTCATCAACATAATTTCTTTGCTAGTTTCAACATCTGTGCCAATGATAATTGGGTCGCCGCCTACTTGCGCCGCGCCATTGAGGCTACGTTTGTAGTCGCATTTAGGCGTATCGTTGTAACCTGTACAGCCAATAAATGTGCCGAAGCGGCTTAATTGTTTTTGTAGGGGCTTGCCACATTTAGGACAGGCTTCATCAATCAGCTCGTTGCCTGGGCGATCCACATCGGCTTTATTGAGTAATTGTTGGTTAAACCCCTGCCAAAATTCTGCCATCAATGGAATCCACTCGCGTTCGCCTTCAGCTACGCTATCAAGTGCATTTTCCAGGTTGGCGGTAAAGTCATAATCTACATATTTGGTGAAATGTTCAGTTAAAAACTTATTCACTACGCGCCCAACATCGGTTGGAGTAAAGCGCTTTTTGTCTAGGATTACATATTCACGGTCTTGCAATGTGCTGATAATACTTGCATAAGTTGAAGGGCGACCAATGCCGTATTCTTCTAAAATTTTAACTAAACTAGCTTCACCGTAACGTGGTGGTGGTTCAGTGAAATGTTGGTCACCGTAGATTTTTTCAACGGTCAGTACCTCACCAGTTTCCAGATGAGGTAATTTGCTTTCGCCTTCCTCTTCCTCGTCGTCAGAACCTTCCATATAGACGGCAATAAAACCTGGGAACACCAGTGTTTGCCCAGTTGCGCGGAATAAATTTGCATCGCTACCTACGCTTAAATCTACACTTACAGCATCAAATTTAGCCGCAGACATTTGGCAAGCCAGTGCACGCTTCCAAATCATTTCGTACAGCTTAAACTGTTCGTCTGTTAAGTGTAGTCTTACACTTGCCGGGGTGCGGCTAATATCGGTTGGGCGAATGGCCTCATGCGCCTCTTGTGCACTTTTGGACTTAGTTTTGTACATGACGGCAGTTTTTGGCAAATATTCTGCGTCAAAATTCTTTTTCACGTAATCGCGAATTTGCGCAATCGCTTCAGTAGCCATGTTGAACGAGTCGGTACGCATGTAAGTAATTAAACCTACCGTACCACCGCCTACATCCATCCCTTCATATAGTTGTTGGGCCACTCTCATCGCGCGTGCAGTGGTAAAGCTCAGTTTACGTACAGCCTCTTGTTGCAATGTGGATGTGGTAAATGGAGCTGCCGGACTGCGACTGCGTTGTTTTTTCTCTACGCGAGACACGGTAGTTTTCCCCGCGCTTGCTAATAATAATTTGCCGACAATGTCAGATTGCTGCTCATGATTGATAACCGTGAACTGCTCCACCTTTTGGTTATTTAGTTGCACTAATTTGGCACTAAAGCCGTGGCTGTGCTTCAACGCATCCAAATGAATAGACCAGTATTCTTGCGATTTAAACGCTTCAATTTCTAGCTCGCGCTCAACAATGAGGCGCAATGCCGGGCTTTGAACACGGCCGGCTGATAGCCCGCGACGGATTTTTTTCCAGAGTAGCGGCGATAAATTAAATCCCACCAAGTAATCTAGCGCACGGCGCGCTTGCTGCGCATTCACCATCGGCATGGAAATATCACGCGGCTCGGCAATGGCGTGTTCTACCGCAGTTTTAGTAATTTCATGAAACACCACGCGTTTCATGAGTTTGTTTTTGAGTAAATTTTTAGATTTTAAAATTTCTGCAATATGCCATGAAATCGCCTCACCTTCGCGGTCCGGATCGGTTGCGAGGTAGATGCTGTCTGCGCTTTTTACCGCTTTGGCAATGGCATCCACATGCTTACTGTTGCGTTCAATAATGTCGTACTTCATGGCAAAGTCATGTTCGGTATCAACCGCGCCATTTTTTGGAATTAAATCGCGTACATGCCCATAGGAAGCGAGTACCTCAAAATCACTGCCGAGGTATTTTTTGAGCGTTTTCGCTTTGGATGGAGATTCAACAATGAGTAGTTTGGACATGAATGCCTAGAAAATAAGGTGAAAACTTAAGTTACAGTTCGGATAATAGCAAGGTCAATGCCTACAATACAATAACTTAACGTATATAGCGTGCAAATTTATTGGTAGTTCACTAATAGATACCTCTATTTATTACGAATAAATTCAATTCTTGCACCATCACTCTCGCTCAAGCTGAGTGCGGCACCTTCATTGGCGATGTCGCCGAATAACGGGTCTTCGTCATCAGCTTTGGCTTGGCTTAGATTTTTGAAATCATATAAATTAACATCAGCCAAGTGAGATGGCTCTACATTGGTAATTGCACGGAAGATATTATTGATGCGTCCAGGCTGCTCGCGCTCCCAGCTTTGCAGCATATCTTTTATTTTTTGGCGCTGCAGATTTTCTTGGCTACCACACAAATCGCACGGGATAATTGGAAACTCCATTTGACGCGCATAGCTGGCAATGTCTTTTTCACTACAATAGGCAAGTGGGCGAATCACGATATTTTGCTTATCGTTAGTAGAAAGCTTAGGTGGCATGGCTTTCATTTTGGCGCCAAAAAACAAATTCAAAAATAGCGTTTCTACAATGTCATCACGATGATGACCTAAAGCAATTTTGTTTGCACCAAGCGCTTTTGCTGTGGTGTAGATTACGCCACGACGTAAGCGTGAGCAAAGCGAGCAAGTGGTTTTGCCTTCAGGAATCTTTTCTTTCACGATCGAATAAGTGTCGGCTTCAACAATGCGGTAATCGATGCCTAGCTTTTCAAAGTAAGCTGGCAAAATGTCTGCAGGGAAACCTGGCTGCTTTTGATCTAAATTCATCGCAATTAGCTTGAAGTTAATGGGTGCGCGCTCCTGTAAGGCTAGCAAAATCATGAGCATGGCGTGCGAGTCTTTACTTATTAGCATAACTCCATAAGCTAATCTTGAAAAAAATACTATAAAATCATATAGAAAACTAATATTCATGTTTACATAATAATATAAATGTTAACTTTATGCACATTTTAAGCTCAATCTTTACATTAGTTGTGATTTAAAGTTTACTTGAAATATTAATTTCTTATTCTTGCACTGACCTAATGCAAATACATCCCATCTAGCAACAGGTATCCAGTGTAATGGTCCCATATATGCAAAACCCTTGCCGAATTCTAGCCTAAATTTGGATATGTAATCTATAAGCCCAAGTTCAACATCTCGTTCAACGGCATCATGGGCAATTGTGCAACGGCGCATTGCACAATTGCAAGATCACTCCAAAAATTAACTACCATCAAAATTGATAATTAAAACTAATCCGGCAGAAATATCCGCATAGCTGACGGCCAGTTTAAATTTGAAATACACTACAACGGCCTCAAGTGAACGCTGCAGTTAACCTTGATTTTTACAGTTTCAGTGTCCTGAACTGGAAAAAACATTCATCGTTACGACCCCAGCGATAATTAGACCAATGCCAATAAGTGCGGGAATATCTAGTTTCTGACCAAAAAATCCCCAGCCAATAATAGTAATCAGAACAATTCCTACGCCTGACCAAATTGCATAAGCAATACCGACTGGAATCGAGCGTAAGGTTATTGAAAGAAAGTAAAATGCTATTCCATATCCTATTATCACAACCGCAGAAGGAATTAGTTTCGTAAAGCCTTCACTTGACTTCAATGCCGCAGTAGCAATGGTTTCTGCAACAATTGCTGCACCTAATATTAACCATTTGTTCATCTAATTTCCCAATATAAAATACATCTCAAGGCGTCAGATTATGACTTTATTATTGTATGCTGCACAGTCTAGACAAAAGCTTTAGCTTGTGGGCAAATTGCAGCACAAGTCGCATGCATCATTCATGTAACATCTCAAAATATAAAAGGCCGGAATTCCGGCCTTTTATATTGTTTTATCAATTAACGAATTGAAATTGGAACCAATGTCCCGGCCTTCATATCGGGCATCAGTATCGTTCTACCATCGGCTGATAAGTTAATGTCTGCTGACGACTGATTTCCTTCGCTAATCAATTGCGGAGTCGCCTTGGGTTCGCTTAATTGCCAAACTTTGCCGCCAGCCCAATCGCTGATGTAGAGTACACCGCTAGGATCACGTATCAAACCATCAGCAGCACCAAAGCCTTGATTCAGCAGCGTCAAATTAGACTTAACTTTGCCGTCTTGTTCAGAATAGTCTATGCGGAACAGTTTTCCTGTACCAAAGTCTGCAACCAATAATGCATTGGGGCCATCCATTAATAAACCATTTGGGCGTTTTATGCCGGATTTATCGCTGATGAGTTGCACCACTTGCCCTTGAGACGTAATCTTGTAAATGGCAGCATGTTTACCATTATCTTCCCCGCTATCGGATACATACACGTTGCCTAAGCCATCGATTTCAATGTCATTCAGAAAAACTGGTTTGCTCTGGAAATCTGATGGTTTTGCAATTACCGTTTTATTACCTTGCAGATCAATACGTACTACCTGATCCATATCTGCAACATACAGCTGATTATTGAACATATCGATTCCTTTTGGATCATTCAAACCATCAGCTAATGTAGATTTTGAACCGTTAGCATTAATCACAGTCACCTTACCGTCACCGCTCTTGCCGAATTCACCGATTTCCGTAACAAATATACGCCCATCCGGATGGGCAATCGAAGACTCAGGCATTTTCAAACCCGTTACAGTGCCAAGTGCTGTAGCAGTAGCTGGTGCTTTAGCGTCAGCATTACCTTCGCCATAACTAACGCGGTAAATCACGCCGTTGTAGTCATCAGATACCAGCAATGAGCCATCAGGCAATTGCAGCACATCCGTTGGGCGTCCCCAGATTTCGCCATTATTCAACCAGCCATCAATGAACACCTCAGTTCCAGTCACGCGATGCTGGGCGTCGAATTTCACCTTCATCAGTTGATAACCAACCGGCTTGCTGCGATTCCATGACCCATGTTGGGCGACAATTGCGCTACCTTGGTATTCCTCAGGAAACTGTTTACCACTATAGAATTTAAAACCCAGGTTGGCGCTATGCGCCTGAAACTCAGCTGCCGGAAAAACGACATTCTTTGGTGGTGTTTTATCTTTCAACTGCGGGGAACGAGCGTCACCGCCAGCGTAGTAAGGAAAACCGAAGTGCTGGCCTGCTTTGACCGCTGCGTTTAATTCGTCATGCGGGATATCGTCGCCCATCATGTCGCCGCCGTTATCGGTGAAATAGACCACATTGGTGTCTGGCTGAAAATCGACACCTACCGAGTTGCGAACGCCTTTTGCAAAGGTTTCTACGTTACTGCCATCCGGATCCATTCTGATGATAGAACCTTCAATCCCTTTTGTTTCACAAATATTGCAAGGCGCACCCACTGTTACATATAGCTTGTTGTCCGGACCGAAAGCGATATATCGCCAGCCATGGTGAGCCTTATTCGGCAGCTTGTCATAGATGACTTCGCGCATTTGCTTGAATGGCAGTGTCAAATCAAAATCTGGCGCAGCATAACGTGTAATACGGTTCTGTTCTGCCACGTACAGGTTACCCTTGTACATCGCCACACCATTACCAATGTTCAAATCGTCTAATATGGTAATTACTTGATCTGCTTTGTGATCTTTGTTCTTGTCAACGACTGCATAGACCTTATTGCCACGCGTGCCGACATATATATTTCCATTGGTACCTAATGCCATTTGGCGTGCATCTGGCACATCCGCATAGACTTCGATTTTAAAGCCTGCAGGGACGTTTAATTTACTTAAATTCGCCTGGGCATCTGCTGCTTCAGCATAAGTATTTAGCGATACCGCACTAAATGCTGTTCCCAGCATGAATGCAAGTAGGTTTAATTGCACTTTCATATTTACTCCTTGTTATCGAAACTAGACCAATAGTAGTTTACTGAGGCAATGAGATTTTTTGAATACATAAAACTCCTTATTTATTGCCTAAAACTATTTATAAATATGAATTTATAGTTGATATAATATAGTTTTGTAACCTAAATATATAATTTTTATGACTAAGATGAACTGCTGGCAGGAGTCCGATCAAAGCGACATATGCGACCTCCTTAAGCGTTTGGCGCCGACTGAAGGCTTTACTCTCACCCCTTTAGAAGGTGTGAAGCTCATGCGCTGGAACCGCTCTTTGCCGCGCAGTCCGGTTTTATATGAACCAAGCATCGTGGTGATTTGCTCAGGTCGTAAAATTGGTTATTTAGGTCAAGAAGTTTTTCATTACAACCCGCAGCATTTTTTGGTGCTGTCGGTTCCACTGCCGTTTGAAAGCGAAACGATCGCCAGTGAAGAAGAGCCTTTAATGGGTATTTCGATTCGCATTAATATACCCATTCTCTCCGAGCTGATCTTGATGCTTGATCAAGGGTCTTCCCATTCTGAGCTTGGAACTCATGGGATGGTATCCACCCCATTGGATGCTAAGCTTTCTAATACAGTACTAAGACTGTTGCAAGCATTAACTTCGGCTAACGATACGGATATTCTTGGCCATTCAATCTTGCGGGAGATTCATTATCGGGTTTTAATCAGCAATCAAGGTGAAGCTATTCGCGCATTACTAAGCCAGCAAAATCACTTGGGTAAAATCAGTAAGGCCTTGCGAAGGATACACTCTGATTTTGCAGATGATCTTAACGTCGCGAAACTGGCTGATGAAACCGGGATGAGTTTGGCTGCCTTTCATGCCAGTTTTAAAGCCGTGACTGCAACATCTCCAATACAATATCTGAAAACAACGCGGTTACATAAAGCCAGGTTACTCATGTTTCAAGACGGTACTTCAGCAGCGCATGCTTCCGCTAAAGTTGGCTATGAGAGTCCTTCACAATTTAGCCGTGAATTTAAACGACTGTTTGGTAAAACCCCAATGGAAGATATGGCTGCTATGCGAGAATCACTCATCACATTACCCTTCGACCCGGCTTCTAAATATGTAACCGTTCAGCCGTGAAGAGGAGCTTTGTCCCATATTCTGCTTAATCCGCAAAGCGGACTACCAAAACTCAAACTTTGTGGACTTTTAGGAAGAGTGGACAGAATCTTGGTGCTTTACAACTTATATCAACAGACAAACTAAACCCGATCAAAGATGGTCGGGTTTATCATTTTGCAGAATGCTGCACTAGTCTCTTGAGGAGTTTAATTGCCGGCGTTCCAAATGTGAGTGCGAGCTACCCACTTACCATTTCCATCTTTCTTAAAAACACTAGTCGTAATGCCGCTGTAAGTGACTGTTACACCATCCTTTTCAGCACCACTAGCGCTCCACTTTGCGACCTGATATAGCGTTTCATCATCACCATCAACTGTGACGATCTCCAATTGATGATTCTTCAAACCTGCTTCAAAAAAACTTTTAAATAAATTCTGAATCTCTGCACGTCCAGTCAGAACTTTGCCGTTGCCTGGGGAAAGTACAGCGTTTTCTGCATATAAACTCGCAAGTGAACTCGCATCTGAATTATTAAAGGCTTTATTCCAAGTATTGTTTAATGACTCTACCGTTGTTTTGGCAGTCATTTCTTCAGCAAACGCAATACTTGTTGTTACAAGGCTAAAAGTTATTATCGCGAGTGTGTTTTTAATCAGTGATTTCATATGGGGTAATCCTTAATTGAAGTGTAAAAAACCATGAAATAAATATTTTTTCATGTCGCTTGCAGCTAATTTGTCCAAGCATCATTAATAACAGAACTTAGCAGTCATCAACTGAAATATGAAGATGATCCAAACTCTAGTTAGGCTCATTATAGTTAGCTGGCTAACTAAATGCAAATTTAATCTTTCAGCTTATGTATTAATTTTCTAAGGATTTGAAGCAATATATCTCTTGCCATTACTTAGCAGTTATTAATGTTTTGATAGCACGCATTAAAAAATCGCTAGGGACTGGAGTAGGTCGGCTTAAATGATAAGTTTGCTAAATTTTCTCTCGCTCATGATTTTACTGAGGGATCAATCATGAGTACCAATAGTGCTGTATTTTGAGGTGAGCGCATAATGAACTGGATCGAAAAGATATATCGTCAGTTCAAAACAGATAACACTTTGGAGAATATTATGTGGACAACACCAGCAGCGACTGAAATGCGTTTTGGCTTTGAAGTAACAATGTACGTCATGAATAAGTAATTCCTCAGCGGAATTCACAAAAGGGAGCTTATGCTCCCTTTGTCATTTCTATGACATATTAGATTTATATAGTTATCACTATATGCAAACTTTTTTTGAAGTTACCCACTTCAAACTTTTATAACAAAGAAATCAAAAGTTTCTTCAGGGGATTTAAATGAATACATATCCAAACTATAGAGATGAAAACCGCGATATTACGCTGTTTGAGACTAACAAGTTCCTACGCATACTCTTTACAGTAATGTTTGTTACTGCAGTATTTATTGTACCCGTAGTAACTGCAATCCATTTTCTAGCATCTCCATTGTTACAGGCATAGTTAATTTTCATAGCAATATAGATCGCAGCTGACGTCTCCGATTGATTAGTTTTACTAATCATAGGCATTGAAACAACCAATTGGATTAATTGATAAATGAAGCCTAATATGTTTTCTAACAAAACATCAATTTAAGCTAACAATGAACTCATGGACAAAATTTTATCGATGGAAAACAAGTATCACTCGCTTTCTTAGGATAGATACGCATATTTCTCTTAACAAGAAAACGACTTATCACAAGAAGATTGCTGAAGAACAAAGTTGGCTTGGGATTGGTTAATGTGCGAGTTCTAGATAATAATCTGGTAAATGAAATCGTTACATCAAATTTTTCTCACGTTCGTATATCTAATGCTTACAAAAACTTAGGAGAGTCTTATGGACTGGGTAACAGATTGCTATTAAGTGCAAGATTTAAATAAGGTAGCAGAGACTCTCTTGTTTAATAAAAGGTTGTTCTATTCAGGAAAAAACACTCATTAGTGCCTCGCGTATTCATGGTATATAGACTTAGATACACAACAGCTGTCACTGTTGGAATGATGTAATCGCAACATGTTTTCGACATTAATTCGCATGTTTGAGTATTTTTGCCTAAGGGTGCTACCGATTATTATTTTAAAGTAGCCACAAATTAGTATTTCTGAGTCATGCATTTCTAAATAAACTACTGCATAGCATTGGCGTTTAATTACTATCGCTTACAGATGGCTGAAATATCCGCTTAACTGACGTTCAGTTTTATTTAAACATCGCCAGACATCAACCCAAAGTAGACCTTCAATATAAAGTTAAATAGCAATATCTAGTATTGGAACTGGATCATTTGCACCATTTGGAACACATGCAGCAACTGATGCAGTGATTCTGCCTGCAGTAATATCGCCATCATCTAATTTTGAATCAATAGTGCGTACTGTGTCGCATGATAGGTTATTTATCTGTATTTCGTTTATTACAGATACTGGCAGGGAGCCTGCAGCTCTACGAGCTGTAATAAATACATCAGCCACATTGGAATTATTGCTTCTGGTGAATATCCCATTAATCGTGCCTTTAATCATTCCAGCACGCACTAGATGCTCAGCTACACACCCGACTTCTGTGGCTGTATCAATGCGGCCATTGCCTATTGATGCTGTATTTACTGCAAGGCTGCAACCAGCACTTACATTAGGAATATCATCACCGGCCAGAGGTAAGTCACCAGGTAAATAGTGATACTTATTTTTAAAGCTGGAAGCTGCATCATTCAAGTCTTTAATTAAAGCAATGGTATCTGTAGTTTCTGAATTACCTATTAATGAGCTGCTGCGTGATGCTACGAATCCTAAGATTAAGCCAATTATCATTACGACAATGGCCATTTCTATTAATGTGAATGCTTTGAAAGCTTTCAATTTATTTAACGATGATTTCTTTAACAAAAATCGTGACTGATAATGCAGCGCCATAAGACATAAGTGCTGCCCATAGTGCTAACTTAACTAGACCAATGGTTGTTAGCAATACACTACTTGATAGGGCGAGTACCCAAATTGAAAGCATGAAAAATGCTGGCGTTAAAATTAGTGCTAATTTGAAATTCATTGAATAACTCCAAGTTTATGGACAAGTGTTTTCTATAATTTTTTTATATTTACCATAGAAAGTTACTATGGTTGGATAATTCATAACCCTTCCAATGGTAGATAATGTGTATGGATTAATAGCTGCTCCAGGTGTTGTGTCGCCATCACTCTTTAAGCGCGTTATGACTTGAACATAAGTAATTGGATCTCCCCACGGATTAACTAAATTTATGTTGTTTGCTATCAATAAATTATTAAAATCCCCTTGAGTTGCTGGCGGATTACAATTTACTGTTCCTGGGTTTAACATAAAGCTTGCTAGAGCATCATTGATACTTTCAACTTGTTCAGCCCACTGCGCCTCTGTGGATTTAAGAGAACCATCTTTAACCAATGGCGCTAGTATTTCAGTAGGACTTAATCTTAATAAGACGTCATCAAAACCACCATATACAGCCACATCAATATCAGTATATTCACGATGGTAAAATGTAGCAGGAACTGCAAATCCTGCAGGGACCGCATTTGCAAGTTCATCTGTCCCGGCAACTGGCAGGTTTGTCTGCGTGCCTTTATTGGTGAATGCGCCTAATCCATTATGACCATGTGAGATTACTATTGCAGCATCATTGCCAAGAGGAGTTGCCACCGGATTAGTTGCAGGTGTTCTGGTACTAACTGGCAATGCCCCGGCATCGCCGGTATTAAAGGCAATGCCTGGATTACTTGATGAAGTGGCAGTAACTACGTTTGCATAAGCCAATGTCCACTGCGGTGAAACGGCATATGAAAATATATTTTCCCATCCATCAAGTGCAGCACTTTTTGGTAAATTTAGCGCTCGATAGGGCAATAATCCAAAATATCCGGTGCATATGCTTGGTACTGCACCGTTATTTGCTTCAACCCCATTTTCATTGATGGCAGGGCATGGTAGGCGTTTATTGGTTCCAAGATACGCGATTAAAGCATCCTTAATCACTTCCTGCTTCTTTTTGGTATTACTGATGCTAGAGCTTGCAAGTAGGGCATTTGCAGCTGATAACCCCATTGTGGCTAGAATCCCTATTAAAAAGACCACAACGGCCATTTCTACAAGAGTGAAGCCTGGCTGGTATTTCGTTCGCATATTACCCCTATAAAACTGACCTAGATTTGAAGCACACATTTATCTACTAATATTATGCAGTAATTTTAAATAACGTTGCAAACTAGTTCTTCCTGTAGCAATTTCGGTAAATTAAAGGCAAGTATGAATATCTGGTGCACTACATCGTTATCAAAAAATAATATTGATATAAATAGCTAAGGACAACTATTGGCTGGCTGCTAATATTGACGTGCCAAATCTGTATGGGACTTTGTCCCGCTAATTTGCCGAAGGCTTATAAATCCCCTTAGCTGACGGTCGAAAAATACGCTGGGACTTCATAAGATTTAGAACATACTCGCTCGTAATGACATCGAAATTAAACCTAAGAATCGTCATAATGAGCTAATGACATGTGCTAGAGGGTTTGAAGATGTAGCAATGAATCATAGGTATCTTTGCACTGGCACACCGTATGTTTTACACTGTATCAAGAGTAAGCACCTTACTCAAAAATCATCGACCAGGAATCAAGCATGGCAGTAAGTAATGAACTAACAAAACCAGAAAATGAAAGTGATTTTGAGGCGATGTGTCATGCTCTATACCGTCGGATGTGGAATGACTCCTCTTGCAGCAGAGTGGGAGGCCCAGGACAGTCCCAGTTCGGAATTGACATCCTCGGCCACGATGGCAAAATAAATGTAGGCATCCAGTGCAAGCACTACAACAAAAAGACGTTCACCCTGTCAACCGTAACGGATGATGTCGCTCTAGCAGATGCTGTCGGCCTAGATATTGGCCATATGCTATTCGCGACAACTGCTGCGAACAAGAGCAAATTGGTGCTGGAAGTTCGTAAGCAGTTTCATGCAGTGCGTGCAGCGATTAACCAGGTCATAAATGCATCGCGTCCAGATGGCAATCATAAAGGCGGCGTAGTCTGGCATACGCAAGGCTCAGGCAAGAGCATTACCATGACATGCTTTGCAGCGCGTGTCATGACTGAAGCTGCAATGGAAAACCCGACCATTGTTGTGATTACTGACCGTAACGATTTAGACGGTCAACTATTCGGCGTATTCTCGCTCTCGCAGGACTTGCTACGTGAGCAGCCAGTACAAGGTGAAACGCGCCAAGATTTACGTGCAAAGCTAGCCAATCGTCCTTCCGGCGGTATCGTGTTCGCAACCATTCAGAAGTTCATGCCAGGCGAAGATGAAGATAGCTTCCCTGTATTATCAGACCGCTACAACATCGTTGTAATTGCTGATGAAGCGCATCGAACCCAGTATGGCTTTGAAGCCAAATTCAAGGGCGATGCCAAAGGTTATCAGGTAGGCTACGCTCAACATTTACGTGATGCTCTGCCTAACGCTACCTTTGTTGCCTTTACTGGCACCCCGGTTTCAAGTGAAGACCGTGATACTCGCGCCGTCTTCGGTGATTACATCCACGTTTACGATATGCAGCAAGCGCGGGATGATGGCGCTACAGTCGCAATTTACTTTGAGTCACGCCTTGCCAAGTTAGGACTGAATCAAGAAGCGTTACCTGAGATTGATGCTGAAGTAGATGAATTGGCCGAAGATGAAGAAGATGACCAGCAGGCTCGCTTAAAAAGCAAATGGGCTGCACTCGAAAGCATTGTTGGTGCTGCTCCACGCATACAGCAAGTAGCCAAAGACCTCGTTGAGCATTTTGAAGAGCGTAACAAGGCACAAAGCGGCAAGGCTATGGTTGTCGCCATGAGTCGTGAGATTTGTGTACACCTCTACAACGCGATTACCGAACTGCGCCCGGACTGGCATGATGAAGATCCAGAAAAAGGTGCAATCAAAGTCGTTATGACTGGTTCAGCCAGCGACAAACCATTACTCAGACCGCACGTATACTCCAAGCAAGTTAAAAAACGCCTTGAAAAACGCTTCAAAGACCCTGACGACCCGCTACAGCTAGTCATAGTACGCGATATGTGGCTGACTGGTTTTGATGCGCCGTGCGTACATACGCTGTATGTCGACAAACCGATGAAGGGGCACAACCTGATGCAAGCGATTGCCAGGGTAAATCGTGTATTCCGCGACAAACAGGGTGGCCTGGTTGTAGATTACATCGGCATCGCAAACGATCTGAAACAGGCACTCAAAGAATATACCGCTAGTAATGGCCGTGGCCGACCTACGGTTGATGCTCACGAAGCTTATGCAGTGCTGGAAGAGAAACTCGACGTACTTCGCGCGATGTTGCACGGCTTTGATTACAGCAACTTTCTATCAGGCGGGCATAGTGTTTTAGCAAAAACGGCTAACCATGTACTCGGCATTAAGGATGGAAAAAAACGCTTTGGCGATACTGCGCTGGCAATGTCAAAAGCATTTACTTTGTGCTGCACTTTAGATGAGGCTAAGGCTGTACGTGAAGAAGTCGCTTTCTTCCAGGCAGTGAAAGTGCTGCTAACCAAAAAAGAAATCAGCATCAAGAAAAAAACCAACGAAGAACGCGACCTGGCAATACGGCAGATCATAGGCTCAGCCGTGGTGTCCGAGGAAGTAGTCGATATATTCGATGCTGCCGGACTGGATAAACCAAATATTGGTATCCTGGATGAAGACTTCTTAAACGAAGTGCGTAACCTGCCTGAGCGCAATCTTGCTGTAGAAATGCTGGAACGCCTGCTAGAAGGTGAAATTAAAACCCGCTTCGCTACAAACATCGTGCAACAAACTAAGTTCTCGGACTTGTTAGCTAACGTGGTTAATCGCTACCAAAACCGCTCGATCGAAACTGCTCAAGTCATTGAAGAGCTCCTCGAAATGGCCAAGAAATTTAAAGAAGCGGCCGACAGAGGTGCTGATCTGGGATTGAGTAATGACGAATTGGCTTTCTACGATGCTCTAGCCAATAACGAAGAATCTGTGCGTGAACTAGGCGATGAAACGCTAAAGAAAATTGCACATGAACTAGCTGAAAGCTTGCGCAAAAATATAACTGTTGATTGGGCTATTAGGGACAGTGTACGTGCAAGTTTACGCTTGTTAGTTAAGCGCATACTGCGTAAATACAAGTATCCACCAGACCAACAGAATGAGGCTGTGGAGTTGGTTTTGCAACAAGCTCAAACTTTAGGTGATGCTTGGGTATATTCAAATAACTTTAGTGAAAATAAATGAATCAATACAGTTTTAATAAGTTACAAAAAAGAATCCGTAGGGAAACTGGTAAAGCGATAATAGACTTTAACATGATTGAAGATGGAGATTTAGTCATGGTGTGTCTATCTGGAGGTGCTGATAGTTACACCATGTTGGATACGTTGGTGTATTTTTCTAAAATTGCCCCTATTAATTTCCAAGTAATTGCTGTAAATCTGGATCAGAAGCAACCCGGTTTTCCTGAAGAAGTTTTACCAAATTACTTAAAAAGTATTGGAGTAGATTTTAGAATTGTTGAACAAGATACATATAG
Organism: Methylotenera sp.; assembly: GCA_030652995.1. Lineage (GTDB taxonomy): Bacteria > Pseudomonadota > Gammaproteobacteria > Burkholderiales > Methylophilaceae > Methylotenera. Next base: position 127,364 of record JAUSAG010000036.1, read on the forward strand.
CGTTGTAAAAGATAAAATACCAGAAGGTAAAACTACATGTTCATTGTGTTCTAGATTACGCAGAGGTATTCTTTATAAAACAGCAAAAGATTTAGGCGCCACTAAAATAGCACTTGGGCATCATAGGGATGATATTTTACAAACGCTATTATTAAATATGTTTTATGGTGGCAGTTTGAAAGCGATGCCGCCAAAATTGCGATCAGATAATGGAGAAAACGTTGTAATAAGACCTTTGGCTTATTGCGCAGAAAAAGATATAAAGAAGTACTCTGAGATGATGAGTTTTCCGATAATCCCATGCAACCTATGTGGATCACAACCAAATCTACAAAGACAGGTTATGAAAGAACTTTTAGTTAAGTGGAATAAAGAACATCCTGGAAGAGTTGAAAACATGTTTAGAGCAGTTTGCAACGTAGCACCTTCGCATCTTCTGGATAGAGAAATGTTTGATTTTTCAACGTTCACTTCGAAATCTAAAGTTGCATACGATACAGATATGGTTGTGAAAGAAGATTTTAAAACAATTAACTTTGTAGATTAGCCGGTTTGATTTTTCGTATTGTCTGGTAAAGGGTCATTTAACAAGTGATTACCTTTTTCAATCAGAGAAACGTTGTATATCAACTGTGTATGCCTATGCAATAGGGTTTCATATTTAGTAGTTAGCTCTGCTAGTTCAGATTTAAGGCTTTGGATATTTTGTTCATATTCATTGATAGATTTTGGATTGGTTTTATGTGCATTACGACTTTCTTTTAGACGCCTTTTCGCTTCGTTAAACGATATGTGAATGTTCTCGTTTCGTGAAAGTGATTGGCGGGACCAGGTTGAGTCACCCTTTTTAAGAGTCTTTTCCAAATGCACCCTTAGGTCCTCCCATGATAGTAATTTACTAGCTGGCCATTTACGCAATATCTGAAGTATTTCGTTTTCGTCTTTTATGGAAATCTTCTTAGCACCCATATCTATTCCTTGCTACATTCACAATTTTCGACTCTTAGTTTATTGGTTAATTCTGAAACGCTGAATGAACCAGTAGGCGCAGAAAAAGTAACGATAGTACCAACTTTCACAGACGCATCATTTTCAATAGCAAGTATTTGCTCACAACGTTCTAATGTGTCCTTGAATTGTTGTAAGTATTTCTTAACTGGGAGGTGCCCATTCCCTTCGGCTATTTTATAGTTAGCTTGTTCAATCATGTGAATGGAGTAATTCCGCATGTCATGAATTATTGGTAATCTTTTTTTATCACCTTTTTGCCACACTGATTTATTGCACCGCATGCAGTCACCGAACATCTCGCATGGATTAATTGACCAATCACTTCTACACCCTCCTACTTCAGTGATGTGCTTTGGCGCCGCATTTTCATATAGAAATATTTTTCGTGCTATAACTTTTACTTTTGGAGGAGCTTCTAATGCGACTGGGCCGATTACGTTAAAATCAACATCAGGATCAAAAGTTTCTATAGATTGTGAAATTATTTCGTGTGGGGTGCGAAGGTCGTAATGTTCTGATTGCTTTCCATTTTTCCTACCGGCTAATTCATCGATAAATTTTTCATTTGCACCAGCTAATAATGCTTCTGTTTGATGATACTTTCTAGTTTTATGTAGAGTTATCGATGGGTATGATCCATCGCTCAATCGAATATTAAGATTGAAAAATAATTTAGCAGGTCCTTGGTTATATTGGCTAAGCCAAGCATTAATGACTTGTCCTGAGAGTGCCTCAGGACGCCACCATTGAGCTATCTCGTTGCCTGTGCCAATGCCTTTTGTATTATCTGGTAAGAATGAAACTAAAAGTGCGTTATCAAGTTTTGTCGATTTATCTTTTGAGGTGTACGGCCAATGCATAAATTTGCTTTGTTTAAATTGCATTAATAAAAAATTATATAGGTCTTTAGATTTGATATAGCAACCTGGTTTAAGCGAGGCGCTAAAAATAGGATGAGATATTTTTAGATGGCTGTGTCCTTTTCCAATATACTTTCTGGCCATTACGCAAGTTATATATTTAGTCTTATCAATATTTTGAGGCATATTTATGCTTAACTTATATTTTTGACTAGCTTTCTCGAACTCGTCAATCCGAATGTAAGGAGCGTTATGTTTTCTAAAATTTTTGCTTACAAGATTAGAAATGTCATTAGGTTCTTTTATAAAAATATGTACTGATAGTTTTGCTAATCGACTTGGGAAGTAATAGTAGGGAGAGTCTGGGCATGCTAGAACAAAAAGTACATCTTCTTTTGATAAATACTCCTTATTAAAAATATCTCTTAGGTGTAAGGGGATATATAGCTCGTTTACTTCTGAAAATGAGTTTGGAAATTTCGCTAGATAAAATTTAAATGCTTCATGTGCACCTTGTGAAAAATGCAGTATGTTTTCAAACATTTCCTTGGCTAAGTTTGATAGCTTGTGAGGTATCGGCAGGTTCTGTGATTCATCAATTTTAGGGCGCGTTAATCTAATTCGAGTACGCTCTTTATTATCTTGGTCACTATAAAGTGCATCTCTACTTAATAGTAATGTTTCTGATATTCTCATTGAGACAGTTGTAAAAGAAAGCCCACAAATAGAAGCCATAAAGCTTGTCTTGCTTATTCCGCCATCTATATCAAGAGATTTGAAATAGGCTAAGCCAACGGCAGCAAGTTCCTCATTAGATATTCGTGATGAGGCTCTTTGATTAAATTCACTATCATCAACAGCGATAGCTTTTTTGCGCGATTTAGCTTGTATATCGGATACGAAAGAGAATGGTTTGTCTAGAAGATTAAATCCTTTGCCAGAAAATCTGAACGTCTTGGTGTGGTGTCCAGACTGTAACATTCCAGCAAGAGTTTCTAGTTCTTTGCCGGTGTCATACTTGATGCCTTGGCTGTAATTACTCTCTTGAATACATCTTAAAGCTTGCTGGAAGGTGATGAGTTTTATTTGGTTAAGATTATTGCTGTCGCAATTTAATACTCGCAGCGCTTTTTCAAGATAAATTAAAGCCAGTGAGATGCATTTTGGTTTTGACCTTAGGTTTCTGTAGAAAATCATTACGTTGATATAAGCTTTTGCAAACAATAAGTAGTTTTTGCTTGTGATGAAGTTATCTGCGTCAAGCAATCTTGTTGATAGTTTAGTCGTAGATAGTAAGCCATCTTTTAGAAACTCTTGTTTGAGAAAAAATGATTTTGTTGAGTCGTGACTGTGAGGAATGAAACGTGATGAGTACTCAAAATATGGAAGTTCTTTTTCAAAGGTATCTGCATGGATGTTGTTAATATTTGCCGTACCAAATGGTAAACCCCAGTTGATGAATTTTTCAAACCTATCTAGAACATCCAGCTCGGAATGGACAAGGAATAAAGGTAAATTCTCAGCCATTTTGTTCTTTGATACTAGAAATTACAGAACTGACGGCATCAATAAGGTAGTCATCTCTTGTAATAGCCTCAAGAGGAAGTTTCAGTTTTATTAATTTTTTCTTTTTGGAAAGTAAGCTATCCAGAACGGCCTGATGCGCCCCATCTTTAAATGCTTCAAAACGCGGACAAATATAACATCCAAATGGGGTAAGTACATTGCATGGCTTAGTCGAGCAAGATCCAACATCTTTATCGATATCTGGATCTAAAATCCGGTGGTCTAGATCAGGATTTGTTGAGAAGTTTTTGTTAATTACTTTACCTCTGAATGCTGATAGTAAGTTCTCATGATGGCTTGATAATTGATTTTCATAATTAACGAAAGCCTCTTCAGTTAAATTGACATAATGTGTTAGTGATCCAGTGGACGTTTGAAATCCAGCCCTTGCTAAAACCTCTAGAGGCGCACCTAACATCGCTAAATGGGTTAGTTTCGTATGTTTAAACCTTCTAGTAAATAAGTTTAAATCTTGAGGCTCTTCATCAATACCAGCGATATATTTTCGACTATTCATGATTCGGCTAGTAATATTAATACCATTTTTGTTTACAAGAACCTGCTTTCCCGCACCTTTTCTTGCAATGCAAAATATTGGTAAAGTACGTTCTGGTTCTTTTTTTGTAATACTCGATATGTATTTTATATGCTCTACTACCGCTCTACCAATTGGCTCAGAAAGTGTGTATTCCATCATGTATTCTCGCGCCGGGGTGGCTTTTTGTTTAACTATGGGAACATTAACTTGAACTTTAACCAAGTTGCCATTTATATCCATATCAATTTTTAGGTCTCCAAATTCTAATAACTGTAATTGCGACGGTCGCATTGCTTCAGAAATAATTAATCTCCACATTAAATAATCTTGTGGATTAAATTCACCTGATATGTATAAGCTTTCAACATTTGTAAGGATATTTCTGGTTTGCTGCATACTGAATGGACGCTCTTGCGGATTGGAATTTTGGATGTTTATAGTGCTTTTGGGCTTGGGTGATTTTGATGATTTTATATAGCTCTTAAGGTCTAAATCAATTCCTGGGATATTGAGACCAATCCAATACTTTATAAACGATCTAAGCAACTTCTGTGATGAGGGAGATTTATCTTGGTTAAACCAATTAAACATTGCTAAATTGATACAGGATATTTGGTTTGGGACTAATTCTTTTATGACTCTTATAAACATCGAGAATTGATTAATCCAACGTTTAACTGTCGATATTTTTCTTCTTCCATTTAATGCATGAATGACGACATAGTAAAAAATGCTACTGGTAGCTTTCGTTAAACCAACTGATAATTGGTTTAGTCTTATACTTGCGTCACCAGCATCTCCCTTTAATGTCATAAGATCGAAGTTGACATCAATTAACTTACCGCTATCAATCGGTCTGATTCTTTTAGGGAAATCTTCAGGAATAAGTTCATTGGAATAAACTATAAATGTGTCATATCCGCTAAATTTATTTGAGGCTGTCAAGGATGCGGTCTCTCTCTTCAATTAGCTCTGCAGCTTGATCAATGATGTGTCTTTGGCTATATCTGGAAGGCATTGTGGAGGTGTTAGCCCATCGGCCACGTTGAATTAAAATGCTTCTTACATCTTTACCTTTTTCATGAGCAATGTTAGCTATCTCAGTTAAGTGCGTGTGCCTCAAAGAATGTGGTGTAAACCATGTTGGAAATTCTTTTAACGATTTGAGTTTTGAAATAATTCTATTCAAGTTGCGCTGTGAAATTGGTTCTCCAATACTTGGACCACTTTGGCAAACAAATAGATAAGGATGTTCTTTTATATTAGAGCTTAATGAAATCGCAAGACGTCTTTCATTTGTAATATATTTGATTAAATCCGCGGTTAAGTTCTTGCTAACGGCTAGATCCCCAGAAAGAGTCTTAGATAAAGGCTCTTTAGTCCTCGGATCTGCATTATCATTTGGTTTATGTCTAACTCTTATTATGTTTATAAATTTGCCAGGACGTATCTCGTAGTTATACTTAATGTCTGCGCAAGTTACTTTAAGGCATTCGCCTGCTCTCAGTCCAGTTTCATAAAGAAATCTGGCAATTAATTTATCCCTATTACCATGATTGGTATTAGGAAAAATACTGTTAGAGCTAATTGCTTGTAAAAAAGTCGCTGTTTGATTTGAATCCAAAGAATACACTGGTGCAGGTTTTTTATCTGACTTATAGTTTTTTTCAAAGGCTTCGTAAATTATATTTTTATATTTTTCACTTTTAATAAGAGATTTGTCATCTACATTCAGCGCACCTTCAATAAAGTCTTGAGTAAGCCATATTAAATAGTTGCATAAATTTCGTAAACGAGCGTTAGATGTGGAAATGTCTACTAAAATACCAGATGGAATGCTATGAAGCTTAGGGTTGTCAATTGAACGAATTCTGGCTAACTCTTTAGAAGAGAAGTCGCACCAACCACTGAATTCATCAATTTCTCTTCTTGTTAATGCAAGTGAATTATTCTTCACCCGTGTTTCTGGTGCTATCCAATTAGGGTTTCTTGATTTTTTTATTAGTGACCATTCTAAGTAGAATGCCAAATCTCTAAGGATTGCAAGGTGAGTATTATGGCTTTTTTGGCCTAAATTTCGATAGACATATAAAGTGGGCAACTCACATAGTAGACCGCTGCGAGTATCTAAAAGTACGGCTCTTCTGACTGAACGTTTGTTAACTCCAGAGCCGATATCTTCGATAATAATTCTTGTTTGCGCTGTAAGGTTTTCAATCATTAAATGTTTACATAAAATACATATGCTCAAATATATTATAAGGCATAATTTTATTTTTTTTAATATAAATTTTATTTAAACTTAACATCATGATTATATTATATTTATTTATATTAAAGATTACATTGTTGTTGTTGTGCTAATATCTTTTCCGCCACTCATGCACACCAGTACAGTATCGCCTTCTTCTATCATGTTGTAATCGCCAATGGCTTTGCCGGTGGCGCTTATTAAGCTATTTCTAAGCTTGATGAAGTTGTTGGAATGGTTGAGTGGTAAGTGTTTTATCATTTCGTAATTCTATAATGTTTAGCGAGCTATAAGTTCAAAGAGCGGCCGCCATCAACAGCCAATACATGGCCGGTGATAAAAGGCGCATCAGCGATTAAAAATTTAACGGCTTTTGCCACATCTTCGGCTTCGCCAATGCGTTTGAGTAAGGTTTGGTTAATCACCCGCTGGCGATAAACTTCATCAAACTGCGGGTTGCTCTCAGGCCATTGTACAGCGCCGGGGGCAACTGCATTGACGCGTACTTCAGGGCTGAGTTCATGCGCTAAAGATTTAGTTAAGGTCACTAAACCTGCCTTTGCAACGCTATATATAATGTAGCCTTTTTTAGGACGTTCAATATGCATGTCGGTGATGTTCACAATACAGCCATGATTTTTGCGTAACTCAGGTGCAGCCGCTTGCGATAAAAATAGCGGTGCTTTTAAGTTGCTACCCATTAAATCTTGCCACTTGGTTTCGTCAACATCACCAATCTCGCTCATGTAATAAGTTGAGGCGTTGTTGATCAGTACATCTAAACGTCCAAACTGACGCACGGTTTCGGCAACCAAGTTGGGTATTTCAGCAGTATTGAGTAAATCCCCTTGAATAATCGCCACAGAGTTAGCACGTTGCAGATTTAGTTCGGCCTGAAGCGCGCGGGCTTCAGTGAATGAGCTTTTATAGTGCACCATAAGTGAATAGCCTTCCGCATGTAGTATGCGGCAAATGGTTGCGCCCACGCGCTTTGCGCCACCAGTAATTAGCACTACTTTGTCTTTAATTATGATCACAGATTGCTCATTTAATTTTAGCTAAGATTATAATGGCTTATGTCAACATTACCTACTTCAGCATTACCCGTTCCTGATGCCGAGGCTCAGGCGCATAGCCTGCGGCTAACTTCGTTTATTCAAGATAAAATCAACCAACATGATGGCTGGCTGTCATTTGCAGATTTTATGCAGATGGCGCTTTATACACCCGATTTAGGTTATTACAGTGGCGGCGTTAAAAAGTTCGGCACAGGTGGGGATTTTGTTACCGCACCTGAAATTTCACCATTATTTGCCCAGACATTGGCTAATCAGGTCGCACAAGTGTTGGCGCAAACGCAAGGCGATATTCTAGAGTTAGGCGCAGGAACGGGTAAGTTAGCAAAAGACTTGCTACTTACGCTACAAGACGCTAATCAGTTGCCAGCACATTACTTTATATTGGAAGTTAGTGCTTACTTGCGGCAGGTGCAGCTTGAAGAAATGCAAACATATTTACCCGCTCATCTTATGCAGCGTGTGGTTTGGCTGGATGCTCTGCCAGAAAATTTTGTAGGTCTGATTTTAGGTAATGAAGTGTTGGATGCAATACCCGCACATTTAATTTATAAGCCGCGCGCCGATAGTTCATCGAGCTTAAGTGAGCGAGGCGTAGCATTTAATGAGCAATTTATCTGGCGAGATAAGCCATTGGTTGCAGGCGGTTTATTGGATTTAGTCAGTAGCTACGCGTTACCAACCGATTATTTAACTGAAGTAAATCCCTCAGCGATTGGCCTTTTGCAAAGCTTGGCACAGGCTTTAGCTCACGGCATCATCATCATGATAGATTACGGCTTTTCGGCGCGTGAGTATTACCACCCACAGCGTAATCTAGGGACGCTTATGTGCCATTACCAGCATTATGCGCACACTAATCCACTGATTAATGTCGGGCTTCAAGATATTACCGCACATGTGGACTTTACCAGTATTGCACGTGCTGGCGTAGATAAAGGTTTAGCGTTAGCTGGCTTTTGTAGCCAAGCGCAATTTTTAATGAACTGCGGCATTTTAGATGGATTAAGCCAAGTATCACCACACGATATGGCGCGTTACGCACCACTTGCAGCCGCTGCGCAAAAGTTACTGTCACCGGCTGAAATGGGTGATTTATTTAAAGTGATTGCCTTGAGTAAAAATGTTGATGAGCCCTTGCTGGGGTTTTCATCAGGTGATAAATCTCATACGCTTTGATTTAAGTGTGCCACAGGCACGCCATTCAGGGGAAACTGATAGGTACTACTAAGCCCGCTTCGCAGGCATGTATTACTAATTTTTTAAGCACTAAAGTGCTTGTGAAGAGCCTTACTGTAGGCGCGAATTTATTCGCGATTTGTAATGATACGCATCGCTCCTACAGTATAATGCGCCGTATGAATGATACCAATCCGATAGAAAAAATAGTTGATCAAGAAGCCGACGCTCAAGGCGTAGTTCAGCGACGCATCCGCAGTTTTGTCTTGCGTCAGGGCCGCTTAACCAAAGGTCAGGCGCGTGCGTTAGAAACCGCCTTGCCTAAATTCGGCATTACCTATTCGCCAGAGTTGCTTGATTTAAATGCACGATTTAATCGGGTGGATAGTAAAAAGATTCTGGAAATTGGCTTTGGTATGGGTGAAACTACTGCCAAGATTGCACAGACTTTACCTGACTGTGATTTTTTAGCTGCTGAGGTGCATACCCCAGGCGTTGGCGCATTACTTAAGTTAATTGAAGAGTCAGCGCTTACTAACATCCGTGTGATTCAGCATGATGTGGTGGAAGTGCTGCAAAATATGCTGGCAGAAGCAAGCCTGGACGGCGTGCATATTTTTTTCCCTGACCCGTGGCATAAAAAGCGTCACCACAAGCGCAGGTTGATACAAGGGGAGTTTGTAAAACTGCTTTGCAGTAAACTAAAAGTAGGCGGATATTTGCATGTGGCCACTGATTGGCAGGAGTATGCGGAGTGGGTGTTGGAAGTGTTGAGTGCAGAGCCGCAGTTACAAAATACGGCAGAAAGCTATGCAGTAAAACCTACTTATCGTCCACTTACCAAGTTTGAAAACCGCGGGATCAAACTTGGGCATGGGGTTTGGGATTTGGTGTTCACCAAGAGGTAGGTTGTGTAAGAAAAGTCATTTTGTACTTAAGGCGCTTACTGGATTTACAAATCTGGTGATAGCTTGCTGGCTTATAGAATGTCATTTTTAATGACATTAAACAGCTAACTAACGTCTTTGCCACCCTCAAGATCAAACGACTTTCGCACCAAATCCTCAGGTTCTTCCGCAAACAGCCATTTCCCAATCACTTTCTCCGCCTCTTCAACGCCTAGTTTCTTTAAGCTGGAGAATAGCTGTATCGTGCACTCACTATGGTAATGGTTGCCCCAGGTTTCAATAAGCTCTTTGCGAACTCTGTTGAGCGTTAAGGAGGCTTCGCCTCGTGAGAGTTTGTCTGATTTGGTTAGGAGCACATGCACGGGTTTACCGCTGGGGCAAAACCAATCCAGCATCTGGCGGTCGAGTGGAGTAAGCGGGTGGCGGCTGTCCATCACTAGCACCAAGCCACCTAAACTTGAACGCTCGCTTAAATAGCGGGCAAGTACGTTTTGCCAGTGCGCGCGCATGGCTTCAGGTACCTTGGCGTAGCCGTAACCGGGTAAATCGACTAAGTGCCTGTCGTTACCCAGTGTAAAAAAGTTAATAAGCTGCGTGCGGCCAGGCTGCTTACTCACAAAGGCTAAACGATTATGGTTGGCTAACGTGTTGAGTGCACTTGATTTTCCGGCATTGGATCTGCCGGCAAAAGCAACTTCAATACCGCTGGCTGGTGGTAGATCACGTAGGTGGTGCGCAGAAATGAAAAATGTAGCGTTTTGAAACAATGGCATAGAAATCCGATTCTAGTTAACGGCTTCATTTGAAAATCCAGGTGACTTTGTTTGCTTTTTTTTATAAGCTAGCCGCAATAGATAGCCTTGTCATTTCTGATTTATTAAATGAATTGATGTTACGGTGAAAAATGCTATCACGAATAGTGGTTTTTAGCTAAAATAGAGCGTTAATTGGTTGAATAATTTAGATTTTAGGAGCAGTAATGCAATTTCGTCACCTAGCATGGTTAATGTCCAGTGTAATATTGGTAGTGTCTGTTGAGGCGCTGGCTGAGGCCCCTTCAACAAGAACAGCAGAGCAGATTGTAAATACCGTATGTGCGGCATGCCACGCGCCAGATGGTAACAGTGCAATTAGCCTTAATCCTAAATTGGCAGGTCAGCATCCAGAGTATCTTCAAAAACAACTCACTGAGTATAAATCAGGTAAGCGCGCCAATGCGGTGATGTCTGGCATGGCTGCGGGTTTGAGTGATGAAGAAATGAAAGCGTTGGCTTATTATTTTTCAGCTAAAAAGCTTAATCTAGGCCAAGCAAAAACTAATGGTGCGGGTTCGCTGGGTGAAAAAATGTATCGTGCTGGTAATGCTGCAAATAACACACCAGCTTGCGCCGCATGTCATGGTCCAACAGGAGCGGGTTTGCCGATACAATTTCCACGTTTAGGTGGTCAGCATGCTGATTACACGCTGGCTCAGCTAAAGGCTTTCCGTACCGGTGAGCGTGGCAACGCACCGATGATGATGGCAATTACGGCAAAAATGACTGATGCTGAAATGGCGGCAGTAGCTGATTACATTGAAGGCTTACGCTAATTCAGTTGGTTAAAATAAGGGTGGCGGAAGCTACCCTTATTTTTTGTCCTAACGTTTAGTAAAAGTTAATTTTTCTGATTTTAAATTTAGCTGCATGGCAACTAACCTTAGCCATATCTAGTCATAAATTACGCAAATAATCATCGTAAGGTTTAATGCCTTAATTTTAAGAGTGCCGTATTTTGAATCCAAAACTATCCTTAACTAAAAACCTTTTTGACTTGCTAAGTTCAATGCGCTTTGCTGTCAGTTTGTTAAGTGTGCTGGGTGTAGCGTCTATTATTGGCACGGTGCTAAAGCAAAATGAGTCCTATGAAAATTACATCATTAAATTCGGCCAATTTTGGTTTGGTTTGTTTGAGCACTTAGGTCTTTATGATGTCTATCATAGTGGCTGGTTTTTAGTTATTTTGCTGTTCTTGGTGGTGTCCACCAGCTTTTGTATTTATCGTAATGGCCCACATATGATTAAAGAGTGGCGAACTTTTAAAGAGCACGCCACTGAAAAATCGCTTAATGCATTTGGACACCAAGCTACGTATCAGCTGAATTCAGGTGCGGAAAACGCCAAGCAGCAACTCATACAGTTCTTGCAAGCTAAAGGCTTCAAATACAAGCTTAAACGACAGGCTGATGGCAGTGAGCTAATTGCCGCCAAAGCCGGTACACACCAACGTTGGGGTTATATTTTTACGCATGTAGCAATGGTCATTATTTTACTTGGCGGACTTTTAGATGGTAACTTGCCGTTTAAAGTACAAGAGATTTTGGGGCATAAACGCATAGAGACCTTGGATATTCCAGAATCGCAAGTGCCAGACATTAGTCGACTTGATACAAACAATCCATCATTTCGCGGCAATATGACGCTACCGGAAGGCTCGAGTGGTAATGTGGCATTTGTCCGTGTGCGCGACGGCTACTTGGTGCAAGAACTGCCTTTTAGAGTCGCGTTAAAAGACTTTCGTATCGAACATTACGCTACTGGTCAGCCCAAGTCGTTTGAGAGCGATTTGGTGATTATTGACCCGGATTTAAAACAGCCTATTACCAAAACCATTAGCGTCAACCATCCTTGGACTTATAAAGGCATTGCTATTTATCAGTCCGACTTTCAGGATGGCGGGACTAAGCTCGATTTTAAAGTGTGGGATCTATTTTCGCCCAACACACAAACTAAGCCATTAGCGGGTGCTATCTTTCAAATAGGCATTTTGGGTAATGGGGGCGATACACTAAAAGTTGAATATAACGACTTCCGTAAGTTTAATATCATCAATATGTCGCAAGATGGTAAAGGCAAGCCGCACAATGTTGGCCCTAATATCACGTACAAACTGCGCGACAACAAAGGTCAGGCCATTGAATATGTAACTTATATGCAACCTATGCAAATAGATGGCCGACATTATTTTATTTCCGGCATGCGTGAAACAGTGTCAGAAGATTTCCGTTATTTACGTATTCCTGTTGATGGTGATTTTGGTATTGATGGGTTTATGAACTTTAGAGCGGTCATGCTAGATGCCTCTAAATATCCAGAAATAGCGCGAAGAATAGCGGCTATTTCGCTAGAAGGTAAAAAAGAGCCTGCGCTGAAAAAACAATTTGAAACTAGTGTGGTGCAATTATTAACAGTTTTTGCGCAGGGCGGTTATAGCCAAATAGCACAAGTGATAGAAAAAAGTGTGCCAGAGAAAGAGCGTGAGGGTGCCGCAGGCACTTACATTAAAATGCTCAGAGTTGCCGCGTATGAAGCCTACAATATGAGCTTGGCGGCTAACAACAAACCATTGTTACCCAGTGGTGATGACAGCGAAGCCTTATTGCGTGATAGTTTGAATTCATTTAGTGATATGTTTTTTTACGGCTCACCTTATTACTTACAGCTTGAGCAGTTTGAACATAAAGAAGCCAGTGGCTTGCAACTCACAAAATCACCCGGTCAAAAATGGGTGTATTTGGGTTCGGTTTTGTTAGTGCTAGGTATTTTTTCCATGATGTATATACGTGAGCGACGTATTTGGTTGCTACTCAAACCAGCGAGCAATCAAGTGCTGTTTGCGATGGCGTCCAACCGTAAAAATTTAGATTTTGAACAAGAGTTTAATTTATATCGCGAACAGCTCAAAAGCTTGCTCGCTTAAGGAATCGTTATGAATAGCCACTCACTGGATTACCAACAAAAAACATTACTTCAACGCTTAAATTGGCAAGACTGGCTGTATGCATTAATTATTATTGCAGGCTCAGTATTTGCCTATATTCAATACGCCCAGTACATGGATATTTACGAGGTTGGATTTTTGTTTGGCGCAGCGGCCTTATTTAGTTACTTAGGTTGGCAGTGGAAAAGATTAGCTAAGTTAGTGCTAATCGTAGGTGTCGTCAGCCTGTTTTCAATCACTTTGTATCATGGTGATCAGGCGCGCGCTACACAAGTATTTTTGCTTAAATATCTAGTCTCCAGCCAGTCTGCGGTGATGTGGATGAACGTGCTATTTGTATTGGCGATGGTAACTTACTGGTTTGCTTTATTTAAACGCAGTGTGTTTGTCGGTAAGGTGGCTACCGCACTCACTTGGAGCGCGGTGTTATTTGGTTTTGTCGGCTTGATGGTACGTTGGTATGAGTCTTATTTAATCGCACCAGATGTTGGGCATATTCCAGTCAGTAACTTGTATGAAGTATTTATTCTATTTTGCTTAATTACCGCTTTGCTGTATTTACATTACGAACAAAAGCTCAATACTAAACAGCTGGGAGGCTTTGTGCTGCTAGTCATCAATGCGGCAGTTGGCTTTATCCTTTGGTACACCTTTGATCGTCAGGCACATAACATTCAACCTTTAGTGCCGGCACTACAAAGTTATTGGATGAAAATACATGTTCCCGCTAACTTCGTGGGCTATGGTGCTTTTTCATTAGCGGCCATGGTGGCAAGTGCTTATTTGCTCGCCAGTAAAGGCTTTTTGGCATCACGCCTGCCAAGTTTAGAAGTCATGGATGACTTAATGTATAAGTCAATTGCGGTTGGTTTTGCGTTTTTTACCATTGCTACCATTTTGGGCGCAATGTGGGCGGCCGAAGCTTGGGGTGGTTATTGGAGCTGGGATCCAAAAGAAACATGGGCCCTTATTGTGTGGCTTAACTACGCAGCCTGGCTACATTTACGCATGGTTAAAGGCTTGCGTGGTGCCGTACTTGCTTGGTGGGCGCTAGTCGGTTTAATGGTGACTACCTTTGCATTTTTAGGCGTGAATATGTTTTTAAGCGGCCTGCATTCTTACGGCACACTTTAAAATAAAAAGGGGATTAAATTCCCCTTTTTATTTCGAAGCAGTATCAATGCTGAGCAACCATTTCTAGTCTAAATCGTACCTCGCCATCACTATTGTCTATCAGGCTTAATTCATAGCCGGCATGCTTTGCTTGTTGTGCGGCATGGTACAAGCCAACCCCCAGGCCGTTTTTGGAGGTCACATGTGATTTAAACAAGCGGTCACTGATTTCTGCCGCTATGGCGGAACCAGTGTCGCAGACCTCTAGGCAAAAATGCTGTGATGGCATGAGTGCCACCGTAATCAGGACGTTGGCTTCAAGTTTTGCTTTTTCTAACGCATTCTGTATTAAGTTATCCACCACACTATCAAGCACATCAGGGTCAATGTCAGCTTTTGGCATCGTAGCAGGTGCTTCAAACTGTATTTGATAATGTGTATTCAGTTGCTTAAAGCTTTTCCACCACACGCCTACTTTAGCCTGTATTTTTTTATCAATACTAGGCATTTCAAGTTTGGTGAGTGTGCTGGCTAAGCGCTGGCTTAAGCGCGGTAATTGCTTTTTAATGAGTTCAATTAGCCTTGCGTCGTCACTTGCATGACTGCTTTGCTCAACAGCGGCAGATAATGTGCCGAGTGATTGCAGTATGTTTTTAATATCATGCGTTAATCGAGAGCCGGTTTCATATAAAGTCTGCATGTAAGTATTTTGGCTAATAGTCTCCTCGCGTAGCTTGGCTTCATAAAATTCGCCAAGTATTTGGGTTAGAAGTTGCACATGCAGATACATGGCGGGGGTAAATTGCCAGCGCGAGTAAAGCGTTAAATGTAGTTGTTGAAAGCTAAACGTAGAAATAAAAGAGGTTGTTTCCCCTACCTGTTGCGATTGATTGCCTACTTGCCACACTACACCGCTTACCCAGTTGAGTGAGTCTAGTTCGCGCATTGCTGCCTGTAAAAAGGCATCGGCAGAGGGTTCATCCTCAGCATACATTGCAATTTTTCTAATCCATTGCTCAAAAGGCAGGCCAATACTTAATAAGTAGCGTGACATGAGTAGTTCTAAACCAGAAAATGTTGCGCTTGGGTTCCATAGCCAGCTTAGCGCAACTAAAGTAGCTGCTAAGCCTAATACTGCAAAAATCAATAACTTAATGTAGTTAATTTGCCAGATTGTCCCAATAGCAAAGCTACCTAATATGACAATTAAAGTCAGTAGGAAGATCAAGAGTGTATAAAAAAAGTCAATGTTGGTGGTATAGCTGGCAGGCTTGTTTTTTGCGGCTAAAAATAAAATAGTAAGCGGTAAGAAAGGCAAGAAGTAAACGAGTAAAAACTCAGCCGCTGCAAGCTCATTGTTGGAGCCTAGTAATTTTGGCACTACCCACAATAGCAGAATGGCTAGTAAGTAAGTTGCAGCTAAAATATTTGGTAACCTGGAGCGAGTAGGGTCGCTTGAGAAAACACGCCCACCAATGAGTGCAAATAAGCCTGCAATCCAAAAAGCGGTTATCCACCAGTTCATATAAAACATGGACAAATAGGCGCCGATGATAATCACTGCGGTGACTTGCCATGATAGTTTCGCGTTTTGGCGCAACACCGGTTGCCACAGTAAAAAGAAGCCGTAATGGCACAAAAGTAACGCACTATAAAGCTGGGTAGCCTCCCCCCACACGAGTAGCGCATGTAATGATAAAATCATCAATGCCATCAGTCGGTCGGTATCATCGAGAGCTAATCGGTAAAATTTATATAATGGCTGCATAGCACCTGTACTCGTGAATTATTTAGCGTTGTTTAATACGTTATTGTATGCGCAAGATGCAAATTTAATAAAATTTATATCGCACCAAGTGTTGGGGTTTGAACATAAGTGTCAACTTATCGACATTGAAATGGACGATTTTTAGCAATTTCTCATAGAATATTGATGAAGTCGTGGTAAATTGCTGGAAATTGCAATTGGTATAAAATTTGCATGCTAATAGCTAATATTGACGCGCGCATCAATCTAAATGCGCTTATTGGAAAAACCAAAGTTCGGGGATTTAAATGAAAAAAACACAAACAGGCTTTACGTTAATTGAGTTGGCAATCGTGCTTGTGATTATCGGATTGCTGCTTGGTGGCGTATTGAAAGGTCAGGAGCTGATTAATAGTGCTAAAGTTAAAAACATGGCGACGGACTTTAAAAATATCCAGGTCTATATTTACGGGTATCAGGATAAATTTAGAGCGCTGCCAGGTGATGACAGATTGGCAAGTACTCATGTAACTGGCGGCACTAATGCAACCACAGGAGGCGCTCTTGGTAATGGGGTAATAGAGGGTGCATACAATAGCGTAACAGTAACTGACGAAGCCGCTCTTTTTTGGCAGCATGTAAGATTAGCAGGGCTTGCTGCAGGTCCAACGAGTACGGGAGACGCTAATTATTTCCCTACTAATGCGGACGGTGGCAGGATAGGTGTTTCAAGTGTTGCTGGTAATACTGCGATTGAAGTACTTCCAACGGTTGGGGGTATATCGGGCGCATTCATTATTTGTTCTGAGGGTGTTTTGGGTAAGTTTGCAAAACAGCTCGATACAGCATTAGACGATGGAAATACTCAGACTGGTTCGGTGCGTGTTGTAACGGCAGGCGCGAAAACTATAGGTCTTACTAATGTCCAGACGTTGGATTCTAATCCTTATGTTGTTTGTATGGCGTTCTAAAAGGGCGAAATATTTAGAGTGAGGAAGTTTTTTCGAATAAAAGGCCCGCTAGTCGGGCTTTTTAGATGTCTGCAATATCATATGCTTGATGATAGAGCAAACTAAATTGCGATTTATTTACAGCTTGCATAGCAGTCAAATTGTTTTAAAATGGTGCCTCAATAAAAGTAATAAAATATACCCCAACACATGACCTCTAATATCGTAGAAATTGACAACCTTTCCTTTGGTTACAAAGGCCGCTTGTTGCATAAAGGCATCAATATGGCGTTCCCACGTGGGAAAGTGGTAGCGATTATGGGCGGTAGCGGTAGCGGTAAAACCACTTTGTTGCGTTTAATCGGCGGGCAAATCAAACCCGCTCAGGGTAAAGTGCGTGTAGATGGCAAGGTGGTACACGAGCAAGACCGTGATGGTATCTATCAATTGCGCCGTAAAATGGGCATGTTGTTTCAGCACGGTGCGTTGTTTACCGATTTAAGTACGTTTGACAATGTTGCTTTTCCTATGCGTGAGTTGACAGACTTGCCTGAATCCATGATTAGAGATTTAGTGTTAATGAAGTTGAATGCAGTTGGCTTACGCGGCGCGCATATGCTCATGCCTACCGAGCTTTCAGGCGGCATGGCGCGGCGTGTTGCTTTGGCGCGCGCTATTGCGCTAGACCCGTGCATTGTTATGTACGACGAGCCTTTTGCCGGCTTGGACCCTATTTCAATGGGCGTGATCTGCGGCTTAATTCGTAGTTTAAATGATGCCCTGGGTGCCACTTCAATTATTGTTTCGCATGATGTAAAAGAGACATTTATAATTGCAGATTATGTTTATTTTGTGGCAGATGGCGTGGTCGCTGCCGAGGGTACACCGCATGACTTAATGCAATCTACCTTGCCATTTGTGCATCAGTTTGTACACGGTGAAAAAGATGGCCCAGTGCCTTTTCACTATCCGGCAGGCAATTATCAATCTGAGCTGTTAAATCAACAGTTATAATCAACAGTTAAACGAATTTAAAGCGAATGATAAAATCAAACCTAATTATCAGTATTGCGCACTTCCTCAGAGGTATTGGGCATCGGATGATCTCGCGTGTATGGCGTTTGGGTGCAGGTACGCGACTTTTTTTATTAACGATAATGTACTCAGGCGAGAGTTTTAGGCGCTTTCATCTGACCTTGCGTGAAATTTACTTTACAGGCGTGATGTCGCTATTGATTATTATCGTTTCGGCTTTTTTTGTCGGCATGGTATTAGCGTTGCAAGGCTATAACACTTTGCAGAAATATGGCTCATCTGAAGCTATCGGCGTGCTGGTGGCGCTTTCATTGGTGCGAGAATTAGGGCCTGTTGTTACAGCGTTGCTATTTGCGGGGCGTGCAGGCACTGCAATTACTGCTGAAATTGGCTTAATGAAAACAACCGAGCAATTGTCCGCCATGGAGATGATGGCAGTAAACCCGATTGCACGCGTGGTCGCGCCTCGTTTTTGGGCTGGCGTGATATCCATGCCGATATTAGCGGCGTTATTCTCGATGGTTGGTGTATTAGGCGGCTATTTAGTAGCAGTGCCGTTAATCGGTGTTGATAGCGGCGCGTTTTGGTCACAAATGCAGGCCAATGTTGATGTGAGAGCCGATATTGTTAATGGTGTGATTAAAAGCGTGGTGTTTGCTGTGGCGTGTACCATGATTGCTCTATTTGAGGGGTTTGACGCGCCACCAACCGCAGAGGGCGTGAGTCACGCCACTACGCGCACGGTGGTCATTTCTTCACTCACGGTGTTAGGTTTAGATTTTGTTTTAACATCTTTTATGATGGTTGTATAACTGTAGTTTTAATTTACAGGGTTTCAAGCGACGCTTAAGAATACGAATACGAATGCGAAGGGATATTGAATGGAAAGAACAAAAATAGATTTGTGGGTAGGCATTTTTGTCGCGCTTGGCGTGGCCGCGTTATTGGGGCTTGCTATGAAAGTCGGAAATTTAACCTCTAACAATCTTGGTAAAACCTATAGTGTTAGCGCAGCTTTTGAGAACGTGGGCGGCTTAAAGCCGAATGCGCCAGTTAAAAGTGCGGGTGTTGTGGTTGGACGCGTGGCTGATATTAAATTTGATAGTAAAACTTATGAAGCGATTGTGAATATCAACATTGATCAGCGCTACGCTTTTCCTAAAGACACTTTTGCAAACATTTACACCGCAGGCTTGTTAGGTGAGCAATATGTAGGGCTTGAAGCAGGTGGTGAAGATGATTCATTGAAAAATGGTGATAAAATCACGCAGACGCAAGGTGCTGTTGTACTAGAGAAAATGATCAGTAAGTTCTTGTTTAGTAAGGCATCAGAGTCGGAATCTAATAGTGAGCCTGCCGCCGCAACGCCAGAAAACTAAAACCTGCCTGCAACTAAATTGTCACCAATTGCGTCAACTAAATTGGTGGCGTACCGTTTTAAATGTTGTCGTGACATAAGTTAGCAGTTCTGTAACTATTTATCAGAGAGATCAATGAAAAAATTTATAAAATACATAGCAAATGCGGCGTTAGCTACATGTTTATTTGCAGGTGCAGGGCTAGCAAATGCTGAGCTCTCTGCAGACGAGCTTGTTAAGCAAACCGCTGAGGAAGTTTTAACCATTGTTAAGAATGACAAGGACATTCAAGCGGGTAGTCAGCAAAAGATTTATGCCTTAGCTGAGGAAAAAATCCTGCCAAACTTTGATTTTGACCGTGTAAGCCGTATGGTGTTAGGTAAAAATTGGAGAACAGCAACGCCTGAACAGCAAGCCAGCTTTCAAAAAGAGTTTCGCAGCCTTTTGTTGCGTACTTACGCCAGTGCATTAGGTAAGTATAAAGATCAAGTGATTGAATATAAGCCTATGCGCGCCGAGCCAGGTGCGAAAAATGTGAGTGTGAAAACGCAAATTTTGCAACCGGGTGGCCAACCAATTGCTGTAGATTATAGCTTGGTTAAAGTAGAAAATGGCTGGAAAGTTTATGATATTGTGATTGAAGGCGTGAGTTTGGTAACAAACTACCGTAGCCAGTTTAGTAATGAAATACGTCAAAATGGCATTGATAGCTTGAATAAAAAACTGGCAGAGAAAAATAAAGCAGCTGGCGCATAATGACTATTAGCGTTAAAGAAAATCAATGGCATATTACAGGCGACATCCTGATGGATAACGCCAATGCTGTGTTGCAAGAAAGTAACACACTGGCGTTTGTTGATAACATGAAAATTGATTTTTCTGAAATTGGTGACGTTGACACTGCGGCTTTAAGTTTAATGCTGGAGTGGCAACGCCGTGCTGTTTCATCTGGCAATGAAATACATTTTAGCCACCTGCCTGAAGGCCTTGTTAGTTTAGCAGAGCTTTATGGCGTGACTGATTTCATTTCATGTGGTGACAGCTAAACTCAAAATACGTTTCGGTTTTTGCGTTGTGCTTTTATCATCAAGCTATTAAATTATTTATATGCCCATGATTTGTTTTTTACTTCCCGTTGCTTAAAAGCTAACTTTCAAGCGACGAGTACGGTTTTTAATACAGCTATCAGCCTATAAGCCCAGTGCGGTATCCGTCTATTCTCTTCAAATTATCAACCCCTTCAAACTACGTTGAAAGCGCCACTTGAGTCAGCCTGCAATTAAAATCAATGCTGTACATAAGAACTTTGGTGCACTACACGCACTTAAAGGGGTTGATTTAACCATCGAGCCAGGTGAGTTTTTTGCGTTACTTGGCCCAAATGGTGCAGGAAAATCAACGCTGATTAGCATCTTGGCGGGCTTGATTACACCAAGTTCTGGTAGCGCATCTGTGATGGGCTTTGATGTGGTTAATCAATATCAACAAGCGCGCCAATTACTTGGTGTAGTACCGCAGGAGCTGGTGTTTGATCCATTTTTTAATGTGCGTGAGATGTTGCGCTTTCAGGCAGGTTATTTTGGCCGTGGCCGCGAAAATGACCCCTGGATAGATGAAATTCTTGAAGGTTTAGGATTAACCGATAAAGCGCATACCAATATGCGTAAACTCTCAGGCGGTATGAAGCGGCGTGCGCTGATTGCGCAAGCTTTGGCACACAAGCCGCCGGTTATCGTGCTAGATGAGCCAACTGCAGGGGTTGATGTAGAGCTACGCCAAATGTTGTGGGAGTTTATTAAAAAGCTTAATCGTGATGGGCACACTATTATTCTGACGACCCATTATTTAGAAGAGGCCGAAGCTTTATGTAGTCGCGTTGGCATGATGAAGCAGGGTGAAATTGTGGCCTTAGACAGCACGGCTAATTTACTCAATAAATTTTCTGGTAAGCATTTGCGTTTAACATTAGGTGATGTGGTTCTGCCTGCTGGTATTGGGTCGCTCATGCGTCATCATGAAAAAGGAATCTACACTTTTGCTTTAAGCGATATGGCACAAATTGAGTATGTGCTCTCCACATTGCGGTCAGCTAATATCAAGGTGCTGGATATGCAATTAAGTGAAGCTGATTTGGAAGATGTATTTATGTCGCTAGTAGGTAAATCATCATGAGTGGCTTGAAGTTTTCCGACCAAGTCATTGTTAGCTCTTTTAGAGGTCCTTGGACGTTATTAAAAAAAGAGCTGTTGCGCTTTTGGCGAGTGGCGTTTCAGACCATTGCTGCACCGGTTATTACGGCTTTGCTGTATTTGCTTATTTTTTCACACGTGCTGGAAAGCCATGTGCAGGTTTATGATGGTGTGCCCTATACCGCGTTTTTGATTCCAGGCTTAATTATGATGTCTGTATTGCAAAACGCATTTGCGAACAGCTCGTCTAGCCTTATCCAGTCAAAAGTCATGGGCAATCTGGTGTTTGTGTTATTAACCCCGCTTACCCATTTACAGTTCTTTCTGGCTTTTTTAATTGCTGCCATTATTCGTGGCATGGTCGTTGGGCTATGCATCTATTTAGTCGCAATGTGGTTTGTTGATTTGCAGCTTGCAAATCCTTGGATGATTATTGCATTTGCATTGTTAGGTAGCGCATTATTGGGTACGTTCGGCATCATTGCTGGAATATGGGCTGATCGCTTTGATCAGATGGCCGCATTTCAAAATTTCATCATCATGCCACTGTCGTTTTTATCTGGTGTGTTTTATTCCATACATTCTTTGCCGCCTTTCTGGCAAAAAGTGTCACAGTTAAACCCGTTTTTTTACATGATAGATGGCTTCAGATATGGTTTTTTTGGCAAAGGTGATGTGTCACCTCTGATTAGTTTGACTATCGTTGGTGCTTCGTTCTTAGTGTTAGCATGGATTACCCTAAGAATGTTAAAATCTGGCTATAAACTAAGGTCTTAATAAAAAGGGTAACGACAATTGTTGAGTGCACAGCAGCTGGAAACTTACATCACACAAAATCTGGAGTGTGACTACATTAAAGTGTCAGGTGATGATGGCACTCATTTTGAGGCGCTGATTGTGAGCCCTGCCTTTGTAGGTAGGCCGATGGTGCAGCAGCATCAGCTCGTATATCAAGCATTAGGCGATAGAATGCGCGCAGAAATACACGCGCTGTCTATGAAAACCTTAACGCCAGAAGCTTGGTTAAAGTTAAATAGTTAACTGGCTATATATAAACTAGAAATTAAAATTTTGTGAGAGAAAATAAATGGACGTACAAGAACTAATTAAAAATCAAGTGACAACTAGCCCGGTAGTACTCTATATGAAGGGTAGCCCTAAGTTTCCGCAATGTGGTTTCTCGAATATGGCGACACAAATCCTGGATGCCTGTCATGCCAAGTATTTAGCAGTTGATGTGCTGGCGGACCAAAGTATTCGTGAAGGCATTAAGGTTTATGCAAACTGGCCTACTATTCCGCAGTTATATGTTGACGGTGAGTTCGTAGGCGGCTCAGATATTATGCGCGCTATGTACGAAAACGGCGAGCTTCAAACCTTGTTAGATGCGGCTAAATAATTGGACAAGTTAATCATACAAGGCGGAAACCGCCTCAATGGTGAGGTCACTATTTCTGGTGCTAAAAATGCAGCATTGCCTATTTTGTGCGCTTCATTGTTAGCTGAAACACCTTTGTGTTTATCTAGCGTACCAGCCCTTAAAGACGTTGGTTCGACCATTAAACTACTTGAGCAAATGGGCGTTAAAGCTGAACGCAATTCCGATAAAGTGACTTTAGATGCCAGCGTTATTCACAGCTTTGAAGCGCCCTA
The DNA here is from genome assembly GCA_030652995.1 of Methylotenera sp. Lineage (GTDB taxonomy): Bacteria > Pseudomonadota > Gammaproteobacteria > Burkholderiales > Methylophilaceae > Methylotenera. Next base: position 150,557 of record JAUSAG010000036.1, read on the forward strand.
CGAAATGGTAAAAACCATGCGAGCTTCTATTTTAGTGCTAGGGCCGTTATTGGCGCGCTTTGGTCATGCGCGAGTTTCATTGCCAGGTGGCTGTGCCATTGGTTCTCGCCCGGTGGACTTGCACATTAAAGGCTTGCAAGCCATGGGTGCGGAAATTCATATTGAGCACGGTTACATTGAAGCCACAACTAAACATCTGCCAAATCAACGTTTGCAAGGTGCGCGTTATTACATGGATATGGTCACCGTCACCGGCACAGAAAACTTAATGATGGCGGCGGCGCTAGCGCAAGGTACAACCGTACTTGAAAACGCAGCTAAAGAACCTGAAGTGGTTGATATGGCTGAATGTTTAATTAAAATGGGCGCTAAAATCACAGGTGCTGGCACTGATGTTATTACAATTGAAGGTGTAGAGCGATTAACTGGCGCTACGCATAATGTGGTGTGTGACCGCATTGAAGCAGGCACCTATATGGTAGCTGCTGCGATGACTGGTGGTGAGGTGAAGTTGGTTAATGTTCAATCACATCTGCTAGATGCGGTGATTGAAAAATTGCGTGAAGCAGGTGCCACAGTTAACTGTGATGCTGACAGCATCACGGTGAAAAGTGATGGTCAATTAAAGGCCGTGAATATTCGCACAGCACCACATCCTGCTTTCCCTACCGACATGCAGGCACAGTTTATGGCGTTAAATACGGTTGCGAACGGCGTTTCAAAGGTGACAGAAACTATTTTTGAAAACCGTTTTATGCACGTACAAGAGATGCAACGTTTAGGTGCTGATATCAGTATTGACGGCAATACAGCTTTGGTTCAAGGGGTGGAGTTTTTAGATGGTGCCACCGTGATGGCAACTGATTTACGTGCCTCTGCCAGCTTGGTGTTAGCCGGTTTAGTTGCACGCGGCGAAACAGTGATTGAGCGTATTTATCACCTAGACCGTGGCTATGAAAATTTAGAAGAAAAATTGAATGCGCTTGGCGCAGACGTTAGGCGCACACACTAAACATCGTTCTTCGATAAGTTCACGAGGTTGCTGGTTAACTATGGTATTTGCAGTCCGCATTAACTCACGCGCCCTGAGCATGTTGAAGGGTGGCTAAAATTGACAATTAAATTATGATTACTATCGCATTATCAAAAGGCCGAATCTTTGAAGAAACCGTACCTTTGTTGGCAGCGGCTGGCATACACGCGTCTGAAGACCCGGAAGCTTCACGCAAGCTCATTATTAGCACTAATCGTGAAGATGTCCGTTTAATTATTGTCCGCGCGTCCGATGTGCCAACCTATGTGCAATACGGTGCTGCTGATTTGGGCATTGCCGGTAAAGATGTATTAGATGAGCACGGTGGAGAAGGATTGTATCAGCCGATTGATTTGCAAATTGCCAAATGTAAAATGATGGTAGCGGTGCGTGATGATTTTGATTATTTTGCATCAATTCGCAGTGGCGCACGCTTAAAAGTAGTGACTAAATACGTAAAAACTGCGCGCGAACACTTTGCAGCTAAAGGTATGCACGTGGATTTAATCAAGCTTTATGGCTCAATGGAGCTGGGACCATTAGTCGGGTTGGCAGATGTGATTGTTGATTTAGTAAGCACTGGCGGCACTTTGCGAGCTAATAATCTTAAGGCGGTAGAAGAGGTTGGTGAAATCAGCTCACGCTTGGTGGTAAATCAAGCCTCACTCAAGCTTAATCGTGCAAAAATTCAGCCGATTATGGATGCTTTTTTAACGGCAATTGCTAAAAATAAATAAATTTGGATTGATAGGCTTAATCGTATGAAAATAAGACGTTTTTCAACTTTAGATAGTGATTTTGACGCTAATCTTAAACAATTACTGGCATTTGAAACCGCGCAAGATGACAGCATCGATGTGGTCGTTGCCAACATCTTAAAAGATGTTAAGCAGCGCGGTGATGCGGCCGTGCTTGAATACACTAATCGTTTTGATAAAACTAATGCTATGCACTTAAGCGAGCTTGAAATTAGTCAGGCTGAACTTCTTGCGGCGTTAAACGGCTTGCCGGTTGATCAGCGTGACGCCTTGCAAACTGCGGCAGACCGTGTCCGTAATTACCATGAAAAACAATTGATGAGTTCATGGAGCTATACCGAGGCTGACGGTACGCTACTTGGGCAACAAGTCACGTCATTGGACCGAGTTGGCTTATATGTCCCAGGTGGTAAAGCCGCTTACCCTTCCTCTGTGCTGATGAATGCGATTCCTGCCAAAGTAGCTGGAGTTAAAGAGCTGATTATGGTGGTTCCAACGCCAAATGGTGAAAAAAACCAATTGGTGTTAGCCGCAGCCGCAGTGTGTGGTGTAGATCGCGTGTTCTGCATCGGTGGTGCGCAAGCTGTGGGTGCGTTGGCTTATGGTACTGAGACTGTACCCCAAGTGGATAAGGTCGTGGGGCCAGGTAATGCTTATGTTGCCGCCGCAAAGCGCCGCGTATTTGGCGTGGTGGGCATCGACATGGTGGCAGGCCCGTCAGAGATTTTAGTCATTTGCGATGGCAAAACTAATCCTGACTGGATTGCGATGGATTTATTTTCTCAGGCCGAGCACGATGAATTAGCCCAGTCTATATTACTGAGCCCTGATGCTGACTTTTTGGATCAAGTTGCAGCAAGTATTCAGCGATTAGTAGAAGAAATGCCACGTAAGGACATTATTACTACTTCGCTAACCGACAGAGGTGCCTTGATCCATGTGCGCGACTTAGATGAAGCGGTAGAAATCAGCAATTACATTGCCCCAGAGCATTTGGAATTATCGATTGATGAGCCGCTAGCATTCAGTAAAAAAATTAAACATGCAGGTGCTATTTTTATGGGTCGTGATACTTGTGAGGCGCTTGGTGATTACTGTGCAGGGCCAAATCATGTGTTACCAACCTCACGTACGGCAAGGTTTTCATCACCGCTCGGCGTTTATGATTTCCAAAAACGCTCCAGCTTGATTATGGTGTCTTCACAAGGTGCGCAAACGCTAGGTAAAGTGGCTTCAATCCTGGCGCATGGCGAAGGATTGCAGGCACACGCCAGGTCAGCTGAATACCGTTTGAAAAAATGAGTAAATACTGGAGTGATATCGTACATAAGCTCACACCTTATGTGCCGGGTGAGCAGCCTAAGCTAGATAACCTAGTGAAGCTTAACACCAATGAAAACCCTTACGGCCCTAGCCCTAAGGTGATAGCCGCGTTGAAGCTTGAGGCGGCTGATACCTTGCGTTTGTATCCTGACCCTAATTCAGATGCGTTAAAAGCTGCGATTGCAGAAGCGCATCATTTAAATACAAATCAAGTTTTTGTAGGTAATGGTTCGGATGAAGTATTAGCCCATGTGTTTCAAGCTTTATTAAAACACAGCAGGCCGTTGCTGTTCCCCGATATTACTTACAGTTTTTACCCTGTATATTGCGGGTTGTACAACATTGAGTATCAAACCATACCTTTAGCAGAAGATTTTACAATCAATGTTGATGACTACGACCAGCCGAATGGCGGTATCATTTTCCCAAACCCCAATGCGCCAACAGGCATTCCGCTGGCATTGGTTAAAATTGAAAAGATACTTAAAAATAATACGCAATCCGTAGTGGTGGTAGATGAAGCTTATGTAGATTTCGGTACGGAGTCAGCGGTGAGTTTGATTAACAGTCACCCTAATTTATTGGTCACGCATACTTTATCTAAAGCACGCTCATTGGCTGGTTTACGCGTAGGTTATGCACTAGGCTCGCCAGAGCTGATCGAAGCGTTGATCCGCGTTAAAGATAGCTTTAATTCATACCCAATTGATAGATTTGCCTCAGCAGGTGCTATAGCTGCTATGAAGGATACAGCATATTTTGAAAAAACCTGTAGCCAGGTGATTGCAACGCGTGAGCAACTAATTAAGAATTTGGTGACTTTGGGTTTTGAAGTGTTGCCATCAGGGGCAAACTTTATTTTTGCTAAACATAAAGCCCATGATGGCGCTGAATTAAGCACGAAATTGCGCGAACATAATATCATTGTGCGTCATTTTAAATCGCCGAATAGAGTTGCACCTTACTTACGCATAACTATCGGTACTGATGCGCAGTCAGAAACTTTACTCACAGCCTTATCAGTAATTTTGGGTTAATTTCGCAAAATAAGGCTAAATTAAGCTGTAAGTAGCAATAATGCTAGCTCTTTGCACAGAATCACTTAACAGCTAAGCTAATTTGAATGGGAAATGTATAAAAAAACATTCAAATTAAGCATTAAAGTTTGAATTTTCTCGCGATGTGCGGTTATCATAGCGAAATGTGCGATTTGTGCACAAAATAATAATTATTTTCAATTCTGTATTTTTAACCTAAGTAAGTCATTATTTGATTTATTATTAGTTGGAGGATGTATCGTGGCACAAACCCAAATGGCATTAGATTCACTAGATTTTGACGGCACCGTCGCTTTAGCAGCTAAAGTTGCACCACATGTAGATATTCTTGAAATCGGTACCCCTTGCATTAAGCATAACGGTATTAAATTACTAGAAGTTTTACGTGCTAAATTCCCTAACAACAAAATCTTAGTTGATTTAAAAACAATGGATGCCGGTTTCTACGAAGCTGAGCCATTCTTCAAAGCCGGTGCAGACATTGTAACTGTATTGGGCACTGCTGATATCGGTACAATCAAAGGTGTGATTGACGTTGCCAACAAATATGGCAAAAAAGCACAAGTTGATTTAATCAATGTTGCAGATAAAAAAGCACGCACACAAGAAGTGGCTAAATTAGGCGCACACATCATTGGCGTACACACTGGTTTGGATCAACAGGCTGCTGGCCAAACACCATTTGCTGACTTAGAATTGGTTGCTGGTTTGAATTTAGGTCTTGAAATTTCAGTTGCGGGTGGCGTTAAAGCTACAACAGCTGCTCAAGTACGTGATGCAGGTGCTACAATAATTGTTGCTGGTGCTGCTATCTACGGTGCTACTGACCCTGCTGCCGCAGCTGCTGAAATCACTGCGATCGCACATGGTGGTGCATCTGGCGGTTTGTTTGGCTGGGTTAAAAAATTATTTAGTTAATTTTGAAGTGATTTAATTAAAAACCCCAGCCTTAAAGCTGGGGTTTTTTTACTTGTGCTCATGAGCAACTCAAAATTCATCATGTATTATGCGTTGCGTCCTTTTAATGGGGTAAAATGTCATTAATCAACATTTAGTATAACTTTTTATGCGTAGCGCTCAAATAACTAGAAACACCTTAGAAACCCAAATTACAGTAAGTATCAATTTAGATGGCACTGGTGTTTCTCAATTCAGCACAGGCTTAGGATTTTTGGATCATATGCTTGACCAAATAGCACGTCACGGCATGATGGATATTGAAGTGGATGCCAAAGGCGACTTGCATATTGATGCACATCATACTGTTGAAGATATTGGTATTACCCTTGGGCAAGCTTTTGCAAAAGCGGTAGGTGATAAAAAAGGTATTCGCCGTTACGGCCATGCTTATGTGCCGTTAGATGAGGCATTATCGCGCGTGGTGCTGGATATTTCCGGACGCCCGGGGTTGGAGTTTGGGTGCACATTTACCCGCGCAGCCATTGGCAACTTTGATGTTGATTTAATCCATGAGTTTTTTCAAGGATTTGTCAATCATGCTAATGTTACTTTGCATATTGATAACTTGAAAGGTCATAATGCGCATCATCAAGCTGAAACAATTTTCAAAGCTTTTGGGCGCGCATTGCGCGTAGCCGTTGAGCTGGATGCGCGTATGGCAGGCATTATGCCATCTACAAAAGGTAGCCTTTAGGCAGACTCCGCTGATGCTTTTATATCAATATCATTAGCACTTACAAACCGATCTAGAGCAACTTCAAAAAAGTATGAGTAAAATAGATATTGCAGTCGTTGATTATGGCATGGGTAATTTGCGTTCAGTGTCTAAGGCATTGGAACATGTTGCCCCTTCAAAAAATGTTGTAGTGACAAGCAATCCTGCCGAAATTGTACAAGCAGAGCGAGTGGTGTTTCCAGGGCAAGGAGCTATGCCGGATTGTATGCGTGAACTGGATGCAAGAGGTTTGCGTGATGCAGTTTTATACGCGGCACAACACAAGCCTTTTTTAGGAATATGCATCGGCCTGCAAATGCTGTTTGAGCACTCTGAAGAAGGCGACGCGGCAGGTTTAGGTTTATTCAAGGGTAACGTCAAACGTTTTCCATCACCAGATATGGTGGATAGCCATGGCGATAAATTAAAGGTTCCACACATGGGTTGGAACCAGGTTTATCAGGTGAATAAAACAGGGTCTAGCCCCCATGCCTTATGGCATGGTATAGAAGATGGTGCTAGGTTTTATTACGTACATAGTTATTATGTGGAGCCGCAAGATAAGGGTGTAATCTCTGGGTTCAGCCTGTATCCAAAACAGTTTACTTGTGCGATTGCCGAAAACAATTTATTTGCAGTTCAGTTTCACCCGGAAAAAAGTGCTGACGCCGGTTTGCAACTATTAACTAATTTTGTTAATTGGATGCCTAACTCAGCGTAGCGTTACGCTTTGCTTAAGCTTTTTATTTTATAATTTTTTATTTATTAAACTTCATATTCACTATGTTAATTATCCCAGCAATTGATCTCAAAGACGGCCATTGTGTCAGGCTAAAACAAGGCTTAATGGAAGAGTCAACGGTGTTTTCTGAAGACCCGGGCGCTATGGCTCGCCATTGGGTGGACCAAGGCGGCAAGCGCTTACATTTAGTAGATTTAAACGGTGCGTTTGCAGGTAAACCTGTCAATGAAGGCGCAATAAAATCCATTGTTAGCGCTGTAGGTGGAGATATTCCCATTCAGCTAGGAGGCGGAATAAGAGATTTAGAAACCATTGAGCGTTATTTGGATAATGGCATTGACTATGTAATTATTGGCACGGCAGCAGTAAAAACGCCAGGCTTTTTACATGAGGCCTGTGATGCTTTTCCTGGGCAGATTATAGTGGGTCTTGATGCTAAGGATGGCAAAGTTGCGATTGATGGCTGGTCAAAGCTTACAGGTCACGATGTGATTGATTTAGCTAAGAAATTTGAAGGGTATGGCGTTAATGCAATCGTTTATACCGATATCGGCCGTGACGGTATGTTGACGGGCGTTAACATTGAGGCCACCGTTGCCTTGGCGCAGGCTTTGACGATCCCAGTGATTGCCTCTGGCGGTGTAACTAACTTAGACGATGTGCGAAAATTATGTGCGGTTGCCCGTGAGGGAATTATTGGCACTATTACTGGGCGTGCAATTTACGAAGGTACCTTAGACTTTGCGGCAGCACAAAAACTTGCCGATGAACTAAGTTGATGGAGTTGTTCTAATGGGCTTGGCAAAACGCATTATCCCGTGTTTAGATGTTACCAATGGTCGCGTGGTGAAAGGCGTTAATTTTCTTGAATTACGTGATGCTGGCGACCCGGTAGAAATCGCGAGACGTTATAATGAGCAAGGCGCGGATGAGCTCACATTTTTAGATATCACGGCCAGCTCAGATGATCGTGGACTGATTTTACATATCATTGAAGAAGTCGCTAGCCAGGTATTTATTCCGCTTACAGTTGGTGGTGGCGTGCGAGAGGTGGAAGATGTGCGGCGTCTGCTTAATGCTGGTGCAGATAAAGTGAGCATTAACACAACTGCCGTGCTAAACCCAAAGATCGTGCAAGCGGCAGCGGCTAAATTTGGATCACAGTGTATTGTGGTGGCGATTGATGCCAAAAAAGTAGAAAACCAGTCCTTCGAGTGGGAGGTGTTCACGCATGGTGGCCGTAGGGCAACGGGATTAGATGCGATCAAGTGGGCTGAATATATGGTGAGTCTTGGTGCAGGCGAATTGCTTGTGACGAGTATGGATAGAGATGGCACCAAAGTCGGCTTTAATAACCCACTTAATAAAGCGATTAGTGATGCCGTTGAGGTGCCCATTATTGCCTCTGGTGGCGTTGGGAACTTACAGCATTTGGTGGATGGCGTGAAGCAAGGTGGCGCAGATGCCGTACTTGCCGCGAGTATTTTTCACTATGGTGAGTATACAGTTAAACAAGCCAAGGAATATATGGCGCAACACGGTATAGAGGTGCGACTGTGAATTGGCTGGATGAAGTTAAATGGGATGCCAATGGCTTGGTGCCAGTTATCGCACAAGAACATGACACAGGACATGTTTTAATGTTTGCCTGGATGAGCCGTGAAGCCTTGCAGTTAAGTAGTGAGGCCATGCAAGCGGTTTATTGGTCACGCTCACGTAATAGATTATGGCGCAAAGGCGAAGAGTCCGGCCACGTACAAAAAATACATGAAATTCGTATTGATTGTGATGAAGACGTGATTTTGCTGAAGGTAGAACAAGTGGGTGGCATAGCGTGTCACACTGGCCGTCACAATTGTTTTTTTAAGAAGCTGGATAATAGCAAGTGGCTAATTGATCAGCCTGTGATTAAAGATCCTGAAGAAATATATAAACATGAATGATGTGCTAAACCGATTATCCGAGTTGTTGGAACAGCGCAAATCTGCGGATCCTGCGTCATCCTATGTAGCGAAACTGTATGCTAAAGGCATGGATACCATTCTTAAAAAAATTGGCGAAGAGGCGACTGAAACCGTAATAGCGGCAAAAGGCGGCAATAAAGAGGAAATTATTTATGAAACGGCTGATTTGTGGTTTCATACCTTAATTATGTTGGCAAAAGCAGGCTTGAAGCCGCAAGATGTGTTGGATGAGTTGGCTAGACGCGAAGGCCTTTCCGGTATAGATGAGAAGGCTGCACGCCCCGAATAGCGATTAGCCATCAATAGGCTGAGATCAATCAAGTGATGAGAGTCAAAAAATGAGTGCAGATTGTATTTTTTGTAAAATAGCGAGCGGGGATATTTCCTCAAAAAAAATCTATGAAGATGATGATGTCATTGTTTTTAATGACATACACCCAATCGCACCAGTACATTTTTTGATCGTGCCTAAATTACATATTGAGAGCTTGCTCAATTGTGATGAGCAACATCAGGTCTTGTTAGGTAAGATGTTACTGCTTGCACCAAAGCTGGCGAAAGAGCAGGGTTTGTCGGGCTTTCGCACCATGATAAATACTGGACATGAAGGTGGGCAAGAGGTGTTTCATCTACACGTACATGTGTTCGGTGGTGGCGATAAGCTACCAAAAACTTAGCCATAATCAATCAGGAGAGTAACATGGGATCGTTCAGCATTTGGCATTGGTTAATCGTTTTGTTGGTGGTAGTGCTGATATTTGGCACCAAGAAATTACGTAATATAGGTGGAGATGTTGGTGGTGCTGTCAAAAACTTCAAAGAAGCGTTAGATGAAAGTAAAAGCGGCTCTGATGCTGCTAAATATAATCAAGAAGCATCATCTCAGAAGGTTCAGGCAGCAAATTTGATTGAGACTGAGATTGTCGACTTGCCTGCATCAAAAACAGCGCCTAAAAAGAGAGTTACGGCAACCGTTAAAAAACCGACCGTAGCTAAAGCTGTTACGCCAAAACCTAAAGCGGCTAGTGTTAAAAAAGCTACCACAGCTAAACCTAAAGCCACCGCGCCTAAAAAAGTTAGCGCGGATTAGATCTTACTCCGCCTTACCTTAATTAGCGTTAACTAGCATGTTTGATATTGCATTCTCTGAGCTGGTCATCATTGCAGTTGTCGCGTTAATTGTAATTGGGCCTGAAAAGCTGCCTAAAGTGGCACGCACAATAGGCACAGTCATGGGTCGCATGCAGCGTTATATGACGCAAATTAAAGAAGAAGTAAATCGTGAGTCGCGTTTTGCACAATTACAACAATTGCAGCAAGAGGTGCAAGAAGCGGCCAGTAGTGCGCAAACTGGACTACGAAGTCAAGTTAACAATCTCGCACATGATATTGCCGATGTTGGCAGTGAAATAGATCGCCAGTTTAAGGATACGTCTATTGGTGCTACCAAGCCATTGCCAGATAAAAACCAAAACGAACAAAAAAGTTAAGGCAATATATAGTTGTGACGCCAACAGAAAATTTCATTTCACACTTGATCGAGTTAAGAGGTCGCTTACTGCGCGTCGTGATTGGTTTTTTGCTGGTATTTATCGCTTTTTTCCCTTTTGCCAATAAAATCTATGCACTACTTGCATCCCCTTTATTAAGTAAACTACCCGAAGGCGGACAAATGATTGCAACTGCGGTGACTACGCCATTTTTTGTGCCGATGAAAGTTGCGATGATGGCGGCTTTTGTTGTTTCTTTGCCGCATACGCTGTACCAGATTTGGACTTTTGTAGCGCCAGGGCTATATGCGCATGAAAAGAAGCTGATGGTCCCATTGATTGTAGCGAGTAGTTTGCTGTTTTTAGCTGGCATGGCCTTCGCGTACTTTTTGGTGTTTCCGGTAGTTTTCGGGTTTATCGTTGGTACTGCACCGCAGGGCGTGGCAGTGATGACAGATATAGGCAATTATCTTGATTTTGTCATGACATTGTTTTTTGCCTTTGGTTTGGCATTTGAGGTGCCTATTGCGGTGGTGATGGCTGTGCGTTTTGGTTGGGTAACGATTGCTCAGCTGAAAGAAGTGCGCGGCTATGTTGTTGTAGGGGCATTCGTCATCGGCGCAATATTTACGCCGCCTGACATTATTTCTCAATTTATGTTGGCCGTGCCTATGTGGTTATTATATGAGTTGGGTATTGTGGTGGCAAAGTTCACTGGTCAAAAATTGCCACCTACTCTTTAGTCGCTTGCAACAGCCGGTTTTGGCCGCTTACCGATTAAAATTGAAACGCTAATAATTTCTCCTGCGCGCGCAATCTGTACGGTGGCTTTTTGGTTTGGTTTTAATGCTGCAATTAAATTTAACATACTGCCACTATCTATAACAGGTTTTCCCTCTATGGCTAGTAAAATATCGCCTGCACGCAAGCCCGCTCTTTCTGCCGGGCTGCCACGTAAAACACCTGCAACGAGCGCTCCTTGGACTTTACTTAATCTGAAAGAATCGGCTAATGCAGGCGTAATATCCTGCGCTTCAATGCCTATCCAGCCGCGCGTGACGTTTCCTTGCGCTACGATCTGCTCCATCACTTGACGTGCCAATGAGGCTGGAATCGCAAAACCGATACCCATAGAGCCACCGCTACGCGAGTAGATAGCACTGTTGATGCCGACTAAGTTGCCGTCCGCATCAATGAGTGCGCCTCCAGAGTTGCCAGGGTTAATAGAGGCGTCAGTTTGAATAAAGTTTTCATAAATATTGATCCCTAGATGGCTACGCCCAAGCGCACTGACAATGCCTTGTGTCACGGTTTGGCCTACGCCAAAAGGGTTGCCAATTGCCAATACAACATCGCCAACATTGAGTTTATCTGAGCTGGCAAACGTAATGGCTGGAAGGTGGTCTGCATCTACTTTAATCAGTGCTAAATCTGTATCAGGGTCGGTGCCTACTACTTTGGCCGACATCTTACGACCATCAGATAGCGCTATTTCAATTTCATCAGCGGTAGCAATGACGTGATTGTTGGTTAAAATTAAACCTTGATCGCTTACAATAACACCAGAACCCAAACTGTTTTCCGGCTGGGATGGAGGCTCCATATCATCGAACTGATCCCCGAAAAACTGGCGAAACGCTGGGTCGTCCAAGTATTTTTGATGTGGGTTGAGCTCTGCTTTTTTACTGGTGAAAATATTAACAACGGCAGGCATCGCTTTTTTAGCGGCATAGCTGTAAGAACCTAAGGTTACTACCGAAGCGGCTGGATCTAAAAGGACAGCAGAACGCGGAGGCTCCCTTTGACTCAAAAAATCAGGGTAGAAAATACGCAAAACAAAAAGTATTGCCATACAAACGGTAGCGGTTTGTGCAAAAATAAGCCATATTTTTTTATGTAACTGATTATTCATGTTGTATTTCAGTGTGTTATTTATCAGGGTGTGTAGTTTACTGCTTCGATATTAGGTTGCAGTATCAAAAAAACAATAGCTATTAAATGATTAAGGAGGCCAGCTTATGGTAAGAATCAATGAGTTAACGCATTATACCCAACAACTGATGCAAGTTGAGAGATTCAAAGATTACTGCCCCAATGGCCTGCAGGTTGAAGGCCGAGCTGAAATACGAAAAATTGTCACAGGTGTCACTGCAAGCATGGCGTTATTAGAGGCTGGGTATTTAGCTGGGGCTGATTTAATTTTAGTACATCATGGCTATTTTTGGAAAAACGAAGATGCCAGGATTTTAGGGATTAAACGTAAACGTATTGCCTATCTATTAAAATACGATTTAAATTTAATGGCTTACCACCTACCTTTAGATGCGCACGCTGAGCTTGGCAACAACGTTCAGCTTGGTAGAGTGTTAGGCATTTTACCTATTAGCTATGTAGGTGAATCTAATCTGGTGGCATATGGTGAATTAGATCAAACGTTATCACTTGGCGTATTCACAAAGCTTATAGAAAATCGCCTGCAACGCGCGCCACTGGTGATTGGCAATCCGCAACAACAGATTAAAAAAATAGCTTGGTGTACAGGTGCGGCACAGGATTATATGGATGAGGCAATACAATTAGGTGCTGACGTATTTATCAGCGGTGAAATTTCCGAGCAAACAACACACCAGGCCCTTGAAACCGGCGTGGCTTACATTTCTGCTGGACATCACGCCACTGAGCGTTATGGTATTCAGGCCTTAGGTGAGCATTTGGCTGAAAAATTTAATTTAATACATGAGTTTGTTGATATTAAAAATCCAGTTTAATTGTTTTATTTCAGTTACTTATTAAATAAAGCTTTAATTGGCTATCAAAAAAATGTATAATTCGGCGCTGTAAAGATAGGCAAAATTTATTGATACATGCGGTTGTTAGCGTGACTGCATGATAATCTTTAATGTTGCAAAGCTAATGATGGTACTAGTCTCAAAAAGACGAAATATCACCTTCAACTAATCCTTTTCGTGCATGAGGAAAACATGTCAGACAAGCAAAATGATCAGCATAAAGCTGATACGCAAACTGGTGCCAGCTACCAACCAAATCTATCCGCACAGGTGAATTTAGAAAAGCGAAATTTTCTAATTGCAACTTCAGCAGTGGGCGCGATCGGGTGTGCGGTTGTTGCTGTACCCTTTGTTAAAAGCATGACGCCAAGCGAGCGTGCAAAAGCCGCTGGTGCGCCAGTTGAAGTGGATATTAGCAAAATCGCCCCTGGCGATATGATGGTTTCAGAATATCGTGGACAGCCACTTTGGGTGATTCATCGCACTGATGAGCAAATAGCCAGTCTCGGTAATCATAATGCACAGTTAATCGATCCGGATTTGGACGTGCCGCAACAACCTGAATACTGTAAAAATAAAGAGCGGGCAATTAACCCTAAATATGCGGTGATGCTGGGAACCTGTACGCACTTAGGTTGCTCACCTGGGCAAAACTTTACAGTGACCCCAGATTGGAATGGCGGCTTCATCTGTGCATGCCATGGTTCAAAATTTGATTTGTCTGGCCGTGTATTTAAAGGTTCTCCTGCGCCAACCAATTTAGTTGTCCCAAAACACCAGTACTTAACTGAAACAACGCTGTTGATTGGTGAAGATAAGGAGTCTGCATAATGAGTTTATTCACTAAAAAAACAGAGGAATTGTTAGGTTGGGTTGATGCGCGCTTTCCGCTGACCAGCAATGTTAAAGCGCACCTAACAGAATATTACGCGCCAAAAAACTTCAATTTCTGGTATTTTTTCGGCTCGTTAGCGCTATTGGTGCTAGTGCTACAAATTGTTACGGGCATCTTCTTAACGATGCACTATAAGCCTGAGGCTGATCTGGCTTTTGCTTCGGTAGAGTACATTATGCGTGATGTGCCGTGGGGATGGCTCATTCGTTATATGCATTCTACCGGTGCTTCATTGTTTTTTGTAGTAGTGTATTTGCACATGTTCCGTGGTTTGCTGTATGGATCTTATCGAAACCCGCGTGAGCTTATTTGGCTGTTCGGTGTGGGTATTTTCTTGGCATTAATGGGCGAAGCGTTTTTTGGCTACCTACTGCCTTGGGGTCAAATGTCCTACTGGGGTGCGCAAGTAATTACCAGTTTATTTGGTACCGTGCCATTTATCGGTCCCGACATTGCTGAGTGGTTACGTGGGGATTATTTAACCTCAGATGCCACCTTAAATCGTTTTTTTGCCTTTCATGTGATCGCACTACCGTTGGTGATTTTAGGGTTGGTGGCAGCGCATATTCTTGCATTGCATGAAGTGGGTTCAAATAATCCAGACGGCATTGAAATTAAAAAGCTTAAAGACAAAAAAACCGGTATACCATTAGATGGCATCCCTTTCCATCCTTATTATTCTGTAAAAGATCTAGTGGGCGTAGTGGTGTTCTTGATGGTATTTGCCGCGATTATTTTCTTCGCACCGGATATGGGAGGCTACTTTTTAGAGGCAAACAATTTCGTGCCGGCAGATCCGCTGGTAACGCCAGCGCATATTGCACCTACTTGGTATTTCACGCCTTATTACTCCATTCTGCGCGCTGTACCGCCAATTGGTATTTCACAATTTCCAGGTGTGGCAGCAATGGGCTTATCCGTTGTAATATTTGCGTTGTTGCCGTGGTTGGATAGAAGTCCAGTTAAATCAATTCGTTATAAAGGTAATTTGTACAAAGCTTGGCTGGCGGCTTTTGTGGTTAGCTTTTTAATCTTGGGTTATCTAGGCACAATTCCGGCTGACACCTACGGTCAGTTTGGTGCTTGGCTAGGTAAAGCCGATATTGCAACTGTCGTAGCGCGCATTTGCTCTGTTGTTTACTTTGCGTTTTTCTTTTTAATGCCTTGGTATTCAAAAAAAGACAAAACTAAACCAGTGCCAGAAAGAGTGACGGGGTAATAGCGATGAAAACTATCAATCACATAAAAAAAGTATTATTGACGCTAGCGCTATTGCCATTATTGGCAGTTGCTAGTGAAGGAGTCAACTTGGACAAAGCGCCAATTGATATGTCAGATCATGGGTCATTGCAGCGAGGTGCACGGACCTTTGTGAACTACTGCTTAAATTGCCATAGCGCCAATTACATGCGCTATAACCGACTGTTGGATATCGGCTTGACCGAGAAGCAAATTAAAGAAAATCTACTTTTGGCTGGTGATAAAATAGGCGGAACCATGAAAGTTGCCATCAATAAAAAAGATGCGGCTAAATGGCTGGGCGTTGCACCGCCTGATTTGTCGGTAGAAGTGCGCGCTCGCGGAGCAGATTGGGTTTATACCTACATGCGCGGTTTTTACCGTGATAGCACGCGTCCCACAGGTTGGAATAATACAGTATTTGATAAAGTAGGTATGCCGCATGTGCTGTATGAGTTGCAGGGTGAGCAGGTGCTTGATCATGATACGCATGAACTTAAGCTTGCTAAGCCGGGTCGTCTATCAATAGAGGAATACGACACTTTAGTTGGCGATTTAACCAATTTCATGGCTTATATGGCTGAACCCGTTAAGCAACAACGTAACCAATTGGGCTGGTTTGTTTTGTTGTTTCTAGGTGTGCTGTTGGTGCTGACATACAAACTTAAAAAAGCCTACTGGAAGGATATACACTAAATGATGACTTTATACTCGGGGACAACCTGTCCCTATAGCCACCGTTGCCGCATTGTGTTGTTTGAAAAAGGCATGGACTTTCAAGTCATTGACGTTGACCTTGCCAACAAGCCTGAAGACTTGGCTGTGATCAATCCGTATAATCAAGTGCCGGTGCTAGTAGAGCGTGACTTGGTGTTATCTGAAGCGAACATTATTAATGAGTATATTGATGAGCGCTTTCCACATCCGCAGTTGATGCCGCCTGATCCTGTGATGCGCGCGCGCGCTAGATTATTTTTATATAGTTTTGAAAAAGATTTGTTTAGTCATATTGCTGATGTTGAGTCAGGTGATGCAGAAAAGGCAGATAAAGCCCGTGCAGCTATTCGTGATAATTTAACGCAATTAGTGCCTATTTTTTCAAAACAAAATTATTTACTAGGTGATGAATACTCAATGTTAGATGTTGCTGTAACGCCTCTATTGTGGCGTTTGGGGCATTACGGTATTGATTTACCAAATCAGGCTGCGCCAATTTTGAAATATGCCGAACGCTTGTTTTCAAGACCGTTATATGCGGATGCAATGACGCCTTCAGAAAAGGCGATGCGTAAGTAAGTTAACATAAGCTTGCGATATATAAGCGCGTAGCGAGTGGTTGATTAAATCGTGACTACTTTATTACAGTAGTGAAGCTAATTGGAAGCTAAATATTTGAGTGCAAATAATGACTGAAATGATTTCTACAAAACCTTATATGCTACGCGCAATTCATGAGTGGTGTGTAGATGGTAATCTCACGCCGCATATAATTGTGGTAGTTAATCGTCAAACGCGAGTGCCGATGGCGTATGTTAAAGATGGGGAAATTGTTTTAAATGTTAATTATGGCGCGACAAAAGATTTGCATATCGACAACGAATCTGTTGTTTTTTCTGCGCGCTTTGGTGGGGTTTCACAAAATATATATATTCCAATGAATGCTATTAAAGGTATTTTTGCGCGCGAAAACGGCCAGGGTATGTTTTTTGAAGTAAGCGCTGATCAAAATGATGTAGATAATGCAGAAAAAACCTCGTCAGAGGCTGGTAATTCGCCAATTGAAGTGGATAAAAAGAGAAATATTAAAAAACCTAGCTTAACTATCGTAAAATAGCTTAACTTTTTCTCAAAGTTGAGTATAATACGCAACTCACAAAACGCCGGATTAGCTCAGTTGGTAGAGCAGCGCACTTGTAATGCGAAGGTCGTCAGTTCGATTCCGACATCCGGCACCAAATTCTTAAAGTTTTTACCCCCTTTTATGTATTTGACAGCAAGTCAGGTATTCATCATAATCGCGGGTCCGGTTTGGAGGGGTGGCCGAGTGGTTAAAGGCGACGGACTGTAAATCCGTTCTCTCAGAGTACGAAGGTTCGAATCCTTCCCCCTCCACCAATATGTAATAAAAGGTTTAAGTAGCAAAGTGTTCATTGAGATGGTGATGTAAGTTTTGGTTTGTATTGATACGCGGGTGTAGCTCAGCTGGTAGAGCACTTGCCTTCCAAGCAAGATGTCGCGAGTTCGAACCTCGTCGCCCGCTCCATGTGGCTGAGTTAGGTATATAAATGCCCATGTGGCTCAGTGGTAGAGCACTCCCTTGGTAAGGGAGAGGTCGCGGGTCCGATTCCCGCCATGGGCACCATGAAGTTATAAATTGTAATTTTGTTGAGGTGTGTCGGTTTTCCGGCAAATGGCACCAGTTTAAATTCAGAAATTTGAACAAGTTTTATTAATTCTAATAAAACTTACGGTTAATAAAATATTGTAAAGGAATAAAGCAATGGCAAAAGGTAAATTTGAACGGACCAAACCGCACGTCAACGTAGGTACGATTGGCCACGTAGATCACGGTAAAACGACATTAACAGCAGCGATTACAACGGTATTGACCAAGAAATATGGCGGCGAAGCAAAGAATTT
>JAUSAG010000012.1 GCA_030652995.1 Methylotenera sp.
GATGGTAATGCCAGGTGATAACGTCTCTATCGTTGTTACATTGATTGCGCCTATCGCGATGGAAGAAGGGTTACGCTTCGCTATTCGTGAAGGTGGTCGTACTGTAGGTGCTGGTGTGGTTGCTAAGATTATTGAATAGTATTAGGTCGTTTGAAAGTTGCGCTAACAACCCAGTGCAACTTTAGACCGTTTAAAGTTAAATAGGCCAATAGCTCAATTGGTAGAGTATCGGTCTCCAAAACCGAGGGTTGGGGGTTCGAGGCCCTCTTGGCCTGCCAGATATGTAGATAGTGGTTTTTGCTAAATAACTAGGAATTTAAACGTTTCTAGTTATTTGCGTTAGTAAAACCAGTAAATTTTTTAGTCACTATTATAAAGTGCTTGTTTAAGTAAATTATGGTCAACAAAATTAAGTTGCTAGTAGCGTTTCTACTGCTTATTGCAGGTATTGTAGGTTTCTATTTGCTAGTAGATAAGCCTACTGTCGTACGCATTCTTGCTGTGCTCGCAGGATTGGGCGCTTCTATTGCCGTGCTTTGGGCAACACCTATAGGTCAACAATCTCTTAGTTTTATCGGTGAGTCTGTTGGTGAGGCGCGCAAGGTTGTTTGGCCGACGCGAAAAGAGACGGTGCAAACAACTTTGGTTGTGTTTGTATTGGTGGTTGTGATGGCAGCATTTTTGGCGGTGGTTGATATTGGGTTTGCCTTTATGGTGCGGTGGTTAATGGGACGGGGCGCGTAATGAGTATGAAATGGTACGCGGTGCAAGCATTTTCAGGCTTTGAGAAGTCTGTGCAAAAAGGTATAGAAGAGCGTGTTGTGCGTTCAGGCCTGCAAGATCAGTTTGGTCAAATTTTGGTGCCTATTGAAGAGGTGATTGAGATGAAATCTGGCCAAAAGACAATTTCGGAACGTAAGCTTTATCCGGGTTATGTTTTGGTTCAAATGGCGATGACAGATGAAAGTTGGCATTTAGTAAAAAGCACACCACGCGTGACAGCTTTTATTGGAGGTAGTGCGCAAAAGCCAACGCCAATTAAAGATAAAGAAGTGGACATCATCTTGCAGCGTATTGATGATAGTAAAAGCAATCCAACGCAAAAGCTTACCTTTGAAAAAGGTGAGTCGGTGCGTATTACTGATGGTCCATTTAAAGATTTCTCTGGCAACGTTGAGGAGATTAACTACGAGAAAAGTAAGTTGCGTGTATCTGTGGTTATTTTTGGACGTTCTACCCCAGTTGAGTTGGAATTCGGTCAAGTGGAAAAAGAAGTTTAGAGTTAGTTTTAATAGTTAGTTAATTAAGCAGTAAGATTTAAATCAACAGGGGAGCTAATTGATTTAGCGTTTGCACCCACATTAGGAGTTATACCATGGCAAAGAAAGTCATTGGCTACATTAAGTTGCAGATTCCTGCAGGTAAAGCCAACCCAAGTCCACCAGTTGGTCCAGCATTGGGTCAACGCGGTTTGAATATTATGGAGTTCTGTAAGGCATTTAATGCTGCAACGCAGGGCATAGAGCCTGGCTTGCCAATTCCAGTAGTTATTACAGCGTTTGCTGATAAGAGCTTCACGTTTGTGATGAAGTCTCCCCCGGCGACAATTTTAATCAAAAAAGCAGCGGGTATTACTAAAGGCTCACCACGTCCACATACTGATAAAGTAGGAAAAATCACTCGTGCACAAGCCGAAGAGATCGTGAACACCAAGCGCGCAGATTTATCTGCAGCTGATATGGATGCTGCAGTGCGTACTATTGCAGGCAGTGCGCGTAGTATGGGTATTGAAGTGGAGGGCGTATAACATGGCTAAAAGAATCAATGCACTACGTGCAAAAGTAGATCGCAATAAATTATATCCAGTCGCTGAAGGTTTAAATTTAGTGAAAGAAAATGCGACAGCGAAATTCAATGAGTCTGTTGATGCAGTTATCAATTTAGGTATTGATGCGCGTAAATCAGACCAGTTAGTTCGTGGGGCTCTTGTATTACCAAACGGCACAGGTAAAACAACGCGCGTTGCAGTATTTGCTCAGGGTGCGCAAGCTGAGGCGGCAAAAGCTGCTGGTGCGGACATCGTTGGTTTCGAAGACTTGGCAGAGCAAGTTAAAGCGGGTGTAATGGATTTTGACATCGTGATTGCTACGCCAGATGCAATGCGTATTGTTGGTGCTTTAGGCCAAATCTTAGGTCCGCGTGGTTTAATGCCAAACCCTAAAGTTGGTACTGTAACGCCAGATGCTGCGACAGCAGTTAAGAATGCAAAAGCTGGTCAAGTGCAATATCGTACTGATAAAGGCGGTATTGTGCATTGTACAATTGGTCGCGCTTCTTTCTCGGTTGAGCAATTGCAAGGCAATTTAGTTGCTTTAGTTGATGCTTTAAGTAAAGCCAAGCCAGCTACTAGCAAAGGTGTTTATCTGAAAAAGTTATCAATATCTAGCACCATGGGTGCTGGTGTGCGCGTAGATCAAGCGAGTTTAGCGGTATAACCTAAGTTGATTGTTTTGATCGCTTAAAAAATGAGGGTGAAGCGGATTATTTCACTTCACCCATAACAGGCTTTGGGCTCATTTCATTTGTTAACTATTGAGTTGGTTTGTAAATGAAGTGAGGTTATCAAAGACCGTAGGTGTCTGTATGGATTTAATCTAAGTTTTTTAAATGTGGGTGATAAAGCGTTGATTTCTTTATTCTCTGTATTGAAAGAACTTATGCCTACGCAGATGGCGCATCCCTAAACGGGTTTATTCCTGATATAAAGGTCGCCGTAAAAGTGGTTTTTATAATCTTTAAAATTGTAGAAACCGATTCTGCTTTATTACTAAAGCGGAGATTTTAACGGAAGGAGAAAGACCTTGAGTCTAAATCTTACAGAAAAAAAAGCAGTAGTTGCTGAAGTTGGTGCGCAAATTGCGCAAGCTCAAGCAGTAGTTCTTGCTGAGTACCGTGGTATGGGCGTGGCAAACATGACTGTATTACGTGCAGAGGCTCGAAAAGCGGGTGTGTATTTGCGTGTATTAAAAAATACATTAGTCCGTCGTGCTGTTGAAGGTACGCCATTTGCAGTTTTAGCAAATGAAATGGTTGGTCCGTTGGTATTTGGTATTTCAGCAGACCCTGTGTCGGCAGCAAAAGTATTGAATAATTTTGCTAAAACAAATGACAAGTTCGTGATTAAAGCTGGCGCTGTACCAAATCAGCTAATGGATGTTGCGGGTGTACAAGCCTTAGCGTCAACATTAAGTCGTGAAGAGCTACTTGCCAAATTTGCGCGTACTCTCAACGAAGTGCCAACTAAGTTTGCGCGTGCAATTGCAGCAGTTCGTGATGCTAAGGAAGCAGCTTAATTTAAGTCACTGATCATTAAGTGACTAAAAATTAAGCAAGCATTAATTAAGTAACCATTAATTAAGTAACTACAAAATTAAATTTTAGGAATATTCAAATGGCAATTTCAAATGCAGATATTTTAGAAGCAGTCGGTAGCATGTCAGTGTTAGATTTAACAGCATTTATTAAAGAAATCGAAGAAAAGTTTGGCGTGTCAGCTGCAGCCGTTGCAGTAGCTGCTTCAGCTGGTGCGGCGCCAGCTGCAGCCGCTGAGCAAACTGAATTCAGCGTGTTTATTTTAACAGCTGGTGAGCAAAAGGTTAGTGCAATTAAAGCGGTTCGTGAATTAACTGGCTTAGGCTTGAAAGAAGCTAAAGACTTAGTGGATGGCGCACCAAAAGCAGTTAAAGAAGGCGTTTCAAAAGCTGACGCTGATGCAGCGTTGAAAAAATTGATTGAAGCTGGCGCAACTGGCGAAATCAAATAATACAATTGTTAATTGTATGAATTAGGCTGACGGGAAACCGTCAGCCTTCGCCATTTCTAGTGGCGCGCAGTGTAACAAAATGTAATTGCACTGACGCAATTACTGCTAATAACCATTCAGTTAGAATTAACTGAGGTTAGAGGTGAAAATACTTACGTAATGGATGAATCGCAAAATAAGTATTTTAATTTCTGCCCTCAATCATTAGGAGATGCAATGAGCTATTCCTTCACCGAAAAAAAACGCCTTCGTAAAAGCTTTGCCAAACGTGAAAGCGTGCAAGAGATTCCTTACTTGCTCGCTATGCAATTGGAGTCATATAAGGCATTCTTGCAAGCTGATATTCCTGCAGACAAACGCACGGAAGATGGTTTGCAATCTACTTTCAGTTCCATTTTTCCTATCGTAAGTCATTCTGGTAATGCACGTTTAGATTACGTGAGCTATCAATTAGGCGCCGAGCCTTTTGATGTCAAAGAATGTCAGCAACGTGGTTTAACCTATGCGGCACCTTTACGTGTAAGAGTGCGCCTGACTATCATGGATAAAGAGGCGTCTAAACCTACTGTTAAAGAGGTTAAGGAGCAAGAAGTTTACATGGGCGAATTGCCTTTGATGACTGAAAATGGTTCATTTGTAATCAATGGTACTGAGCGTGTGATTGTGTCTCAATTGCATCGTAGCCCAGGTGTGTTCTTTGAGCATGACCGTGGTAAAACGCATAGCTCAGGTAAGTTGCTGTTTTCAGCGCGTATTATTCCTTACCGTGGTTCATGGTTAGACTTCGAGTTCGATCCTAAAGATTATTTATACTTCCGTATCGATCGTCGCCGCAAAATGCCAGTGACTATATTGTTGAAAGCGCTTGGTTACACACCAGAGCAGATTATTTCAACATTCTATGACTTTGATGCATTCCACATTGGTAAAAGCGGTATTCAGTTTACTATCGTGCCTGAGCGATTGCGTGGTGAAGTGGCTAAGTTTGATATCGTTGCAAAAGATGGCTCAGTGTTGGTTGCTAAGGATAAGCGTATTACGGTAAAACATATCCGTGATATCGAAAAGGCCGGCGTGAGCAAAATTGCTGTGCCGCAAGATTTTATTCTTGGTCGCGCATTGGCGAATGCCATTGTAGATAAAGAAACCGGTGAAGTTATCGCTAATGCTAATGATGAAATTACAGAATCATTGCTCGAGAAATTAGTGGACGCCAATGTAACATCAGTCACTACTTTGTATTCTAATGATTTGGATCATGGTGACTACATTTCACAAACCTTACGAATTGATGAAGTGCCAGATCAATATAGTGCACGCGTAGCAATCTACCGTATGATGCGCCCAGGTGAGCCGCCAACTGAAGATTCAGTTGAGGCATTGTTCCATGGCTTGTTCTTCAATGAAGATCGCTACGATTTATCACGCGTAGGCCGTATGAAGTTTAATCGCCGCGCCTTCCCTGAAAAAGCAGAAGAGCGTCAGTCTCCTTGGATTCGTAGATTCTATGAAGCTGTTGGTTCACGTGGTGATGAAGGCGAAGATATTCTTTCAAATGACGACATCTTGGCCGTTATTGGTGTATTACTAGAGTTGCGTAATGGACGTGGCGAGATTGACGATATTGACCATTTGGGTAATCGTCGTATTCGTTCAGTAGGGGAGTTGGCTGAAAATCAATTCCGTACCGGTTTGGTGCGTGTAGAGCGCGCAGTAAAAGAGCGTTTGTCGCAAGCTGAATCTGACAACCTGATGCCGCATGATTTAATCAATGCAAAACCGGTATCAAGTGCAATTCGTGAATTCTTTGGTTCAAGCCAATTGTCACAATTTATGGATCAAACCAATCCGTTGTCTGAAATTACGCATAAACGCCGTATTTCAGCATTGGGCCCAGGTGGTTTAACGCGTGAACGTGCAGGTTTTGAGGTGCGTGACGTTCACTCAACCCATTATGGCCGTATGTGCCCGATTGAAACGCCGGAAGGCCCAAACATTGGTTTGATTAACTCATTGGCTATGTATGCCCGTACTAATGATTATGGCTTTCTAGAAACACCATATCGTCGTGTTGAAGGCAATAAAGTTTCTGATACCATTGATTACCTGTCTGCGATTGAAGAGAGCCAATTCATGATTGCGCAAGCAAACACAGATTTGGATGCTAAAAATAAATTCGTGGATGAGTTGATCTCATCTCGTCATCATAATGAATTTACGATGACGTTGCCAGAACGTGTTCAATATATGGATGTAGCACCTGGTCAAATTGTATCGGTTGCAGCTTCGTTGATTCCATTCTTAGAGCATGATGATGCGAACCGAGCCTTGATGGGCGCCAACATGCAGCGTCAAGCCGTACCATGTTTACGTGCGGAAAAAGCGGTAGTCGGTACGGGTATCGAGCGTACAGTTGCTGTTGACTCTGGTACTGTGGTAACGGCACGCCGTGGTGGCCTTGTAGATTACATCGACTCAAGCCGTATTGTGGTGCGCGTTAATGATGATGAGGCTAAAGCTGGTGAAGTAGGTGTTGATATTTACAATCTGACTAAATATACACGTTCTAACCAAAACACCAACATTAACCAGCGTCCATTGGTAAGAGTGGGTGATAAGTTATCTCGTGGTGATGTGATTGCAGATGGCGCATCAACTGATATGGGTGAGTTAGCACTTGGTCAAAATATGCTTGTTGGCTTTATGCCATGGAATGGTTATAACTACGAAGACTCGATTTTGATTTCAGAGCGCGTAGTGGCTGATGATCGATACACATCAATTCACATTGAAGAGCTGACAGTAGTTGCACGTGATACTAAGCTTGGTGCAGAAGAAATTACCCAGGATATTTCTAATCTAAGTGAGCGTATGTTAGCGCGTTTGGATGAGGTTGGAATTATCCATATCGGTGCTGAAGTTGAATCTGGCGATGTATTGGTTGGTAAGGTCACACCAAAAGGTGAAACACAACTAACACCAGAAGAAAAACTATTACGTGCGATTTTTGGTGAAAAAGCTTCTGACGTAAAAGATACGTCTCTACGTGTGCCATCAGGCATGAGCGGTACTGTAATTGATGTGCAAGTGTTTACTCGCGAGGGTATCGATCGCGATCCACGCGCACAGCAAATTATTGATGACCAATTAGATCATTACAAAAAAGACTTAGCTGACCAAATGCGTATTGTAGAAGATGATGCTTTTGGTCGTATCCGTCGGTTGATTGAAGATAAAGTTGCCACTGGTGGACCTAACAAGTTGAAAAAAGGCGATGCACTGACAGCTGAGTATTTAGAAGCTATTGGTCGTTATGACTGGTTTGACATCCGCTTGTCAGACGAAGAGACAGCGCGTCAATTAGAGCAGTTGAAGGATGGATTGTCACAAGCGCGTGTTGAATTCGACAGCCGTTTTGATGAGAAAAAACGTAAATTAACACAAGGTGATGAATTGCCACCAGGCGTACAAAAAATGGTGAAAGTTTATCTGGCTGTTAAACGTCGTATTCAGCCTGGTGATAAGATGGCTGGCCGTCACGGTAACAAAGGCGTGATCTCAAAAATCTGTCCGATAGAAGATATGCCACACATGGCTGATGGAACGCCATTGGATATCGTGTTGAACCCGCTAGGCGTTCCTTCACGGATGAATATTGGTCAGATTTTAGAAGTGCATTTGGGCTGGGCCGCTAAAGGGCTGGGTTTGCGTATTGAAGAAATGTTACGCCAAGAATCAAAAGTGGCTGAAATTCGCAAATTCCTGGAAAAAATCTACAACGACAGCACTGGTAAAAAAGAAGATATTAAATCGTTTACTGATGTTGAAATTTTGGATTTAGCACATAACCTGAAAAATGGTGTGCCCTTTGCAACACCAGTATTCGATGGTGCGGCGGAATCTGATATTAGACAGATGCTCGATTTAGCTTTCCCTGATGATGATGCGCGCACTAAACAATTGCAATTTCATGCAGGTAAAACGCAAGTTACCTTGTTTGATGGCCGGACTGGTGATGCTTTCGAGCGACCAGTGACTGTAGGTTATATGCATGTGTTGAAATTGCATCACTTGGTTGATGACAAAATGCACGCACGTTCAACAGGTCCTTACTCATTAGTGACACAGCAGCCACTAGGCGGTAAAGCGCAGTTCGGTGGTCAACGTTTCGGTGAGATGGAGGTTTGGGCGCTTGAAGCTTATGGTGCTTCATATACATTGCAAGAAATGCTGACAGTGAAGTCTGATGACGTGACTGGCCGTACAAAAGTATATGAAAATATTGTTAAAGGCGAACACAAAATTGATGCGGGCATGCCTGAATCATTTAACGTGTTAGTGAAAGAAATTCGTTCACTCGCTATCGACATTGACCTAGACAGAAACTAAGGAGACAAATATGAAAGCTCTATTAGACTTATTTAAACAGGTAACGCAAGAAGAAGAGTTTGATGCAATCAAGATTGCGTTAGCTTCACCTGAAAAAATCCGATCATGGTCATATGGCGAAGTGAAAAAGCCAGAAACCATTAATTACCGCACCTTTAAACCAGAGCGTGACGGTTTATTCTGCGCAAAAATCTTTGGCCCTATCAAAGATTACGAGTGCTTATGCGGCAAATACAAACGCCTTAAACATCGCGGTGTAATCTGTGAAAAATGTGGTGTTGAAGTGACATTATCAAAAGTGCGTCGTGAACGTATGGGTCATATTGACCTGGCATCACCTGTTGCGCACATTTGGTTCTTGAAATCACTGCCAAGCCGTTTAGGTATGGTGTTGGATATCGCTTTGCGTGATATCGAACGTGTACTTTATTTTGAAGCGTTCATCGTTGTTGACCCGGGCATGACACCACTTACGCGTGGTCAGTTATTGACTGAAGATGACTACTTGGCAAAAGTAGAAGAATATGGCGATGAATTCAATGCTGTTATGGGCGCTGAAGCGGTACGTGAGTTATTACGTACGATGGATATTGAGCGTGAAGTAGTTCAATTACGTCAAGACCTGGGCGCTACTGGATCTGAAGCTAAAATCAAGAAAATTGCTAAACGCTTAAAAGTGTTGGAAGCATTTCAAAAGTCTGGCATTAAACCAGAGTGGATGATTCTTGAAATTTTGCCAGTATTGCCGCCAGAATTACGTCCATTAGTACCATTGGATGGCGGTCGTTTTGCGACTTCAGATTTGAACGATTTATATCGTCGTGTGATTAACCGTAACAATCGCTTGAAACGCTTGTTAGAGTTAAAAGCACCAGAAATCATCGTACGTAACGAAAAACGTATGTTGCAAGAAGCCGTGGATTCACTGTTAGATAACGGTCGTCGCGGTAAAGTGATGACTGGCGCGAATAAACGTCCGTTAAAATCACTTGCTGACATGATTAAAGGTAAAGGCGGTCGTTTCCGTCAAAACCTGCTTGGTAAGCGCGTTGACTACTCAGGTCGTTCAGTCATTGTGGTTGGTCCACAATTGAAGTTACACCAGTGCGGTTTGCCTAAGAAAATGGCCTTGGAATTATTTAAACCATTCATCTTCCATAAATTAGAAGTATTAGGTTTAGCGACAACGATTAAAGCTGCAAAGAAAAAGGTTGAAGAAGAAGGGCCAGAAGTATGGGATATCCTCGAGGATGTAATCCGCGAACATCCAGTACTGTTAAACCGTGCGCCTACATTGCACCGTTTAGGTATTCAAGCGTTTGAGCCGATTCTGATTGAAGGAAAAGCTATTCAATTGCATCCGCTAGTTTGTGCGGCATTCAACGCCGACTTCGACGGTGACCAAATGGCCGTTCACGTTCCATTGAGCTTAGAAGCACAAATGGAAGCACGCACCTTGATGTTGGCTTCAAACAATGTATTGTCCCCAGCAAACGGTGAGCCAATCATCGTGCCTTCACAGGATATCGTGTTAGGTCTGTATTACATGACGCGCGAAAAAGTGAATGCTCGTGGCACAGGTATGCGCTTTGCAGATGTTAAAGAAGTGCAACGTGTGTATGACCAAGGCTTAATTGATTTGCACGCGAGAGTCACTGTGCGTATTAAAGAATACGACCTTGATTTGGACGGTGTTAAAACCGAAAAAACCACGCGTTACGAAACTACTGTAGGCCGAGCTTTATTGTCAGATATTCTGCCAGCAGGATTGTCTTTCAGCAATATTGATAAGGCATTGAAAAAGAAAGAAATTTCAAAACTGATCAATGTGAGCTTCCGTAAGGTTGGTATTCGTGAAACCGTGATTTTCGCTGATAAACTGATGTACACAGGTTACTCATACGCAACCAAAGCGGGTATCTCTATCAGTATCAACGATATGTTGGTGCCACCAGAGAAGGAACAATTGATCGCAGCCGCCGATGCTGAAGTAAAAGAGATTGAAGACCAATACGTATCCGGTTTGGTGACGCAAGGTGAGCGCTATAACAAGGTTGTGGATATTTGGGGTCGTGCTGGTGACAAAGTCGCAGATGCCATGATGAAACAACTTAAAGAAGAAGATGTTTTAGATGCGGATGGTAACCAGGTAAAAGACAAATCCGGTAAGGTTGTGCGTCAAGAATCATTTAATGCGATTTACATGATGGCCGACTCTGGTGCGCGTGGTTCTGCAGCGCAGGTTCGTCAGTTAGCTGGTATGCGTGGTTTGATGGCAAAACCGGATGGTTCTATCATTGAAACGCCAATTAAAGCGAACTTCCGTGATGGTCTTAACGTGTTGCAATACTTTATTTCAACCCATGGTGCCCGTAAAGGCTTGGCTGATACGGCATTAAAAACAGCGAACTCCGGTTATTTGACGCGTCGCTTGGTTGATGTAACACAAGACTTAGTGGTGACAGAGCATGATTGTGGCACCGTTGATGGTTTGGTAACCAAAGCATTGGTTAAAGGTGGTGAAGTCATTGAGCCGTTGCATGATCGTATTTTAGGTCGCACCACAGCGCTTGATGTCATCAACCCTGAAACACAACAAGTAATCTACCCTGCAGGTACGCTATTGGGTGAAGACGAAGTTGAGCACATTGATGCGTTAGGTATCGATGAAGTGAAGGTGCGTACAGCGCTGACCTGTGATACACGTTATGGTATTTGCGCTAAATGTTACGGTCGCGACTTAGGTCGTGGCAAGTTAATTAGCATGGGTGAAGCCGTTGGTGTGATTGCTGCACAGTCTATCGGTGAGCCAGGTACACAGTTGACAATGCGTACATTCCACATTGGTGGTGCAGTATCGCGTGCAGCTTCAGTGTCGCAAGTCGAAAGTAAATCGAACGGTGTGCTGAACTTCACTTCAACTATGCGCTATGTCACTAACGTACGTAATGAGCAAGTGGTTATTTCACGTAATGGTGAAGTTATTATTGCTGATGAAAATGGTCGCGAACGTGAGCGTCATAAAGTGCCTTACGGTGCAACCTTGCAGATTACCGATGGTAAAACAGTTAAAGCTGGTCAAGCCATTGCAACATGGGATCCGCATACGCGTCCGATCGTTACCGAGTACGCAGGTTTCATCAAATTTGAAAACGTTGAAGAAGGCATCACTGTTGCGAAACAAATTGATGATGTGACAGGTTTATCATCATTAGTGGTGATTGATCCAAAACAACGCGCCGGTCAAACCAAGGGTTTGCGTCCACAAGTTAAAATGCTAGATGCAAATGGCGTAGAAGTTAAAATGGCTGGTAGCGATCAATTGGTGAATGTAACGTTCCAATTGGGTTGTATTATTACGGTTAAAGATGGTCAAGAAGTCGGTGTGGGTGAAGTCATTGCGCGTATTCCACAAGAGTCATCTAAAACCCGTGATATTACAGGGGGGCTGCCACGTGTAGCCGAGTTGTTTGAAGCGCGCTCGCCAAAAGATGCCGGTATGTTGGCTGAAGTGACAGGTACAGTATCGTTTGGTAAAGATACGAAAGGTAAACAACGCCTAGTTATTACAGATCTTGACGGTATTACTAATGAGTACTTGATTCCTAAAGATAAGCACGTGACAGCACATGACGGTCAAGTGGTAACTAAAGGCGAAACCATCGTTGATGGCCCGGCTGAACCGCAAGATATTTTACGTCTTCAGGGACGTGAGGCGTTGGCGCGTTACATTATTGATGAAGTGCAAGACGTGTATCGCTTGCAAGGCGTTAAAATCAATGACAAGCATATTGAGGTTATTGTTCGTCAAATGTTGCGTCGTGTCCGCGTGACAGATGCAGGTGATACTAGCTTCATCTTAGGTGAGCAAGTTGAACGTGCTGATTTGCTGACGGAAAATGAAAAGATCGTTGCGCAAGATAAACGCCCCGCTAGTTTTGAATATGTGTTGCTCGGTATTACTAAAGCATCTTTGTCAACAGACTCATTTATTTCAGCAGCATCGTTCCAGGAAACAACGCGTGTACTAACAGAAGCCGCAATTTTAGGTAAACGTGATGAATTACGCGGTTTGAAAGAAAACGTTATTGTGGGTAGATTGATTCCTGCCGGCACTGGATTGGCATACCATGAAGCGCGTAAGCGTGCTGCTGTTGCAGGAGGTGTTCCAAAAGCTGAAACTCCAGCACCTGAAATGGTGTTAGAGGCTGAAGTTTTAGCGGTAGAAGTAACGTCAGAAGTGAGTAGTGAAACAGCAGCAGAATAAAGTCAAACAATTTAAGGCTTGACAATAAAAGTCAGGCTAAATAGAATGCTGAGTTTTTCAGGATGGTATTATTGTCATCGGTGACGTTATCATCCTGATTTATTCTGCATGACGTTGATTTTTTTGCAGTTAAATGTAAATTTTATTAGAGAATATAAATAGAGGTTATAGGCAATGCCAACCATCAATCAGTTAATACGTAATCCACGCGCTAAAGTGGTTACAAAAAGCAAAGTGCCTGCACTTGAATCTTGTCCACAAAAACGCGGTGTATGCACACGTGTTTACACTACTACACCTAAAAAACCGAACTCAGCTTTGCGTAAGGTTGCAAAAGTACGCTTAACTAACGGCTACGAAGTCATTAGCTACATCGGTGGTGAAGGCCATAACTTGCAAGAGCATAGCGTAGTATTGCTTCGCGGTGGACGTGTGAAAGATTTGCCAGGTGTGCGTTACCACATGGTGCGTGGTAGTTTAGATACGGCCGGTGTTAAAGACCGTAAGCAATCACGATCTAAATACGGTGCTAAGCGCCCTAAAGCAGTTAAAGCTAAGTAGTATTTAGCTTTAGCTGTTTAATAATTCGCGGCTAATTAAAAGCCTTGCTCAAGCAGTTGCTAGCAAAACAAAAGTAGAGAATAGAGAAAATAATGCCAAGACGTAGAGAAGTCCCCAAACGTAACATTCTTCCAGATCCAAAATTTGGTAGCCAAGAAGTGTCTAAATTTGTAAACGTGTTAATGACGGGTGGTAAAAAATCTGTTGCTGAACGTATATTATATGGCGCGTTTGATCAGATAACCGCTAAAACCAGTAAAGATGCTCTAGAGGTGTTTACGCTAGCGCTAAACAACTTGCGTCCTTTGGTTGAAGTAAAAAGCCGCCGTGTGGGTGGTGCTAATTACCAGGTCCCTGTTGAGGTGCGTCCAAGTCGCCGTAGTGCGTTAGCAATGCGTTGGATGCGCGATGCCGCACGTAAGCGTGGTGAAAAGTCTATGGGTCTGCGTTTGGCTGCTGAATTGGTCGAAGCTTCTGAAGGTCGCGGATCTGCAATGAAAAAGCGTGAAGAAGTTCACCGTATGGCTGAAGCAAACAAAGCATTCTCGCACTTTAGATTTTAGTCGTAGATTTTCAAGTTAGCCCAAGTGAGTCCACTTGGGCTAACTGCTCTTTAAGAACTCAAGCAACAATATTAAATAAAGGTAATAGCCGTGGCTCGTATAACCCCTATTGAACGCTACCGTAACATTGGTATTTCTGCACATATCGATGCAGGTAAAACCACCACTACAGAACGTATTTTGTTTTACACAGGTGTAAATCACAAAATTGGTGAAGTGCATAACGGCGCCGCTACCATGGATTGGATGGAGCAAGAGCAAGAGCGCGGTATTACCATTACTTCTGCGGCTACTACCTGCTTCTGGAAAGGGATGGCGGGTCAATTCGACCAACATCGCATTAATATTATTGATACCCCGGGCCACGTTGACTTTACGATTGAAGTAGAGCGTTCAATGCGTGTGCTTGACGGCGCGTGTATGGTTTATTGTGCCGTAGGTGGGGTGCAACCACAATCTGAAACTGTATGGCGTCAAGCTAACAAATACAAAGTGCCACGTTTAGCGTTCGTGAACAAAATGGATCGCGCTGGGGCTGACTTCTTTAAAGTGTATGATCAAATGCGCCTGCGTCTAAAGGCTAATCCTGTTCCTTTGCAGGTGCCGATTGGCGCTGAAGAAAAGTTCGAAGGCGTTGTTGACCTAATTAAAATGAAAGCGGTTTATTGGGATGACGCTTCACAGGGTATGAAGTTTGATTACCGTGAAATCCCGGCTGATTTAAAAGCGACATGCGATAAATGGCGCGAAAACATGGTGGAATCTGCCGCTGAAGCTTCTGAAGAGTTGATGAATAAATACCTTGAAGAGGGTGATTTGTCTGAAGCGGATATTTTGTTAGGTTTGCGTCAACGTACCATTGCCTTTGAAATTGTACCGATGGTGTGTGGCTCGGCCTTTAAAAATAAAGGCGTGCAAGCGATGTTGGATAAGGTTATTGAACTGATGCCGGCACCAACTGACATCCCGCCGACAAGAGCTGAAGATGAGGATGGTAATGAAATTTTCTTAAAAGCTTCTGATGATGAAAAATTCTCAGCTTTGGCTTTTAAAATAATGACTGACCCGTTTGTCGGTCAATTGATATTCTTCCGCGTTTATTCTGGTGTGATTAACGCCGGTGACACAGTTTACAATCCTATTAAAGGTAAAAAAGAGCGTATCGGCCGCATTGTGCAAATGCACGCGAATACACGTGAGCCTCTAACTGAAGTTCGTGCAGGTGATATTGCCGCTGCTATCGGTCTGAAAGAAGCCACCACTGGCGACACGTTATGTAGCATAAATGATGAAATCATTTTAGAGCGCATGATATTCCCTGAGCCAGTAATTCACGTTGCTGTAGAGCCTAAAACTAAGGCTGACCAAGAGAAAATGGGTGTTGCTTTAAATCGTTTAGCGCAAGAAGATCCTTCATTCCGTGTTAAAACAGATGAAGAAACTAACCAAACCATTATTTCAGGCATGGGTGAGTTGCATCTAGAAATTTTAGTTGACCGTATGCGCCGCGAATTTAACGTTGAGGCTAACGTCGGTGCGCCGCAAGTTGCTTACCGCGAAGCGATTAAGAAGTCTGTTGAAGTTGAAGGTAAATTTGTTAAGCAGTCTGGTGGTAAGGGTCAGTATGGTCATGTTTGGTTAAAAATGGAGCCAAACGAGCAAGGTAAGGGTTTCGAATTTATCGATCAAATTAAAGGCGGTACTGTTCCTCGTGAATTCATTCCTGCTGTTGAAAAAGGACTGCGTGAAACAATTCCGTCTGGTGTTTTAGCAGGATTCCCGGTAGTGGATGTCAAAGTAACGTTGTTTGATGGTTCTTACCATGATGTTGACTCGAACGAAAACGCATTTAAAATGGCGGCCTCAATCGGCTTTAAAGATGGGATGCGTAAAGCGGATCCAATCTTGCTTGAGCCAATGATGTCAGTTGAAATTGAAACGCCTGAAGACTATATGGGCGATATTATGGGTGACTTGTCATCACGTCGCGGCATGATCCAAGGTATGGAAGATAATGCAACGGGCAAAGTAATTCGTGCGGAAGTGCCACTGGCTGAAATGTTTGGTTACTCAACTACTGTACGTTCATTGTCACAAGGCCGTGCAAGTTACAGCATGGAATTTAAGCACTACACAGAAGCACCGAGAAACGTGGCGGAAGCCATCATGAATAAGAAATAATAGAAACTATTCTTAAAATTTTAAATTTAAAGGAAAATTAAAATGGCAAAAGGTAAATTTGAACGGACCAAACCGCACGTCAACGTAGGTACGATTGGCCACGTAGATCACGGTAAAACGACATTAACAGCAGCGATTACAACGGTATTGACCAAGAAATATGGCGGCGAAGCAAAGAATTT
>JAUSAG010000013.1 GCA_030652995.1 Methylotenera sp.
GATGGTAATGCCAGGTGATAACGTCTCTATCGTTGTTACATTGATTGCGCCTATCGCGATGGAAGAAGGGTTACGCTTCGCTATTCGTGAAGGTGGTCGTACTGTAGGTGCTGGTGTGGTTGCTAAGATTATTGAATAGTAATCTATGCATTATTCACGTTTAAGTGATTTTGTAAGTTAATTAAGCGGCAGAGTGAACTCTGCCGCTTCGCTCTTTAAGGAAAAGTAAAATGGCAGCTCAAAAAATTCGTATCCGCTTAAAAGCATTTGATTATCGTTTGATTGATCAATCTGCACAGGAAATTGTAGAAACAGCAAAACGTACTGGTGCTGTAGTCAAGGGTCCAGTGCCATTACCAACACGTATTGAACGTTTTGATATTTTACGTTCACCACACGTAAACAAAACATCACGCGATCAGTTTGAAATCCGTACGCACCAGCGTCTGATGGATATTGTTGATCCTACCGATAAAACAGTGGATGCGTTAATGAAGTTGGATTTACCAGCTGGTGTTGATGTTGAAATTAAGCTATAAGTTGTAAAGAACCGGTTGTAAAGTATTCTGGAGTTCGGTATAATCCGCGCTCTTTCACAGAAGTCGGTCAATTGTAATCGACTTTTTAACTAAAATATAAGGAAACGATCATGAGCTTAGGGCTTATTGGTCGCAAAGTGGGTATGACCCGCGTGTTTACTGATGATGGCGCAAGCATCCCGGTAACCGTGTTGGAAGTTGTACCTAACCGCGTGACACAGATCAAGACGGTCGCAAGCGATGGCTATACAGGCCTTCAAGTAGCTTACGGTACACGTCGTGCTAGCCGCATCAACAAAGCGCTGACTGGGCACTATGCCAAGACAGGTTCTGCTGCTGGTGCTGGTATTCATGAATTCCCAGTAACGAGCGAAGTTTTAGCCAATTACACTGCTGGTGCAAATATCACTGTAGATATTTTCCAAGTAGGTCAGATGGTTGACGTTACTGGTACATCTTTGGGTAAAGGCTTTGCTGGTGCAATTAAGCGCCATCACTTTAAGTCTAACCGTGCATCTCATGGTAACTCTAAATCACATAACGTACCGGGTTCTATCGGTATGGCGCAAGACCCTGGTCGAGTATTCCCAGGTAAGCGCATGCCTGGTCACTTAGGGGCTACTAAAGTCACTACGCAAAACCTGGAAGTCGTACGTGTTGATGTTGAGCGTAACCTGTTATTGATTAAAGGTGCAGTCCCTGGCTCTAAAGGTGGAGACGTTGTAGTGCGTCCGGCTATTAAAGCTAAGCTTCAGAAGGGGATGAAATAATGGAACTCAAATTAGTCGATAAAAGCGGCAAGCTTGCTAAAAAAGGCATGACTGTTTCTGATGAAACTTTTGGTCGTGAATTTAACGAGGCTTTGGTGCATCAAGTAGTTGTTGCGTACATGGCAAATGCTCGTACTGCAACCCGAGCACAAAAGGGTCGTGGCAATGTTGCACATACTACGCATAAACCTTATGCGCAAAAAGGAACGGGTAATGCGCGTGCTGGTATGACGTCTAGCCCAATCTGGCGTGGAGGCGGCCGTGCGTTCCCAAGTTCACCGCTAGAAAATTTCAGTCATAAAATAAACCGTAAAGCTTACCGTGCTGGTATGCAAACCATTTTATCTGAGTTAGTACGTCAAGAGCGTTTAAATGTAGTTGAAGAATTTGTGGTAACTACACCTAAAACTAAAGCATTGGCTGAAAAAATCAAAGGTTTAGGTTATGAGGGCGGCGTATTGGTGCTGACCGATGGCTTTGATGAAAACTTATATTTATCTTCACGCAACCTTATTAACGTGATGGTGGTTGATGCGCAATTTGCTGACCCAGTCAGTTTGGTGCGATTCCCTAATGTAGTGGCAACTGCTGCTGCCGTGAAAAAACTTGAGGAGATGCTAGCATGATGACCGCTATTACTAAAACTCAAGACCGTTTGTTGCAAGTAATTTTAGCGCCGCAGATTACTGAAAAAGCGACTTATATTGCTGATAAACATCAGCAGATCGCTTTCAAAGTGCGTACCGATGCAACTAAGCCTGAAATTAAAGCTGCTGTTGAACTTATTTTCAAGGTTGAGGTTGAAAAAGTTGCTACGATCAACGTTGAAGGTAAAACAAAGCGCGCTGGCAAAAGTACAGGCAAGCGTAAAGACTGGAAGAAAGCTTATGTTAGCTTGAAACCGGGTCAAGAAATCAACTTCGCAGCGGCCGAATAAGGAGAGATGAGATGGCATTAGTTAAAGTTAAGCCAACGTCCCCGGGTCGTCGTGGTGTAGTTAAGGTGGTAACACCTGACCTTTACAAAGGTAAGCCACACGCACCGTTGTTGGAAAGTCAAAGTAAACATGCAGGCCGAAATAACAACGGTCATATTACAACCCGTCACCAAGGTGGTGGTCATAAACAGCATTATCGTTTAATTGACTTCCGTCGCAATAAGGATGGCATTCCAGCGAAAGTGGAGCATATCGAATATGATCCAAACCGCACAGCGCACATTGCGTTGCTTGTGTATGCTGATGGTGAGCGCCGTTATATTATTGCTCCGCGCGGCATTGCCGCAGGTGCGCAACTAATCAGTGGCTCTGATGCGCCTATCAAAATTGGTAACGCAATGCCGCTACGTAATATCCCAGTGGGAAGCACAATTCATTGTATCGAATTGCAGCCTGGCAAAGGTGCGCAACTAGCACGTTCAGCCGGTACTTCTGTGCAATTGCTTGCACGTGAAGGTAGTTATGCGCAGTTACGTTTACGTTCAGGTGAGGTTCGCCGTGTACACGTGGATTGCAAAGCAACCTTAGGCGAAGTCGGCAATGAAGAGCATTCACTTCGTTCAATTGGTAAAGCTGGTGCAATGCGCTGGCGTGGTGTTCGCCCAACCGTTCGCGGTGTGGTGATGAATCCGGTTGATCACCCGCACGGTGGTGGTGAAGGTAAAACAGCAGCTGGTATGAATCCAGTTAGCCCATGGGGTGTTAAAACTAAGGGTTATCGTACACGTAGTAGTAAGCGTACCGATAATATGCGAATTAGTCGTCGTCCGAGAGGCGTAAGGTAATCATATGGCACGTTCACTTAAAAAAGGTCCATTTATTGATGGTCATTTGGCAAAAAAAGTAGAAGTTGCAGCTGCAACACGCGACCGTAAACCAATTAAGACTTGGTCACGTCGTTCTACAATTTTCCCAGATTTTATCGGTCTTACTATTGCAATTCATAATGGTAAGCAACACATTCCAGTGTTGATTTCTGAAAACATGGTAGGTCACAAGCTCGGTGAATTTGCGTTAACGCGCACATTCAAGGGGCATGCAGCCGACAAAAAAGCTAAGAAATAGGAGCTGATGATGCAAGTATCTGCAATATTAAAAGGCGTTCATCTTTCTCCGCAAAAAGCTAGATTGGTGGCAGACCTGGTACGTGGCAAGAAAGTTGATCATGCGCTCAATATCTTAAATTTTACGCCTAAAAAAGGCGCTGAAATTATTAAGAAGGTTGTTGAGTCTGCAATCGCTAACGCTGAACATAACAATGGGGCTGATATTGACGAATTGAAGGTAACTTCAATTTATGTTGATAAAGGCATTGTGCTTAAACGTATTCGCCCACGTGCAAAAGGTCGTGCTGGACGTATTACTAAACCAACCTGTCACATTCATGTGACAGTCGGTAACTAAGGGATAATCATGGGTCAGAAAATTCATCCAATTGGTTTCCGTCTGAGCGTCCAAAAAAACTGGGCCTCACGTTGGTACGCCAATAGTAAAAACTTCCCTGCAATGTTGCAAGGCGACATTAAAGTACGTGAGTTTTTAAATAAAAAATTAGCCAATGCTGCGGTTAGCCGTATTTTAATTGAGCGTCCTGCAAAGAATGCGAAAATTACTATTTACAGTGCGCGTCCTGGTGTTGTTATCGGTAAAAAAGGTGAAGACATTGAGTCATTGCGTGCTACTTTGCAAGGATTGATGGGTGTGCCTGTGCATCTCAATATTGAAGAGGTGCGTAAGCCGGAATTAGACGCTACTTTGATTGCGCAATCGATTGCTCAGCAACTTGAAAAACGTGTTATGTTCCGTCGCGCAATGAAACGTGCAATGCAAAATGCAATGCGTTTAGGTGCTCAAGGTATCAAAATAATGAGTTCTGGTCGACTGAATGGAATCGAAATCGCACGTACTGAATGGTATCGTGAAGGCCGAGTGCCATTACATACATTGCGCGCAGACATTGATTACGGTGTTGCCGAGGCATTAACAACCTACGGTATTATTGGTATCAAAGTTTGGGTATTCAAAGGTGAAATCTTTGCAGGTAATGTACAAGCGCCAATAGGTGCAACTACAACACCAGTTGCTGAGCCAGAGAGAAAAGTAAGAAAGCCGAGGGCTAAAGATGCTACAACCGTCTAGACAAAAATACCGTAAAATGCAAAAAGGCCGTAACAAGGGCATTGCAACTACGGGTAATAAAGTAAGTTTTGGTGATTTTGGCTTAAAAGCAATTGGACGCGGTCGTTTAACGGCACGTCAGATTGAAGCTGCGCGTCGCGTTATGACTCGTCACATTAAACGTGGTGGTCGTGTATGGATTCGTATTTTCCCAGATCAACCAATTTCTAAAAAACCAGCTGAAGTGCGTATGGGTAACGGTAAAGGTAGTACCGAGTTTTACGTAGCACAAATCCAGCCTGGTAAAATGTTATATGAAATGGACGGCGTGAGTGAAGAGCTTGCGCGCGAAGCTTTCCGTTTGGCCGCTGCTAAGTTGCCAATTGAAACTACGTTCATGACACGTCAGATAGGGAGCTAGAAATGAAAGCAACCGATTTAAGAGCAAAAAGCGTTGAAGAGCTAAATGCAGAGTTGATTGATTTGCGTCGTGCGCAATTCTCACTTCGTATGCAAGTAGCTACTCAGCAATTATCTAAAGTAGATCAGCTAGGTAAAGTACGCAAAGATGTAGCGCGTGTTAAGCTTGTATTAGCTGAGAAAGCGAAACAGGCGTAATAATGACTGAAACTTCAAAAGTAGTACGCACCCTTAGTGGTCGCGTAACAAGCGATAAAATGGACAAAACAGTTACGGTGTTGGTTGAACGTAAAGTGAAACATCCATTGATTGGTAAAGTTATTCGCCAGTCTAAAAAGTTTCATGCACACGACGAAACCAATAGTTGTAAAGAAGGTGATTTAGTAACCATTGTAGAAAGCCGTCCGCTTTCTAAAACTAAATCTTGGGTTGTGAAAACAGCTTAAGATAAGTTTAGATTATTGTGCAATTACTTAGATTAGTAATTGCACAATAAAACAATGCAAGTTATAATGTTTGGCTATTCAGGTGAGCGACTTTTATCTAATCAATAAGGTCTTAAGCTCTCACCCCAATACTGACCGGGTCTATCGGCCGTGTTAACGTTAAGTTTATTTTTATCGTTAAAAATGGCTGGTGTTGGTTTTAACGGATTAAGTTGGAGTTTATCTCATGATTCAAATGCAATCTCGGCTAGAAGTTGCCGACAATACTGGTGCGCGCTCTGTGCAATGCATCAAAGTGTTAGGTGGTTCTAAGCGTCGTTACGCCGGTATAGGCGACATCATTAAGGTGAGCATCAAAGATGCTGCACCACGTGGTCGTGTAAAAAAAGGCGAAGTATATAGTGCAGTAGTTGTACGTACTGCTAAAGGTGTTCGTCGTCCAGACGGCTCTTTAGTTAAGTTCGATAGCAATGCTGCCGTTCTGTTAAATAATAAACTTGAACCGATTGGCACCCGTATTTTTGGGCCAGTGACACGTGAATTGCGTACTGAAAAATTCATGAAAATCGTTTCATTAGCACCAGAAGTGTTGTAGGAGCTCACATGAACAAAATTCGTAAGGGTGACTTGGTCATCTTAAATACTGGTAAAGATAAGGGTAAGCAAGGTGCTGTTGTTAGCATTCTTGATTCAGGGCATGTGATTGTAGAGGGTCTTAACTTGGTTAAGAAACATGCAAAAGCAAACCCGATGAAAGGTATTGCTGGCGGCATCATTGCTAAAGAAATGCCATTAGACATTTCAAATGTTGCTTTATTTAACAGCGCGACCCAAAAAGGTGATCGCGTAGGCTTCAAAACATTAGATGATGGTCGCAAAATTCGCGTATTCAAATCTAATGGCGAAGCAGTGGACGCATAGGAAGAGTTATGGCGCGCTTAAAAGATTTTTATAAAGACTCAGTAGTTAAATCTATGACTGAGCAATTTGGTTATACTTCAGTAATGCAAGTGCCTCGTATTGATAAAATTACTCTTAATATGGGTGTTGGCGAAGCGGTTGCAGATAAAAAAGTAATGGAACACGCTGTTGGTGATATGGAGAAAATTGCTGGACAAAAGGCAATTGTAACTAAAGCTAAGAAGTCAGTGGCAGCTTTTAAAATTCGTGATGACTATCCTGTAGGTTGTAAAGTAACTTTACGCCGTGAGCGCATGTATGAGTTCTTGGATCGTTTGGTTACTGTAGCTATTCCACGTATTCGTGACTTCCGCGGTATTTCTGCGAAATCATTTGATGGTCGTGGTAACTACAACATGGGTGTTAAAGAACAAATTATTTTTCCTGAAATTGAATACGATAAAATCGATGCAATTCGTGGAATGAATATCACTATTACAACTACTGCGAAAACGGATGAAGAGGCAAAAGCTTTGCTTGCTGCGTTTAGTTTTCCTTTCAGAGGTTAAGTCATGGCTAAAACCTGTATGACAGAACGCGAAATCAAACGTCGCGCAACTGTAAGTAAATTCGCTGTAAAACGTGCTGCATTAGAAGCGGCAATGAATGATGTTACTGCTACGGCTGAAAGTCGTCTTGAGTCGCGCATGAAATTCCAGGCGCTGCCACGCAACTCAAGCCCAGTGCGTCTTCGTAATCGTTGTGCTTTAACTGGTCGCCCACGTGGTGTGTTTAGTAAATTCGGTATTGGGCGTAGTAAATTACGCGATTTAATGATGAGTGGCCAAGTGCCAGGCGTCACTAAAGCCAGCTGGTAATAGGAGGATATAGCTATGAGTATGAGTGATCCGATTGCCGACATGTTGACGCGTATTCGTAATGCGCAAATGGTCAATAAAGCGGTTGTTGCTATGCCTTCATCAAATGTTAAGACTGCTATTGCTAGCGTGCTTAAAGATGAAGGTTATGTAGAAGATTTTGCAGTGCAAACTGAAG
Organism: Methylotenera sp.; assembly: GCA_030652995.1. Taxonomy (GTDB): domain Bacteria; phylum Pseudomonadota; class Gammaproteobacteria; order Burkholderiales; family Methylophilaceae; genus Methylotenera. The sequence continues at coordinate 7,247 of JAUSAG010000013.1, forward strand.
GTGGTAAAGCCACTTTAACTATTAGTTTGAAGTATTATGCTGGTCGCCCTGTTATTGAGCGTATTCAGCGTATTAGCAAACCAGGTTTGCGTGTTTATAAAGGGTCTCAAGAGATTCCTAAAGTAATGAATGGCCTTGGTGTGACAATTATGTCTACATCTAAGGGTGTAATGACAGATCGTAAAGCTCAAGCTGCCGGTATCGGTGGTGAAGTGCTCTGCGTAGTGGCTTAAGGAGAAGCAAATGTCACGTGTTGCTAAAAATCCGGTAGCTATCCCTGCAAAAGTAGATGTTGTTTTAAGTGCTGATGCAATCAATGTAAGTGGTCCTTTAGGTAAATTAACTCAAGCTTTGACCTCGGCAGTTGTGCTGAAAAAAGAGGGTGATGCAATTACCTTTGCGGCAGCTAATGATGCTCAACATTCACAAGCTATGTCAGGTACCGTGCGTGCCTTGGTGGCTAATATGGTGAAGGGTGTTTCAGATGGCTTTACACGTAAATTAACGCTGATTGGCGTTGGTTACAAGGCCGCTGCACAAGGTGCTGTATTAAACTTAGAGTTAGGCTATTCACATCCAATTAACCACAAGATGCCAGCAGGCGTCACAGTTTTAACACCTACGCCAACTGAAATCGTGTTGACAGGCGTTGATAAGCAGGTGATTGGTCAGGTTGCTGCGCAGATTCGTGCTTATCGTCCACCAGAGCCATATAAAGGCAAGGGTGTTCGTTATTCCGATGAAGTTGTTGTAATTAAAGAAACCAAGAAGAAATAAGGCTTAAAAAATGAACAACGTAAATAATCGCTTGCGTCGTGCACGTAAAACCCGTGCCAAAATTGCAGAGCTAAAAGTTACACGCTTGAGTGTGCATCGTACCAATACACACATTTACGCGCAAATTATTGCTGAAACTGGTGATAAAGTAATTGCTAGTGCTTCAACGGTAGAGGCCGACGTTCGTAAGAATCTTAAAAATGGTGGCAATATTGAAGCCGCTATTGTAATTGGTAAACTCATTGCAGAAAAAGCTAAAAAAGCAGGTATTACTACTGTTGCTTTTGACCGCTCGGGTTACAAATATCATGGTCGTATTAAAGCGTTGGCAGATGCCGCTCGCGAAAACGGCTTGTCCTTCTAATTGGTCTGATTGCTAAAGAGGTTAATGATGGCGAGAGAAATGGAACAGCAACAGCAGCAGACTGATGGTTTGCGCGAAAAAATGATTGCAGTTAATCGTGTAAGTAAAACGGTTAAAGGTGGTCGTATCATGAGTTTTGCAGCTCTTACGGTAGTTGGTGATGGCGATGGCGCTGTTGGTATGGGTAAAGGTAAAGCACGCGAAGTCCCAGTAGCTGTACAAAAAGCAATGGATGAAGCACGTCGTGGTATGTTGAAAATTAATTTAACTAACGGTACGTTACATCATGCAGTTACAGGTGTACATGGTGCTGCAAAAGTGTTTATTCAGCCAGCTTCTGAAGGTACCGGCATCATTGCTGGTGGCGCAATGCGCGCAATTTTTGAAGTAATGGGTGTGACTAACGTTGTTGCAAAATGTATTGGTTCTACCAATCCTTACAATTTGGTTCGAGCTACATTAAATGGCTTGGAGTCAATGAATACACCAGCAGAAATCGCAGCTAAACGCGGTAAATCAGTTGAAGAAATTAGAGGCTAATCATGGCTAAAGCAAAAAAAGAAGCATCTACTATAAAAGTAACGCTTGTAAAAAGCATTATTGGTCGTATCGAAGCACATAAAGCTACAGTTAAAGGCTTAGGTTTACGTCGCATACGACATACAGTTGAGTTACAAGACACACCAGCAATTCGCGGCATGATTAATGCTGTTGGCTATCTCGTAAAGGTAGAGGGATAATGCAATTAAATACAATTAAGCCTGCAGAAGGCGCAAAAACAGAGCGTCGCCGCGTAGGTCGTGGTATTGGTTCTGGCTTTGGTAAAACAGCGGGTCGTGGTCATAAGGGTCAAAAATCTCGTACAGGTGGATTCCACAAGGTTGGTTTTGAAGGCGGTCAAATGCCTATTCAACGCCGTTTGCCAAAACGTGGTTTTAAGTCTATGACTAAGGCTAAAACTGCACATGTGCGTACTAGCGAATTAGCTTTAATTCCTAATGAAGTCATTGATTTATTAGCGCTTAAAGCCGCAAATATCGTTTCTTGTACAGTTACTAACGCAAAAATATTTCTTTCTGGCGATGTAGCTACTAAATATAATATTCAAGGGTTGCTTATAACTAAAGGCGCTCGCGCTGCAGTTGAAGCTGCCGGCGGCACTGTGTTAGAAGCTGCGTAAGAGGCTATATTTTGGCACAAGAAGGTTTATTAAAAACAGCAGCAAAAATGGGCGAGCTTAAAAGTCGCCTATTATTTGTTTTAGGTGCGTTAATTGTATTCCGCTTAGGGGCTCATATTCCAGTTCCTGGAATTGATCCTGAAGTATTAGCAAAACTATTCGAATCTCAAAGTGGCGGTATTCTTGGCATGTTTAACATGTTCTCGGGTGGTGCACTTTCTAGATTTACTGTATTTGCTTTGGGTATTATGCCCTACATTTCAGCTTCAATTATTATGCAGCTAATGGCTGCTGTCTCGCCAAAACTTGAGCAGTTAAAAAAAGAAGGTGAAGCCGGTCGCAGAACAATTACCAAATATACGCGATATGGCACAGTATTTTTAGCTACATTTCAAGCGTTAGGTATAGCAATTATGTTGGAAGGCCAGCCAGGTTTAGTGCTTGATCCTGGTATGGCTTTTAGACTAACTGCAGTAATTACATTGGTATGCGGCACCATGTTTTTGATGTGGTTAGGTGAACAAATTACAGAGCGTGGCATTGGTAACGGTATTTCGATCATTATCTTTGCAGGTATTGTGGCTGGTTTACCTAGTGCTATTAGCTCCACTGCTGAAATGGTAAGTACTGGTGCCTTCAGTATACCGTTAGCATTTTTCTTACTTGTTGCGACAATTTTAGTAACCGCTCTGGTTGTTTTTGTAGAGCGTGGACAACGTAAGATCACTGTTAATTATGCTAAGCGTCAAGTTGGTAATAAAGTCTATGGAGGACAAACTACGCACTTGCCTTTAAAGCTGAATATGGCGGGCGTTATCCCACCAATATTTGCTTCTAGTATTATTTTATTTCCTGCTACGTTAGCAGGGTGGTTTGGCGGTAGTGAAAGTATGTTATGGCTTAAAGATGTGGCTGCAGCGCTTTCTCCAGGTCAGCCTATTTACATATTCTTGTTTGCCTCAGCTATTGTATTCTTTTGTTTCTTTTATACTGCATTGCAGTTTAATCCAAAGGATACTGCCGATAATCTTAAGAAAAGTGGTGCATTTGTACCCGGAATTAGACCTGGTGATCAGACGGCAAGGTATATTGATCGTATTATGGGGCATTTAACATTAGTTGGAGCCGCGTACATCACGTTAGTATGTTTGTTGCCTGAATTTTTGATTTTAAAATTTAATACACCTTTTTACTTTGGCGGTACTTCTTTGCTGATTATTGTGGTTGTTACTATGGATTTTATGACGCAAGTGCAATCTCATCTAATGTCAAATCAATATGAGGGCTTGCTTAAGAAAGCTAATTTTAAAGGTAACGCACCAGGTATTAAATAGCTGGTTAATTAGAATAATCAGATTGAAAAAACGATAAGATTTAGAGGCGCTTTCCCATCTGTTATTTGGAGTTAGGCCGCAGTAAGAGTGACACTTTATGATTTATAGCGCGAGAAAATAACTTTTCTAGTTAAATAAATTGCATTAGTAATGTTTGTAAATAGTCAGTTAGAAGTAATGGAGTGAAATATGAGAGTTCGTGCATCAGTAAAAGCATTATGCCGTAATTGTAAAGTTGTTCGCCGTCGTGGCGTTGTGCGTGTTATCTGTACAGATCCGCGTCATAAACAGCGCCAAGGATAATTGATTAATTTCAATGTCAAAATTAGTGGATTTGTAATATCTACTAATTAAGTTGATCAAAGATATTATTTTGATCAGAAGATTAGCTAATTGATAAAAGTAGGTTTATCTGATAGAATGCTCGACTTTTTAAAGCAGTAACTATTAGTTTGCCTAAACTGGAGTAAAGTATGGCACGTATTGCAGGGGTCAATATCCCTAATAACAAACACACGGAGATTGCATTAACAGCAATTTTTGGTATTGGACGTAACACGGCACAAAAAATATGTGTCGCTGCAGGTGTTTTAGCAACTGCAAAAATTAAAGATTTAAATGATGCAGACGTAGAAAAGTTGCGTGATGAAGTGGCTAAGTTTAAGGTTGAAGGTGATTTGCGTCGCGAAGTTTCGATGAACATCAAGCGCCTGATGGATCTAGGCTGCTACCGTGGTGTACGTCATCGTCGTGGTCTTCCGGTTCGTGGTCAGCGTACTAAAACAAACGCTCGCACACGTAAGGGTCCTATTAAAGCGATTAAGCAATCTAAATAACTTTTTAAAAGTTCTAGTTGGCTTATAAATTCTAGCAAGTTTTATTGGTAAGGAAAGTGCAACATGGCAAAAGCTAATGTACGCGTAAGGAAGAAAGTTAAAAAGAATATTGCTGAGGGCATTGCCCATGTGCATGCTTCTTTCAACAACACCATCATCACAATTACAGACCGTCAAGGTAATGCGTTGTCTTGGGCAACTTCAGGTGGTCAAGGTTTTAAAGGTTCACGTAAGAGTACACCTTTTGCTGCTCAAGTTGCAGCAGAAGTTGCTGGTAAATCAGCACAAGAAAATGGTGTTAAGAATTTGGAAGTGCGTATTAAAGGCCCAGGCCCAGGTCGTGAATCTGCTGTGCGCGCACTTAATGCAGCTGGTTTTAAAATTACCAGCATAACCGACGTGACGCCAGTGCCGCATAACGGCTGCCGTCCACCTAAAAAACGCCGCATTTAAGCTGAGCTTAGCGCTCGCTTTGTAGAGATAACAGGAGAATCCCTTGGCTAGAAATTTAGACCCTAAATGCCGTCAGTGTCGCCGTGAAGGCGAGAAGCTTTTTCTAAAAGCTGAAAAATGCTTCACAGACAAATGTGCAATTGAAAAACGTAACTTCCCACCAGGTCAACATGGTCAACGTCGTAATCAACGATTGTCAGATTACGGTGTTCAGTTACGTGAAAAACAAAAAGTCCGCCGTATTTATGGTGTGTTAGAAGCTCAGTTCCGTAGTTACTATGCTGAAGCTGATCGTAAAAAAGGTATTACTGGCGAGAATTTGCTGCAGTTACTAGAGTGTCGTTTAGATAACGTTACTTTTAGAATGGGCTTAGGCGGATCACGTACCGAAGCGCGACAAATTGTTCGCCACAATAGTATTTTAGTTAACGGTAAGCGTGTAAATATACCTTCATACCAAGTTAAAGCTGGTGATGTCGTTAGTGTTGCTGAAGCATCTAAATCACAGTTGCGAATCAAAGGAGCACTTGAGGCTGCTGAGCAGCGCGGCTTTCCTGAATGGTTGGAAGTGGATGTTAAAGCGCTTAAAGGTACCTTTAAAGCCAAGCCACAACGCGATGAGTTGCCACCAACAATCAATGAATCGTTGATTGTTGAGCTTTACTCTAAGTAATTAAAATATAAATTGCAGGCATTATAGTGAGCTAGATGATGGCTTGCTAGTGCTTGTATTTACTGGCTAGATGTCAGCTTTTATTAGAAAATTTAAAGGTATAACTATGCAAAACAGTCCTACCGAATACTTGAAACCGCGTGTGGTTGATGTTGAGGTGATCTCTCCATTGCGTGCACGTGTGACGCTAGAGCCGATGGAGCGTGGCTTTGGTTACACGCTTGGTAATGCATTGCGTCGTGTTCTGCTTTCATCAATTCCTGGCTTCGCAATTACAGAAGTTAAAATTGATGGTGTTGTTCATGAGTATTCTACTTTAGACGGCGTGCAAGAAGATGTTGTGGACATCCTGCTTAATCTCAAAGGTGTTGCACTTAAACTCAATACAAAATCTGAAACGATTTTAAAGCTTAATAAATCAGTTGAAGGTGTTGTTACTGCTGGTGATTTTGATGCAGGACATGATGCTGAAATCTTTAATCCAAATCATGTAATTGCGCATCTGACTAAGGGTGGCAAGCTCAATTTGGAAGTAAAAGTTGAGATGGGTCGTGGCTATCAGCCAGTTCCAGTTCGTCAAAAAGCAAATGATGAAGACCGTGTTCTAGGTTTTATCATGGTCGATGCTTCGTTTAGCCCGATCAATAAAGTAAGCTATCAGGTTGATAGTGCACGTGTTGAGCAACGTACTGACTTGGATAAGTTGGTTATGGATGTTGAAACTAATGGTGTGATTGAGCCTGAACAAGCGATTCGCGACGCTGCACGTATCTTGATGGGTCAGTTGTCTGTATTTGCTGATTTGGAAGGTGCACCTAGTGAGGTTGAAGTTAAATTAGCGCCACAAGTTGATCCTATTCTATTACGTCCAGTAGATGATTTAGAGTTGACTGTGCGTTCAGCAAATTGCTTAAAAGCTGAAAATATATTTTACATTGGTGATTTGATTCAACGTACTGAGAACGAGCTGTTAAAAGCGCCTAATCTTGGTCGTAAATCACTGAATGAAATTAAAGATGTTCTAGCTACTCGTGGCCTAACGTTGGGTATGAAGCTAGAAAATTGGCCACCAGTTGGTCTGGAAAAAGCTTGAATCACAAGCTAACTATTCAAGTTAAAGAAACTTTAAGGAATTACTATGCGTCACGGTAATAGCAATCGTAAATTAAATCGTACTAGCAGTCATCGTGCTGCTATGTTCCGTAACATGACCACTTCATTGCTACGCCATGAAGTTATTAAGACTACTTTGCCAAAAGCAAAAGAGTTGCGTAAGTTTGCAGAACCTTTGATTACTTTAGGTAAAACTGCAACTTTAGCAAATCGCCGTTTGGCATTTGATCGCTTACGTGATCGCGATATTGTTGGTAAATTATTTGGTGAACTCGGTCCTCGCTATTTAGCACGTAACGGTGGGTACTTACGCATTTTGAAGTGCGGCTTCCGCAACGGTGATAATGCACCTATGGCTTTGGTAGAGTTAGTTGATCGTCCAGATGTTGGTGCTGAGGCAGTTGCTGCTGAGTAATTTCTAGTGTTTTATTTAGTTATTAAAAAGCCAGCTAAAGCTGGCTTTTTAATTTGTGGTAACTTGTTGAATTGAATCCGCATTATCATTCACTAGTGGGTTCTGCTTTAATAAAACACTCAATATCAACAAGCGTAAAAGGCCATTCAATTTCACTTTGATCACTCAGGCGTTTTAATACTGGAATTTTTATGCCATAGTTTTCTAGTAGTTCGGCATCATCAGTAATTTCTACAAGCATCCACCTAATGTCATATTGTATTGATAATGTAACTAGTAGTGATTCTGCCTGCTCACATAAATGGCAATGCGAGGTTGAATACAGGTTAAGATTTATACTCAATGGGTTTGCTTCCTGATTTAACGTAGTTACACTTAATGCTTAATAAATTCGCGGATATTGAGTCGAACGTTTCGATTTTAACTAAATATAAATCATAATACTGCTTTAGTCATTGTAAATCACTAACGTAAGTTTATATCATACACGGGTCATCATGGCAGATATTCAAGAATCCAAAGATAGTTTGAGCGAGAGTCTGCAGCAGGTAATCTCACTGCTGAATAAGCATAAACTAGTTGAAAACTTGGTGCATAATCAATCAATGCACAACCATGATCTAGTTGAATCTTTGGTGCATAAACAAAATCTAGTAGAGCTTCAAAAAAAGCTAGATTCACTACACTCGGCAGACATTGCTTATATTCTTGAGGCATTGCCTCTTGAGCAACGTCTTGATGTTTGGGAGTTAGTTAAAGCCGAGCGTGACGGTGAGATTCTGCTTGAGGTGTCTGATGCTGTACGTCAAACACTTATTGCAGATATGGACTCCGATGAGTTGTTGGCAGCTGCCGAGCAATTAGATACGGATGAGCTTGCGGATTTGGCGCCCGACTTACCTAAAGATGTTTTACAAGATTTACTTGACAGCCTCAACTCACAAAATAGAGCGCGCTTGCAGTCTGCATTGTCTTATTCGGATGAAGCCGTAGGTTCAATTATGGACTTCGATATCGTCACCATAAGAGAAGATATCACCTTGGAAGTTGCGCTACGTTATATGCGTCGTTTAGGCACTTTGCCTGATCATACTGACAAGTTATTTGTCGTTGATAGACAAGATATATTGCGTGGCGTGCTACCACTTAAACGCTTGGTAGTGAGTGATCTTGATGCCATAGTCGCTGATGTGATGTCTGAAGATGCTGTCGTCTTTCATCCTGAAGATTTCGCTGAAGATGCAGCTAAAGCTTTTGAACGTTATGACTTAGTGACTGCGCCGGTTGTTGATGAGAATAACAAACTAGTAGGTCGGGTAACCGTGGATGCAGTTATGGATTTGATTCGCGAAGAAGCAGAAAGCGATATGCTGTCGATGGCGGGCTTGCGTGAAGAAGAAGACTTCTTTGCCTCTGTGTGGAAATCTGTTCAAAACCGTTGGGCGTGGCTGGCGATTAACTTAGTGACGGCTATTGTTGCCTCTCGTGTGATTGGTTTGTTTGAAGACTCGATTGAAAAAATAGTCGCGCTTGCTGCATTGATGCCTATCGTGGCGGGTATTGGTGGTAATTCTGGCAACCAAACAACGACGATGATTGTGCGCGGGTTAGCATTAGGTCAAGTGGCTTCGCACAATATGAAATCACTTATTACCAAAGAGTTAGGAGTGTCTTTATTAAACGGGTTGCTTTGGGGCGGAGTCCTGGGTGGCATTGCATACGCACTCTATGGAAATTATAAATTAGGCTTAGTGATGATGGCTGCCATGACGCTAAATTTATTGTTGGCGGCATTGATGGGCGTCATTATTCCGTTGATGATGAATAAAATAGGGCGTGATCCAGCGGTTGGTTCTAGCGTGCTGATTACAGCTGTTACTGATAGCGGTGGATTCTTTATATTCTTAGGATTAGCGACAATATTTCTTATCTAATTTTAAGGTGTACGTAGCATGAATAACAATATTGAACATATTTGGCAAGAGGTGATTGCTGATATAGGTACGTCAGTAGCAATTTGGCAGATTTCTGTGATTGTTGCAGGGTGCGCTATCGCTTGGATGATCAATGGTCTACTACGCGCTTATGTTACACGCAATGCGCCAGAGAATTGGAAGTTAGGGATAGGTACAGTTAATCGTCTGCTATTTCCTTTATCTACACTTACTATCATTTTGTTAGCCAAATGGATCTTGGGGCACTGGCAACATACAAGTATGTTGCATATTGCCAGCAATTTATTATTAGCGATGGCAGCTGTTCGTTTTGCTGTTTACGCTGTGCGCTATATGTTGGCGCCTGGTAGTATGCTTAAGACGCTTGAGAATACGACAGCAACGTTAATTTGGCTGGTGCTGGCGTTACATTTAACTGGCTTGTTGCCGGATATATTAAATGCGCTCGAAACTATTGAATTTAACATCGGGAAAAACCCAGTGAACTTGCTCATTATATTGCAAGGTTTGCTTACCATATTGGTGACGATTTTTGCAGCGATGTGGCTGAGCCGATTTGCAGAAAAGAAATTGATGCATATTGACCACCTTAATGCCAACACTCGCGTGATGTTAACCAAGGTATTGCGTGTATTTCTGCTATTTATTGCTGTTTTATTCGCACTATCGGCTGTGGGCTTGGACTTAACGCTACTCTCTGTATTTGGTGGGGCGCTAGGCGTGGGTTTAGGTTTTGGCTTGCAACGTATTGCGAGTAATTATGTGAGTGGATTTATTTTATTGATGGATAAATCAATTCAGATAGGCGACGTGGTCACCATCGATGTGCATTATGGGGTCATTAGAGACTTAAGAACGCGCTATTTAGTATTGCAAAAACTAGATGGTACTGAAGTCATTATTCCTAATGAAACATTGATCATTAACCCAGTCATTAACCATTCATTTTTAGATCGCAACACCAGAGTGTTACTTCTGATTCAAGTGGCATATCAAAGTGATTTAGACTTAACCTTAAAGCTACTGCTTAAAGCCGCAGAGCTACATCCACGCGTGTTGGTGACTCCTGAGCCTAATGCGCTGGTCAAAGGCTTTGCTGATAACGGAATCGATTTAACGCTGTCTGTGTGGATTGCTGACGCTGAAAACGGCACGGCAACGTTGCAGTCTGAAATTTATTTAACGATATGGCGCTTATTTAAAGAGAATGACATTTCTATTCCTTATCCACAGAGAGAAGTGCGTATTTTGGGGCTTAATCGAGGGGTTTCGCTGGACGCTTCATGATGCTAAGTATGGCGGAATGTTGAGTTTTCAGGGTTTAACACATCATGTAAACGATCGCATAAAGAGTTAGCTTATATATAGCAGTCATAAAAAAACCCACGTAAGTGGGCTTTTTTATGACTGCTATAAAACTAGAAAGTAACGCTAGATTATTCCAGTAGATTATTTCAGTTTTGTTTCTTTGTACATAACATGCTGACGAACTACTGGGTCAAATTTTTTGATTTCTAATTTGCCAGGCATTGTACGTTTGTTTTTAGTAGTGGTATAAAAATGACCAGTACCAGCACTTGACTCTAATTTGATTTTTTCGCGCATTATGTTCTACCTTAAATTTTCTGGCCAGCAGCACGCATATCAGCAAGCACGGCATCAATACCATTTTTGTCGATAGTACGTAAGGCATTATTAGTAATGCGCATGCTTACCCAGCGATTTTCGCTCTCAACCCAAAATTTACGATTTTGTAAATTAGGTAAAAAACGGCGTCTTGTTTTGTTTTGTGCGTGAGAAACGTTGTTACCCACCATCGGCTTTTTGCCAGTTACCATACATACACGTGCCATGGTTAATCCTTAAATGCTATGCTTTTTTAGAAAGACCGCAATTATAGTACTAAAATTGATATTTCCTCAAGTGAAATATCAATAATCTTTAAGCTATTTTGCAATCACATGAAATTGATTGAGAATTTAGTGTTTGCCGGTGCTACCAAAGCCACCTTCGCCACGCTCCGTGGACTCAAAATCATCCACGACATGAAATTCAGCTTGCATTACCGGCACAATGACTAATTGAGCGATGCGCTCCATCGGGTTAAGCTCAAACGCTGTGCTGCCACGGTTCCAGCACGATACCATGAGCTGACCTTGGTAGTCTGAGTCAATCAAGCCCACCAAGTTGCCCAGCACGATGCCGTGCTTATGCCCAAGCCCTGAACGCGGCAAGATGAGGGCAGCATAGTAGGTGTTGTCGATATGGATCGCCATGCCGGTTGGGATGAGTGTAGTTTCGCCGGGTTGTAAGGTGATGGTGGAATCGATACACGCACGTAAATCCAAGCCGGCTGAGCCTGGGGTGGCGTAGGTAGGGAATTGACTGCGTAGGCGGTCGTCTAGTATTTTTAGGTCGATTAAGATAGACATGTTGGAAGTTTTCTTGTGAATTTGCTAAATAAATGTGCATTAAACACTAAATAATCAAGAAAATCACTATGGTTTAATCAATGGTGTGCAGGTAATATTCCCGCACTTTATAAAAGGGTATTAATCGTGAAAGTTTTTAAGTTAAATAGAATAAGTAGTTTGATGGCCATGGCGGGTCTGTTGGGGACTTCTGGGTTTGCTGTTGGGGAAGATGCCAAAAGCGTAAGGGTGTTAAATGTAGCACCTATTGTAGTGACAGGAACGCGTATTGAGCAAAACAGTTTTGATTTGCCGATGTCAATTGACGTGACGGATGCAGAGCAGATTCAAGAAGGGCAACTGAAAGTTAATCTTTCAGAGTCTTCAGCGCGAGTACCTGGCGTTGTAATCAACAATCGTAATAACCCTGCACAAGATTTAGCCATTCAAATTCGCGGCTTTGGTGCGCGCTCTGCATTTGGTGTGCGTGGTGTGCGTTTGTATGCAGACGGCATTCCGATGACGATGCCTGATGGCCAAGGTCAAACGGGTACATTTAACTTAGATACTGCTTCCCGCGTGGAATATCTGCGTGGTCCTTTCTCTGCGCTTTATGGCAACTCATCAGGTGGTGTGGTGCAGATTTTCACTAAAGATGGTGAAAAAGATCCAACGCTTTCAGGTGGTATTGTTTTCGGTAGTTATGGAACACGTCGAGAAAGCCTAGAGTTTAGTGATAGCGGTGATGGTTTTGATTATGTAGTTAATGCTAATACTTATCGTAGTGATGGTTATAGGGATCAGTCTGACACTCGTCGCGATACCTTGCATGGAAAAATCAATTTTAGATTAAGTGATGATACAAAACTAACGATTGTTGCCACGGCACTTGATCAGCCTGACAATAAAGACCCGCAAGGTTTAGATGCAACTCAATTAAAACAAAATCCTAAGCTAGCAGGTGTAGGTTCGGAGAAGTTTAATACTCGCGTTTCGCGCAGCCACCAACAGGTGGGCGCGACGCTTGAACATCAGTTTACCCCAAATGATACGGTGCGTTTGATGGCGTACTATGGACAGCGTGAAAATGAGCAGTATCAATCTGTTACCGCAGGGGCGCAACGCAATAACCTACAAGGAGGTGGTGTTGCAACGATTAATCGTGATTTTGGAGGGGTAGATTTACGCTGGACGCATAACGGAAAAGTTGGTGAAAAACCTTATACGGTAACTGCGGGATTGAACTATGACCGCATGGAAGATGACCGTAAGGGTTATGAAAATTTTATTGCAAATGGTGTGTTAGATAGCGATGTGGATTGTGGTGTTTTATCTGGCGGCCAGCCTATACTTTGCGGAGTGCGAGGCAATTTGCGTCGCGATGAAATTAACACTGCGAAGAACTTTGATCAGTATTTACAAGGCTCTATTGATTTAAGCCAAAAGTTTACATTAAGCGGTGGTTTGCGTCATAGTAAAGTACGCTTTAATAATGAAGACAACTACATTAAAGGCGTTACAGCAGGCTATACGGGGGTTGCAAACCCCAATGACAGCGGATCTGCGACATTCAGTGAAACCACACCTGTGATAGGAGCGATTTTTAAACTTACAGATACTGTTAATTTTTATGCGAATGCGGGAGAGAGTTTCGAAACGCCGACTTTTGTTGAAATGGCGTATAAACCTACAGGTGCTGGTGCCGGACTTAACTTTGACTTGAAGCCAGCTAAAAGTCGTCAATATGAAACAGGCGTAAAAGCGATGTTAGGCGATTCTACATTGCTCAATGTGGCTTTGTTTAAAATTGATACTAATGATGAAATCGTGTTGCAACAGCAATCAGGTGGTCGTTCAGTGTTTCAAAACGTAAAAAGTAGTGAGCGTAAAGGACTTGAGCTTTCGCTGGATAGTAAGTTTGATAACGGCATCAGAACATATCTTGCCTACACTTATCTGGATGCGGAGTTTTCATCTGATTTTAGGGCATGTAAGCCTTTTGCTGGAAATCAGACAGCATGTAATATCAATGCAGCAGCAACACTGCCCACAGCTCCATCACCTGGTAACTCTGGAGGTGAGTTAATCAAATCGGGTAGTGATATTCCGGGTACGTTCAAGCAAACTTTGTACGGTGAAGTGTCTTGGAAATATCAGCCAATGGGCTTTTCAACCGCGTTAGAAGCGCGTGCAAACAGCAAAACTAATGTGGCATTTAAGTCGGAATACGGTAAAGCAAATGGTTATGTAGTAGCTGCTTGGCGCGGTGGCTTTACCCAAAAAGTGAATAACTGGAGATTTAATCAGTTTGTGCGTATAGAAAATTTGTTTGATAAAGAATATGTGGGTTCAGTACGTATTGCTGATTTGAATGGACGTTACTATGAGCCTGCACCAGGTCGTAACTGGCTGCTGGGCTTGAATGCTTCTTACAAGTTCTAATACATAAAGTGGTTCGTTAAGCTTAAAAAAGCCTCGTTAATGCGAGGCTTTTTTGTTGGAGCGGTGTCCTGAACTTGTTGAAGGAGGCTGCGAAATTTAGTTCACTTAAAGTAATAGGGTGTCACGTTCCCATCGACAGGCTCAGTGAGCGTAAATTTCAGTTCAGCATATCTACTACATGCTGTAGTAGTAATCTGGCAATCTCTATTTTTGGCGCGCGCTCTAATGGGTGTGCGCCATTTTTATCTAAAAGCGTTACTTGGTTGTTGTCACTGCCCATTGCTTGGGTTGCTTTATTTACTACTATTAAAGGCAGTTTTTTCTTCTGACGTTTTGCTTCTGCGTATTCAAGCAGGTTTTCAGTTTCTGCGGCAAAGCCTACACAGAAAGGTGCGTTTGGCAGGCTTGCAATATCTGCCAGTATGTCTTTATTTGGCTTGAGTTCTATGATGAGTGATTGCTCACTTTTTTTGATTTTTTGCGCGCTGGTTATTGTGGGGCTGTAATCGGCTACGGCAGCAACGCCAATAAAAATATCTTGAGGAGCTAATTTTAAAGTTGTAGCCTGTTGCATTACGCTTTGGTACATGCTGTCTGCGTTTGTGGCTGAAATAGTATTAACGCCAATGGGAGCTTTAAGTGCGGTTGCGCCGCTGACCAGTGTGACGTCTGCACCCATTTCATAGGCGGCTTGTGCGATAGCGTAGCCCATTTTTCCGGAGCTTAAATTGGTGATGGCACGCACGGGGTCTATCATCTCCAGCGTGGCGCCAGCAGTGATGAGGATTTTTTTACCTTTAAGTAGCTTGGGCTGCAAATGCGCTTCAATTAAATAAAGCAGGTCTTCTGCTTCTAGCATGCGGCCTAGGCCGATTTCACCGCAGGCTTGTTCGCCGCTATCTGGGCCGAGCACAGCGATGTTATCTGCTTTTAATTGTGCAATATTGCGTTGTGTGGCTGGGTTTTCCCACATTTGTTTGTTCATTGCGGGGGCGACTAACAAGGGGCAATCGCGGGCTAAGCAAAGTGTAGAGAGTAAGTCATCCGCACGACCATGTACCAACTTGGCAATGAAGTCTGCACTGGCAGGGGCGATGACAATGGCGTCTGCAGAGCGGCTTAGTTCGATATGCGGCATGCCGTTGAGGATGGAGGCATCCCACATGCCGGTATAAACGGGTTTACCCGATAGTGCTTGCATGGTGACTGGTGTGATGAACTGGCAGGCGGCTTCTGTCATCACGACTTGAACTTCTATGTTAGCCTTAACAAGCAGGCGCACGAGTTCAGCCGCTTTGTATGCTGCGATGCCGCCGGTGATGCCCAATACGATTGATTTGTTTTTTTGCATATTTGTTAAGATCTATGTAATGCTTTCATTTTAATACTAAATTGCCTGATGAATACGGATAATCCATGTGGCGACACTTAAGAATTATTATTTTATTGCTGATTTTAGCAACAGTTGTACAGCAAACATGGTTGGATAAAGCTGATTTGGCGTGGAAGCATAATCTTTATGTGGCGGTTTATCCTGTGAATGCAGATGGTAGCGAAAAAGTGAGTGCCTACTTACGTACCTTAACCGGTGAGGATTTTGAGCCGGTTGCAGAATATTTTTCTGAAGAATCTGCACAATATAAGCTTGGTTTACGCAGGCCCATTGAGGTGCAGTTAGGCGCGCAAGTGAGCGATGTGCCGCCTAAACCGCCCATTAACAGTAGTGTTTTTAGTACTATTATCTGGAGTTTAAAATTTAGAGCTTTTGCCTGGTCAAATAGCCCCAAAGTCAATGTTAAGCCAGATATTCGTTTGTACTTGTTATACCATGACCCTGCAACGCATCCGCAATTAAGTCATTCAACAGCGCTTAATAAAGGGCGCATTGGGCGGGTTAACCTGTTTGGAGATAATGCTTATGCTAAACAAAATCTGGTGATTACGGCACATGAGTTATTGCATACTTTAAACGCAACCGACAAATACGATTTAAGTACTACGTTCCCTGCTTATCCTGATGGGTTTGCGGAGCCTAATAAATCGCCGTTATACCCACAGGACTTTGCTGAACTGATGGGCGGGCGCGTGCCTAAGAGTGAAACTGAGGCGGAGATTCCTAAGAGCTTGAAGCATACTTTGGTAGGTGAAAAAACGGCGAGAGAGATTGGATGGCTAAAATAGTGTTGATTAGGCGAGGCGTATTTAATGGCAATTACTGATTGGCCCGCCGCAGAGCGTCCGCGCGAGAAGTTGATCGCGTTAGGCGCTGAGGCATTATCTGATGCAGAGTTGCTTGCTATTTTTTTACGTGTGGGCGTGGTGGGTAAAAGTGCGGTTGATTTAGCCCGCGATTTACTCAGCCAATTTGGCAGCCTTAATGGCATATTTGCTGCGAGCGAAAGTGAACTAAGCCAAGTACATGGTATTGGCAGTAGTAAATATGTGCAGTTGCAGGCGATTTTTGAAATGAGTCGCCGTGCTTTAAATGAGCAGTTTTTACAGCGCGATATTTTTCAATCGCCGCAGCAAGTACGTGATTATTTAGTGTTAAGGCTTGGAGCACTCACGCGAGAGGTATTTTTGGTGATGTTTTTAGATGCACAAAATCGCCTGAATGCCACTGAGGAGTTGTTTAGTGGTACGCTCACACAAACCAGCGTTTACCCACGTGAGGTAATAAAACGTGCCTTGCACCACAATGCAGCAGGGGTGATTTTTGCACATAATCACCCTTCCGGTGTTGCGCAGCAGAGCTTGGCTGATAAGTTACTGACCAAACAATTAAAACAGGCGCTGGCACTGGTAGATGTACGTGTGCTGGATCATTTTATTGTGGCGGGAAATCAAACATTGTCGTTTGTTGAACGTGGATTATTGTAAATGGTAATAGATAGGAATCACTCATGTTAATCGATCATGCACACTGGTTGAATCTGGCGGTGGCTTTGGGTATTGGGTTGCTGATAGGCGCGGAAAGAGAGCGCAGAAAGGCAGGTGCTAGTGACCGCAGAAAAGATATCACCGGAAGTAGTGCCATTGCGGGGATTCGAACATTTGCAATTGCGTCACTAATTGGTGCCGTTAGCACGTTAATTAATCCTTGGTTGCTCATGGTGTCGATCATCTGCGTGACAATTTTCGTAGCGGTAGCTACTTTTGTTAGCAAAGATGACAACCCCAGCTTAACCACTGAAGTCAGCTTGGTGTTTACGGTAATACTGGGTGGCTTGGCCATGAGTGAAGCCGGTATGGCGGCTAGTTTGGCTGTTGCGGTGGCAATATTACTTGTAGCTAAAGAGCCTATTCATTGGTTTGTGCGTGGCGCAATTACCAAAGATGAAATGAATGACTTTTTTATTCTTGCGGCAGCTACGCTGATTGTTTTGCCAATCGTGCCCAATGCGTTGATGGGGCCATTTTATGCAATCAATCCATATAATCTTTGGTTGGTTGTGATTTTAGTGATGTTGATTGGTGCCTTAGGCCACCTTGGTTTGAGATTGTTCGGTAGTCGCTTAGGCTTGCCATTGGTAGGCTTTGTGTCAGGATTTATTTCAAGTATTGCAACCATCGGCTCTATGGGTGGGAAGGCACGCAAATATCCTGAGTTACTCAGTGTTGCAGTCGCTGGTGCAACACTGTCGAGCTTAGCGACTATCGTGCAAATTGCCGTTTTATTGGTGGCGATTCATCCCGCTACCTTGCATGCACTCATGATGCCTTTAATCTTAGGCGGTCTATCGATTGGAATTTATGGGTTATTGATCACGCTGAGTTCATTGCATCAGAATGGGGTTGATAAAAGTGAGCTAGGCCGGTCTTTTAGTGTAAAAACAGCTATCACACTCGCCGCAGTTATTGCTACTGTTCTCATTGCCTCAGCAGGGCTGTCGCATTGGTTTGGTCAGGCAGGGCTTGTTTTTGCCTCAGGTGT
This sequence comes from Methylotenera sp., assembly GCA_030652995.1. Lineage (GTDB taxonomy): Bacteria > Pseudomonadota > Gammaproteobacteria > Burkholderiales > Methylophilaceae > Methylotenera. The sequence goes on from JAUSAG010000013.1 coordinate 25,134, forward strand.
AGCGGGTTTGGCAGATGTTCATGCTTCCACTATCTCGGTTGCTTCACTTGCTGCGGCCAGTAAGCTTGTGCCCGCTAGCGCGGCAGTACCCATATTAGTGGCTTTTTCTGCCAATGCGTTTTCTAAAGTAATTACGGCAATCGTAACAGGCGGAAGTGCATTTGGACGCCAGGTGGTTTTAGGGCTTGTGATACAGGTATCAGTGATGTGGCTTGGCTGGTGGTTGTTTTAGTGAGTGTTAGCCTGAATGTTTCATAAATCACATGTATTCTCGCTAGTTTTTTGTTCCGTATGGCAACTATATTCCGTCGGGCGTATGAATAACTACGCCACTCCTTCATGAAATTCCCCTACAAAACAAAATCCTGCACGATAATTACGTGAATTTATAAAACATCCGGGCTAGATAGCTACCGCCTTATAAAATAGCTTCAAAAATAACATCATTAATTAAATAGTAATGCGCCAATGACTCTGGAATTTTCTTTACTTGTTTCGCTGATTTTTCTTTCAGCCCTGCTCTATTCATCTGTTGGGCATGGCGGGGCGTCCGCCTATCTGGCATCTATGGCGCTGATTGGAATTGCACCTGAGACAATGCGGCCAGCTGCACTCGTGTTAAACGTTGCGGTAGCATCTATCGCGTTATATAAGTTTTATCGTGTGGGCGCGTTTTCTGCAAAATTATTTTGGCCATTGGCCATTGCAGCAATGCCTATGGCTTTTCTTGGCGGCATGATCAGTCTGCCAAGTCATATCTATAAGCCGATTATTGGTATCGTGCTTATTTACGCTGCATGGCTGGTGTTAAGGCGCTCAAATCAAGCCTATCAAGTAAATTTAGACTTGCCTAAGACGCCTGTTTTGTTAGTATTTGGTGCTTTACTTGGTTTGCTATCAGGATTGACTGGTGTTGGCGGGGGAATTTTCCTGAGCCCGCTGTTGTTATTCTTCCGCTGGGCAGAAATGCGGGTAATATCAGGTGTTTCTGCGGCTTTTATTTTAGTGAACTCGTTGTCAGGGCTGGCTGGCGTAATGACAAAAGCCCCTGAATTGCCCGCTACTTTGCCATACTGGGTGTTGGCAGCGGTGATAGGAGGCTTTATTGGTGCCGAGTACGGTAGCAAACGTCTTGCAGTGCCTGCAATACGCAAGGCGCTTGTGGTTGTGTTGCTAATTGCCGGGCTAAAGATGCTACTTACTTAAGTAATTGACCAGAATTAAATATAAGCAAATTTGCTGGTGAATTTTGAAAAATAGGCTTTAAAGATAAGTTGACAATACATGAATAAAACAATCAAAAGTATTTTCTGGGCACTGGTTGCGTTATTGGGCGCATTTGCACTGGCAGGCATTGCACTTAACCGTGGTGAGAGCATCAATGCGTTGTGGCTCATTACCGCTGCGGTGTGTATTTATGCCATTGCTTACCGTTTTTATGCAGCCTGGATTGCGTCGCAAGTATTGGTATTGGATGAAACGCGCGCCACGCCAGCTGAAAGGCTGGACAATGGGCGTGATTTTATTCCTACCAATAAATGGATTGTGTTCGGGCATCATTTTGCTGCGATAGCAGGGCCAGGGCCGTTAATTGGGCCAACACTAGCCGCGCAGTTTGGCTACTTGCCGGGCACGTTGTGGATTTTAATCGGTGCAGTGCTAGGCGGTGCAGTGCAAGATATGGTCATGCTGTTTGTTTCAACGCGGCGCAACGGACGTAGCCTAGGGCAAATGGCGCGAGATGAAATTGGCGTCATCGGCGGCACGGCGGCCTTGGTTGGCACGTTTTTGATTATGATTATTTTGATTGCCGTATTGGGCTTGGTGGTGGTGAACGCCATGAAGCATAGCCCGTGGGCAACTTCAACCGTGGCGGCGACCATTCCCATTGCCATGATCGTGGGCTTTTATATGCGCAACATTCGCCCCGGACGCGTGCTGGAAGCCTCGGCAATAGGCGTGGTGTTACTGCTGCTTTCTGTATTTGCGGGTGGCTGGATTGATCATCACGAAACGCTACGCACATGGTTTGACCATGACGGCCTGCCACTGGCCTACGCCATTATTGCGTATGGCTTTGCTGCCGCAGTGTTGCCGGTGTGGTTGTTGCTCGCCCCGCGTGATTATTTATCTACCTTTATGAAATTAGGCACAATTTTATTATTGACAGTTGCTATTGTGATTTTGCGTCCTGAAATTCACATGCCGGCCGTGACACAGTTTGTCGATGGTAGCGGACCCATTTTTGGCGGTAAATTGTTCCCGTTTGTATTTATTACTATCGCTTGCGGGGCCATTTCTGGCTTTCACGCGCTAATCGCATCGGGTACTACGCCCAAGTTGCTAATGAACGAGCGCGATATCCGCATGATAGGCTACGGCGGCATGTTGCTAGAAAGCTTTGTCGCGATTATGGCGATGATTGCGGCCACCGTATTAGAACCTGGTGTATTCTTTGCCATCAACAGCCCTGCGGGTGTGGTGGGTAAAGAGGCGGCTGATGCGATAGCAAAAATTAATAGCTGGGGTTTTGCCGTGACCGTAGAGCAAATGCAACAGCTTGCGAGTGATATGGGTGAAAGCACTTTATTTGCGCGCACGGGTGGTGCGCCTAGCTTAGCTGTTGGTATGGCGAGTATTTTTGGCAGTGCCTTTGGTAAAGGTGCGCTGGCACTTTGGTATCACTTTGCCATTATGTTCGAGGCGATTTTTATTCTCACCACGCTCGATGCCGGCACGCGCGTCGGCCGCTTTATGTTGCAAGACATGCTGGGCAACTTCAACAAAAAACTGGGTGAAACCTCATACATGCCGTCGGTAATTTTTACCAGCAGTATTGTGGTGGCTGGGTGGGGCTACTTTTTGTATATCGGAGTAATAGACCCTAACGGCGGCGTGAATATTCTATGGCCATTATTTGGGATTGCTAACCAAATGCTTGCGGCAATTGCCTTATGCGTAGGCACGGGCATTTTAGTGAAATCAGGTAAGTTAAAATACGCCTGGGTCACGGGCTTGCCTCTGGCGTGGCTGATTGCCGTGACCACAACCGCGGCATATCAAAAGATTTTTAGTACAGATATTCGCATTGGTTTTTTTGCCGCCGCAGATGATATGGCGACAAAATTGGCAAGCGGTGCGTTATCAGCCGAAAAAGCTGCGGTGGCGCCACAGCTGATATTTAATCAGCATTTAGACGCTTATTTGACGATGTTTTTTGTGGTGGTGCTGTGGGTGGTGTTAATTGATATGCTGCGGTTATGCGCGCGTTACCTTAGCGGAAAACCCGTACTGAAGTTATCTGAAGCGCCGCATGAGCCAAGCCGATTGGTTGAAAACTGGGTGAGAGATTGATGCTTAAAAAGTTAAAACATTTGTGGCATTTGATTCGAGATTTGTCAGGGGACAATGCGTACGAGCAATATTTGAAGCATTACGCTGATTTTCATCAGGCAACGGTAGATACGCCACCGCCATTGTCGCGCAAAGCGTTTTTTAAGTTGTGGCAAGACAGTCAATGGAAGGGCGTAAAACGTTGTTGCTAAACTAATGTTACAGTCAGGTGATAGCCGCGCAAAGGTTTAAGCTGCAACAGATATGCTCGCTCTATTTCTACGCTCTTGATTCACATACTTAATTGATTTTCTGCGATCTTCAGTGACAAACTTCGCGTACTCTTCGTAGCTTAACTCAGTCACTTCAAAGTCAGCTTTAATCGGGCCATTTTCAGTAATGTTAAATGTAGGAACATTTGGTTTTTGTACTTCGCTTTTTTTAGCGAAAATAAAATTAAAGAATTGTTTGATCATCACACGCCTCCACTTGCATAAAATCAGATATAGATGAAATGAGTGTTGCAAATGGCATGCCAACAGAGCTAACTATTGTTAGAGGTTAGATTGTAATTATTTAACCCATTGAAATTCAAGTATAATTTTTTAACGACTAAGCTCGACATCCAAGCTTGAGTTGACTAAAAGTTAAGATTAGGAAGTTGATGCCAATATTTTTTGACGAAACTTCGTCAAGCTTGTCGTTTTTGACAAAAAACAAACATACCAATGCCAATCAGCACCATGGGTAAGCTTAACCATTGACCCATACTTAAACCCATCGAGAGCAAGCCTAAGTAATCATCTGGTTCACGCGTGTATTCCACTAAAAATCTAAAACTACCGTAGCCAATAAGAAATAGGGCGGAAATCGTTCCAGTGGCACGTGGCTTGGCCGAGTAAATCCAAAGAATTAAAAACAGCGCGATGCCTTCAAGTGCAAATTCATAAAGTTGTGATGGGTGCCGTAATAAAGTATCAACTTTAGGAAACACTATGCCGAAGTTGGCGTTGGTGACCCTGCCCCAAAGTTCAGCATTGATAAAATTACCCATACGCCCAGCGCCTAGGCCGATGGGGACTAATGGCGCTATAAAGTCCATAATTTTCAGCCACTTAAGGTGGTACTTGCGCGCAAATAACAACATAGCAACCAAAACACCTAAAAAGCCGCCATGAAAGCTCATGCCGCCTTGCCATACCGCCAAAATTTCCATAGGGTGTTGTACAAAATAACCAAACTGATAAAACAGCACATATCCCAAGCGCCCGCCTAGAATAACGCCAAGCGCGCCAAAGAACAAAGCATCATCCAGCATGGGAACAGTCCAGCCATGCCATTTACGGTGGTTAATTTGCCATTTGCCTAATGCTAAAAATGCTAAAAATCCTACTAAGTACATCAAGCCGTACCAATGAACGCCAAAGGAGCCGATGTGAATTGCAATAGGGTCAAACTGAGGGTGTACGAACATGGGTGCAGTAATTGAAGGTTGAGGGCATGGATTTTACCTAAATTTTGACACTTACAGGCTTAATTAAATTAATAATACCTACAAATATTGAAACTCAAAATATTAAAACTCATTGATTGCCAAAGGTACCAGTCATTTACAATAAATGTAAGCCCAGGTGGTAGCTTGGAAAAAACACTGGGTGATGTTTAATGATATTCTTGAAATGCGCAAAGCAGTTAGCATCGATTGCGGTGCCTACTGTATCTGCCCCAATTGGGTGGTTTGGCGTTTTTTTGCAAAGCTTAAAAAATAGATTAAATTGGTTACTAAACCCTACTTTTATATGGAGGCGTGTTGTTGTGGCTTAATAAGTGGATTCATATTTCAAATCACACTGACCTGAAACACTCACTAAACCTAAAAACGCTGCGCTGCGAGGCAATACCAGAGTGGTTGCTAGGGCAATGGTTTTGAAACTAAGCCCTAACGCAAAGCTAAGCGGGCTGCGCGTTTTTTGCGCAGCTCCGCTTGAGCGTTGAGTTAGACGCGGACGTTATTTGTTGGGTTGCAAAAAGACACAACCCAACCTACGCCGCTATAAATATTAACCATACAATTGAGCTTATCACACGAGACATACTTGCCCCCGCAAGTCCGTCAATGAAAAGCAATGAGCCCATTTCATCAGGTCTCATCGCCGACTCGGGGAAGATAAAGCTCCACATAGAGAACTTTCATGATAGCAAAGAATGGAGGAGCAAGGAAAACCCCCACAATTCCAAGCCACGATCCCAGCAACAAGATGAAGATCAAAAGCGGCACTTCAGGAAGCTCAACCTGGTCTTTCATGAGCATCGGAAGAATGATGTTACCTTCGATCTGTTGGACTACAACAAAAACAGCGATAACCCAAAGAACAAGTGAAGGTTCAGATGCCAGCGTAATCAGTGATGCGCAACCAACAACGAGAAGGGTTCCAAGGTACGGAATGATCCCAAATATTGCAGTGAGAAGTCCCCATACGACCCAATAATCGACCCCGACAATCCATAAACCAATTGCTGTCATGAACCCCAAGATGAGCATGTCTATCATCTGTGTGCGAAACCAGAGTCTCAGTGTTGTGGCGCATCGACTGAGGACAGAGGTCACTTTCATTCGACGATTTTGAGGAAAGGCACGAACAATCGCCGCGAAATAATCATTCAAGGAAACTGCTGTGTACAGACTGATGATCAAAGCAAATAGAAGTCCGCCTATTGCAGTGAAGCTGGTTTGTAGACCCTTAAAAAAATGTGCGACAAGACCTTGTGCAGTAGCTCCGACATTCAGAGCTTCAAGCTGGGTCTGAAGCCAGGGGTATCTCATGAAAAGTGACGAAAGCCGACTGTTTAGATTCGCTGAAATTTCTGGTGCGCGCTCGGATAGACTCTCTACTTGGTCCGAGACGAAGTACCAAATCAGGAAGCTTGCTCCACCAATAATAATAACAATCACGACAAAACAAATTAGAGCACTGAGAGCTCGAGGTATCTTAAACTTGAGTCTTGCAAACGAAAGGATTGGCGCAATCAGTACTCCAATCCCGATTCCAATCAGCGCCACAGCGACAATTGAAAGTGAGTGGTAAAGAAGAAGAAGCGCGGCTATCGAGAATATCCCAAAGAGGATAAGTTTCACTTTCAGCCAAAATTCTGTGTTCGATTTTTCCATCATGTTATTTTTCTATCATATTCAGGGGGGGGCTTCCGCATTAACTTCAAAGACGCATTTTTCGGGCGCGCAACAATGCCAGTTCTTCAAACTGGACGGATTTATCCTGTCAAGGCATATAGTGCTGGCTGCTTGAATATGCTCTACTGCAGCCTCGGCACGTTTAACGGCCATGTCTAGTTTCCTTTTTTAGAAATCAACGCCCAACGCCTTGAGTTAAGCCGGGCCGAAGGCGTCGGCTTGAATGATTGGTTAGGCTGCACCGCGGGGACTGCGAGTGCGCCAAATGGAGATAGCGGCCAAGCTTGAGACGGCCAAGCTTGCAAAAAATCCTGCCTGCCACCAGCGAATGCTGCGCTGCTGAGCGGCTAACATCTCAGCAGTTGGGTCTTGATAAGGAAGCGACTCGGCGGAGAGACCGAAAAAGCAGATGGCCGCAGCGCAAAGACCGAGTGCGATAAGAATGAAGCTCGCGATGCGCATAGTGTGCGGCCTAACGTAAAGTAGGCATCCTATTTGACGTAATATAAAGCGTCAAGTGGAATGTTTTGCTGTGAGTTGTAAATAAAGTATATAATAAAATCATAACGTTAACTATTTTTAGTGCTTCCTAAGGCTAAATATGAAACCATCAAATACTACCCTTTTAATTGAGCAGCCTAAGTTGCTAGACCAAGTGCGCGGAAAAATCCGTTTGAAGCATTATAGTATTCGCACGGAGCAGGCTTATGTAGATTGGATTAAACGCTATATTCTGCATTTTGACAAGCAACACCCTAAAGATTTAGGTGCGGGAGAGGTTGAACAATTTTTAACGCATTTGGCCGTGGTGGGTAAGGTTTCTGCCAGTACGCAAAACCAAGCTAAAAGTGCTTTATTGTTTTTGTATAAAGAAATTTTGGGTGTTGAATTACCTTTGCTAGACGATGTTGAGCAAGCAAAAACCACTAAGCGGCTACCTGTAGTGTTGACTAAAACTGAGGTGCAGCAGATATTGTCACATTTAGCTGATACGCAACATTTGGTGGTAAGTTTGTTGTATGGCACTGGCATGCGTATTTTAGAGGCGTTGCGTTTACGGGTAAAAGATGTAGATTTTGCGCGTAAAGAAATTTTAATTCGTGACGGCAAGGGTTATAAAGGCCGCGTGACTATGTTGCCATTAAGTTTGATTAAACCACTGCAAGAACATCTCGAACGAGTAAAAGCCTTGCACGGGCAAGATTTGTCACAAGGGTACGGCGCAGTGTATATGCCTTTTGCTTTGGGTAAAAAATACCCTTATGCGGCGCGTGATTGGGCTTGGCAATATGTGTTCCCCACAGGCAAGCTATCGGTTGACCCGCGTAGTGTGGATGAAAACTGTGCGGGTGAAACGCGCAGGCATCATATCCAAGATCAAGCCATACAACGCGCGGTGCGGCAAGCGGTAGTAGATGCCGGGCTCACCAAACCGGCCACGCCACACACGTTTCGCCATAGCTTTGCCACACATTTATTAGAAGGCGGTTACGATATTCGCACTGTGCAAGAGTTGTTAGGCCATTCTGATGTATCTACCACCATGATTTACACGCATGTGCTGAATAAAGGCGGACGTGGGGTGAGTAGTCCGTTGGATGTGCTGTAAATAACTAGATGTTTTGTAGGTGCTTGGTTTTTGTGAAAGTGATGCGGTGCTGCAAGTAATTGCATTCTAGCTGAAACAGGTTTATTATAACTTTTGTTATAACAATTAACTTTGGAGCGCGAATATGCACACTTTAAAATTAACGCAAATCGGTAATTCTGTAGGTTTAATTTTGCCCAAGGAGGTATTGGCGCGGCTAAAGCTTGAAAAAGGCGATACGGTGTTTTTAACGGATGCACCAGGTGGGGCAACCATTACGCCGCATGATCCAGTGTTTGAAGACCAAATGACGTTAGCACGACAAATTATGAAAGAGCGTCGTGCAGTTTTGCATGAGCTAGCAAAGTAAATGACGCGGCATTGGTTGTGGTTAGATGCAACAATACTATACGCGGTGCATGATGAGCAGTTAGTTGAGCATGGTGGAATTTCAGGGGTTCGCGATATTGGAATGTTTGAGTCTGCTTTATCTAGGGCGCCAAATTTAGCAGCCTATGGCGAGCCTGATTTTGCTGAACTTGCGGCAGCTTATGGGTTTGGGTTGGCTAAAAATCATCCGTTTTTAGATGGAAATAAGCGCACTGCTTTTGTGGCGGTAGAGCTGTTTTTAAGGCTAAATGGATATGTGTTAAGTGCCGATGATTCGACTTGTATTTTAACAATGCTAGCCCTTGCCGCTGGCGATATTGACGAAGCCAATTTTGCCAGTTGGATACGACAAAATTCGGCGCAAAGGTAATTTTGCATAAATTTATGTAGGAGCGGCGACCCCGCCGCGAAACAATATTGCTTCGCGGCGGGGTCGCCGCTCCTACACGTGTTGCACCTTATCGCCACAAATGAGGGTAACCGCATATTTCTTTAGCTTGTTAAGCTCAGCTAGTTTAAAATTACACCTTAATTTATTGATCACAATTTAACGGATTTTTATTATGCCAGTTTATCGTTCACGCACTACTACTCACGGCCGCAACATGGCGGGCGCACGCGCTTTATGGCGGGCTACTGGTATGAAAGATGGCGATTTTGATAAGCCTATCATCGCGGTTTGTAACTCGTTTACTCAGTTTGTACCGGGTCATGTTCATCTTAAAGATTTAGGCCAATTGGTTGCGCGTGAAATTGAGCGTGCTGGCGGCGTGGCAAAAGAGTTTAATACGATTGCCGTGGACGACGGTATTGCGATGGGTCACGGTGGTATGTTGTATAGCTTGCCTAGCCGCGATTTAATTGCCGATAGCGTGGAGTACATGGTGAATGCGCATTGTGCTGATGCGATGGTGTGTATCTCAAACTGCGACAAAATTACGCCGGGTATGTTAATGGCGGCTTTGCGTTTGAATATCCCTGTTGTGTTTGTTTCTGGCGGCCCAATGGAGGCCGGTAAGGTTAACTGGCAGGGCGAAGAGCTAAAGCTGGATTTGGTAGATGCCATGGTAGCCGCGGCTGATAGCAAAGTAAGTGATGAAAAGGTTGAAGCGATTGAGCGTTCAGCTTGCCCAACATGTGGATCATGTTCAGGTATGTTTACCGCAAACTCTATGAACTGCTTAACCGAGGCGCTTGGTTTAAGCTTGCCTGGCAACGGCTCTGCACTTGCCACGCACGGTGCGCGTAAAGAATTATTCTTAAAAGCGGGCCGTTTGATTGTAGACATCGCAAAACGCCATTACGAGCAAGATGATTACTCCGTGTTACCACGCAGCATTGCCAACATTAAAGCTTTTGAAAATGCGATGGCTTTAGATGTGTCTATGGGCGGCTCTACCAATACTGTGTTGCATTTATTAGCAGCAGCGCACGAGGCAGAACTTGATTTCACCATGAGTGACATCGATCGTATTTCACGCAAAGTGCCTTGTTTGAGTAAAGTTGCGCCCGCCACACAAAAATATCACATGGAAGATGTACACCATGCAGGTGGCGTGATGGGTATTTTGGGTGAGTTGGATCGTGCCGGCGTGTTGCACCGCGACACGCCAACCGTGCATAGCGCCACGATGGGCGATGCATTGGATAAATGGGACATTATGGTGACGCAGGATGAAGAGGTGAAAAAATTCTTCCGAGCGGCACCTGGTGGCATAAAAACAACGATTGCATTTTCACAAAGCATGCTTTACCCAACGTTGGATGACGATCGTGCCGAAGGCTGTATTCGCGATAAAGCCCATGCTTACTCACAAGATGGCGGATTAGCGGTGTTGTACGGCAATATTGCCTTAGATGGTTGCATTGTTAAAACTGCGGGTGTGGATGACAGTATTCTCAAGTTCACTGGTCGTGCGCGCATTTTTGAAAGCCAAGATGATACAGTAGAAGCAATTCTGGGCGATAAGATTGTAGCGGGCGATGTAGTTGTTATTCGATATGAAGGGCCTCGCGGGGGGCCGGGTATGCAAGAAATGCTTTATCCAACCTCATACTTGAAATCTAAAGGTTTAGGTAAAGCATGCGCGTTGCTCACAGATGGACGTTTTTCTGGTGGTACATCTGGTTTGAGTATAGGGCATGCTTCACCAGAGGCGGCAGAGGGCGGCGCAATAGGCTTGGTAGAAGAAGGCGACACGATTGAGATTGATATTCCAAACCGCACGATTCATTTAGCGGTTAGTGACGCAGAGTTATCACACCGCCATGCAAAAATGGAAGGTAAAGGGAAAGAAGCCTGGAAGCCGGTAGGTCGTGTGCGTGCAGTTTCGCCAGCGTTACGTGCTTACGCTGCAATGAGTACCAGCGCGGCTCGCGGTGCAGTGCGTGATGTTTCTCAGATAGAGAAATAAGGGCAGGTACATAAGTAATCGCAAGTTAAAATAGTAAAATAATTATTATTTAGAAGTTAACTTTAGCTAAAACTAAAATGGTAACAACTAAAGGACACCTCAATAGATACACATGAACTGTCATTTCGAACGAAGAGGGAAATCATGGCTTATTTTAATTTATTGATGATTAGCCATATAAATATTCCTCTCTTTGTTTCTCGTACGAATAACCTGCTTCAGCAGATATATTCTGCCGTGATGCCAAGTACTGGTAAGGAATGACAGGAAGTTAGATTTTAAGAAGGCAAGTGATGACATTGGACTCGTTAGAAGAACATATATTTAGAAAAAAAAGCGAGCAAGTATGCTCCGCCCTGTATCCGCATGTAAAAGTGACTGAAGATGCGAATGGCTTACAGTATTTGGAAATTGATAATCCATTAGCCACTGCTAAAATCGCCTTGCAAGGTGGACATGTGATTCATTGGCAACCCAAGTGTGAAAAGCAACCTGTGCTTTGGTTGTCAGATCATGCCAGATACATGAAGGGACGCTCATTACGTGGCGGCATTCCTGTCTGCTGGCCTTGGTTTGGCGCGCATCCTACCGATAGCACGTTATGTCCGCATGGATTTGCGCGTGTGATTCCATGGCAATTGATTGATGCAGATTCTACCGATACCGATGCCACGCGCATTGTGTTGCAAATGGAAGAAACAGCCGAAACCAAAAGACAGCTTTCTTATGCTTATGTACTGACCATGGTAGTGACAATTGGTAAACGGTTGAAGATTGATTTATCTACCACCAATAAGGCCGACCATCCATTTTTAATCGGTGAGGCTTTTCATACCTACCTCAATGTGAGTGATGTTGAAAATATCAGAATTACCGGTTTGCAAGATTGTATTTTTGCCGATAAATTGCGCCATTATCAGCGTTATGTTGAGCACAATATATTAAAGTTTAACGGTGAGTTTGATCGTGTTTATTTAGACCATAATTCAGATTGTTTGGTGCATGATCCGATCTATAACCGTGTGATTCGTGTGGGTAAATCTGGCAGTGATACCACGGTGGTATGGTCGCCAGGTGCAGAAAAAGCCCACGCCATGGGCGATATGGGTAATGCGGATGAATGGCGCAAAACCGTGTGTGTAGAAACCGCAAACGCACTTGAAAACTCAGTGGTAATTTCGCCAAATAGAACCCATACCATGTCAGTGGAATATAGCGTAGAGGCACTGTAGACGAGATGACTAATTGCATATGACTAATCGTCTTGCAGAGGAAACTAGTCCCTACTTGCTTCAACATGCCCAAAACCCTGTGCAATGGTATCCATGGGGTGAAGAGGCGCTTAATTTAGCCAAATCACAAAACAAGCCAATATTGCTTTCCATTGGTTATTCTGCCTGTCATTGGTGCCATGTGATGGCGCATGAGTCGTTTGAGGACGACGCAACCGCTGCCATCATGAACGCAAATTTCATCAATATCAAAGTAGACCGTGAAGAGCGCCCTGATATAGATCAAATTTATCAAACCGCACATAGCCTACTTTCAAACAAAAGCGGTGGTTGGCCACTAACCGTGTTCTTAACGCCTAATCAAGAGCCGTATTTTACAGGCACGTATTTTCCTAAAACAGCGCGTTACCAATTGCCGGGATTTTGCGAGCTTATTCCACGGGTGGCAGCTTACTATCATGAGCGAAAAGACGATATGACGATGCAAAACCGTCAGCTTGCACAGGCTTTGGCGCGTACTATTCCCGTTGCAAGTTCTATGGTTACGGCAGATGAAAACACGGTTAAACAGGGTTTTGAGCAATTGAAAACAGGTTTTGATTTTGAGTATGGCGGCTTTGGTTCTGCGCCAAAATTTCCTAACCCCGCCGATGTGACCTTATTGCTGCACCAGGCTAAAGCTGGCAATAATCAAGCCGAGACTATGGCATTGCAAATGCTCTCAGCCATGGCAGCGGGTGGTATTTATGACCAGCTAGGCGGTGGGTTTTGTCGCTATTCTGTAGATGAACGCTGGAATATCCCACATTTTGAAAAAATGTTGTATGACAACGGTCAGTTGCTATGTTTGTATGCCGATGGCTGGCAACTTAGCAAAAATGCAGCGGATAAAGCAATCTACGCGCGCGTGATCGAAGAAACGGTAAGCTGGTTAGTTCGAGAAATGCGCTCACCACAAGGGGCATTTTACTCCTCGCTAGATGCCGATTCACTGGATGCATATGGACATAGTGAAGAGGGTGCATTTTACGTTTGGCAGCTAAGTGAAGTAAAAGCTTTACTGACACCTGAAGAGTTTGTAGTGGCTAGCCGTTGCTATGGTTTTGATCGCGCACCAAACTTTGAAGATCCGCATTCTCAAACCCGTGCATGGCATCCTTATTTAGCAGTTGTGCCGAGTGCAGATGAGGTGGAATTGTTGAGCAGTGCTCGTGCTAAATTATTTGCTACACGTGAAAAGCGTAACCATCCTGGGCGCGATGATAAAATTCTTACTTCGTGGAATGCTTTGGTGATTAAAGGCTTAAGCCGCGTAGGGCGCGTGTTTAATCGGGCAGATTGGGTATTGCTGGCGGAAGGTTCAGTGGATTTTATTCGCGAAAAATTGTGGTTAGATGACCGCTTATTGGCAACCTGCAAAGACGATAAAGCCCACCTTAATGCCTATTTAGATGACTACGCATTTTTACTTGATGCCTTAATTGAGTTAATGCAGGTTGATTACAGAAGCATTGATATGCAGTTTGCTGAAGATTTAGCGGAGGCGTTACTAGATAATTTTGCAGCCGAAGACGGCGGGTTTTATTTTACCGCACATCACCATGAGACTTTAATTCATCGCGCCAAACAAGGTTATGACAATGCAACCCCTAACGGCAATGGCATTGCCGCAGTGGCTTTGCAACGCTTGGGGCATGCGCTCGGAGATGCGCGTTATTTGCAAGCGGCAGAGCGCACTTTGCAAGCGTTTGATGCTGTGCTTAAACGTAGCCCGGCAGGTTGTGCCAGTTTAACGTATGCCTTAGATGAGTACTTAACACCACCAACCATGGTAATTTTGCGTGGAGAGTCTGCAAAGTTAATAAAATGGCGACATGCGCTCAGCCAGCATTATTACCCCCACCATTTATTTTTTTACTTGGATGAAACTGTAAAAGTGTTGCCAGTAACTTTACAAAGAAGTTTGGCAGAAGATGTCAACGCATGGGTTTGTAGCGGCGTTGAATGCTCACAAAGTGTTGATGATTTATCACGATTGATTAGTCAGATTTAATGTTGATACTTGATTTAAGTCATTGGTAAAAATTTAAATCTTGGGTATGATAAACGGGTTGTAAAATTCTTATAAATATTATTATTAAGCGTTAATTCAAGGAGATAGCATGAAAGCTTTACTATTAACAATCGCTGCTGCTGGTTCACTGTTAGTTGCAGCTCAAGCAAATGCAGTTGACGCTGCTGCGGCTCAAGCTTTAGCACAAAAAAGCGGCTGTTTAGCTTGCCACAGTATAGATAAAAAAGTATTAGGTCCTGCGTTCAAAGATATTGCAGCAAAATACAAAGGTGACAAAACTGCAGAAGCTAAAATGATTGAAAAAGTTAAAAAAGGTGGTAGCGGTACTTGGGGCCCTATGCCTATGCCAGCAAATAGCCCGCAAGTTAAAGATGCTGATATTAAAACAGTTGTAGCATGGGTGTTGTCACTGTAATCAATAGTGCAAACTAGTCGACTTTATTCAAGTTGATATAAATTAAAAGCCAGCTCAAAAAGCTGGCTTTTTTAGTTGTACTAATTTAAATAAATGTAGGTACTAGATAAAGAATCAATATGTAGCTTCCTTAACGTATTGGATTTAAGTGCTAATTTTCTGGCCTACCCATCAAAGTGCCCACGGATAAGGTAATAAGACAAAGGCTTACAGTCGTTAAGCTATAAGCTTTTTTTATCAGTGCGCCTGGAGCGATTTGAACACACTACCCCTTGGTCTGTGGGGGCGGTTTAAGTATTAAATATTATTAAAAGCAATAACTTACAACAACTTGCAACATCTTAAAATGTAGCTTATTACGCTAGGTTATTTAAGTAATGATTGTCCTAAATAATCAAGCGGGAGTGAGCTTTAGATTGCAAAAAATATCCCATTCAATATAAACTCCATTAAATGAAGTTTTCACACCACATTTTACTGATAGCTTTGTGTTTATTTACACACGCCAACCAAGCCTTTGCAATTGACCTTCAGCCCGGCGAACTTCGCGCACTCAAACCAGATACTTATTTGCTGATGCTGTCTTATCAGCAAAGTGAGCGTGGTGATCGCTATATTCACGGTAATAAACAAGTTGGCAATCCAGAAATTCAAGCATCGCAATTACAGATTCGTTTGGGAAAATCCTTTGAGGTAGCAGACCATCCTGCTATTTTTTATGTACAGACTCCTATTGGTTATGTGCATCCAGAAGGTTCTCTTTCTCGCCTTGAAGGCGATAGTGGGGTTGGTGACACGACTTTTCTTTTTGCATTCTGGCCTTATGCTAATCATGAAACAAAAAGCTACTTTGCGGTAGGTGCTTATTTAACTGCACCTACAGGCAGTTATGACCATGAACGTAGTTTTAATATGGGGCAAAACCGCTACAGCGCTGCTTTACAAGCAGGCTATCAAGCCCCTTTGGCAGACGCATGGAGTTGGATGGCAGCGCTAGACGCAGTCTGGTTTAGCAATAATGATGCGTTTGGTCAAAACCGAAACACGCTAGAACAAAAAGTACTTTACACCAGCCAAGTCGGCTTACAATACAACATCAGCCCCCGTTACTCATTAGGGGCTACTTATTTTTATACTACTGGTGGAGAAACCAGTGTAAACGGCATGAGTCGCGATGACCTTACGCAATTGCAACGCTACCAATTAACCGGTGTAGCAAACTTCACATTTGGACGCATCACCTTGCATTATGGAGGCGATCTTAAAACTGAAAACGGCTTTATCGAAGACAGTCGCTGGATTTTGCGATATACCAAGTTATTCTAAAATAAATGGTCAAATTTAATGCCTGATTTAAATACAATTCGCTTGGTTGCAATGATAAGCTTTACATGCTTCACAGTAGCTATTGTGATGCTTTGGCGTTTAGTGCCTCAGGAACGGAGTCTGAAGGACTGGGTATTAGCAACTACGCTTATTGCTGTCAGCCTGTTGTTGCTCGGCTTGCGTGGCGTTATTCCAAATTTCATCTCTATTACCATCGCCAATACCTTTCTAATTCTTGGCATCGGTTATATCTATGTTGGAACCTGCAACCTCTTAGGTGGAAGTAAAAGCGATTTACGCTGGCTTTGGTTTGCAACTATAGCAACATTTTTGATCGGTTTTTCTGAAAATATCTCGTTTCGAATATCTGCATACGCATTATTAGATGTTCCTTTTTTAGCTTTTTGTGCATGGCTGTTCTGGCGAGCTAAAGGTAACCGTCAGATTGTAGTTATGCAACGTATTACAGCGATTATCTTCGCTATTGGTGCGCTCATGTTTATGGTTCGTGCATTTAAACCACCACCAACATCTGCGCCATCTATCAATATAATTGCTCCAAACTGGCTCGAGGTCATCCCGTATGTTTATGCCATTATGTTTAGCATGTGGCTGTCAATCACTCTGTTACTCATTGTGAGCTTTAGGCTTCAGAGTCAAAAGGATGACTTGATGGTAAGTTTGTCAGAAGAAAAAGAACGCTTGCGCCTTGCTTTAATCTCAGCCGATCAGGGCTGGTTTGATCTTAATGTCGGCACGGGGCAAGTGTTAGTCAGCCCAGAATGCCCTGCGATGCTTGGTTACGATCCTGCTACTTTTCATAGCAATCTGCAAGAGTGGTTAGCAAACATACACCCAGAAGATATAATGGCTGTTCGTGAAGCAATGCAGAAATGCCTTAGAGATGGTGGTCCCGAAAGTATGGATTACCGCCGGCGGACTAGTTCTGGAGATTGGCTTTGGATTAACAGCATCGGAAGCATCACTGAGTGGGACCAAAGTCACCGGCCACTAAGAATGATAGGAATACATACCAATATCACTGAACGTAAACAAGCTGAGAATGAACTTAAAATTGCTGCCACTGCTTTTGAGTCTCAAGAAGGCATAATCGTCACTGATGCTAATAGCATCATCCTACGCGTGAACCATGCTTTCACTGCGACTACAGGCTACACGTCTGAAGAAGCTGTTGGTCAAACACCTCGTCTATTAAGCTCTGGCCGTCAAGATAAGGCGTTTTATGAGGCGATGTGGGAGCATCTCAATCAAACTGGCGCATGGGAAGGTGAAATATGGAACCGTCGTAAAAGCGGTGACATTTACCCTGAGCATCTATTGATTACTGCTGTGAAAGATGCGAGCGGCATTGTCACCAATTATGTCGCCACGCTGACCGACATTACGATGAGTAAAGCTGCCTCAGATGAAATTAAGAGTTTAGCGTTCTATGACCCATTAACACGCCTGCCTAATCGGCGACTGTTGTTAGATAGGCTCCAGCAAGCCTTGGCGGCCAGCACACGTAGTGGTCAGAGAGGCGCGCTGTTATTTCTTGACCTTGATCACTTTAAAACACTGAATGATAGCTTGGGACATGATATTGGCGACTTATTGCTTCAACAAGTTGCCAGTCGCCTTCGCAACTGCGTGCGTGAAGGAGACACTGTGGCACGTTTAGGTGGTGATGAATTTGTCGTGTTATTAGAAGATTTAAGTGAACAGTCCATTGATGCCGCAACGCAAACAGAAGTGATCGCTCAAAAAATACTGACTGCACTAAACCAACCCTATCAGTTAGGTACGCATGAGCATCACAGCACCCCCAGTGTAGGGGCTACACTATTCAATGATCATGATGCAGAATTAGAAATCATATTAAAACAAGCAGATATTGCCATGTATCAATCTAAGATGGAAGGACGCAATACCTTACGTTTTTATGACCCCAAAATGCAAGAGGCCATCACCACTCGCGTAGATATGGAGCGCGAGTTACGCAAAGCTACAGCCCAGCAGCAGTTTCAGTTGTATTACCAAATACAGGTAGATAACACGGGCCGTCCATTTGGGGCAGAAGCCTTGATCCGTTGGCTCCATCCTGAACGTAATATGATTCCACCTTTCCAATTTATTTCATTAGCCGAAGAAACAGGGCTGATTTTACCGATTGGGCAATGGGTGCTAGAGACGGCCTGCGCTCAGCTTAAAATATGGCATCAAAATGCACACTACCGAGATTTTGTGCTATCAGTGAATGTAAGTGCAAAACAATTTCATCAAGCAAACTTTGTCACACAAGTACAAGAAACGATGCAACGTCACGGCATCGACCCAACAAAACTCAAGCTAGAACTCACAGAAAGTATGTTGGTCAAGAATATTGATGACATTATTGAGAAGATGAATGCTCTCAGTCAAATAGGCGTTCGATTTTCATTAGACGATTTTGGTACAGGTTATTCATCACTGCAGTATCTAAAAAAACTGCCTTTATCTCAATTGAAAATTGACCAGTCATTTGTGCGGGATATTGCGACCGATGACAGTGATAGAGCCATTGTACGTACCATCATCACCATGGCTTCAAGCCTCGACATCAGCGTGATTGCTGAGGGTGTGGAAACGGAAGAACAACGGCAGTATTTATTAGATAATGGATGCGCGAACTTCCAAGGCTACTTATTTGGCAAACCAGTGCCGATTGATGAGTTTGAATCTTTGCTTTTAAAAAGCTGATGCAAATTGAAGATCGGCTATGCTGATCTTGCAGTCGAGCGTACTAAATTGATGTATGGCTCGTTATGGTTGAGAGCGCTAACAACTGATTGCTGCGAAGCTGGAATTTACTCAAAAAAACTGTACAGACATAAACCAGTCATTCACAAACTTGCAATCAATCCCCATTGTTGTTACTCAGAATTAAGGACAAGAGGCGGCAACGGGTTGTGAGCGGGCAGTCATCTATTGATGACCCAAAGATACATAAAACTACAACATCTGAAGCGATTTACATCGTATGTTTAAGGCGCTGTTTTTATGGATTTTCATACCAATGACGACTTTGGTTAACTACCCGAACCACCAATAACATTACTGGAACCTCAATTAACACACCAACTACAGTAGCTAGCGCTGCACCTGAGTTGAAGCCAAATATGCTGATTGCTGCAGCTACAGCAAGTTCGAAAAAGTTACTTGCACCGATAAGCGCTGATGGGCAAGCGATATTGTGTTTTTCTCCAAGCTTTCTATTCAACCAATAAGCCAAAGCAGAATTAAAGAAAACCTGAATCAAAATGGGAACTGCCAATAAAGCGATTATCAGTGGTTGCTTTAAAATCGCTTCCCCTTGGAAAGCAAACAGCAATATCAACGTAATCAGAAGCGCACTGATAGACCAGGGACCGATTTTCTCCATTGCTGCGTCAAATTTCTCTTGGCCGCCTCGCAATAAAGCTTTGCGCCACAATTGCGCTAGGATCACCGGAATTACGATATAAAGCACTACTGAGGTGACCAGTGTGTCCCAAGGCACGGTAATCGCAGAAATGCCCAGTAGCAAGGCCACAATGGGCGCAAACGCGAAAATCATAATCGTGTCATTGAGTGCGACCTGTGACAGCGTAAATAAAGGGTCGCCATTAGTGAGGCGGCTCCACACAAACACCATAGCAGTGCAAGGTGCTGCAGCAAGCAGAATTAAGCCAGCAATATAACTATCAATCTGGTCTGGCGGCAACATCGGTGCAAACAGGTTGCGGATAAATAGCCAGCCAAGAAAAGCCATTGAGAATGGCTTCACAAACCAATTCACAAATAGGGTGACGCCTATCCCTTTAATATGCTGCTTTACTTCATGCAACGCGCCAAAGTCCACCTTGACCAGCATCGGGATAATCATGACCCAGATTAACAGCCCGACGGGTAGATTGACTTGTGCAAACTCCATTCTTCCTACTGCCTGAAACAAGCTTGGGAAAAGTTGGCCCAATGCAATACCCACTACGATGCATATACCAACCCAGAGGGTTAGATAGCGTTCAAAAACGCTCAGCGGTGCGATTATATTTTTTGATTCCATCATTGTTACCTGCTGTTGAATAATCGGATCATATGATGATTAACCAGCCGCTAAATCTAATAGCCGCTGAACACCTATTGGTTCATCTTTAAGCATTGGCACTACTGCATAGTGCTTTGAATACACTTTAGCCACAGAATTAATTTCAACTAATTCATTAAGTGCGCGTTGGTGTAGCAATGATGAAGTGGTTGTCGTTGCGGCAACGCTGTTATTAATTACCCAAGCCCAAGGCTCAATACCAGCACGACGCAAATCCAATTGCAGGTTGGCGGCTTCTAAGACTGGCGTTTTTTCTGCGAGCGTCACGATGAGTATTTTGGTTTGCTTTGGATCTTGCAATTGCATCATTGGTGTAGTGAATTGCAAGTGCGCTTTATCCATTTGACGCGCTACTTCACGGTGGTAAGCACCCGTTGCATCAAGCAACAATAATGTATGCCCGGTCGGTGCGGTATCCATCACCACGAACTTCTTACCTGCTTCACGGATAATGCGTGAGAATGCTTGGAATACCGCAATTTCTTCGGTGCATGGCGAACGTAAGTCTTCTTCTAGTAGCGCACGACCGTGCGCATCAAGCTTCGCACCTTTTGTATCCAGAACATGCTGACGATAACGTTCAGTTTCTTCATGCGGGTCAATCCGACTTACTGTTAAATTGTCTAATGTGCCATTGAGTGTGTCTGATAGATGGGCTGCTGGGTCTGATGTGGTCAGATGTACAGGCAGTCCACGATTGGCTAATTCAACAGCAACAGCTGCTGCAACAGTCGTTTTTCCAACGCCACCTTTACCCATCGTCATGACTAGGCCGTGACCATCTGCTACAATGCTATCCACTAATTGAGATAGGCTGGGCTTATCCACTGTAATAGCTGATTCATTTGTCCCATGCTGTTGATAAGGCGTATCTGTTAATAATTGGCGTAATGTATCTAAACCAAACAAGTCAAAGGCTTTAAGTGCGACTAGATCTTGTGGCAGTTGCTTCAATACTTCTGGAATGGCGTTTAATGCAGCCTGTTCACGTTGGTAAATAGCCGCGGCAAGCGGGTCAGTTTCAGCCTCAATCTTTGGCAGAATGCCATTGATGACCAAATGCTGTTGTTTCAGACCAATGCCTGCCAGCTCTTCGTGTGTACGGGCAACTTCACGCAATGTGGATTGCTGCGCACGTGCGACTAGAATCAGTCTTGTACGCTTACCATCAGCAAGTGCATCTACAGCGGCTTCGTATTGTTCACGCTGTTTCTCAAGTCCAGCTAAAGGGCCAAGGCAGGAGGCATTACCTTTACCTTTTTCTAGGAAGCCGCTCCATGCACCCGGCAACTGAAGCAGGCGAATCGTGTGCCCAGTCGGTGCAGTATCAAAAATAATGTGGTCGTAATTGTAAGTGACAGGTGAATCGATCAGTAGTGCGGTGAACTCATCAAATGCGGCAATCTCAGTCGTACATGCACCTGAGAGCTGCTCTTCAATGCCTTTAACTACATCATCAGGTAAGATGCCACGCACGGGACCGACAATACGGTCACGATAACCCTGCGCTGCTGCTTGCGGGTCTATTTCAAGTGCGGCTAAATTAGGTACGGCTGGAACCGCAGTAATATGATTGCCGATGTTAATACCAAATACTTGTCCGACATTAGATGCTGGATCCGTACTCACCAACAGTACACGTTTTCCGCTCTCAGCCAATTGAATGGCAGTTGCGCAGGCGATGGAAGTCTTACCTACGCCACCTTTACCAGTAAAGAAAAGAAAGCGGGGTGGTTGTTTAAGAAATAGCATCTAATTTACCTTAAGATTGAGTCAAAGTTTGTGGTGCTATTAACAGCACTTGCCGCCACTGCAACATCCAGTTACTGGTTGCACTTCAATCACGGTGGCTATTCCAGCCCAGCGCGCAAGCTCAATGCGATTTGGATAACGACCAGCCAAAGCAAACTCACCATCCACCAGAATCAGCGGCAATGCCTCTTGGCCGGAACGCTCAAGAAAATCTCGCACCACCTTGTTATTGGCAAAATCCATGGGTTGTTGCGCGAGATTGAAGCGCTCAATTAGCGCGCCATTATTTCTAGCCCAATCTGCATCGGCTGAGAAATTGACTAATTGTTGATCGACTTCTGTTCCGCACACACCACTGCTACAGCACATTGCGGGGTCAAACACTTGTATTGTTTTTGTCATGATATTTCCTTAAGTAATATTAGCTGCAATCTTATCCATCTCAGCTTTAAGTGCGGCCTTATCATGCTTGAGTGTCTCTAAAGGTAGCGCTAGAAAAGCATCAATACGCGCCCGCAGAATGCTATACGCCTTAACGAATGCAGCATCAATCTCTTCATCGGTGCCAGTCGCATGTGCCGGGTCTTCAACACCCCAATGACTTCTTAATACTGGGCCTAGGTAAGCTGGGCAGGTTTCATTTGCTGCGTTACCGCATACTGAAATCACAATATCAGGTGTGGCTGGCAAATTTTCCCATGATTTGCTGTGATAACCCTCTGTTGATATGCCTTCACGCGCTAATAATGCCAGTGAACGTGGATGCACATAACCAGCTGGCTTGCTACCAGCGCTCATTGCATGCCAGCCAGCAGGAGCAAGATGGTTGAAAGTTGCCTCGCCTAGTATGGAGCGGCAGGAATTACCTGTACATAAAAAGAGAACGTTCATTGTTTATACCTCAGTTGAATCAATTGAAATAGGCGGTAGCACACTTGACGAGCAAGCTGAAGCTGATCGAATATCTACACATTTTTCTGGATGACCAGCACAACACTCTTCAGTTAGATAGGCAATCATGTCTAGCATCATGGGGAAGTTAGCGCGATACCTTTGGTAGCGCCCCTCCTGCTCAACAGACACCATCTTTGCATAGGACATCGCCTTGAGATGAAAAGACAAATTGTTTGGGGGTATATCTAAAGCAGTCGCTATTTCACCCGCGACCATACCATCCAAACCCTTTTTAACTAAGAGTCTAAATACGTCCAAACGCACGCTTGAAGAAAGGGATTCAAAGATTGTTGTTGCTGTAATTTTATCCATGTGAATATATTACAACTGTTGTTGAAATATTGCATAGTAATTTTTTACTACGCATACAAAATATCAATCGGGAGATTAAGATGAGTGAACGTGAACTTGAGTAATACTTATACGAACATATTCCACTTTCACTTGCCATGCAAATCTGCGTGGTGGATGTGCGAGTGCGAGATGATAGCGTTACCTTGCGTGCACTATTGGCACCGAACGTCAATCACAGCAGCACTATATTTGGTGGTAGTGCTTCTGCGGTGGCGATTCTTGTTGCATGGTCACTCGGTTATGTGTAAATAAATAATGTAGGCGTTTCTTACAACATTGTTATCCAACGGAACATCATGGAATATAAAGGGAAAATAGTTGGAAAATTTGAAGGGGATTTCGTGGTTATAAAGGCAATTTGACTGACTTATAGTTTACCCATGGAATGTTGTTGGTAGGTGAAAAGCGAATAGGCAATAAAAAAGGGTTAAGCCGTTAAGCCTAACCCCTTGATATTACTACCGGTATTTGGTGCGCCCGGAGCGATTCGAACGCCCTACCCCTTGGTTCGTAGGGGCGGGTTAGGTATTAAATATTATTAAAAACAACAGCTTACAACGTCTGCAAATTTCATTTTTAGCTGTATTAAGCCACAATATCATACAATTTAGTGCTGTTATGTTACGTTTTCCCTACGGTATATCTAAGCTATTTATGGAGAGAATCCATTTCTAACTAGATTTCTCATTGCATTTTGCATATCTATTGGTG
The DNA here is from genome assembly GCA_030652995.1 of Methylotenera sp. GTDB lineage: Bacteria > Pseudomonadota > Gammaproteobacteria > Burkholderiales > Methylophilaceae > Methylotenera. The sequence goes on from JAUSAG010000013.1 coordinate 48,993, forward strand.
GCGCCGGCGTAACTCGGCAGATGGTAGCAATGCTGTTTCATTTTTAGCTTCAAACGTAGCGTAATTAGCTACATTATTTAGTAATGAGTATACTGAATAATCAAGCGGATGGGATTTGCCCCAAATTTATGAGTCGATATACTAATTCATCTACATTGGTGTATGGGTTTTCACTTTGGAGCCTATCACGCTCTGCCTTTAATGTAGCCGCATTTTGAAATGCAGTCTTTAAGTTATCTTTTGTTTTATTGAAATTACCAGCCTGACCTTTTCCGTAGCCGTTTATTCGATCTGCCTGACTTAACAAACTGATTATTTGATTTCTATGGCTATGACGAGTAACGCATTCAAAATGTAGCAGCAGCCAAAGCTCAAAACACGGGTTGGATTGTATCGCTGTAAATTTAATTAGTTGTTTGAGGTCATTCTTATGCTTATCATTTATAGCATTAACTTTTTGAACCGCATTGTTAAAGCTTTGATGATCATCCCGATCAAACACACAATATACTTGCTCCCATTTTCTTGTTCGCAAGCACTCATCTAAGGAATATTCTACAATTTGTAATGGTGATGTGCCGTATGCACTATGTGTCACTTTTACGTTTGCAGTTTGTAATTTATAGAACTCTCTAATTTCCTGAAAATATAATGGCTCAGTTTTTTCTCCTTCGCAAACAATCAGGATGCGATCGTAGCTTGCACGTTTATTCTGTTTTCTTTCAAGTTGAGCACGCTGCCTAATTTTTGGTGAGTTCTCTATCGACATGCTTACATTTTCCCATTCTTAAAGAATGGCAATGCACCATATCTACCGCTTAAATATCCAGTTTCTAAGGCTTCATTTTTGCGTGGGCTGAAATCAGAAAGCGGGTAAAGCGATGACGCTTGCTCTCTGTCTTTTTCAACAAACCAAACTTGGTCCCGCCTAAATAGCTCCGGGTCTAGTAGGGAGGTGTCGTGAGTTGTGAAAATAAGCTGAGCACCTTTTGTATTTAGCGTGGAGTGAAATAATTCCACCAGACGCCTCACTAGAAGAGGGTGCAAGCTACTGTCTAGCTCGTCCACAATAAGTGTCCGGCCTTTATTCAAAATATCAAGAATAGGGCCAGCGAGGAACAGTAAGCGTTGCGTCCCTAAAGATTCATCATTAAGACCAAATACAGCTTTACCTTTGTCTGTTTCATGATGAAACTGGACTTCATTTATTTCCTGTTCTTCGCTACGCACTTCTGTTTTGTTTGCAGTAAGATCAAAATGCAAAGATTGCCCTGGAACTTTCCGAGTAACAATATTGATGTCTGCAATACTGATATCAGCGGCGGTCAAAAAATCACATATCAGTTGCTTGCCATCTGATTGCTTAAGCATATCAACAGAGAACTGTGGATTAAGTGGCGATATTTCATTGAAAATGGTTAACATGTTATTAAACCAATCAAAGATTGGCCGTAACTGAGAGCTATTTAATTGAACAGCCATTGATAAGAATAATGAGTTTGATCGCGTTGCATTTTCCCATAAGCTTTTAGAACCTTTAAGACCAGAGCTAAACTCATAAATATCTTTATTGGCGATTAGGTCGTAGTGGCGTTCAAACCATTGTTGAGGTTTGAAAGCTTTGTATACAAGTAAATATTCTTTTGTAATTCTTTGTGTATTAAGTTCAAAGCCATATTGATACCGTACGCCTTCTAGTATGAAAGTAGCTTCAAATTCAGTATTGCCACTTTCCGAGACGCTGTCTAGACGGAAAGTCTGAGCATTAAAGGTTTGACTTGGTTGCATTAAAGAAGCAGATTCAACCACCACTCCACGCATGTATTGTATCGCCTTCACTAGATTAGATTTGCCGCCAGCATTAGGGCCGTATATAACCGCACTTCTAAGTAGTGATGGCGCAACTTTAATACCTGAAACAAGAGTGTTGGTTTCTTTTAGCGACTTGTCCGAAGACGCGACTAAGCTCAACACCTGTTCATCTCGTATGGATCTGAAATTGCGAACGCGAAATTCAATTAGCATTTTATTTATCAATATTGTATAAAATATAACAATATTCTGCACTATTTGTGTAAAAAATCAATTTATTTATTAAAAATGTTCGATTATTAAGTCTTATGGCTATCTGAAACTTACGTTAATGAGTTACATTTGCGCTTAAAGTTATTCAGCAGCTGTGTTTGACATCAATATTGGAAATTATCGACATAAGTGTCCGATATTTATGGCATTAAATCTAAAAATGTCTAAAGTATCAGACTGCTCTCGGATTTAAGTCTTAACTTTATTTTCCATGCCAGTAAATGAATTACTACAATTTTGTAGAACGCACGTAAGTCATTGCTGCGGGAACTGATGCGGGCTATCTTTCACGTATTGAACGCGGTGAGCGGCAACCGTCACTTCCTCTGCTTGAAAGTATTGCATCGGCTTTGGAGGTTAAAACATCAGCAATCTATATTGCCGCTGAAGGTTTAGAGAGCCCCTTAGCCCAAGAAGATTCGTCTCAAATTAATTTTGGAACTGACTTTTCGGAAGATGCCATTCAATTACGTTCGGTATTTCGTGAACTATCAAAAGAGAATAGGCGTTTGGCTGTTGATTTGCTTAATGCACTTTGTCGAAACCAAAAGGAATCACCCGCTCAGTAACTCCAATCCTCATGCCCCAGCGCTGAGCTGTTAAGCTCTTCTCGACGCCTTGTGAGGGAGATTGAACAAATCAGAGGCAATGTAAGTCCCATTTAAAATATACGGGAAAGGTTTGCCGAGTTGTTCTCAAATATTCCGGAGTGGAATCAGATTGAGGATTTGCAGTTGGAGATGCCTGAGTTGGTTATGCCGGATATTGTGAATTTCAATCTAGTGGATTTTTGATTGAACAAAAGGTGATGGGTAGTTATGGGGGGTAAAGAAGATGGCAAGCACGTAAATATTTTGTGAGCGTGCCCCCGGCGTGACCCCGGAAAAACAAAAGGGATTAGCCGTTAAGCTAACCCCTTGTTTTTATTGGTGCGCCCGGAGCGATTCGAACGCCCTACCCCTTGGTTCGTAGCAAGTTAAATGATTGTTTAAGTAAATATCTCCTTGTACCGATTTAGACGTTATTGGATATTAAATATCTATATATAACAGTTAGTTAATCTTTAATTTGCAATTGCTACTTGTCCATTATAGTTTATTGCAATACAATAAAATCCACGGTTTTTTAGGACGCCATTAGGACGCGGTGGATAACATGACAAAAGCAATCACAGTTAAAGCAATTGAATCTGCCAAGCCAAAAGAGAAGGAATATAAGCTTACGGTTGATCGTAGTTTGTATATCCGAGTGTCTACGAGTGGGATAAAAACTTGGCTAGTGCGTTATGTTGTCGATGGCGTTCAAAAGCAATACAGACTTCCAAAACCATTTGGCACTAGCGGTGATGGATTTATGTCGCTGGCCGAAGCTAAATCCTTTAATGCCAACATTCAATCCCTTGCTCGTGACGGTATCGACTATCAAACTCAGCAAATAGAACAGAAGCAGATAAAAGCCGATGCAGCAGAGCAACATAAAAATGAAGCATCAACATTTAATGATCTATATTTGATTTGGCTACGAGATGGCGTTAATCGCTCTGATGGCAATAGATATATTTCACAATCATTTAGCAAGCATGCTATTCCTGTACTTGGCGCGATAGAAATTCGCAAGCTGACAGAGCATCACTTGAGAAAAGCATATAGATTAATTATTGAAAGTGGGAAAGTTGCTACCGCTGTAGAGTTATCTAAGGACATTGGGCAAATGCTACGGTGGGCTGAAAAGCGTAAACCGTGGCGCGCGCTAATGATTGACGGAAATCCATCGGAATTAGTTGAAATAAAGAAGCTAGTGCCGAAAGGCTACACCAAAGAACGTAAGCGCATGTTGAGTATTGATGAAATCAAAAAGTTAAAGTTTATTTTTGACAGTACCACGCAATTCTATTTAGATGCACCTAGCAAACGTGGAACTGAACGCCCGCTTAAAAAAGAAGTGCAAATCGCCATGTGGCTATGTTTAAGCACTATCTGCCGTATTGGCGAATTATTGATGGCGGAATGGAAGCATATAGATTTCAAAGAACGTACTTGGTTTATTCCAGCCGCCAATACTAAAGGTGAGCAGGGTGCTAAAAAGGATCAACTTGTTCACTTATCTGATTTTGCATTAGATCAATTTAAGCAGTTGCAGGTATTAACGGGAGATAGCTTTTGGGCTTTTCCCGCAATTTTTAAAGAGGGCCATGTTTGCGTTAAATCAGCTAGTAAGCAGATAGGTGATAGACAGGTGCAATTTAAGCAACGTAGTAAAACACTGGCTGGTCGCGTTGAAAATAACAGCCTTGTGCTGAGTGACGATGAAGAGTGGACACCACACGATTTACGCAGAACAGGGGCAACTTTGATGCAACAACTAAAAGTACCCAGAGATGTGATTAACCTTTGCCAAAATCATGTCATAGGCTCAAAGGTAGACCGAGTTTATTTGCTTGATGAATATGCCGATGAAAAGCGCGAGGCATGGGAAAAACTTGGTGATAGGGTTGAGGCAATTCTCAACGCTAGTAATGTGGTTATTTTTAAGAGCACATAATGAGTTGAGGCGTAGTTGCAATTTAACTATTTTTTGATAGCAGTTTAGAACTGCAGTCCAATCGACTCTGGCTGTGACTCTGGCCGCGACTCTGGCTGTGGCATAATGCCTGATCAAGTTTACGCCAAATTGAAGTCACAAATTCATGAGATTGAACATTGAGGTTCTGGTAGCCCAGTTTCACGGCGGCGGTAGTTATATCGCCTGTTTTATTGCACCAACCGCTTGATAACCTTATCACCCAACCCATTTTCTACCTTCTAACTAAAATGTCTCGATCAATGCTGGCTTGATGTAGAGTAGTTGAACTTTAGCCCATCGAAGACTATACTTTAGTTATGGTAAAAAACTCATTATTGCAACAGAATCCTTATTTACGCGATGCAAATCTGTATAACGCGGCGTTAAGGGTTAATGTTGTTTCCTCAATGGCGATTGAAGGCGTTAAAAAAGCCGCTGAGCGCGCGCTTCCATTACCCACGACCAAAACAGCTAAACGCTAAAAGCTTCTTTCAGTTTTCTTCAGCACTGCATTAAACACGGCTTTCATCGGTTCATAATCTCTATTCATACTCGCTTGCACTGCAAGAAAATAAGCTTGTTTTGCTTTGCCTGTAATCCCAGAAAAATCCAGCAATGGCAAACCTGCTTGCAAGGCCATTAAAGTTGCCAGTAAACGTGACGTACGTCCGTTGCCTTCTCTGTACGGGTGAATTAACACTAATTCACAATGTGTAATTGCCAAGGCATCAATCACATCATCACGATTATTAAAATTACAGGGCGTATATCTCATCTATCTGAAACGCCACAACCCCTCGAAAAGGTAAAATTAGCGTTAGCTGCATATTCTCATACCAACTGACCAGCCATTCTTATTTACACTGGCCAGTGATTATAATTTGCACTGATCGTTAGTTAAAGCCACATATTTTTTGAATGGCAGCTTTCTGGTAAGCTAATTTAGAGGTCAAAGGGCAAAAAACAACCCTCTGCAGTCAGATGGAAATTAATACTGATAGACTGAAACACCCCTTAACAGACATTCAACATGCACCGAGCATCCTAATATTTAGGCAAATCGACCAACTGCTACCGTACCGAGAATACAAAAAATACGCTTACAGCCGATAAAAATCTACCTTGTATAATCGCCTACAATAGTCATTAATATGGCATAACAAATTACGAGAAAATTCCTGCCACTCTTACCGACCTATATTTATTTAGATTTTAGTAAATTATCGTTTCCTACAAATTCATATTAAGGACTCGATAAATGCTGCAAACAATTCAAAACTCAATCAATGAGCTAGCAAAAAATAAACACAATCTAGCGGTAAATATCCACCTAACAGGCAAGTGTGACATGCAATGTATAGGATGTTATGCAAGGTTCGGTGAGGATGTAAAATCAAAGCCATTTTCTTTAACCCAAAGTGATTGGGTGCAAGTTATAGATAATATCTACAAATACACAAGTGGTTTGAATGTAAAAATTAATTTTGTAGGTGGTGAGCCATTACTATATCCGCACTTACCCTATTTGCTAGAACACACCAAAAATAGAGGTTTTACTACAAGCATCGTAACGAACGGTAGCTTGCTAAGACGGCGGTTTGCTGAACTTAATGGTCTGCTTGACTGGGTAGGTATCAGTATTGATTCGTTTAATGAAAATACCTTAAGGAAATTAGGCCGGGTTACTAAAAATAAAACACTAAACTACCATGAAATTGTGCCTTTGATTCATGATCTAAATAGCAAACTTAAAGTCAACACTGTGATTTCTCAACATAATTGGCAGGAGAAAATGACGCATGAATTGATGCCAATGAAAATCGACAGATGGAAGGTGTTTCAATTTTTACCAGTGGTAGGTGAAAACGACTCTGCTGTTTCAGCATTGAGCATAAATGAGGATCAGTTCCGATATTTCTATCAACAACATGCCACATTAAAACCCGTCATTGAAAATAATGATGAAATGCGGGGGTCGTATTTAATGATCTCGCCTGAAGGTAGAGTTTTTGATAATGCAAATGGCCACTACAGCTACGGGGCTAGTTTGTTAGAAAATAATAATCAATTTGACGCAGGGGGCGATGGATTTTCTACTATTAAATTTTTAAAGCGTGGTGGAAGTTACGACTGGCAAACTAAGTTTCAGATTGAGTCAATGAAATGAGCTATTACTGTAAAGATCAAAAAATTGACGCCATTGTGACAAAGCTTGTTAAATTTTCATTCTGGTCATTTGAAAGAAGAAAAAAGCATGGTCGCATTACTGCACCAAATGGTAAATTTGCTATTGTGCCAAGAACACCTAGTGATTTTAGAGTTGGCTTAAACTTTAGGTGTGAAATTCTACGCATTGACCAAAATTTAAGGGGTTTGATATGAGCGTACTAATAACGCCTATTATAAATGCAAGCATAGATATTGAGGCAACTCCATTGCCTACTGTTGGTGAATTGGTACGCTACATAACCCGTGCGTTAGATATTAAAAATGCCAACAAGAAATTAGATACTTTTGCACAGGATGCTGATTTTAATTGGTTAAATGAAAGTGAAGTTATCAATGATGGTATTTTTGAGCCACTAAAGCATCATGTGGATTCAGCCTTTGCCGATTGGTTAACACCTCACGTAAAAAAACTTTTAGTAAATTATAAAGCTATGATTTTAGAGACAAATGTGGATGTACTTAAAAGAGATGTTGTTTTACAACTCTTAATTAATGAATATTTCGTAGTCCAGGTTTTTGAAATATTGAAAGATGCTGAAGATAAATTGGATTTTCCATATATAGAATGCCTTGTTAATAAGGATAAAACTGCTTTTTCTGTAGTAATAAAGTCATTTTCACAAGAACAAGACTTTGTGGAAATTGTTGGACATGCATACGCTGATGATTTTTTCCATAATTCAGTTGGCACTGACAGTCGAATGAACAGGCTTGAGCAATTTCGCGATTGGCTTTGTGGCAAGCATATACTGGATTTAAGTAGTTTGAAATTATTGGCAAATACAATCGCCAAAAAATCGTCAAAAAATATCGCAAACATTATGTCATGCCTAATAATCGCGCGCGCTCTAGATTGGCTGTTTGCCGAAATGTATAAACATAATTTCACGTTAGATTTAACTCAGCACGTGATGTTGGGCGATAGCTTAGATATTAAGTCGTCACTAGAGAAATTAAACTCAGAAAAATCACTAGTCACAGAAAATATCAAATTAGTGTTAGAAGCATTGTTTGAAAAATTTCACCATTACAAAAATCCTAAATTAGCGGGTGATTTAGAAAGTTTTAGAAATGGATTAATAGAAGCCCAAAGCACCATATTTAACGCAGGAAATCTAACATGCGGTCAATATATGTTGGATTTTTTTTACGCCAGATTTTATGTCATGCAAGGTCAACCCGAGACGGCGCTGAAATTTTACGAGTTATCATTTAAGCGTAGCCTTTACCGTGCAGGTAAAATTCAGAAAGATATATTAAGGGAATTGCTAGCAACAGCAGCTTATTTAGCAGATAAACCTTGCATTAAGAAACATAAAGCTTGGGCCTTAGCCTTTAATATTTATACAAAAAATAAATTCTCTAAAGATGTCATTGAAAACTGGGAAATCAAAGAGCTAAAGAAATACTTCTATGAAATTTTCCCCAATGAATGCTTATTTGTAGAGGCTGGAGATTGCTATCAACACCCGGACGGTATTTTAGGGATGGAGATTATATTTACGCCATTTTTAGATAATCGACCACCCAATTTACGTTCACCTAACAAAAAGATTCCTTTTGGAGGAAAGTTGGTACCGCAACTAATTGCTGAAGCATCTTTAGGAAATTTGAATAACATAAAGAATTTACTAGTGCGTGGTGCTGATGTTAACAAGATTGATATTGAAAGTGGGTGTGGTTCTGCATTATTAAATGCACTACAGAACGCTAATAACCCACTTTCGAAATATGATGTGGCATGTATTGTTGAGCTGCTTAAGTACCCGCATACAAAAGCCACATTAAATCGCTTAACTGATAGAAATAGACTAAGTATATTGTTTGAAGCTATTCAGCTAGGAAAGCCTGATATTGTTGAAATCATTTTAGAAATGGGTGCAAATCCGAACCTACGAGCTCAAATGGAAAATTATTCACCCTTGGATTTATGTATCCAGTTGCTGTATATGTTGAGGTCTGGAAATGTATTAGATATTATTAAAAAACATCCCAATAGCGTGAACTATGATGATTTGGCGCGAATAACAGGGAAATTTGGATCGGTAATGTTTGGGGCTGGGCAGCAGCAGGTTGATTTGGAAAAGTTGATGGCTAAAAATCCTGAAAAAAGGAAGGCCGCATCCGAGCTTTTGGATAAGGATTTTAGGCAAAAACATACAGAAAAGTCTTTGTATGAAATAGCTCAACTATTACTTAGTCATGGCGCAAATCCCAACAGTGGTAACCCCAAAAACTATGGTGTAACGCCACTTATGTATGCTGCGGAAGTTAGGCATCAGGCTATGTTTGAGTTATTAATCAAATATAAAGGGGATGTACGTCAATCTAATAGTGATGGGAAATGCGCGCTCGATTATATAAACCATGTTGTCACAAAAGCTGACTAATTGCTGCCTATTTTTCAATTAGGAAGCAAAAAGAAAGTAGCTATCTAGGGGGGATCAATTGGCTATTTAATCGCACTATGGGACCAGTGATATGCTTTGGTTTCCCAATCTAGGGATTGAAGTTTCGCCTGAACTTGATCATCTGGCATTCCAAAGTGTTCCTGAAACCAAATGACAATTGCGGATGAAAATAGCTCGGTATGATTTAACGTTGGGTTTGTGCTGAGCAATTCGGCCATGCAGCAAACTCTAGGTAGTGTCATCCATTCATAACCCTTATCTACGCCATCGACCATAATGTCTTTTCTACCCCAATAGAGTGGCGGTGGCAAAATGATGGGATCAGACTTTACGGAGGGATATAGCACTTCAGCCCGCGCAATAGATTCTAACAAGTAGTCGGAGGGATAACGTAATCCACCCAATAGCGAATCAGCATAGATGTTTTCTTGATGCAGGCATTGCACAATCAGTTTACGACCATCAGCTTGCCAAATTTTCCAATCTTCAAATTCTTTGGGATGCGCTTTGCCATAAGGCCAATCGATTCGCTGTAGGTCTTTCCAATCGAATGTAATCAGCTTAAGCCTGCGTTCTTTGTCCGCGCGTTCACGCTCGTGGTCAAGACGCATTTTTTCTTCTATTTCTGTGGGCAGAAGTGACTCTTCAGATAATTTGTACTCAACAGGATTTGATGACATGGTGATTAGACTTTTGGGTATTTGATAATCTATACATATTAATGCACACTGAGACCCTCGCAAAAAAAGTCCCCTATTTTAAGGATAGTTATGTTTGGATTTCTGTTTAGAAAGAAAGTAGTTGAGGAAGGTAGTACCTTTAAAAGCAACCTGAAGCCATCTGCCGTTAAGCAAACACAACAGCAAGCACCGAAGCCCGAAGCCCCAAGAATTTCGCCGCTTTATGAGGGTAACAGGGGTATAGATAATCTTTACGCAAACGATACTGAACTGCGTATCTGGATACCTGAACCATTAAATGTGGCAATGAAAGAAGCAGCAGACTTTTTGCGAGTGTCTTTATCTAAGCATCTACGTGAATTGTTTGTGATTTATTTGTATGGATTACATGAGTTGTTATGCATGAAGGAAAATAAAACAGGTATTTTTCACCCACCACCTCCCCCCAAACCTGATAACGGAATACGTTTCTCGCGTGCTCGCGTAGTCGATTACATTCCAGGCTTAGGTAAAAACATTGTGCCGCTTAAGTTATTTTTACACGAAAAAATGAAGGCTGATTTGCAAGTGTTAGCAGATAAAGCCGGATTGCCTTTATCTCAGTTTGTGCGTGAAATATTGGTGTCTCATTTCTTGGGACATACGGTGTGGCCTGAACGAAATTCGCTCTGGACGCGTGAACAGCAAGAGATTGCACATGGTTGGGAATTAGGCACGATTGAAGAAGATGGCATTACTTCACCGACCGATGATGAAGAGGCTGCCCTTGAGGGCAAGGTAGAAGTGTTACATTGGTAAGATGGTAAGAACTCTCGTTGTAACCTAAGCGGCCAATGACACTTACGCACCCCACATTACACTGCTGATTTTAGCGACGATGCAATGGGAGCAGAGCGTTGGGAAGGCTTCGCACTTTCTACGATACGTCACCCGAACACTCCTTAGTGGGTATGGTTCAGTAAGTGCGAAACCTAAAGAAAATCAATACGTAAGCTCGGCACTACTAGCGCGTTCTGGACTCCAATTGTCCAGTATGGCAGAGGCACCGAGCTGTTAATTTAGTATTAATGCTTACTAAATCAACGAATGTATTATAAAACAAAATAAACCATGAAGAAAAAAGTCCCCTATTTAAAACCTTGAGATAGTAAGACTTGCAGATTAAAGTCTCAAATCCAGTTTACTCAAGGATTCAGCATGAAATACCTTCACGTTTTGGTTGCAACCGCTTTATTTCTCCCAGCATTGGCATTGGCTTGCTCATTTGATACAGATTGTAGCCCTGGCAGTCAATGCGCTAAATCATCTGGTTCAATATATGGCGTGTGTCTCGGTGGAATTTCACCTGGGAATCGCAATGATAGCCAGCCCGTTTATGCACCTCTTGATACAAATGGCACGTATGGAAACACCTGTTCATTTAGTACGGATTGTGGCCCAGGTTCTGCTTGCGTTAAGCATGGCGGTATTGAAGGGGTTTGTATGCGATCAAATTAGATTTTCAGTAACCGATTTTAGCAATTCTTTGAATATATTTAGTTGAATTTTGTTTTATTCAGGTGATTAAGAAAATAATCTCAGGTGGTCAAACAGGTGTAGACCGTGCGGCACTTGACTGGGCAATTGCTCATGGCATTAGGCATGGTGGCTGGTCCCTCAAGGTCGTTTGGCCGAGGATGGTGTGCTAGACGCAAAATACCAACTAAATGAAATCGAAAACGGTAGATACAGGCAGCGCACTAAACACAATGTGATGGATAGTGATGGCACGTTGATACTCAATATAGGTGAGTTGAGCGGCGGCACATTAGCTACCCAGAATTTTACGCGGCAGTTAGGCAAACCTTGTTATTTGGTGCAGCTTGATTCTGATACTTTGGAATGTGATCTTAATAACCTGATTAGTTGGATACGGGTTAATAATATTGCGATCTTAAATGTAGCTGGCCCAAGTGCAAGTAAACGGCATGCTATTTATTCGTTGGCAACATTGTTTATGGGGCAATTGAATAAACGTTTTGGATAATTTAAAAAAGGAAGCCTTATGGCTGGGAATGATTTTTTTGGAGCTGACGTAGAGCGGCGATTAACGCACTTCGAGGACTGCCGTTCAGCGATAGACCAGTTGTTTTTTGAAGCATTTATCACACAAGGCTTGCGAGCATTTGACGAGTTTCTAGAATTTGCAGTGCGGTTCAGCAACCTCTCGGTTTACAACGCTATGCTGGTGCGTGTACAAAGACCAGGCGCAGGTGCGGTAGCTACTTCTCACAAGTGGGCAGAGTTTGGTCGAACACTTAAACCTGATGCAACACCGATTTTGATTCTCCGCCCTTTCGGGCCGATTTCATTCGTATTCGAGCAAGAGGATACCGAAGGTCGGCCGATGCCGGGAGAAGAACATAATCCCTTACTTGCTAAGGGGCAGCTTTCGCAAAAAATGTATGACCAGACCAAATTGGCTGCAGAAAAATACGGCATCGAGATCGAAGAAACAGATGTTTATGGAACATTGCTAGCGGGAACGGCTGCCGGGCTTAAGATTAGTCCAGAGTCCTTTAACTTGATTGAAATAGATGTTAAGTCTAAGGAAAGGGGTGTGCGTGGTTTCCGCATTAGGCTCAATGCCAAGCATGATCTGCCGACCCGCTTCGCCACGCTGGCACATGAATTGGGGCATATCTATTGCGGACATGTAGGAGGTGAGAGTAGTGGACGCTGGCCGGAACGATCTCATCTTTCATATGAGCAGAGAGAGCTTGAGGCAGAAGCTGTGTCATGGCTAGTTTGCCAGCGCAACGGCATCGAAACTAGGTCGCGTGAGTACCTAAGCAATTTGACTAAAAAAGCTGATGCTAGCGGGATCAGTATGTACGCTATTTTTGAAGCGGCAAATCGAGTGGAATCACGCACTAAACCAGTAGAAAGGAAGTGATCAAATGTCATTTTGTCTTTTATATATTGGTCAGCTAGATGACCCAAGCTTTGATTATGATGACTGGAGTAATGTTGGAAATATACCAATACGCAGAAGCCCGCACTTCCCTCCAACTAACCCTAGTCCATATAATCGTTTCTATAAATGGGTTGAAAAATCTGGATGTAAATCAAATCGGGTTGATTGGGGAGCAACGGTTGCAATAGTCAACAAAGCGCAAATAGAGGATTTAATAACCCAGTGCTATTCGGATGATTTAAGTTACAGCGATCCAGAAAAAATGTCGACTTGGGAAGGTAAGCCTTACTTAGTAAATCAACTGCTAGAGCTTCGGGTATTCGTTGCCAATCTTGATGCTAAGGAGTTGTATGCGCTAGTGGCCTGCGAAACCTAAAAACAAAGAACGTGTAAATGCTGTGGTTGCAGTAATTACAATCTGTCTATTTAATGAGGATGGAACGCCATCTGGCTTAAAGTGGAATGGTCAAAAGCAAGAAGATGAATTTCAATCACTGCCTGGTGAACATAATCACGAAAACCGTTATTTTTGGTGGCGAATGCAACTGAAGCTTGTCACATGGCTCAGAAAAAATGCTGATTAATGAGAAGGCAAAATTTTCGGCGGAATAGAAAGCTGTGTGACCTATTCCAGCAATCCTAACAGTGTCTATCATCGTGCTGGGAGCCGAACTTATAAACGATGGTGGTTTAACCACTTGATTGACTAACAATAACACCGAGAATCATTGCAATGACTAACTATCCAATTGATTTAAGTTTTAATCCGCATAAAGGCAATCAAATTACTTTTAAGGTTGAAATTCTAACCTATGCGATAGATAGCCTAATTATGGCTACTAATGATGCGATGAGTGTGTATGAGTTGTTTTCAGTGCGTAGAGTAGGCGACATATGGAAGTATCTTTGGTTGCGCCCAGTGGAATTGCCGCCAAGGATTAATGACAGGTATCAGAGTGCTCGCGAAGATGCTACACCCCCTTATGAGAGGACTCATCCATGGCCTAATGATCAAATACCCTTTCTGACATTTGATGACTGGTTTTTTTGGAACTATGACATTGATAAAGAAGATGAAGCATGGTTATACAGACGCGAGGGTGAGGAACTTAAGGCGTTTGTAGAGTCCTGCTATGCGCAAATTCAGCAAGCGCAAATTGCGCTGAGATGTAGCGAAGACCTGTTGATTCAGAATGCTATAAAATTGTTAGATGCAGGCAAACATAAGCACGATTATGCACCTAAGATCCCTTTCAGCCGTAGCCGGAATGATGAAAGTACGTACAATCTCCATCGCCATAGTGAAGACTATTACCGCAAGCTGATTGAAGTATTAGCAATGCCAGAAATAAACTCTGTTGCTTACAGAGATGGCAATGATTTTCAAACCATACGCCTTTGCTGTAATGAACAAGTAAGACGCGTACATGAGCATGGACCATCTGTTGAGGATTATAAAATCTGTGCAATTGGCAATATGAAGGTGGATGTCGAGTCTTGGGGAGCTAAAGTATTATTTTATGAAGAAGGCTTAGGTGATGGTGATTTATTTATTCAGCAGGAAAAGGATTACGGCACACCGTTAAAACAGTTAATTGGAGTTAATCGCAGAAGATACCCAGCCTATATTATTTGCATCAAAGATGAAGGCGAAATCACAGGTTATCAACGTGAAATCGGTAATGATTGGGTGCTCTACCGTGCGCAGTCCGATGCCTCGGCTTTGCCAGTCATTAATACATATGACAAGTTAGCCAAGCAGATTGCCATGGCCGCCAAGCTCATTAAAGAGGCCGATGCCATTTTGATCACTGCTGGTGCGGGTATGGGTGTTGATTCGGGTTTGCCTGATTTTAGGGGTGATGAGGGGTTTTGGAATGCTTACCCTGCTTTAGCGAAGACGAATGTTAAGTTTTATGAAATTGCTAACCCTAGCAATTTTGAGCGTGACCCTAAATTAGCTTGGGGCTTTTATGGGCACAGGCTTAATCTTTATCGCAATACCAAGCCACATGCTGGGTTTCGTATGTTGCGTGAACTAGCCTCAACCAAAGAACATGGGTATTTTGTGTTCACAAGCAATGTCGATGGGCATTTCCGAAAGGCTGGGTTTGACACTAGGCGTATCTGTGAATGCCATGGCTCAATACACCATCTACAATGCATTAATGGTTGCTTGCATCATATTTGGGATGCTGGCGAGTTTTTTCCAGAGGTTGATGAAGCAAGTTGTCACCTAGTTAATGACACACCTAAATGCGATTGCTGCGGCGATATTGCGCGCCCCAATATCCTCATGTTCAATGATTTCAAATGGGAAGATAGTCGATACAAAATACAACGCCAAGCATTGAGTGAATGGTTGGCTCGTGCTAAAAATGTAGTCATCATTGAATTAGGTGCAGGGCAAGATATTCCAACGGTGCGGAATTATGGTGAGATGATTGGTTGGCCGATGATTCGTATTAACCCACGTGATCCAGAGCTTGGCTCACCTTCAGGTGTAAGTTTGCCGATGGGTGCGTTGGATGGATTAAAAGCCATTTGTTCCGCGCTGAAATGACTATGATGACTCTTGATGTATACGTTGCGTCATCATCGGTGGACGTTGATACAAAAAGATCAAGTGAATGATACATAGTAGAGAATTTGATAATTACTCAGTTAAGCTCTATTCCAATTTAATGGAGTGGTTGCATAAGCTTAATATGCGCTCGGCACCAGCATCACAATGGATGGCTACTATCTCTGCTGCGAAAGGTGTGCGCGAAGATGAAATCGATAAATCGGGATTATTACAATTTCTTCTTGAGTTTAATGCCGCGCACAAATTCACAAAAAAAGAGTTGCTAAATATTGCTGAATATAGATTTGCTGCATGCCAATTGACGCTCAGAACAGAACGCTTAACAACTTACCGCCCGGCGTTACAGTCGGCCGCTTTCTCAAGTGAAACCATTCCGCAAAAGGTTCTCGATACTTTTACTGATGCTGAGATTGTCAACTGTCACAAGCTGGAATCTTTTAATTACAAGCTAGTTAGACTGAAGTTTACCGGGATGTTTGGATGTGGTGAAAGTTGGGTTGTTTTTGATGAAAATTGGCAGCGATTTAAGCCATATAAAGACTATATACATGCTGTGGATGCAATAGATTTTCTATACACAGTTGCTGCCGATAGGTTTAGTGCATTTAGCAGCAATTCTCCTAGAAATCATTATGAGCGATATTCTTTACTTGGCAAAAATAGTAGCTACAAAGAATGGGTCGTATGTCTACCAGATTGGCCTGAGACCTATGAGAATACGCATTTTTACCTTAAAAATCTAGTATTGCATATCCGCACCTCCGAATGGAAAGATACTAAAGATCAGCCATTATTACTTATTGATGAAATTCAAAGTGATTGGCATGCCCTTGGCCGAGATAATGGGTATTACGACCAAGGCACTTTATCCGATGAAGGTAGTAACGCTGTGCCAGAGGCGCCGTTTAAAAAAGAATGGCATGAATTAGGTATTAAGTTGGCTATTTGGATCGCATTGCAATCAGGCCATCGCCGAGTTGCATTTACAAACAGTAATGTTCATCAATCTCGCTACGGGAAAGACCTTGAAGGTTTTCGCTTACTTTACGACCAACTTATTCCTAAAGCATTGGCTAAATTAGCGGCTAGATTTGATTGTTCTTTAGAGTCAGCGAAGATTGCTGTTAGTCAGCCAACTGATACTCTTCGCTATCAAAATGGTACTGGGTGGGAATTACGTAAGCAGGGTAAAGATGAAGATATTCAAATCATCAAAAACCAAGTGGTTGCCATGCGTTATTTGGAAAGTCGTGGGCAAAATAAGTCGGTAGAAGTGTTGGTTTTTGAAATATCACCGGCATTGGCTGAATTAGTTAGAAACAAAGGAGTTCCATTATTTGGATGGTGGTGAATGCCATGGGCTTATAATTTTTTATTTAAATTTGGTAGCCAGGGTAATTTAGATGCAATAAATTGAGCATATGCCTTAAATCTTTTTAGGACGAGATTAGGACGCGGGTGGCTAGAAAGACAAAAGGCTTACAGTCGTTAAACTGTAAGCCTTTGTTTTTATTGCCGGTATTTGGTGCGCCCGGAGCGATTCGAACGCCCGACCCCTTGGTTCGTAGCCAAGTACTCTATCCAGCTGAGCTACGGGCGCATGCGCAGTATTATACGTCATACTGCCAATTTTTTAAAGATAAAATTACAATCTTTAAGTTATGTTACATTGGCGGAGAGCGAGGGATTCGAACCCTCGATACAGATTTAAGCCCGTATGCTTCCTTAGCAGGGAAGTGCCTTCGACCACTCGGCCAGCTCTCCGTTTTGTTACGCTTGCGCTTCAACTAAAGTTTCTTAATTGAGGGCGCGATATTACTTGATTAACTCTAAAAAATCAATGGCATAATCAATCAAAAGTTAAATCTAGCGACTATATGATTATTAAAATTGAAAATAAGGTTTAAGCTTCTTCCAGCTCGAACGCTTTGTGCAACACACGGACCGCTAGTTCTAAATATTTCTCATCAATCACAACAGCAATTTTGATTTCTGATGTGGAAATCATTTGAATGTTAATGCCTTCTTCAGCAAGAGTGCGGAACATTTGGCTTGCAATGCCAACGTGTGAACGCATGCCAACACCAACGATGGATACTTTAGCAATTTTGTCGTCACCACTAATTTCTCGTGCACCGATATGGCTCTGGACTTTATCGCGCAAGATGCTCAATGCTTTGTTCATTTCATTTTTATGCACGGTAAAGGTAAAGTCGGTGGTGCCATCAGCGCCCGTATTTTGGATAATCATATCCACGTCAACATTAGCTTCAGCAATTGGACCTAAAATTTGGTAGGCGATCCCTGGTTTATCTGGCACGCCTAATACAGTAATTTTGGCTTCGTCGCGGTTAAAAGCGATGCCTGAAATGACAGGTTGTTCCATGTTGTTTTCTTCCTCAAATGTAATCAGAGTGCCATCGCCTTCTTCCTCAAAGCTGGAGAGTACGCGTAGCTTAACTTTGTATTTTCCTGCAAATTCAACTGAGCGAATTTGTAAGACTTTGCTGCCTTGTGAGGCGAGCTCTAGCATTTCTTCAAAAGTGATTTTACTTAGACGGCGCGCTTCTGGCACAAGACGTGGGTCGGTTGTGTAAACGCCGTCCACATCGGTGTAAATTTGGCATTCGTCAGCTTTTAACGCTGCGGCAAGCGCAACACCTGTGGTGTCTGAGCCGCCACGTCCTAGTGTGGTGATGTTGCCATTTGCATCTACACCTTGAAAACCAGCAACGACAACGACATAGCCATCATCAAGGTCTTGCCTAATGTTGGTGTCGTCAATGCTTAAAATGCGCGCTTTGGTAAATGCGTCATCGGTTAAAATTTTGACTTGTGCGCCAGTGTAGCTTTTGGCTTTTAGCCCTAATTCCATTAAAGCGAGTGCTGTCATGCTGATGGTTACTTGCTCGCCGGTAGAAAGCATGACATCCAACTCGCGCGGGTCTGGCTCGGGCATGATTTCTTTTGCCAGGCTAAGGAGTCGATTGGTTTCACCAGACATGGCTGAAACAACGACGACGATTTGGTGCCCCATTGCTTTATAACGCGCCACGCGGCGGGCTAAATTGCGAATGCGCTCAGGGTTTGCGACTGAGGTGCCGCCATATTTTTGTACGATTAGTGCCATAAATTAAGTCTTAAATTTTAGCTAAAGATAAACGTAGGTAAATACCGATAATTCTTAAAAACTTATCAATCACTTAACTGCGCTCTGTAGCATCTTGGTTATAAAAATAATTTCTAAATATATTTAACAAAAAACTGCGTTGATCCGTACATATTTGTGCCTAAATGAGTTTTTCTTTTACCCAACCTTCAACAGATGCTAATGCTTTTGACAATTGGCTGGCATCTGCGCCGCCTGCCATCGCCATATCTGGTTTTCCGCCACCTTTGCCACCTACTTGTTGCGCTACAAAGTTCACCAAATCACCAGCTTTAATTTTAGCGATTAAATCGGCGGTAACGCCAGCAGCTAGGCTTACTTTCCCATCATTCACGCTTGCCAAGACGATGACTGCAGATTTTAGTTTGTCTTTAAGCTTATCCATCGTTTCGCGCAGGCTGTTGGCATCAGCACCTTCAAGTGTAGTGGCTAATACTTTAACTCCAGCAATTTCAATGGCTTGTGTTGCTAAGTCATCACCCTGTGACGAGGCTAATTTACCCTTAATTGCGGCAATTTCTCGCTCTAAGCGGCGTACTTGGTCAAGCAAGCTGTTGACGCGTGTAGGTACTTCTGTGGGCAATACTTTTAATGTGCCAGCTATCCCACCCAATGTGGTTTCCATGGTTTGCATATAACGCAGTGCATTTTGTCCGGTCACGGCTTCTACACGGCGTACACCTGACGCGACGCCGCCTTCTGCGGTGATCGTAAATAAGCCAATATCACCAGTACGACTTACATGTGTGCCGCCACATAATTCGCGACTTGAACCAATATCCAATACGCGAACTTCATCACCATATTTTTCACCAAACAGCATCATGGCACCGGTCTTTTGTGCAGATTCAATGTCCATCACTCGCGCTTGCGTAGCAACATTAGTCAGAATTTCCGCGTTCACAATCGCTTCGACACGGCGAATTTCATCGTTTGTCATCGGTGCGTTATGCACGAAGTCAAAACGTGTTTTATCAGCATCTACCAATGAACCTTTTTGTTGAACATGTTCACCTAATACTTCACGTAGGGCTTTATGCATCAAGTGGGTAGCAGAGTGATTGCGCATGGTGTTTGTTCGAGAGGCTAAATCTACATTCGCCTTTAAAGTGTCACCCACTTTAAGTGAGCCTGTTTTTAAAATCCCATGGTGACCAAATACGGCGGCCTGGATTTTTTGTGTATCTTCTACTGCAAAAATACCATTGTCGCTTTTTAGTATGCCGCTATCACCAATTTGGCCGCCAGACTCTGCGTAGAATGGTGTAGCATCCAGAACTACAATGCCTTGCTCACCTTCAGAAAGCTGATCTACAGCAGAACACTCTTTGTAAAGTGCTAATACTTTAGCTGTGGTTTCTAATGTTTTGTAGCCCTTGAAATCAGTGCTAGCACCGCTGTATTCAAGATTAACC
Organism: Methylotenera sp.; assembly: GCA_030652995.1. Taxonomy (GTDB): domain Bacteria; phylum Pseudomonadota; class Gammaproteobacteria; order Burkholderiales; family Methylophilaceae; genus Methylotenera. The sequence continues at coordinate 69,087 of JAUSAG010000013.1, forward strand.
GTCATTTTGAATTTACCAGCGGCGCGTGCTTGTTCTTTTTGACGTGTCATGGCGGCATCGAATGCGCTACTATCCACGGTAACATTGCGTTCGCGGCAGATGTCTGCTGTTAAATCGAGTGGAAAGCCAAAAGTGTCATGTAGTTTAAATGCTAAGTCACCGTTGAATGTTGAATTGTAGGCTTTGTCCATAACAGCAAGTTCGGACTCTAAAATCGCCATACCGTTTTCAATGGTTTCAAAAAAGCGGTATTCTTCCTGTTTGAGTGTATTGGTAATACGCGTTTGTTCTGTTTTTAGTTCGGGGTAGGCGTCACCCATTTCGCGCACTAAATCGGCGACTATTTTATAGAAGAAAGCGGCACGTGTGCCGAGCTTATACCCATGACGAATGGCGCGACGAATAATGCGGCGTAGCACGTAGCCACGACCTTCGTTGCCTGGAATTACGCCATCGGCGATTAAGAATGAGCATGCGCGGATGTGGTCAGCCAGTACCTTTAGTGAAGGGCTGGTTAAATCTGTGGTTTTAGTTTCGCGCGCGGCGGCAGCAATTAAGCCTTGGAAAATATCTATTTCGTAATTGGCATGTACGTGTTGCAACACGGCAGAAATACGTTCTAAACCCATGCCAGTATCGACGCTAGGTTTAGGTAACGGATGCATCGCACCCGCTTCATCGCGGTTGTATTGCATAAACACGTTGTTCCAGATTTCAATGAAACGGTCACCATCTTCATCTGCACTGCCTGGAGGGCCGCCAAAATGGTGGTCGCCGTGGTCGTAAAAAATCTCAGTACATGGCCCACACGGCCCTGTGTCACCCATCATCCAAAAGTTGTCAGATGCGTAACGTGCCCCTTTGTTATCGCCGATGCGAATGATGCGCGCTGCTGGCACGCCGATGGTGTTGTGCCAAATGTCGTAAGCTTCGTCATCATCGGCATACACAGTAACGGTGAGTTTGTCTTTCGGGAGATTGAAAACTTCTGTGAGTAATTCCCATGCGTAAGCAATCGCATCTTGTTTAAAGTAATCGCCAAAACTAAAGTTACCCAACATTTCAAAAAAAGTATGATGACGTGCGGTGTAGCCTACATTTTCAAGGTCATTATGTTTGCCACCGGCACGCACACATTTTTGGCTAGAGGTGGCGCGGGTGTATGGGCGTTTATCAAAACCTAAAAACACGTCTTTAAATTGATTCATGCCCGCGTTGGTAAATAGCAGGGTAGGGTCACCGTGTGGCACAAGTGAACTGGACGCCACAACTTGATGACCTTTGGAGGCGAAGTAATCCAGAAATGCCTGACGGATTTCGTTGCTTGATGGGTTGTTGCTTAGTTTAATTGTCATTATTTAGTTGTCGTTAATTTTTTCGTTCAATACTTTTTTAATTACATCAAAACCAAATCCTCGGCTTTGTAAAAACCGTGCCTGCTTTGCCCAATCTTCACGGCTTATAGGGCTTGATTTATATTTTTTGCGATACACTTCACGTGCATTATCTAATTCAGTTACTTTTACTTCAGCCACTGCGCTGGCAATTAACTCATCCGCCACACCTTTTTCACGCAATTCATTCGCCACTCTTGCGCTGCCAAATTTCGTTTTACGTGCATGTACCAACATTTCAGTAAAACGCACATCAGACAACCAACCACGCGCTTTAAAATCATCTAAAATCACAGCAACCTGTTCAGTTGACGTGCTTTCTTCCGTTTTTTCGGCATAGGTTTTAAGCTTTTGCGCGAGTTCAAAATATGAATATTCACGCTTGCCAAGGTAATCCAGCGCTCGTTGCCGTAAACTTTTTGGTTGAAATTCTATTTAATTACACCTTTTGGTTAACGAATAGCCAAATTTCTTATGCGTAGTGTTCCCTGAGCCTGTCGAAGGGCACCCCTTCGACAGGCTCAGGGAACTTGTAAACTTTAATCTTCTTCTGCGCGCACGGCTGGCATGGCTTCTGCTAACGCTTTCATATTAGCGCGAATTTTTGCGTCAATCTCGTTAGCAATGGCTGGATGCGCTTTCAGGTATTCGCGTGAGTTATCTTTACCTTGGCCAATTTTTTCACCATTGTAGCTATACCAAGCACCAGCTTTCTCTACAAATTTTGCATTCACACCAAGTTCAATAATTTCACCCTCGCGTGAAATACCTTCGCCATACAAAATATCAAATTCTGCCTGTTTGAACGGAGGCGCTACTTTGTTTTTGATAACTTTTACGCGCGTTTCAGAACCGATGACTTCATCACCTTTTTTAATCGCGCCAGTACGACGAATATCTAAGCGTACAGAAGCGTAAAATTTTAATGCGTTACCACCTGTGGTGGTTTCTGGGCTACCAAACATCACGCCGATTTTCATGCGGATTTGGTTAATAAAAATCACCAACGTATTGGTGCGTTTGATGTTGCCGGTTAGTTTACGCAGGGCTTGGCTCATTAAACGTGCTTGCAAGCCCATGTGTGAGTCGCCCATTTCGCCTTCAATTTCAGCACGCGGCGTAAGCGCAGCTACCGAGTCAACTACTACAATATCCACAGAGCCTGAGCGCACTAACATATCTACAATTTCAAGTGCTTGCTCACCAGTATCTGGTTGTGAGATGAGCAAATCAGGCACATTTACGCCTAATTTTGCGGCGTATTGTGGGTCCAGCGCATGTTCGGCATCAATAAACGCGGCTACGCCACCCATTTTTTGCATTTGTGCGATAACAGAAAGTGTTAATGTGGTTTTACCTGATGATTCAGGCCCGTAAATTTCCACCACACGTCCGCGCGGTAAACCGCCTATGCCCAGCGCAATATCAAGACCTAACGAACCAGTGGAAACTGCTTGAATGTCTTCGCCAACACTGCCATCCCCCATACGCATGATAGAGCCCTTGCCAAACTGTTTTTCAATCTGCGCGAGAGCGGCGGCAAGTGCTTTGCTTTTGTTATCATCCATTGGTTTTTACCTTTATTTTGAAGTGCTTAAAATAGCTGTCAATTATTCCATATTTTACAGCTTAGCGTAAGTCTCATCGTTGCTTAACCATGGGTATTTATAATAATCATGATGAATAAATAACAATCTTGCTTGCGAAGTCAACGCGATGTTTTGTTATTCAGTAAACGTGGGCGTAGTGATGTAATTTTAAGTGGAGTGACGATGAAACATTTCGTTAATTATTAGTGGCTTTAGCGATAGGCGTAGTTGCTTTGTCTAGCACTCAAGCACGTGATTCTGTGAGCTTATCAATCAATATTGGTGGCTCAGGATATTATGCAAATCCAGTTGTAACGCACTATGTCGCATCGCAGGTTGTGTATTATTCGACCCGTCGCGTTTATCATGCTACAGCGTATGCTTACCCTGCTGTTGTGCACCGTAGTGGCCATTATTATTCAGGGCACCGCCATTATCGGGGGCATAGATATAATCATGATAGTCGTCGTAGATAATGTTATAGATACTGCCCGATTAAGGTATGCGCTTTTATCGTTTTTTGTGACTAAATAGTCATGGAAAAAGAGTGCGCAAGGAAGCCAACATTAGGGCATTTAAACGATAGACTATCATTAGTACGCCATGATTGACAAACGCCCAGAGAGCAGTTGAAGATGGGCTTTTGTTTGTGGAGTCGCACTGCCGCAGGCCAGCTTATTGAGCAAGAATATGGCATTAACTAGCATGTACGTAGTGTTGGAAAATATCTCAAATGCTAGGGCTTGACGCCGCAAAAATCTATCAAGTGCATCTACGAATAAAAATTCGAGGCAGTTTATTCTTGGTTAGAATGTGAATATCCTGCCATAGAGCAACGCGACAAGCGTCAAGGTGCAGAGCTCATTGGGGTGATGCGAGCGCCTTGGCAAAGCGCGGAGTTGGTGATGGCTACCATTGTAGTTGCTCCTCAGCGGCAGAAAAGCCTTGAGCGCTGCCGCGTCATCAGGCTATCAAACAACATATCTTTCAGTTTTATGGAGCTCCCTGCAAATACTCGCGTTCTGCGATGAACTGAGCCCAAGCGAGCGGGCTCCACGCTGCATCGGCGAATAGGCCAACGATCAGCACGGCACTGGCGGTACCAAGCGGGGGTAGTAGCAGTAGCCACGACGTTTCGCGCCGTTTATGCGCAAGGATGTGTTCGTGAGGCCACGTGGCGGGTAGTGGCTTCATCCAGGCGCGCCAGAGAATTGGCAGGAAATAGGCAGCATTGAGCAGGCTTGATATCCAAAGCGCCCAGACCGCCCAGTCCATGCCAGCGGCGGTCGCCCCGTTGATCAGCCATGTTTTGCTGATTGCCCCTGCAGTGAGTGGTGCACCTATCATACCCAAAGCACCGATGCTAAAGGCTAGAGTGGAGAGTGGCATGCGCCGTCCGACGCCATTCATCTCGCTGACCTTGTGGATGCCGAGCGTTTCCGCATAGTTGCCAGCACAGAAGAATAGCGTAATTTTCATAATACCCTGATGCACCAGATGTACTAATCCGCCAATAGTGCCGATAGGGCCGAACAGTGCTACACCCAGTACGATGTAGGAGACTTGGCTCACGGTAGAATAAGCCAGCCGTTTCTTGAGGTCATCCTGAAACAGGGCACGGAAACTGCCCCATATGATAGTGATGGTGGCGGTCACCGCGAGCGGTGTCAGCAGATTAAGGAGTTGTGCAAACTCGACACCATAGACTTCGTAGACAATGCGCACGATGCCGAAGGCGCCTGCTTTGACTACTGCTACCGCATGCAACAGGGCGGATACTGGTGCCGGGGCGACCATCGCTTGGGGTAACCAGCCATGAAGAGGTACCAAGGCGGCTTTTACCCCCAGTCCTGCAATCAGCAGAAAAAAGATTATCTGTAACTGGCGGGCATATTCCGGTCCCAGCGTTGACACCACGCCACCATGCGTGAACTCAGACTGCCCAATCAGGCTATACAGCCACACGATGCCAGTCAGCAACAGAGCCCCGCCAATAAGTGTATAGGTTAGGTAGATTGTGCCGCCGCGCATCGCGGCGGCGGTGCCACGATGAACCACTAGTGGGTAGGTGGCTAGAGTCAGCAGTTCGTAGAAGACGAAGAAGCTGAACAGGTTGCCAGCCATGGCCACACCTGTGGTAGCAGTGACGCACAGGCTAAAGAAACCGAAGAAGCGACTGCGATGAGGCGAGCCTTCCAGATAGCCGATGGCATACACGGTGGTAAACAGCCACAGCACAGCGGACAGGGTCACAAATAGCAACGCCAGTGCATCGGCCTTGAGCACCAGTTCGATGCCAGGTAGCACGGCGTAGCGGAAACCATAGCTCTCGCCAGCCTGCACCCCAGCCAGTAGCACTCCCACCAGCGCCAACTTTGCTAGGGCACCGAACAGATTCAAGGCTGTGCGCAGGCTAATACTTGACTCTGGTAGTGCGAATATGACTAGACCTGGTAATAGTGACGAGGTCAGTAGTGTTAGCGGCAGGGTTTCATTCAATGTCATGGCGCGAACTCTATGCCTAGAAGGCGTATCAGTTCCATCCCGCGTAGACCTAACAATATACTAGCTACGGCGAGCCCGAAGGCGACCCACTCCAGACTACGCGGCACGGAATGAAAGCGCACGGTTTCTGGCGCCAACAGAAAGGCTTGGCGCAACACACGGAACACATAGGCCGCCGCCAATAGTCCGCCGATAATGACCAGTGCCGCCCAGCCCCATTTCCCTTGTCTCAGCGCGGCATCGATCAGTAGCCATTTGGCGAGAAAGCCACCCGAGGGGGGTAGACCCATCAGCGTCACTCCTGACAAGGCAAACGCGAACAGGGTTAGGGGTACCCGACCCGCGACCCCCGCCAGGCCATCCAAGGTATCTCGTCCTGTGCTAAGTACCAGTACGCCTACGGCGGTGAACATGGCGGCCTTGGCCAAGCCGTGAGCCACCGCCTGCATGGTTCCAGCTTGTAGCGCCAGACCATCTGGTGCGAGGAGCGGGAAGATCAGAAACAGATACCCCAGCTGCGCCACAGTGGACCAAGCAACTAGTGTCTTGAGATGAGTCGCGCGCAGTGCCTGCCACGAACCCCATAGAATTGCTACTGCACCGAGCAATCCAAGAAGGTCGGCACCAGCCTCGGCCAGCGGTGCGAATACTGTCAGCGTCAGGCGAAGCACCAGATAAAACGCAGCCTTCACTACCAGTGCCGAGAGCAGAGCTGACACCGGGGCGGGCGCACCGCCGTGGGCGGGAGGTAGCCAAAAATGAAATGGAAACAGCGCACTCTTGGCCATCAGTCCCAATGCCATCAGTCCTGCTGCCAGCCATATCGCAGGCGATGTACTGGCCTGCACTAAAGGCGTGAGTGTGGCGATGGATACGCTACCGTAGACTCCGTAGATCAGCGCCACCCCCACGAGATAGGTGCCAGATGCTGCTAGGCTCACTAGCAGATAATGCAGTGCAGCGGTTACCTGAGCACGGCCACCGCCCGCCGCCACCAGTGCTACAGCGGCCAGACTCACTAGCTCCAGCGTAACATAGAGGTTGAACAGGTCTGCGGATAATAGTAGCGCATTCATGCCAGCCAACAGAAAACCTGTCAAGGGCCAGAACCAGATTGCGGCTGCACCTTGGCCAGTCTGGGCGAAATAGGCGCGGGCATAGATTGCCAGCGACAAGGTTACCGACTGGGTCAGTAGTAGCATGACCACGCTTAAGCCGTCGGCTACTAGCTCGATTCCCAATGGTGCATCCCAGCCGCCCACGGCATGCAATTGCGCGCCCTCTGTTAGCAGTTGCGCTGCCAGTAACAAGGCCAGCAAAAGTTGACCGCCAAGCCCTGCAATGGCCAGCCGTGCGCCGCGCCTAGGCCCTAGCAGAAAGGTTGCCGCAGCCCACGCCAGAGGTAGCACGATAAGCCATGGGATGGGGTCAATGAGGTGCTCAGTCATGCGCGTCCTTGTGTTGTGGCGGCGGCTCAGACTCCTGCAATTGCTGAAGGCGGTTCATCACTGCTAGTGCCAGCGCTGTGGCGGCTACAGCTACCACTATGCCAGTGAGCACCATGGCTTGGGGCACGGGATCTGTGATGCCAGTGCGCTGAGCCAGACCCACCAGCACTAGGAAAGCACCGCTTCCCATCAGATTGAACGCCAGTATCTTGCGTAGCGGCTGGTCGAGCAGGATTATTCCGCTGAGTCCGAGTACGAATAACATTGCACCGCCCAGCGCATAGAGCAGAGCGGGTGTTATTGAGTGCAGAGTGGTCATTATGGAACTCCTCGACGCCCAGACAAGAGCAGGAATAGTCCAGCCAGAATTAGACTTAGAGACAGGGTCAATCCAGCCTCGATGAGTAGGATTAGCGCGCCTGCCCAGACCGGTGGGTAGCGTAGCAACGCGCCTTCAGTCAGCAAGATGGCGGCCAGAGAGAGAAATAGTACAAAGCCTGCGGACAAGCCTAAGCGAAGCAGTTGTCCAGGCCTTATCCAGGCTTGTAGCAGGCCAGCCAGATGCAGTAGAACACCTGCCGCAGCCAGCACGGCCGCGGCCTGAAATGCACCGCCAGGACGATGGTCACCTGCCCAGAGCAAGTAGCAGGCGGTAAGGATCATTAGCGGCACCAGTAGACGTGCGAGGGTCGCGAGCACTGGATCGATGGGCACATGACTCACACTGACTGGTCGCGCTGGGGCTACTGCCAGCATTCCTAGCAATGCCAGTAGTAGCACAGCTACTTCCAGCAGGGTATCGTAACCGCGGAAATTGAGCAGAACAGCAGTGACCGTATGAGTCACCCCGCTCTGTGCCATATTTGCCTCCACCATAGACGGTAGTTGTATCGAAGGCAGAGGTGCGTAGAGCACAGCGATTATTAGCCCAATAGCGAGCACGGTACTAATCAACAGCACGGCCATGCGTTGCAGGGCAGGAATTTTTGCCAGACTGCCTGGCTGCGCAGTCTGATTAGATACGCGCAGGGCATCAAGCAGCAGGGCACCAGTGAGCCCCGCACCTATGGCTGCCTCGGCCAGTGCGATATCTGGCGCACCTAGCCGCGCCCAAGCCAGTGACATGAGTAGCCCAAAGACGATGAACATCACTACTGCGTGTACCAGATCCGACGTGGCGAGTGAGCGCCATGCGCTCCACAGTAGCGTGGCGACTAACAGTGTGTCGAATATCAGACTCAAGGCGTACCCTCTTCGCATTCGTCAGGATGCAACAGAGGTTCCTGACCCGACCGCGTGCGCATCCAGTTTACCGTTGCCAGTACGTGCGGACGTTCAATGAGCCAGCGTTCAATGTTATATTTCCCAGGATAGTTTGCGACCATCAGTCCAGCAAGTAACGTGACCAGTCCTTGGTCAGGTGTGAACAGGGTTGCAAGCCCAATCACAATGAGCACACCGCCGAGCAGATTTCTGGCGACAGCGTTAACGAACGCGAGCAGTGGTCGACGCACCATCTTTGGTCGACGCTGGCGTTGGCGGAAGTAATCGGCAGGGATGCGTACCAGTAGCATAGGCAACAGCGCCAGTGTTGCAATCAGACTTGACACAGAAATCGTTATGACCCATATCGCATGGGTGGTCAGCCAGTCGAACCAAGTTGCCGTCATGCTGAGGCTCCGTAGGCCAAGCTCATGCTGAGTCCCCGTCACCGCTGATGGGTGCGATGCCCATTTCGTCAGCGCGTCTGGCGATACTGTAACTGACTGTCGCGCTAGCCATCAGCACAAGCGGCCAGATCAGCAGTAACTTGCACGCCATCATCAGACTGTCGGCCTGTACAGCCAGCCCTAAGATGATGAAGCCCAGCCCCAGATTGTCTGCCTTGGTCAATGTATGCAACCGTGCATAGACATCGGGAAATCGAAGCAGGCCGACAGTACCAGCGAGGTAGAACGTTGCACCGACCAGCAGTAGTGCGGCACTTAGCAATTCAATCGCTACGTTCATGCTTTTCCTCTTCCCGTCCCCAAGCGCGCTTGGCAAACGCCACGCCAGTGACTGCGGCCAGCAAAGCAAGCACTAGCGCTACATCTACCAGTGCAGTATTCAGCGGCAATGTGCCGCCAGCATATGCCAGCAGCAGTAGCACCCCGACTCCGGTGTTGCCGAACAGCAATGCCGCCAGCATGCGGTCTGCCAGTGTCGGCCCACGTGCAGCACGGATCAGCGCTGCCAGCAGGTTGAGTAGCAGAAACAGGGCGAGTGGTCCCTCCAGACCAGTCATGGTGTTTTTTTCCAGATGTGAGCGATTGCCGCCTCAGTCGCGCGTAGCTCCTGCATGATGGGCAGGTGGCGATTCAGTATATGCAGTCGCAATTGGTCGCCATGGATGCGAACACTCAGAGTGCCAGGCAACAGGGATAGGGTGTTCGCCAGCACCACACGCGCCATACCAGGCGGCAGAGTGATGGGCAGATCCATTATCACTGGGGCAAGTTTGAGCCGTGGTCGCAACGCCATGATCGCTACTTGGAAGCCGCCTTTCACCGACTGAATCAGGAAGAAACTAAAAAAAACGGCACACCCTAGCGACGAGAAGGATACTTTCGTTGGCGGCATTAGATATAGGCTGGCGGCCAGTGATAGGATGACGCTGATCCCACCCATCCCCCAGCCGTCGGTGCGACCCTCGACCAGCACCCACCATAAAGCGGTGAATAGCACGCTACGCCAGAGCACAGAACGTATGTGGCGTAGGTCTGTGTAGACGATTTTGATCATGGTGTACCTTTCATTTTTGCGTCTGATGGTATTTTCAAGGCACTTAATGTTAGTTTAATTTGCAATATCCCTTTCGCCAATGACATTTCATACATGCGACATCCTTATGTGAGGACTCTTCTTGAATGGATACTGGATTTTATTATATAGTTAATTCTCTAAATAACGACACATTGCTCGCTGCTTTGCGTGCAATAAAACCATCATCTGGTAGAGCAACTTGAGCAAGAATACGGTATTAAATAGCATGCACATATTGTCGGAATATATCTCAGCTGCTGGGGCTTTACACCGCAAAAATTAAGGTGCGCTTACGAACAAAGCTCAGAGGAACGAATTAATTTTGGTTTAAAGCAAGGAATGCGCAAGTGCGCGCCAGTACACAAAGGTAAAGCTACATGAGGCTGAAAATCAGCATATGACGATGCTGGAATGTAATCCTGAGCGGGTTGTGATCAATTTCCAAGACGGGCGCATTAAGGTATGCGGCTTAATACTTCATCGGACGGGGGAAATAGGCTAATTTTTCAATAAGCTCTGCTAACATAAAGGCGGTGGCTTGTTGTCTGATTTCTGCACGGCTTCCCTGAAACTGTTTGGTGCATGTGGACATGGACAAGTGAACGCCTACCCATGCGAAGCATACCGTGCCCACAGGTTTCTCTGGGCTGCCGCCATCTGGCCCCGCGATACCGGTAATGCTACCTGCAATGTGCGTATGGCTGTTTTTTAAGGCGCCAGCTGCCATTTCAGCTGCGGTTTGCTCACTTACCGCGCCAAAATTTTCTAATGTGGATTGCGAGACGTTTAGCATCTCAATTTTGGCGTTGTTGCTGTAGGTGACAAAGCCACGGTCAAACCACGCTGAGCTACCTGCTACGCTAGTTAGGGCTTGCGCAACCATGCCGCCTGTACAGGATTCGGCCATGGATAGTATCAAGCCGCGCGCTTTGAGTGCGGCACCTAACTGCGTGGCTAATATGTGTAATTTGTCATCAGCCATTGCAGACCCTTCAAGCTGGCTATTGCGTAAATCGCGGCAAGTAGGTCGTCAAACATCACACCAAACCCACCTTTAATTTTCGCATCGCATTGACGTATTGGAAACGGTTTCCAAATGTCAAATAAACGAAATAACAAGAATGCTGCTATCCACCATTGCCAATGGTTTGGTGTGAAAGTGAGCACTAACATCATGGCGACGATTTCATCCCAAACAATGCCGCCATGGTCTGACACGCCAAGTGCTTTGCCAGTTACGTCACAAAAATAAATGCCGATTAAAAAAAGCGCCGAGATAATGACCAATTGTGTGGGTAAAGCAAATGCAGAAGTCAGCCAAAATAAGGGTAAGCCAACCAGCGTGCCAAAAGTGCCAGGAGCTCTGCAGGCTAAACCACTGCCAAAGCCTAGCCCGAAAAAATGGGCCGGGTGTTGAAATAAAAATTGCACATTAGGTAGTTTAATGTGGGGCGGCTTAACTAAAGTGGTCAAAACCAGTTTCCTTAAAATCTAAAATTTCATCATTAAAACCATGCACAATTAAGCCTGCGTTCGCGGTGATGCGCCCGATGCAAATTAATGGCAGGGCTAGCTTTTCACTTAAATTGTTTATTTCAGTATGTTTTTCAATGGGTGCAGTAAAGCATAGCTCATAATCATCGCCACCAGCCAATAACATGCTGAGGATGTTGTTGTCGTGGGTGTTGGTAACGCCTTCGTCGCGGTGTCCGTCTGCAAGTTTATCGGCTAAATATGCGGAATGTGGAACGTGGCTTAATATTAGGCTGGCACCGACGTTTGAGCGTTCTAAAATATGCCCTAAATCTGCCAATAAGCCGTCTGAGATATCAATGGCGCTACTTGCTATTTGGCGCAAGGCTAAGCCTAATGCAACTCTCGGTTGCGGCGTGTGCAACGCCTCAGCGCAGCTTGCAAACGCATCTGCAGGCAATGTTAGTTTGCCTTGCATGTGCGCCAACGCTAAAGCGGCATCGCCACAATGTCCTGATACCCAAATTTCATCGCCGACGTTTGCATTGCTACGTTTAATAGCCTGCCCAATTGGCACTTCACCCATAATTTGTACGCTTATAGTTAGTGGCCCGCGTGTGGTATCGCCGCCAATTAAATCGATATTAAACGCATCCGCACATGCAAAAAAGCCGCGGGAGAATTCAGCTAGCCACGCTGTATTTACTTCAGGTAACGCAATAGCAAGTGTTGCCCATTTGGGGTTTGCGCCCATCGCCGCCATGTCGGAAACATTTACTGCGAGCGATTTCCAGCCTAGCTTATAGGCATCTGCATCATGAAAAAAGTGAGTGCCCGCTACCAGCATGTCAGCTGAAATGGCAATCTCCATGCCCTGCGAAATTGAGATAAGCGCGGCATCGTCGCCCACACCTAATTGAGTGTGGTGCGTAGGGCGGGTAAAGTATTGCGCGATTAAATAAAATTCTGAGGCCATGGCTATTTCTTTGGCCTAAATGCGGTGATTATGGCCTCATTGGTTTCAATGTAAGGTGCGCCAATTAAATCTAAACAATAGGGTACCGCCGCAAAAATACCATGAACTTTAACTGCACCGGTTTCATCTTTTAGACCTTCCAGAGTTTGTGCAATGGCTTTGGGTTGTCCTGGCAAATTGATGATTAAACATTGCTTGCGTATCACTGCAACCTGACGCGACAAAATAGCTGTGGGGACAAAACTTAGGCTGATTTGTCGCATTTGTTCGCCAAAGCCTGGCATTTCTTTGTCGGCGATAGCAAGTGTAGCTTCTGGCGTTACGTCGCGTAGGGACGGGCCTGTGCCGCCAGTGGTGAAGATAAGGTGGCAATTTTGAAAGTCGACTAAATCTTTTAACGTACTTTCAATGTCGTCTTGCTCATCTGCAATGAGACGCGTTTCGAGCGTAAAGGGTGAGGCAATGGCAAGTTTTAGCCATTGTTGCAGGCTGGGAATGCCTTTGTCTTCATAAACGCCGCTACTTGCACGGTCGCTAATTGAAACTAAACCAATTTTAATGAATTGTTTTGTCATTTGCGTGTCATTGATACAGGAACAAAGCTTAATCATACCATTGCCAACCATTAAGGATATTTTATGCGAACTATCATCAATAAAAATTTGAACAAACCGGCGATTATCGCTAAACCTTTTACAGATAAAGACTCACTTAGACGATTGATGTTATTAAGTTTGTTAAGTTTAGGCATGCTTATTTTTGCTAATCAACTTTACGCAGCAGAGGTAAATCCTTATGCAGCCAATTATAAACAGCAAAATACTAATCAACTGAAGTCGCTACAGGCAAATCCTGAACCTGAAATTTTTGTAAGTAATCACAAAGAAGATGACAACATCAGTATGTTGGAAAATGGTTATGACATGATTGGTTCTTCTGGTTTTTCTGCTACTGAGACATCTTCAGATTTGGCGTTGGCACACGCAAAAAAGATTAACGCTGATACCGTATTGGTGTATCGAAAATATGAGTCTGCAAAAACAGCCAGCGCTAAGTTGCAGTTGATTAAAGAGGCAGCCAAAGCTGGAGGCGAAATTGATCCTAATGATTTAGAAGAAGAGCCCACGCAATACCATTATTATGCGAGTTATTGGGCTAAATTACCGATGCCTTTATTGGGTGTGCATATTATTAAACTAAAACAAAAAGTTGAAGAAGATGCACAAGAAGTGGTTAAAGAAGAGCCCGGTTTAAAAATTATTGCGGTAATAAAAGAGTCACCCGCGGCTAAAGCGAACATCGTAAAAGGCGATACGCTATTAAAAATTGGCGAGGTTGCGCTTGCAAGTGCAGATGATTTATTTGCGGCGGTAAAGCGTTATGCAGGACAAAAAGTGCCAGTTGAGTTGCAACACAATGGGGTTGAGGTTAAAACTACTGTGGCATTAAATTTGCGTCAATAAAGGTCAAGGCCAGCTTAATAAAACATTGATTGATACTATTTGCTATTCCCGCCTGTATGGGAATAGCAAGTTCAGGTTTGTTCAGTTATGTCTATTGAGTGCAGATTAAAATTTGACCTTCTTAACCAAAAAGTCTAGAGGGAGTGTATGTCCGATATGATGACTGTCAATGTCAGATTTATCGCCCTCTTATTTTTTACGTCCCAAGTAGTACATCCAGGTGTAGCCAACGAGACCTGCAATTAAAGAGGCGGTTAGTACACCTGTTTTTGCCATCAATAAATAATCTGCGTGATCCGATGAAAATCCTAATTCAGCTATAAAGATAGACATGGTAAAACCTATACCCGCCAGTACGGATACGGCTGCAATTTGGCTAAACCGCGTCCCTCTCGGTAACTGTCCGATGCCAAAGCGCAGTGCCAGCCAGCATGCGCCGGTAATACCAATAAATTTTCCTAATAACAAGCCTAGGGTTACGCCTAACGTCACTGGATGCATGAACGTTTCAGCTAATGAGCTCATTTGTAGTGGAATGCCTGCATTAAACAAAGCAAAGATTGGAATGACAATAAACGCGACGGGTAAATGCCAGATGTGTTCTAAGCGTTGCAATGGGGTTTGTACACCTTGTATGCTTTTATCCAGCATTTGCACTGCGGTATGGAGCTGGTGATTGGTCATGACGTTGCCGCCTTGTTTTTGGCTCGTTGTAAAGTGAGCCATTTGATCTTTAATATAAGTAATAAATAAGGCAGGATCATATTTAGATCGAGCGGGGACGGTAAGTGCGCCTAACACACCTGCAATGGTGGCGTGCACACCTGATTGCAGTAGTGCATACCATAATAAAACGGCGATAATGAAATAGGGGATTGCGTTACGAATGCCTGAGAAGTTAAATGCAAATAAAATAGCCACGAACGCAGCGGCAATGCCCAGCCAGTAAATAGATAACGTTTGCGTGTAGAAAATAGCAATCACCAAGACCGCACCTAAATCATCCGCAATGGCGAGGGCTACTAAAAAGGTAATAAGCGACTTGGGAACGCGGTTTGCGAGCAACACTAGTGCGCCCACAGCAAAAGCAATGTCAGTTGCCATGGGAATACCCCAACCGCGCGCCGCATCACCAGTTGGATTAAATGCAACGTAAATGAGTGCGGGGACAATCATACCGCCAATAGCGGCGATGATAGGCAGGGCGGCTTGACGTAAATTAGATAACTCTCCCACCAGTATTTCACGCTTTAACTCCATGCCCACTACAAAAAAGAAAAGCGCCATCAAGCCATCATTCACCCAATGATGCAGGCTCATATTGATACCCCAACTCGCCACATTAACGCTAACAACTGTATGTATTAAATGTTGGTAAGCGTCAGCAAGCGCAGTGTTGGCTAATATAAGCGCAATAATAGTCGCGCCTATCAGCAAGAGTCCGCTGGTTGTTTGGCCGTGAATGAAGGCCTCAAAGGGCGTAGCAACGCGCCTGAAAGTGCGCTCCCATGGTGCGTAAATTAATCCCTGCTCAGATTCGGTTAAAGATTTTTTGTGTTCAGCCATTCTTGGTTATCCTGATTCTAGCGTTATGCTGTTTTATATCATACAGCGTCAGTCAATATGTAAATAATGGCGCTATGTATCAGCATCGCATCGTTTATGTCGTTGAGGTTTATGTACCTATCATTGCTTTTAAGTTTGTATGCTTATGGTTAACTTAGTCAACAACGAGTTTAATGCTATCTGTTTGAATACGTACTTTTAACCATTCAACAATTCGATATCGATCACTGTTACTTAATTTACTTGAAGCGGTGATGTTAAGTACGATTTGTTTACCATCAGTTTTATCATCGCCAACTTTCCATTGTACTGCTTCAGAAAACAGCACTTCTCTAATTTGCGGATATTGTGCATGGAGTTCCGCTGAAATGTTTCTCCACATGGTTTTATTGGCAGAAATCCCCTGCAGTTCGGCTTGCAGGTTTTGAATGGTTTTATTTTTTTCATCCAGTGCGTGCAGGTTGTCTTTGTATAACTCACTAACAATATTAGATTTTAAAGCCGTAATATCAAAGGAATTATCTTTGGATTGATGTACGAGTAATTTAGTATGATCAAGACCATATAACATTAAGCGCGCTTCAATGCCCTTGAGTTTTTCGTGACTGATAATATCACCGATGAGTGATACTTCTATTTGCCTTTTTGCAGGGTTAACGCTGCGCTCCGTTAAATGCGCCTGCTCAAACGTCAACTCCTTGCTGATGAATGTTCTGGCTCTCGAACTAAATACCTCTTCTTTCACCAACTTAACCGCGAGATAAACACTGGGTAGCAAAGTGAGTAGCACTACCGCAGTCAGCACGCGACTGACACGAGTCTCTGTTTTTTCATCGACAAATAATTTGTGCGATGGGTTTAGTACCCAAATAATCAGAATGGCGGCAAATGCGATAAACACACAGTTGATGGAATACAAATAGAAAGCGCCAAAAAAGAACTCCCAGTTACCATTTGCTAAACCATAGCCCGCAGTACACAGTGGAGGCATCAGCGCAGTAGCAATGGCGACGCCTGGAATAATATTGGTTTTTTCACTGCGCGTAGCGCCAATGATGCCGGCAAGTCCACCAAAAAAAGCAATGAGCACATCCCAAATAGTGGGGCTAGTTCTCGCTAACAACTCAGACTGTGCGTCAGTAAGTGGCGTTAACAAAAAATACAGCGTTGACACCAGTAAGCTGATTAAAGTCGCAATACCAAGGTTTCTGAATGACTTTCTGATAAGCGCAGCATCATAAATACCTACGCCATAGCCGACGCCTATAATTGGCCCCATTAGCGGGGAGATAAGCATGGCGCCGATGATGACGGCGGTAGAGTTTACGTTGAGGCCAATGGATGCAATCAAAATAGCGAACATTAATACCCATAGGTTAGTGCCTCTGAGCACCACACCTGACCGTATGCTATGGTCAATTAGCTCGTCATCAGCTTTATCTTCAATTAAGCTAAAGCGATGCCTGATGGCGATAATGCCACGCTTAAATAGTGGGATGAAATAACTAGTTTCAGACATGAAAACACCTTAAGTTAAAATTATGAATCACAATGAGTACGCATTGTGATTTGGATGATATGGTTGCCGTTAGTCAGCGTTTAGTTCACGTATCAGAAATGTTAACGTGCTTGGCGCCGGCATAAGCGCTGTGGCTGATCACTAACTGCTGAGTTAATTCATTCCAGAGGTGTAGTTAGCTGCATAACCTAATTAAAGCTTAGGTTTATCCGTGAGGTCGGCTTCTGTCGCAATCGGTTGATTTTGGTGACTTAGTGCGTGTTCCAAGGTGGTAATTTGTTGTTTGGATTGATTGGCTATGCGCTTGTTACGCATCACTGCTGGCAACGCGAGTAGCGCGCCAATCAACACGCCCAATGTTAACGCCAGCGCAATGGCAAGGGCAGTCACCGTTTTGATAGACCAAACAATAAATACCAAGTCAATTGGGTGCATATTTTGTATCGTAAATACGGTAGCCAATACGATAAGAATTGTTAGCATGATGTTACGCATAATTACACCTTCTTTCTCTGATTGGGTTGTTAGCGTCTAAAACTGATTTTTGTTGCACTTCAGAATTGAATCCATCTGGTTATAATTTTTTGATAAAAAACACAAAGCCTTCTTCGTTTTTAAGGTTATCTAACAACTCAAAAGGATTATTTGCAACTAAAGTCTTTATATTTTTAATGGTACTTTCTTTGCTCGTGACCACCTTTAAAACTTGGCCTGATGTCAAGGTATCCAACGTTTCTTTAGTGCGAATGGTTGGTACAGGGCTTTCGTCGCTGGTTGCATCCAGCATTACATTGAATTGAATCATCTTCATTCACTCTCCATCAGACGCGGTGTGCTCATGTTCGTTTGACGCATCTAACGCCTCAACGTTAACTTTATCACCTGTAATTTCACGCAGTAGCTTAAAAATCTCGCGACTACTTTTAGGCGGTTTATTGGCGGCCAGCTCTTTTTGCGCATTACGCACCAAGGTACGTAGTTGTTGAATATCTGTTTTTGGGTAAAGCGCAATAAATTCTGCCAATACATTGCTATCAGCAATCATGCGGTCACGCCAGCGTTCCAGGCCGTGAAAATAAGCGTTTTCAGCCGTATGTTTGCCATCCCAACGTGCTAGTTGCTCTAAAATCGGCGCGTTATCAATGTCACGCATTAATCTGCCTAGATACTGGCGATGACGTCGAATTGCGCCATTGGCAGTAATTTTTTTAGTATCTAGCACCGCTGTTAGTACTGCATCTGGCAGGTCTAATTTCAGCAGCTTATCTTTAGGCAGTTCGGTGAGCCGCACGCCGAGTGCCTGCTGCTCATCCGCCTCCGCTTTGAGTTTTGTTTTACTAATAGGCTCTTCTGCGTTTAGTTTAGATGCTAAATTCGCATCATAACTAAAATCAATGCCGGTCTTTGTCTTTTTAGGTTTCATGTTGCGGTATTATAACAGCCTTGGCGTTTAGTTTTTAGCGTACATTTTCATCCTAAAAAAGATAGTAGAAAGCGTTATGGCAGATTCAGGCTTTAGTTACTCATTAGATCAAATTAAGCAGATGTCGGAAGACGTGCTTAAAATCGCAAAAAATTCAGGTGCGAGTGCGGCAGAGGCCGAGCTAAGCTTGAGTATCGGGCAAAACGTATCGGTGCGTATGAATGAGGTTGAAAATATTGAGTACAACCGAGATAAAGGTATGTCTGTCACGGTGTATTTTGGTCAGCAAAAAGGCCATGCCAGCACCTCGGATTTAACCCCGCAAGCATTAAAAGACACGGTAGCTGCCGCTTGCAATATTGCTAAATATACCGCTAAAGATGCGTTTTGCGGGCTAGCCGATGCCAGCTTAATGGCGACTGATATTCAAGATTTGGCATTGCATCACCCTTGGGATATTTCGGTAGATGAAGCCATCGCTATTGCTAAAGAGTGTGAAGCGGCCGCTTTGCATGTGGACGCTCGTATCACCAACTCTGAAGGGGCGAGTGTTTCTACAGGTACAGGATTTTTTGCTTATAGCAATAGCCATGGCTTTACGGGCGGATACCCTAGCTCACGGCATGGTATTAGTTGCTCGGTGATTGCGGAGTCGGATGCGAATATGCAACGCGATTATTGGTATAGCACTGCACGCGCAGCGGCTGATTTACAAAGCGCCGCGGCCGTCGGCAAACTTGCAGGTGAGCGTACAGTGCGCCGCCTTAATGCAAGAAAAATTAAAACATGCCAAGTACCGGTTTTGTTTGAAGCGCCATTGGCCAGCGGATTGATCTCTAGCTTGGTGAGTGCGATTTCTGGAGGTAATTTGTACCGTAAATCTTCATTTTTACTTGATAGCCTAGGTAAGCAGATTGCGTCACCATTACTGAATATTGATGAAAACCCGCATATAAAAAAGGGCTTGGCGAGTAGCCCCTTTGATAGTGAAGGCGTGGTAACAACACCACGGCAACTGGTGAAAGATGGCGTATTACAAGGATATATGCTGGGTAGTTATTCAGCCAGAAAGCTTGGTCTACAAACAACAGGCAATGCGGGTGGCAACCATAACCTGATTGTGCAATCCGGTTCGTTGAACTTTGCTGGGATGCTTAAACAAATGGACACAGGCTTGTTGGTGACCGAGCTGCTAGGACACGGCATGAATATGGTGACGGGTGATTACTCCCGAGGTGCTGCAGGTTTCTGGATTGAAAACGGTGTGATTGTGCATCCAGTGGAAGAAATTACCATTGCTAGTAACATGGCAGATATGCTGAAAATGATTGTGGCGATTGGCAATGATGTGCTGGTGCAAGGCTCAAAACAGGTGGGCTCTATTTTAATTGAGCGGATGACCGTTGCGTGTGAATAATCTATTTGACGTATAAGTAATACGCTTTAGTGCATGCTCTGCGAGCAAGCCGAGTAGGGGTTTTCGGTATTAAAATATGTGAATAAGGGGATTTAATCAGCAATTAACCTAAAAACGGCTTTTCATCCACGAAAAACACCAAAAACACGAAATGGGGTAAGCAGGCATTTCGCTTTATTAAGTGAAAGCTCGCAAATAAATCAAATGCATCATTCAATTTTTAATTTAACCCATTGGGTGTCATCGTAAATCCGTGTAATCAATTGAATTTTTTCGTGGACCAACTGATTTTTATAGGATTAAACCTTATTCAGATTTATCCAATCCATCGTTGATTCAGCCTCTGGGTTAAAATCAAGTGATTTATCTTTTCACCTCATTTGCTAGTCATTTGCTAGCGAGTAACTTTGACAAACAAAACAGCCCGCATAAGCGGGCTGTTTTGTTTGCATTGGAACGCTAATTAACTTCGACCACTTTAACTTTTTTCACTTCAGTTACAGGTTCGTTATCTTCTTCAAAGAACTCATCTTTAATCAAGTCGGCTGGCACTAAGCCATCTTGAACTTGGCTTGCACGTCTTTGTAAGTAAGCATCACGCATGAAAGCATACGGATCAAGCGAAGCTTCATCCACTAAATCTGTTGCGTCTAACAGTTCTGTACGCTTGTCTAAAAATTGGACAGCACGCAATTGGTTGTGTAATCGTATTTCACCAATATTATGTGTGTAAGTAATCGGGTCTGTGGTTGCAGTGTCAAATACTAAGCCCGTGGTATCTCTAACGCTAGATGGGCCTAAAAACGGCAACACCAAATAGGCTCCAGAGCCTACGCCCCAATGACCTAACGTTTGACCAAAGTCTTCTTTATGGATCGCTATATTATCCATGCCAGCAACATCAATAAAGCCAGCTAAACCAAAGGTGCTGTTAATGACAAAGCGTCCTGCTTCACTAAATGCGTTAGAGAACTTAAACTGTAGCAGGTTGTTGAACACGCTGGTAATAGCACCTAAGTTACTGAAAAAATTGTTAACTCCTCTGCGTATAGGGTCTGGCGCAACGGCTTTATACGCGGTGGCAACTGGCTTAAACACGGCTTTGTCAGTGACATCGTTAAATTTATAAATACCACGATTTATACCTTCTAAGGGGTCTTTATTGGCTTGAGAAGCGCAACCGGCCAACATTAAAGCAAGAAGGCATGCTGTGAATATATTTAATAATTGTTTATGCATTGTTAGAGTTCTTTTTGAAGTGTTAAAACACCATCTTGCTATTATTCATGAGCTTATAGCTTATGTCTATCAATATAAAATATCCAATAGTACGGAAGGTTACATTCTTTGCGTAAATGTAGCACAAAATATTTTTTTTGCATTAATGCGAGGATGTGCGACCTACAATATTTATTTAGTAAACCATAGTGCCAATTTTTTATTTCAACCTAGATAATTCAATAGCATTGAACCGCTCCCCTCCAAGTTCGCGGGAGGAGATATTTATCCTAATAAACAATGTGGGTTCAAGCTGATTAAAAATAAACTTGATTGATTGCGTATTTTAATTAAATTTTCTAACCATTCATTTGATATAAGGTCAAAGCCATTAAGCGCTGTGCGGCATGATCGACAATTGGCTTGGGATAGTCACGACCAATAAACAGGTTAATGGCTGATTGGCGTAACGGCGCAATTAACCATGGCGCATGTATTTCTTTATCGTTACAGTTGGCCAGTTCTGTGACATATTTGCGGATAAACCGACCATTAGCATCAAAGCGTTCACTTTGTGTGATGGGGTTGAAAATTCTAAACCAAGGTTGCGCGTCGCAGCCGGTAGAGGCCGCCCATTGCCAGCCTCCATTATTAGCGCTGAAGTCAAAATCTATGAGTTTTTCGGCAAAATAGCGCTCGCCCCAGCGCCAGTCGATGAGTAGATCTTTGACTAAAAAACTTGCTGCCACCATGCGTAAGCGGTTATGCATAAAACCAGTGCTATTGAGTTGGCGCATCGCGGCATCTACTAGTGGGTAGCCAGTTTTTCCATCGCACCATGCCTGAAAATAGTCTGGATTATTGGGAAATGGTAATGTCTCAAACGCCTGCTTAAAGGCTTTGCCAACAGCGAGTTGTGGATGATGATGCAATATTTGAAAGTAAAAGTCGCGCCAAATTAGCTCGGAAGCCCAAGTTTCAGCACCAGCACCACCTATTTGTAAAGCGGTGCGTGCCAGATGGCGAATAGAAACCGTGCCAAAGCGTAGGTGCACTGATAAATATGAAACACCTTTAACTGCAGGAAAATCTCGCGCTTCTTTGTAGCGCTGAATACGTGCTACAAAATCTGTAAATAATGCAGCGCCTCCGCTCATGCCTGTGGGTAGGCGCATGTCTGATAAGTTCGTCCGTTGAAAGCCAAGCGCTTCAAGGGTGATTAAATTGTTGGTTTGTGGTTTGGCTAAATGGTGCAGATAAGCATCGACTGTGTAAGCTTTTAAGTAAAAGTCGTTTACGGTGTTAAGCCACCTGTTTTTATAGGGCGTAAATACGGTATATGGCTTATCTGCCATGGTTAAAACTTCATCTTTTTCAAAGATTACCTGATCTTTGTAGTGATGAAAGGCTATGTTGCTAGTTTGGAGTTGTGACGCTACCTGAGTATCACGTGCAATAGCGCTGGGCTCATAATCATGATTGGTAAATACAGCTTGCACTTGCAGCGTATTTGCCAGGGTTGGAATTTCATCAACCGCTCTACCATGCAGCACGATTAAATCCCCGCCTTTGATTTGTAGCGCGGTTTTGAGTTCTCTTACGCTCTCCCAGATAAATTCTACGCGGCGGTCAGCTTTATTGGCGAGGTTGTCTAAAATGTCAGTATCAAACACAAAAGCGCAATAAACTTGGGCTGAGTGTTTAAGTGCATGGTAAAGCGCTGCGTGATCAAAATCGCGTAAATCGCGACGGAACCATGCTAGGGATTTTTGATATTGCATGAGCTGTAAGGCCAATCAGAACAAACTGATTAGCATCACTAAGCCAGCAGCGCTGGCAAGTGTTGCTAATCAAAAAAAAGGGCTTAGTTTAACTCACTTGGCTCAAGGGCATGCTTTTATCCTGCAGCGGAGTCTAGATTTTGCCTAGCTTTAATTTAGTTTCTAGCGCCAAACATGTATTTCTTTTGGGTCACTGGCGCTACCTCAACTGGGGTTGGTGTAAGTAAGCCGAGGAGCTGCTGTAAATCTAACGATAATAAAATAAGTGCTTCGTCGCCAAATTCATTCACTTGTTCGAATACCTCAGCTGCATATTGGCTATCTCTAACCAGCTTGGCCGGGTTCACTGCGCCAATTGTTTTTCTCGCGGTAACAGAAAACTTAGACAGCACAACTAAACATTGATTATCCATAAAGTTGCCCCAAAAAACTGCTAAAGATGTGCTTATTGATGGCGAATGCATTATTGTTGTGCATAGATTCGACAAATAAAGCATTTCACTGCTCATATGTCTATGCTATGCATTTAGTATGCCAAAAGGCATGGATGGTTACTCTCGATGGTATGGGTGGTTTTGAATCACTGAATGTGCACGATACAGTTGTTCGCAAAGTAGTACTCGCACAAATGCATGCGGTAGGGTTAGTTTAGATAAGCCCCACAGCCAGTTGGCTTGCTGTTTTAAGCTTGAGTGCAGGCCATCTGCGCCGCCAATGACAATGCTGACATCGCGGCCGATGGTTTGCCAAAACTTCATCTTATCGGCAAGTTGCAGGGTAGTGGCATCCTGCCCGCGCTCATCGCAGGCAATTAAATAATCACGGCCTACAGCTTCTAAAATTCGCTTGGCTTCTGCTTCTTGTACCACGGCACTATTTTTGCCGTCTGCGCGTTTGTCTGGTTTGATTTCAATGATTTCAACACTGAGTTCGCGCGGCATGCGCTTGATGTATTCTGTGCAGGCTGTTTCAACCCAGCTTGGCATTTTATGACCCACAGAAATGATGCGGAGCTTCAAACATTAGCCCTGAAACTGATTGATAACGGAATTATTCCGCTTTAATATGTCCGCGACGGCTTTCTGCCTCGCCCCATAATTGCTCAAGATTGTAATAAGCGCGGGTAGCTGGCACCATGATGTGAACAACAATGTCATCTAAATCCACTAACACCCATTCGCCTTCTTTTTCGCCTTCAGTACCGCGAATGGCATAGCCTTTTTCTTTAAGTTTTTCACGTACATTATCGGCTACAGCCTTGGCTTGGCGGCTCGAGTTAGCTGATGCCACAATCATGTAGTTGGTCATGCTGGTGAGTTTGCGCACGTCCATCACGCTGATATCAAAACCTTTAATGTCTTCAATCGCATCTACTACTGCGAGTTTCATGGCTTCTAAATATGCTGCGTCTGATTTTGCTGTGTTTAAGTCTAGTGTCATTTAAGCGGCCTGTACGGGAATGGCATTGCGTTGAAATTTTATGCGGTTTTGATGATCGACATATACGAGTTGTGGCTGAAAGTTTGTAAGTTCATCTTCATGATAAATAGCATAACTTGCAATAATAATAATATCTTTAGGGTCTGCTTTGTGTGCAGCAGCACCATTGACGGAAATAATGCCAGAGTGACGCTCAGCAAGAATAGCGTATGTAGTAAAACGCTCGCCATTAGTAACATTATAAATACTGATTTGTTCATATTCGCGGATGTTTGCAGCTTCGAGCAGTTCTTCGTCAATAGCACAGCTACCTTCATAGTGAAGCTCAGAGTGCGTCACGTGAACGCGGTGCAACTTAGATTTAAGCATGGTTCTTTGCATGTGCTTAACCGTTTTTAAAAGGGGAGTGCATTATAGTCTTTTCAATCACTTAGCGCAAAAATCAATATTATCTATCAAGCGCACGTTACCTAATTTAGCTGCGCCCAATACCACCAAGTTTGAGTCATCTTTCGTGGCAAGCGCCAATGTGTTAGCTGAACGCACGGAAATATAATCAACCAGCCAACCTTTGTCATTTAACATTTGTATTGCAGTTTGCTCTAAGCCAGAAAAGTCGGTATTGCCTTGGTTTATTGCGCTCACAATTTGCTGCAAACATAGCTGTAGTTGTGCAGCTGCTATTTTTTGTGTTGAAGTTAAATAGCCGTTGCGGGAGCTCATTGCTAGGCCGCTTGGTTCGCGCACGGTGTTGCCTGCAATAATTGTTATAAGTAGATTAAATTGTTTGACGAGTTGTTTAATCACAAAAAGTTGCTGAAAATCTTTTTGTCCAAATACGGCAACTTGTGGCTGCACGATATTAAATAATTTCATCACTACAGTGGCTACGCCACTAAAGTGTCCGGGACGCGAGGCGCCGCAAAGCTCACTAGCCATCGGTGGCGGCGTAATGGTCATGGTTTGATTAAGATTGTCGCCATCAAAATCTGCATATACTTCTGCAACTGATGGTGCAAATACAATATCTGCACCTGCAATTTTCAGTTTTTCGCAGTCCGCCTCTAAAGTGCGCGGATAGCTGGCTAAATCTTCATTGGCGCCAAACTGTAGCGGATTTACAAAAATACTCACGACGACACATTGGGCATGTTGTTTGGCAATTTTCACCAAGTGAATATGCCCCGCATGCAGATTGCCCATCGTGGGCACAAAGCCAATGCTAGACTGGGCTTTAAGGGTATTTCTTAATTCGTTTACGGTGTGGATAATTTGCATGGGTTGACTGCTAAATTGGGCTTTTTGTGGCAAATTCAATAGCTGTGCTCTGGCGCTGGAAAACTTTTATTTTTCACCGCTTGCACATAGTTACTAACCGCATGCTGAATGCTATTGGTTTCTTGCAAAAAGTTTTTAGTAAATCGTGGGCTTTTAAATTCGTGAGAGGCTTTAGAAGCAGGCCCGGTGTAGATACCTAGTAAATCCTGTATCACTAAAACTTGTCCGCTACAATCTACCCCAGCACCAATGCCGATGGTGGGCACTTTAATGCTTTCAGTGATTTTTTTAGCCAGAGCTGCCGGCACCATTTCCAGCAATACAAAACTGGCGCCGGCGTCACTCATGGCTTTTGCATCATTAAGAATCTTTTCGGCTGACTCTTCTGTTTTACCTTGAATTTTATAACCGCCAAGTTGGTTCACCGATTGCGGTGTAAACCCTAGGTGAGCGCAAACCGGAATGCCATGCTCAATCAAATAGCGAGCGGTGTTGATTCGGTCACCACCGCCCTCAAACTTCACCATGTGCGCACCAGATTTAATTAACCAGGCGGCGTTTTTGTAGGCAGCTTCGTTATCGTGTTCGTAACTTCCTACCGGCATGTCGGCCATAATCAGTGTGTTCGGTGCGCCCGCAGCTACACTTTTAGTGTGATAAGTCATGTGGTGCATGCTCACATTGAGCGTATTTTCTGCACCTTGTAGTACCATGCCGAGTGAGTCACCCACCAGTAGAATATCCACACCGGCCTGTTCCATTAACTTTGCAAAAGTCGCGTCGTAGCAAGTCAGCATGGCAATTTTTTCGCCACGATTTGCCATTTGTTGGATTTTAGATAATTTCATGTATCAGGCGACTTGTGAATAATTATTCAAAATTTGGATTAAAGAATTCGCGCTGACCGTTAATCTGCATAATGCGATTTAATAATAAATCTAGTGAGCTATCATTTTTAAGTATGTTGAGTTTTTCATTGTTCACAATAAGTACTGGCGAAGCATCGTAGTTATGAAAAAACTCACTGTAAGCATTGGCTAAACGCTCCAAATATTCACGCGGAATATCCTGCTCGTAGCTCACATTACGCGACTCAACACGCTCTACCAACGCATCGACAGGCGTTTGTAGGTAAATCACCAAATCAGGTTTGGGCGCCTTTAACTGTAGATGTTGGTAGATTTGATGATACAGTGCATATTCTTCATCATCTAAATTCAGCCGTGCAAATATCGGGTCTTTTTCTAAAAAAAAGTCTGCAACAATGGGCTTGGCAAACATGTCGCGCTGACTAATATCTTTAATTTGGTTGGCACGCTGAAATAAAAAGAACAGCTGTGTCGGTAAACCGTATCGTTGCGCATCTTGATAAAAGCGCGGTAAAAATGGGTTGGACTCAGCTTTTTCCGATAAATAATCCACTGGAAATTTATCTGCCAGCATTTTTGCTAGCGTAGTCTTTCCACTGCCAATGGGGCCTTCAACCACGATGTAAGGGAATTTATTGAAAATGCTCATGTTTTTTAAGGTTAAGAAAATCTGTTAATACCCAAGGATAACTCGGGTGTAATCAATGGTGCTATTTTGCCATGCTTTGGCAAAATAAGATGCGGTGCGATTTCAAATAGTGGTAGTAAGACAAAGCCGCGCGTATGCATGCGCGGGTGCGGCAACGTGAGCTTAGCTGTATTTAGCACGATATTGTCGTATAACAGTAAGTCGCAATCTAGCACACGCGGTGCGTTGATATAAGGGCGCTCGCGTCCTGCGACATTTTCAATTTCATGTAAGGCGTTAAGTAATACTGGTGGTGATAGCGTAGTCTCAATTTCTGCTACTGCGTTAATAAAATCTGGTGCAGCATCAACACAGTCAATGGGTGCTGTTCTGTAGAGTGATGATTGTTTAACCAGCCGTGTTTGAGGTAAGTGACTTAAAGCAATAAGTGCTTTTTGTACTTGTTCTACCGGATTTTTTAAATTGCTCCCAAGTGCAACAAATGCCTGTTTCATCATGCTTCTGTCGTAGCACCGGTTTTTTTACGGTTTCTTTTTCTACGTTTTTTAGGTGCGGTGTCCGCTTGCAACATGGCAGCACGTGTTTCGCCTTCTGCATTAGCGAAGTTTGTCCACCACTCGCCTAGTTCAGCAGGCAATTCACCTGACTCGCAACGTAGTAATAAAAAGTCATAGCCAGCACGGTAGCGTGGGTGTGTCAGTAAACCAAACGGGCGCTTGCCAGCACGTTGTTCAAAGCGCGGTTGCATACCCCAAATTTCTTTCATGGTGGCGGTGTAGCGATTATGAATGGCTAATTTTTCAGCCTGTGTAGCAATCACTTCACTCATCGCCATGTGTAGCGCGGGTATTGGGGGTGCTTCAGCTTTGTAAGTTTCCCAAGCGGCTAACACTTCATGCCAGAGTAAGGTAGCAAACAAAAAGCTGGGGTTGGCAGACTTGCCGGAAGCGATGCGATCATCTGTATTTTGTAGCGCTAGCATAACAAAACGCTCACCCATGGGCTGTTCTAATACGACATCTAGCATCGGTAGCAAGCCATGGTGTAAATGTTGTTCACGAAGTGCGCTGACGCTTTCAATGGCATGACCTGATAGAAATAACTTCAGCATTTCATCAAACAAGCGACTAGGAGGCACGTCTTGCAATAAGTCTGCCATCTTGGCAATTGGCGCCATTGTCTCGGCATCAATTTTAAGGCCAAGTTTCGCAGATAACCGCACCACGCGAAGCATACGCACAGGGTCTTCTGCATAGCGGGTTTCGGGTTTGCCTATCATGCGCAAAACACCCGCTTGAATATCCACAAAACCTTGGTGGAAGTCGAGTACTTCTTGGCTGGTTGGGTTGTAGTAAAGAGCATTTGCAGTAAAGTCGCGCCGCGTGGCGTCTTCTTCTAGGCTACCAAAAATATTATCGCGAATAATACGGCCGCTCTCGTTAGTATGTGCGTCGCCTTGTGACTCATGATGGCCGCGGAAAGTGGAAACCTCAATTGTTTCATCGCCAAATAACACATGCACTAAGCGAAAACGCCGACCAATAATGCGCGACCGTCTAAATACGCGGTTGACTTCTTCAGGGGTGGCATCAGTGGCAATATCAAAATCTTTAGGAATGCGTTTGAGCAATAAATCACGCACGGCACCACCTACAATAAAAGCTTCAAAGCCCGCTTTTTGTAAGCCTTCAATCGTCTTGTGTGCTGCGCTACTTAACAGGCTACGGTCTATCTGATGTTTTTTGTAGGGGATAATGATCGCATTAGCTTTATCACTATTGTTGCTTTTGGCGGATTTTTTTGTGCTAAGTAGTGGGCGATTTGAGTGCCGCGGTTTTGAAGTTTCTGCTTGATCGCGTTCGGGCTTTGCATGTTCGGTTTTAGCGAGTTTTGGTTTAAAAATTTTGTTGAATAGTTTTCTTATCATGGTGAAATTATAGCTTAAATTTAGACCTGCTCATTTTTCCATAAGACATCGTTAACGTTAGCTTCTTTGTTGATAGTGCGGCACAGTACAAATAGTAAATCAGACAGGCGGTTTAAATACTGTAGTGAAATTTCAGTGACTTTCTCATTGCGGTGCAATTGAATCAGCTTACGTTCCGCACGGCGGCAAACGGTGCGCGCAAGATGGCAAAAAGCTGCGGCTTTAGTACCGCCCGGTAAAATAAACTCTTTTAAAGGCTTTAACTCGTGATTCAGCGTGTCTATTGCAAGCTCTAAATCATCAATGCGCGCTTGTTGCAAAATCACATACCCTGGAATACAAATTTCGCCACCTAGATTAAATAAGTCATGCTGGATTTTTGTGAGCAGCACTTCTAAATTGCTAGGGATAGACTCAGTCAGTATTAAACCAATGACTGAATTTAATTCATCCACATCACCCATTGCATCAACACGAACACTGTCTTTGCTAATGCGGCTACCGTCACCTAACCCTGTGGTGCCATCGTCTCCGGTGCGCGTGTAAATTTTACTTAGCCTGTTACCCATCACTAAATCCTTTATAATTTGCGTATTGTAACTGATGACCACCTTGCTATGACTGCTCAATCCGCAATTCATGATATGAAGAATCGACCAATTGCCGTATTCGATTCAGGCGTGGGCGGGATTTCTGTGTTGAAGCACATTCATGCCTTGCTGCCATTTGAGCCATTGTTGTATGTGGCGGATAGCAAATACGCACCTTATGGCAATAAAACCCCAGCAGAAATCCAGGCACGCTGTTTTGCAATCGCAGATTTTTTAATCGCTAAAGATGCAAAGGCGATCGTGGTCGCCTGTAATACCGCTACCGCAGCGGCAATTGACGCTATGCGTGCAAAATACACATTGCCGAATAATATGCCAATTATCGGCATGGAACCCGCAGTAAAGCCAGCGGCAGAAGCTTCTAAAAATGGCATCATCGGTGTGCTTGCGACCACGGGGACGCTCAAAAGTGCGCAATTTGCAGGCTTGCTCGAAAGTTACGGCCGCAATGTTAAAGTAGTCACGCAGGCTTGTGTGGGGCTGGTAGAGTGCATTGAACGTGGTGAAATCACTGCCAAAAATACATTGAGTTTAGTTGAGCAGTATTGCCAACCACTGCTGGATGCAGGTGCAGATACCATCGTGCTGGGCTGTACCCATTATCCATTTGTACGGGCTTTGATAGAGCAAGCGGTTGGAACAGAGATCGCTCTCATTGATACTGGTGCGGCGGTAGCTAAGCATTTAAAACAGTGTTTATTAGCGCTTGATTTACTTTCGGATAATAAACAGCTTGCCCAAGAGCCGTCCTGGAAAAATAAAGTGCAATTTTGGACGAATAGTGAAGCTAATAATGCAAAGCAGGTGATTTGCCAGTTGTGGGGTCAAAGTGTTGAAATAAGCATTTTGTAGGGCTCATTGATCCAGCCACTACGGGTTTAGCCAAGACTTTCCCAATAGAAAATCTTGGCTAATGAAGGTTTTGATTTTAACTACGTCAAAAACTAACATGCCTATGAACTATTTTAAGGCTGGCCTAATGTGAACAATTTTAATGGTCACTATTCTGTGTAGGAGTGGTCACTGACCGCTCCTACATGTGAATTAAATGGACAATTGCTGCGAATTGTTAATGGGCATGAAAACTAAAAACTAAAAACTATCCAAAAAAGTCTTTAGCTTTATCCACCCAACTTTTGTTTTTTGGGCTGTGCTTCCCAGCATCAGCCTGCGTGCTTTCTTCAAATTCACGTAACAGTTCTTTTTGGCGGGTAGTTAGTTTTACTGGTGTTTCAACCACTACATGCACCATTAAATCGCCATGTTCGCTTGAACGTAGTGGTTTAATACCTTTTCCGCGCAGCCTAAATACGCCACCTGTTTGGGTTTCAGCAGGAATTTTCATCTTAGCTGAACCATCTAGCGTAGGGACCTCAATTTCGCCACCCAGTGCTGCGGTGCTAAAGCTGATCGGCATTTCGCAATGCAGGTTGCCACCATCACGTTGGAACATATCGTGCTGTTTGAGGTGTACGACCACATATAGATCACCAGTTGGGCCACCATTCACGCCTGCTTCACCTTCACCACTTAAGCGAATTCTATCGCCTTCATCCACGCCGGCAGGAATTTTTACCGATAAGGTTTTATTTTGTTTAACACGCCCCGCGCCGTGGCAAGCTTCGCATTTGTCGTTGTCTCTAATCATTTTGCCTGTGCCGTGGCACTTAGGACAAGTTTGCTGTACAGAGAAAAAGCCTTGTTGCATACGTACTTGGCCATGACCCCCACAAGTGGTGCAGGTCACAGGCGCCTTGCCTGATTTTGCACCCGTGCCGCCGCAAGGCTCGCACTTGGCCTGCACAGGAATACGAATTTTAGTTTCAGTGCCTTTTGCTGCGTCTTCTAATGATATTTCCATGTTGTAGCGTAAATCTGCACCACGATACACATTGCTACGTTGGCCGCGTGCACCACCGCCAAAAATATCACCGAAAATATCGCCGAAGGCATCACCAAAACCTGCGCCACCAAAGCCACCTGCGCCTGCACCTTGTTCTACGCCAGCATGGCCATACTGGTCATAAGCGGCACGCTTTTGATCATCGGAGAGCATTTCATAGGCTTCTTTCGCCTCTTTGAACTGTTCTTCAGCTTTCGGGTTATCAGGGTTGCGATCAGGGTGATACTTCATCGCTAACTTGCGATAAGACTTTTTAATGTCTTCTTCAGAAGCATCCTTGTTCACGCCCAGAATTTCGTAATAATCTCTTTTGGTAGCCATATTTTAGTCGTTAGTTGGTAGTCATTAGTCGGTAGTTGATGTGTTGGAAGCCGTCAGTTTATGGCCTTAGTTATTAGCGCAAAAGTCGTTAGCACCTGATTTGGATGCTAACGACTAGCCACTACAATGCTAACAACTGCCTTTTAGTCTTTCTTTACTTCTTCAAACTCAGCATCTACTACATCACCATCCACAGTTTTTTCATTTTCAGTGCTTGGTTGCGCGCTTTGTGTATTAGCTTCTGCCTGCTCTGCTGCGTACACTTTTTCGCCCAATTTTTGTGACGCTTCAGTCAATGCTGTAGTTTTTGCTTCAATCGCGTCTTTATCATCTGATTGCAACACTTCTTCTACGCCTTTAAGTGCGGTTTCAATCGCTTCTTTTTCTGCGGAGTCTAATTTGTCGCCATGTTCAGCCAGTGATTTTTTCACTGAATGTACCATGCCATCTGCGGCATTACGCGCATCTACAAGTTCGCGGTATTTCTTGTCTTCATCCGCATACTTAATGGCATCTTCTTCCATTTGCTGAATTTCAGCTTCAGATAAACCGCTATTGGCTTTAATGGTAATTTTATTTTCTTTACCCGTCGCTTTATCTTTGGCAGAAACATGCAAAATGCCGTTGGCATCAATATCAAAGGTCACTTCAATTTGCGGCATGCCACGTGGTGCTGGTGGAATATCGCTTAAATTAAATTGACCTAATGATTTATTTGCCGCTGCCTTTTCACGTTCGCCTTGCAACACTTGAATGGTCACGGCATTTTGGTTGTCGTCAGCGGTTGAGAACGTTTGCGATGCCTTGGTAGGAATCGTGGTGTTTTTCTTGATGACTTTAGTCATCACGCCGCCCAAAGTTTCAATACCTAAAGAAAGTGGCGTTACATCCAGCAACAATACATCTTTAACATCGCCTTTAAGTACACCGCCCTGAATTGCAGCACCTACTGCTACAGCTTCATCAGGGTTGACATCTTTACGTGGTTCTTTGCCAAAGATTTCTTTCACTTTCTCTTGCACTTTTGGCATACGGCTTTGACCGCCGACCAAAATCACGTCAGTAATATCGTCAATTGAAACGCCCGCATCTTTAATCGCCATGCGGCATGGTGCCATTGTGCGTTCAATTAAATCTTCAACTAATGATTCTAATTTCGCACGTGTGATTTTTACCACCAAGTGTTTAGGGCCTGTTGCATCAGCCGTAATATATGGCAAATTCACTTCAGTTTGTGTAGCGCCTGACAACTCGATTTTTGCTTTTTCAGCCGCTTCTTTTAAGCGTTGTTTTGCTAGTAAATCATTGCGTAAATCCAGACCGCCGTTGTCTTTTTTGAACTCATCAGCTAAAAAGTCGATTAAGCGGTTATCAAAATCTTCGCCACCCAAGAACGTATCGCCATTGGTTGAAAGTACTTCAAATTGATGCTCGCCATCAATGCTTGAAATCTCAATAATAGAAACGTCAAAAGTACCGCCGCCCAAGTCATACACGGCAATTTTACGGTCACCTTCTTGTTTATCTAAACCAAAAGCAAGTGCCGCAGCTGTAGGCTCGTTAATAATACGTTTAACATCTAAGCCAGCGATGCGGCCAGCATCTTTAGTGGCTTGGCGTTGACTATCGTTAAAGTAAGCTGGCACGGTAATCACTGCTTCGGTGACTTCTTCACCCAAATAATCTTCGGCCGTTTTTTTCATTTTGCGCAAAACTTCAGCAGAAATTTGTGGCGGCGCCATTTTAACGCCGCGTATTTCCACCCAGGCATCGCCATTATCAGCTTTAGCAATGGTGTAAGGCATTAAGCCGATGTCTTTTTGCACTTCTTTTTCGTCAAAGCGGCGACCAATCAAGCGCTTAACTGCGTAAAGCGTATTTTTTGGGTTAGTCACTGCTTGGCGCTTAGCTGGTGCGCCCGCTAAAATTTCGCCGTCTTCTTGATACGCGATGATCGAAGGCGTAGTGCGTGTACCTTCAGAGTTTTCAATTACACGTGGCTTGCCGCCTTCCATCACAGCTACGCAAGAGTTTGTTGTACCTAAGTCAATACCAATAATTTTGCCCATATTTTAATTTCCTTTTCTAAATTTCTTAATTAGCCGCAGATAAATGCAGCTGAACGCGGATAAAACAAATGCATTCAGCTAGCTTTATTTACCAGCGGTAAGCTGATGCTTTTAACCTTGCAAACGATATGGAGGTTAAATTTTATAATTCAAGTGGTTGGTTTTATTCGCATTCATCTGATACTAAAAATTATTTGGCTACCATCACCAATGCAGGGCGTAATACGCGGTCATTGAGTGTGTAGCCTTTTTGCAGTACTTGAGTAACGGTGTTAGGTTCTCCACTGTTTTCTAGCATCGAGATTGCCTGATGTTTATTTGGATCAAACTTATCACCGATAGGATTAATTTCTGCAATATTGAATTTATCAAATACCGCGCTCAATTGGTTGGCTGTAATTTGAACGCCATCTTTGTAACTTTGCACGTCTGTCGCTTCAATGATTAACGCAGCATCCAGACTATCTTTAACTGCCAGCAATTCATTTGAGAATTTTTCTAAAGCGAATTTCCGAGCTTTTTCAATATCATCCATTGCACGACGACGTATGTTTTCGCCATCAGCTTTGGTATACAACACAGCGGCTTGTTGCTCTGCCAATTGTGCTTCTAAGGTTGCGATTTTGTCTTCTGCTGAAATTTCTGGCGTGTTGTTTTCAGGCTGAATTTCAGGGGTTTGATCATCTTGTTGCATGGTGTTCCTCTAACTGAATGGTAAATGCAAAGTAATTGAGTGCTCGTAATAAGCGATAACGTAATGCCTACGTGGTGTTAGGTATAGGGTTTTTCAAGAGTAAAACTTAAAAATTAGTGTATGGCTGGTTTTTGAGGCTTTCTTCCACCAGCTAATCAAAGGTTGCGTTTGGGTGGTAAACGCGAATATCCGTAATCACCGCTAAATTGTGAATGGCATCACCAATGTAGGAGGTTTTAGCAAGCAGACTCGGCATGGATGCTGTTTCCGCATACAATCTCCCTTTTGATTAAGCCATTTTTTTATACCAAATATTTAGTAACGGCCCCGGCTGTTTCTTGCTTGCTCAATTAATTTGCTTAGGGTCATGTGGACTATTGGACATTTGTCGCTAACTAGCGCTTAAGTTATCGCTAAATTAACAACATCAATTGCTTTGGGATGAGCATTTAATCCCCTATAATCTCGCCTTATGAACGCGCAAACAAAACTGGTCACCATTTTAGTGCCCAACTATAAAACACTAGAAATCACAAAAATTTGTATGCGTTTATTACGCAAATATACAAATCTTGATCAAGTTAAAGTGATTGCCATCGACAATAATTCGCAAGATGCATCCGTTGAGTACTTGCGAAGTCTGCCTTGGGTTAAGCTAATAGAACGTATGCCTGAGGCGGCCGATACGGTGCCTTTGCCGCACTCGCGGGCGCTGGATCTTGCCTTGGCAAGTGAATCACCTTATGTGCAATCCATTCATACAGATACCTTTGTGAAGCGTGCAGACTGGCTAGATGTACTATTGAAACCTTTTAATGTTAATCTAAAATTGGCAGGGGTTGGTTCTTGGAAGTTAGAGTCTAAAAACTGCCTGCAACGTTGGGGAATCCGCTTTGAGCAAGTATGGAAAAAATGTTTGCATGATGTGTTTGGCTATCAAGGCTATAACGCTAATCGTTTAGATGAAACTAAGTACTACCTACGTAGCCATTGTGCGATGTATCGTACAGATGTGATTTGTGAGTTAAATGCTAACTTTTCAGATGGTAATGTCACTGCGGGTAAAGTCATGCATGAGAAAATGGTGCCTGCAGGTTACGACATGTTGTTTTTAGATTCGACTAGCTTAGGGATGTATGTTGACCACCTTAATCACGCCACGTTGATTTTTAACCATCAACTTGGCACCAGCGCAAAAAATATGAAAGAAGGCGCTAAAAGGATTAAGCGAAAATTGCGAGGGATCGATGCTGAAAGTTTTTTTCTTTCTAGTGACCTCGGTAAATAAAATATAAATGAATACTTCATTTCAACAAATTACTCCAGAAATGATATGTGGTATCGTAGTTACTTATGAACCAGATCAACGTCTAATCTCAAGATTATCTATACTTTCTAAGCAGCTAACTAAGTTAGTAATTATTGACAATTCAGTTCTTAAAAAAGATTTACAATTTATCGCAAATAGCTTTGATTCCGAAAAGTTATTATTAATTAGTAATAAGAAAAACTTAGGGTTAGGTTTTGCGTTGAATCAAGGTTTAATAGAAGCAAAAAAACTTGGATATGCTTTTGTTATTTTTTTTGATCAAGATAGCCGTATTTTCGCAGATTCAATTTCTAATATGTGCTCTATATTTAATTGTATAAATGATAAAAATATCGGGCTTTTAGGAGGGTCTTATAAGAAGACTTTGGATAAGAAAAATAAAATTAACTCATTTGGGTTAACGTATATCAAAAAAAAATCGAATATAACTTCAGGATCATTAATGTCACTCGATATTTTTGAGAAAGTCGGACTTTTCCGAGCTGACTATTTTATTGATTGCATTGATTCTGAATTTTGTTTAAGGCTTCGTAAAAACGGATACTCAATATATCAGACAGCTATTCCAATAATGGAGCATGCTGTAGGTAGTCCATTAGTGTTTAAATTTTATAAGTATAAATTTGTTAGCACTAATCACTCAGCCGATAGAAGATACTATATTGCTAGAAATCATTTTGTTATGTTAAGAGAATATAGAAGCTATATATCTAAAGTCCCTTTTTTTTGGGCATTTAAAGCTATAAAAAGATCTTTTTATTTTTCATTTATTGTTATTCTTTTTGAACAGCAAAAAATTAATAAATTAAAAGCTATAGCTTTGGGTTTTAAGGATGGGATTTTTAATAAGATGGGTATGAGAAATTAATTTTTGATTGATTTAAGTTCCCAAATTAAGTGGGTATTTTTTCTAATACCTAAGATTTTTAATAAGTGATTTTTAATTCTAATTAACGTATTTTGGTTTTCAATTAAGTCGTTTCCGTTTATCCATCTAACAGTTCTAGCTTCAAATTTACCAACAAACCCATAAACCATTGCTCTAGGAGCGCTCCCGCAAAAATATTTGTGTGTTCGTTGAGTGATGAAATTTACATGAGTAGGGTCTTGGAAAGCTTCAGGACTAGGGAATGCAGGTGTTTGGGCATAAAAAATACCTGACGGCTTAAGAACTCTATGTATCTCGTTCATTAGATCAATAAAGGGAAACCTTGTAGTTTTGTTTTCGTTTAATATTCTTGGAATATGTTCAATAAAATCGTAAGCAGAAACGAAATCAAAATAATCATCTTCATAAGGAATCTTTTCTAAACTTAGATTTGCATTCTTAAATATAACTTCCGAATTAAGTAATGGGGATTTATAAATATCGACAACATGCACCTCATCGGCATAATAAGGATTTCTTGGATTTGATCCACAACCTAAATCTAAATGCCTAGATAATTTTGATTGTTCCAGATTAGTTGTCATCATTTAACCTATTTGTTTATATTAAAGCTAATAATTGTAGCTTTGTCTCTGTCTATTTTGCCAGCCAGTTGGTTTTTATTGCCAATTGACATTCTTAAACATATCTTTAAAAAAATTATTCTTATAACTGCGCTTGTTATTTTTAATGTGCTGATTAGTTGCAGATCAAATTTCCTATAATGCTTTTTAAGAAATAGAAAAGCACCTTTTCTTTTTCTTATCCATTTATCAAGGTTATCCGATTTAAACTCGCTTGCACCACCTATATGTGTAATTTGGATATTGGGATTGAATCCAATTTTATAGCCAAGCTTTCTAGCTCTCAAACAAATGTCTACGTCCTCGCCATATAAGAAAAAATCAGGGTCGAAACCTTGAAGTTCATTATACAATGACTTAGTCATAAATATACATGCGCCTAGCACCCAAGCAATTTCTCCGGGCAACTGATTGAATTTAGTAAAAATTGCATATTTTTGACCAGGGTATTTATATTTTGGATATACAAATTTGTTTTTTCTAGGTTCATTAATTAATGGCGCTAGAAAGCCAAAATTGTTACTTTGGTAGTGATTTAGTAAATCAAATATCGTAAGGGGGGAGTCAAGACTGGTGTCTGGATTTAGAAGTAAAATATAATCCCCATTCGCATATTTTACGGCTAGATTATTCGCTCTACCGAAGCCTAGATTATCCATGCTTTTTATTAGCTTTAGATTTGATGGAGCAAAAGACTCAATTACTTCGATACTATTATCCGTACTTGCATTATCAACGACGATAATTTCAATTAATACCTGTGTTTGTTTTTGCAGTGAGTTTAAGCATGCTAATAAATAGTCAGCAGTATTGAAGTTAACGATAATCACTGATATTTGCGGTTTTGTCTCTATGCTCATAAGCTTCCGAATAAATTCTGATTAAAATCGATTAAATTTAACTATTGTTTCAAGCCGCAGGAAGGTATTTTCTTTTATATTTCTCGTCAAGCTTTATTGCTCTTGCAGTAACTCTTTTTAAAAAACTACTGTTGGGGATTAGCCGATTTTGTTGAAAGTATTTTTGATATTTGAGGATAAATCTTAATATGTCCCTTTGACTCAGTCCTATATGCATAGCCGAAAAGTACAATGCAGACAAGTCTTTTAATTGATGTGTTTCAGAAATGGATTTTGCAACTCCAGCTCTATGTAGGTCTATTAAGTACAGATGAATCTCCCCTTTTTTTAGAAGCTTGCTATCTAAACAGATATGGCACAAGTAAAAGTCGCGATGATGAAGCCCGTTACTATGAAATCTGCCGCTGAGTTCAGCAACTGCATTAATAAGTTCGCGTTTAAATTTTAGAGTTGGTGGGCTATTAATCCAATCTTTGCAAAGAGTTTCTAGCGAAATTATATCCCCAAGATCTAGTGTAAGGATGAAAGACTCTTTTGTTGCGGGACTGCAGCCTTTTTCTCCATAAGCAACTAAAGGAGTTGTAGGGATGCCAATTTCGTCTAACTTCTTAATTGCTATCGATTCATTTTTGGCACCCAAGATTGGTAGTTTAAAGTTAAAAATATTTTTTAAAATTTCTCGATAACCTGTTCTGAAGTGTTTTTTTACAAAAAAAGAATTATTGCCTATTTTCACTTGAAGCGTTTTTCGTTCCTTTACACTTCTGAACTCTTTGCCATCTAGCGACATAAAAAAATCAAAACTTTCTTGATGATTGTCTAGATAGCTAGAAAATTTTTCATTGATGTATACGTGTTCGTTATTCAAATCTTAATTTCCATATTTAAGTTTATTTGGTAAAGTTCGGCCATGTTTTTTCAAATTGCTAGATAATTAGGTTCTTGCACTTAATAGTTAGGGTCGATTTTTTGTATGGATAACGCGATTAAAGCTTCTAGCGATTATTTTAAGTGGTTTCTCATACCAGTTGGGATTTTAATTTCTTGTTGGATCATCTATCTGCAACATGGTTGGGTAACGTCTGATGCCCTTTTATATTTTGAAATGGCACGTTTGATTGCCGACGGGCAATGGCAAGCTGCTACTAGTATGTTTAAATGGCCTTTCTATCCTAGCCTGATTGCTTTGGTCCATATGGCGACAGGTTTATCTGTACAGGCTAGTGCCCAATGTCTGAGTGTTACCTTCTTTGCAACAAGCCTGTGGGCGCTGATTAAAATCGTTACGCAGTTTGGTGGTAATCAACGGGCACAAGTGCTAGCTGCCTTGATGGTGTTCGGATCTACCTATATTGCGGGTGATATTATGCCTATGTCCACGCGCGACCAAGGTTATTGGGCGTTTATGTTATTGGCAATATGGCAATTGATCGTGTTTTATAAACACGGGGCTATTAAAAATGGGCTCGCATGGCAGGTGTTAGCGATGGTTGCGACGTTGTTTCGTATTGAAGGTGCTGTATATATACTTGCACTTCCTTTAGCGTTATTCACGCTACCTAAATCGAGAGCTGACGGTAAAAATATTCTTCTGTTCTTACATGCTTATTCATTTTTTATATTGCTGGGAATTTTAGCCCTGCTCGCAGTTTTGATGTCGAGTAGCATTAATATAGATGCATTTGGACGGTTAAAAGAGTTATTCACCGGTTTTTCTGATATTGAACAAAATATCAAACAAAATTTGATAAACCGCGTGGATATTATGCGCGATCAAGTGATTGGTGAGCCATTTAAGGAATTTGCTTGGTTTACTTTTTTACTTTCACTTTTTAGTATCAGCATCATTAAATGTTTCTTTGTTGCGGGTTGGTCACCAGCAATTCTTGCATTATCCAATGCGCATCAATCACGAGATGCGCTGGATAAAGATACATTCAAGGTGTTGAGTGTGTTTGCGGTGATTACTTGGGTGATTGCATGCTTGATTATATTGAAAGTGAATCTCCTATCTGGACGCTATGTAGTGCTATTTGGATTTGTACTTATTGCTGTTGCGAGCATTGTTGCAGAAGTGCATTTGCAGCAGTGGAAACATGCTAAATTTAGCAATAGAGCAGTGCTGGTGGTCTGTGCAATTATGGTATTAGTGGGCTTGATTAGCAATGTGCTACCTAAACGTGATGGGTACCACTATGAAATTAACGCAGTAGAATATGTGCAACAATCGCTAGTTGATAGCAAACAGCAAGCCGTACTTTATACATCAGAGAGGCAACGGTTTTATGCACGAAAACCTTATGAAGATAGATATTACGATGAGTGGCAATATTTAGTTGAGCGTATTGAGGATGGTCGTGTTAATCAGTATGCGTTTGTGGTGATTAACCTTGATCTAAAAGCTGATAGTGTGGCTAAAGAGACCTACTTGCAATCGCACTTAACTCAATTTAAACAAGACAAAGTGTTCTATGGGCATAAAAAGAAAAAAAGAACATACGTCTATCGTCGAGTTTGAGCTTTTCAACAGAGTAGCTCGACTGCTGTCGGTGACCAGTTGAACATTGCAGGATATTGTAGTTATTTGGTAAAGTTAATCGGACGTCTCTAATAGGTCAAGGCTAATGGAATGGACGCCCACTTCCTAAGACGGCATCTAAGTGCCAAAGTAGTGTTTCGGTTAATAAACACTTAAATAGTCGCCCCTGAACATCTCAGTTCAAGCAGTTTTTAACTGATTGAACTGAGCACCATTTAAATACTGCTGTATAGCGGCGACTAACAATAGGCTTCAAATAAAATCCGGATGTATGGCTGGAATCTTTACCGACTCAAAATCATTAAATGAAAGCTTGGTGAATGTTGGCGTCCATGTATGTAAAAACGCAATATAATCGCACTTCCACTGAAATATTTCCCACCAACAGCAATTAAATTGAATTAATATGGGGCGCGCTCAAATTTGAAGTGCAACATTTTTCGAAGGAAAATGTTGTATGGGAAATTACAAACAATTAAGTATTGAAGAGCGAAGTGTAATACAGGCGCAGTTAACCTTAGGGTTTAAGCCTAGTTGGATCGCTGTTGAA
>JAUSAG010000015.1 GCA_030652995.1 Methylotenera sp.
TTATATTTACAGTAAGCAAAGGATAACTTCGTCATCCGCGCTATTCATCTCCGCCGTATCAGGAAAACTGATAAGAACTTTCATCTAGCTCAGCTAGTGAAGTTCTAAAACGGCAAAGATTTCCGCGCAATAAGTGTTAAAAAATTCTAAAACCAACCTGACACATTAGTCAGTAATAACGCTTAATTTTTTTGGCATGTTAATTGCCTATCTAAGTTTACCTATACAAAAAAGAATTAAAGCCTAAATGGAACTGCTTAAAAAATTATTCAAGCGATCATTAACATCAACGGTGCCTGTTTCGTTAGCTTGGGTCAATGCCTTAAAGGGGATGGATGACATTTCTGCCATTGAGTTTTCTACGAAAAAAATAAGTGAAGATTTCAAAAAGAATATATTTCAGGATAAATCCAACCTTACTGCCTTATTTTCTGTTGACGAGAATACGCACATTATTGTTGAAAGAATCACAACACATTTTCTCAATATCGAAAATATGAATATTGAACTTGAGGAGCGCATTTCAAATGCCTTGTGTTTATACCATCGCCAGTTATTTATCACGTACTTTGCGCTAATAGAACATTTCTCTCATGACCATCAATCATGCCTACACATTTTGCTCGCACGCGCTTTTCGCAACGCGACACAGATGATTAAATGGCGCTACTATAATTACCAAAGTTCGCCAGCCAATGTTTGGTTGCAATTGTCTGAACTTTATAAAGTCGCTGAACAACGATCTCTGCTTAACGCAAAAATACAATCTTACGCAGATCTGGAGCCTATTTCACTATCCAGCGCTTACATTCACGCCTGTATGTTGGGTACTTTAGAAAGATTGAGTTTGAAATGCCAACAGATTGAATTAGTCAGCCAGTTGTTAATGGCATGGACCGTTAAAATTAACGTCGACTCAGTTTACGATGAAAAACAACACTTATTTTACGTTGATACTGCGAGTAATAAACCCGCATGTCGCTTTAGAAATTTCAAGCCCGCCGGCACTTACCGCTATTGGGATTTTGACAGCGTTAACTCAAAAATAGAATTATGCATGTCATTGATTGAGTTTAATATTTCACCAAAACAGCCATTGAT
Organism: Methylotenera sp.; assembly: GCA_030652995.1. Lineage (GTDB taxonomy): Bacteria > Pseudomonadota > Gammaproteobacteria > Burkholderiales > Methylophilaceae > Methylotenera. The sequence continues at coordinate 1,102 of JAUSAG010000015.1, forward strand.
GAAAGAGTTTGTTAGCAATAAACACGCATCTTCTACGTTTGAAATACTGCATGCAGAATGGTCGCGTGTGGATTACAAACGTCAACGTAGAGTCGATGATCGTAGCAAAACCAAGGTGCCAGTAAGCGTTGCGTATGGCTACAAAGATGTGTGTGACCAAATTCAACAATACGAAAACATCAAATCACAGCGCGGAGAAAAAGTTTATCACGGCGATAAGTCGCTGGATGAGCGCCTTGCTATGCATAGCTTGGCAAAGGGTGAGCCTAATATCATTTATATGAATTTAAGCTCAGACCATGCCACTATAGTTGATGAGTGCAAAAAAGGATTAGGTTTAAATGTGAATAAGCATGCCGGAGAAGTCAGCCTTGGCATGATGGTTGGGGTTGCTAACAAAGAGCAAAGATATAGCACCAAAGTGGGTATTATTCGAAATATCAGGCCGATTGCCAACAATGAGTTGCATATTGGCGTTGAGTTGTTAAGCAATATTGCCTATTGTGCAGAGGCTGAAAATACAAACCTTAAATCATCTAAGGTAACGCTACCATCTGATAATTTTAACAACACCGACAACTATTTTGCCCAAACAACGTTTGGAGACGTGTCTGACTTTATGAACACCAGCTTTGGTAACGACTCAAGCAATTTTACTTGTTTATATTTACCCAAAGAGCAGTCTATTTCTCAGCAAGAAACGCTCATTATTCCTAAACTTCAATACAATAAAAACGATATATTCAAAGTAAATATTTTAGGTGAAGCTGTTTTAATCAGGTTTATTAAATCCTATGAACACCACGGCAATTGGGTTCGCGTAACATTCACCAGCGACATTTCATCTAAGTCAGCAGGTGGTTCACAAACCCGCTTGCCAACCACCGCCTAACGCTTTAAAAAGGTCCACGCTCGCAATCAGCCGCGCCTGGCGGCTCTGCACGTATGCCAACCCGGCATCGTTATAAGTACGTTGCGCATCGAGCACATCGATGTATGCAGAATATCCAGATTGATAACGATTGTTTGATACTACCAGCGCTTTTTTCGCCGCGTCTGTGCTTCTTGCCAGCGCCGCTTCACGTTCAGTATTTTGGCGTAAATTCACCAAGGCGTCGTTAACTTCTCTAAATGCATTCTGGATAGTGCTCTCGTACTGAGCTAAGGTTTGCTTCTGTTTGGCGCTGGCTTGACGCACTTTTGCATCGAGTTTGCCAGAATCAAAAATCGGTAAATGTAAACTTAAACCGCCCGACCAAATGCGCGCTGCTGATTTTAATATATCCTTCAACGCTAAACTCTCGCCGCCCAAACTGGCCGTGAGTGATATATTTGGATACAACGCCGCTTTAGCCACGCCTATATTAGCGTTTGCTGCAATCATACTCTGCTCTGCCTGCTTAACATCCGGCCTAGACTCTAACAAACTCGACGGTAACCCTGCTGGTGGACGTGGTGGAATTGGCAAAGCGTTAATATCAGTAACTGTCGCTTTAAAACCAGTGTTGACTAAAGACAAATCACCGGTTAACACAGCCAGCTGATGCAAACTTAACGATTTTAAGCGATTTAATTCAGGCAGTTGTGCGCTTAAATTTGCACTCGCCACTTCTGCTTGATGTAAATCTAGCGCAGAGGCAACGCCGCCTTCTAATCGACGTTTAGTTAAATCAAGGCTTGCATTGCGACTTTTTAAATTATCATTAGCAATCACAATCTGTGATTCCAAACTACGTACGTTCAGATAATTAGTAGCGACTAACCCGGCTAATGATAAAGCGACGGTATCTTTTGCATAACGACTAGCCAATGCCTGTGCGCGTGCTGATTCTTTGGCACGACTTAACTTGCCCCAAAAATCAATCTCAAAGCTTGTGCCTAACTGTAAGTTGAAATTGTTACGGGGATTACCAAAAAAAACTGGAAAAGCGCCAGCCTCTGACACGCGAGAACGTTTAGCGCCCGCATCCAAGTCTATTTGTGGCAGTAAAAAAGCACCGACTTCACGCATGACCGCATCCGCTTCTTCAATACGTGCTACCGCCAACTTAATATCCGTGTTGTTTTGCAAGGCTTTTACCATCAAATCATTCAAGGTTTGATCTTGATACAGTGCCCACCAATTATTGGCAATATGGCTGCCGCCTTGAGTCTGCTGACTTGGTTCAGCATACGTAGCAGGCACATCAACGTTAGGACGTAAATAATCAGGCCAAATTGACTGACATCCTGACAAAAATAGCGCTACAACTAAAACACCTATGGGCTTGATGGTATTTGCTTGAAGGTTTTGCATCATGGTGTTTCCTTTGCATTGGCTGCTACAACAAAATCAACATCATCGGCTGGAATCTCATGATGTTTTCTATGCACATTTTTATCACTCAACCAAGTAAAGAATAAGGGAATAAATATGGTTGCCACAAAAGTAGCCAACAACATACCGCCCAACACACCAGTACCCATAGAACGCCTCGCGGCCGCACCTGCACCCGTTGCAATCACCAAAGGTACAATGCCTAGTACAAAAGCCATAGAGGTCATGACAATGGGTCTGAAACGCATACGTGCCGCCTCAAGCGCGGCTTCGGCAATCGGCATACCTTCCTCCATTTTTTGACTCGCAAACTCCACAATTAAAATTGCATTTTTTGCGGCCAAGCCCACCAAGGTAATTAACCCGATTTGAAAATAAATATCATTGGGCATGCCTCGCACTAATACCGCTAGCAAAGCACCTGCAAGAGCAAACGGCACCGCCATAATCACAGCCAGTGGTAACGCCCAGGTTTCAAACTGCGCAGCCAAAATCAAAAACACCATAATAATGGCAAATCCAAATGCAAATACGGCCGCCGAGCCGGTGCGTTTTTCTTGATAGGCCTGGCCAGTCCACGCAACCTGATAAGCATCAGGTAAATTTTCTGCGGCGATTTTCTCGACCATTTTAATTGCATCGCCAGAGCTAACACCAAGGGCGCCCTTACCCATCACCTTTGCTGACAGCAATCCGTTATAGCGCTCTAACTGCTCGGCGCCCACAATATGGCTTACCTTGCTAAGCGCCGACAACGGAATCATTTGCCCGCTATTTGCGCGCACATAAACTCTTCCTAAATCTTCAGCCTTCATCCGATAGTCAGCTTCAGCTTGTAATTGCACGCGGTAAGTTCGGCCTGATTTATTAAAATCGTTCACATAAAGCGAGCCCATGGTGCTTTGCAATGTGTCGTAAATACTTGCCACAGGCACGCCTAGCGAAATCGCCTTGGCTTCATCTACTTCAACGTACAACTGCGGGACTGTTGGGCGAAAAAACGTATTAAGCTCGGCTAAGCGCGGCTCACTCTTTAATGCACCAATAAAGTTAGTCACCGCCACGGCCAACTTGGCTGGATCAGAATCACTACGACTCTGCACGTATAATTCAAAGCCACCTGAACTACCTAAACCACGTATGGCAGGTGGGTTGAAAGCGATGGCCATGCCGTCAGGTTGCTGCATGCCGATACCAAACAGTTTTTTAACCATATCATCTGCAGTAGCCTTGCGCTCATCCCAGTCTTTCATACGCACAAACATGGTGGCCGCGCTGGTTTTATTGCCACCTCCGATCAAATCAAAACCATTCACAGCAAACTGGTGCGCCACCGCAGGATCTTCTGCAATGGCGGCGCGCACACTTTCTGTCGTCTTGCTAGTTCGCGCCAAGGTAGCGCCATCAGGCATAATGATTGCAGAAATCACATAGCCTTGATCTTCTGCAGGTACAAAGCTACTGGGGATAACCTTAAGCAATACGGCTACCAAACCAATAACTGCCACAAAAACCAGCGTACCGATTACTTTGTGGTGCAGCGTAAAATTCACAGCCGATGTATAAAAATGTGTGAAGCGCCCAAAACCACGATTAAACCCATTAAAGAATGCAGATTTAGTATGGGTTGGCTTCAATAGAACTGCACATAAAGCCGGCGTTAAAGTTAACGCCACAACGCCGGAAATCACCACCGCTACCGCCACAGTCACTGCAAACTGACGATACATTTCACCCGCAATACCGCCTAGAAAAGCCACGGGGATAAATACTGCAATTAATACCAATACAATCGCTACCACGGCAGCAGATACTTGCTCCATAGACTTAACCGCCGCTTTAATCGGCGATAACTTCTCTTCCGTCATCAAACGCTCGACATTCTCTAACACCACAATGGCATCATCCACCACAATGCCGATAGAAAGCACCATCGCAAATAAGGTTAGCGTATTGATCGAAAAGCCAAATAGCCATAGCCCTGCAAAGGTGCCAATGAGTGAAATCGGCACTGCAATAATCGGGATTAAGGTTGCGCGCCAACTTTGCAGAAACAAAAACACCACAAGCACTACCAACACCATGGCTTCGGCGAGCGTTTTTAACACTTCACCTATCGAGGCTTTAACAAAATCGCTGGTATCGTATGGGGTTTCCCAATCTACACCGGCAGGAAATCGTTGTTTCAACTCATCCATTTTTATTTTAACCGCAGTTGCCGTATCAAGCGCATTTGCACCAGTTTGTAAAAAGATTGGGATGCCGACACCTGGTGTGCCATCTAAGTAAGCTCGCACATTATAGCTTTGCGAGCCTAACTCTATACGCGCTACGTCTTTTAAATAAAGGATGCCGCGTGGGCCATCTGCACGAATAATAATATTACCGAACTCAGCCGGGTCAATGAGACGGCCCTTTGCCGTAACGGTATATACCAACTGCTGATCAGACGGTGATGGTTCCTGTCCTATTTTGCCAGCCGCATATTGTGCATTTTGTGCACGAATAGCATTGGCTATATCCGTAGTACTCACACCCAGCTGCGCCATACGGTCTGGACGCAACCAAATACGCATTGAATAATCCTGTGCGCCAAAAATAATTGCGTCACCCACACCTTTAATACGCTTTAATTCATCCAGCACATTTAACGTACCGTAATTACTTAAAAATAGCGGATCATATTTTTTCTGTTTATCGGTCAACATCACTACAAGTAAAATGTCGTTAGAACGCTTCTGTACTACGATGCCAGTACGGCGAACCTCATCAGGCAAGCGCGGCAGGGCAATATTGACGCGATTACTCACATTAAATGTCGCCTGATTTACATCTGTGCCAATTTCAAAAGTTGCGGTAATAGTTAAGCTACCGCTAGAGTCGGCGCTTGAATTATAGTAAAGCAACCCTTCAACACCACTTAACTGCTCCTCAATAGGTGCCGCAACGGTTTTTGAGAGGGTATCAGCACTTGCTCCTGGGTAAGTTGCTGAAATTAAAACGGTGGGAGGCGCAATCTGCGGATATTGTGCAATCGGCAGCTTCATGGTGGCGGCCAAACCTGCCAGCACGATGATAATAGACAATACACTGGCAAAAATTGGCCGCGTGATAAAAAACTTACTCATATTATTTCTCGCTTTAAGTCTTATGATTAACTATTAGAACTATTAGCCACAGACTTAATTGGCAGATTGATTAGGAATAGCGCTTGCAGGCGCAGGCATCTCACCCACTGGGTGCGGCGAAACAATTGCACCTGGACGTATTTTGATTAAATTATCCACCATGACTTTATCGCCAGCTTCTAGACCACTCAATACCACCCAATCCTTACCCACCCAATTACCGGCCACAATCGGTTTAATGCTAGCCTCATTCTTATCATTCGCCACATAAACAAATTTGCCTTGATCATTAGTCATCACCGCAGTTTGAGGCACCACAAATACGCCCTCTTTTTGTCCGGTAATCACACGTACACGTACAAATTGGCCTGGCAATAAGCGCTTATCAGCATTGTCAAAAGTAGCGCGCAATTGTTGCGTACCCAAGGCTGGGTCTATACCACTCGCCGCAAAATTCAACTGCCCCTTTTTAGAGTACTCTTCACCATTCGGCAGTATCAACTGAACTTCTTTTACTTTGGTTAAACTCAGATACCCGCCAATTTGTGATAACTCATTATCTGACAAACTAAAACGTACCCAAATTGGAGAAATTTGGCTCACTTTAGTCAACAAACTGGTATTGGCGTTAACCAACGCCCCTTCAGAAAATTCAAAACGACCCGCAATACCTGATAAGGGCGAGGTCACCGTGGTATATGATAAGTTTAGTTCAGCTTCACGCACACTGGCCTCAAACTGTGCCAAAGCAGCACGTGCCAATGCATTATCTGAAGCCGCGTTATCCGCTTCACGCTGGCTAATAGACTGTGTTACCAATAAACTTTGTAAACGCACTGCCTCGCGCTGTGTTTGCTCAACGCGCGCTTTTTGTTGTGCTAATTGCGCTTTTGCACTTGAAAGTGTAATTTGAAATGGCACGGGGTCAATTAAAAACATGGCCTGCCCTACCTTGATAGCCGAGCCTTCTTCAAATAATTTTTTAAGTAAAATACCACCCACACGCGGACGTATTTCCACCTCTTTTGCACCCTCGGTCTGTGCAACCGCCTCAGCACTAATCGGCACAGTTGTTGGCGCCAATGTAATGACACTCACCGGCATGGCTGGCATTTGCCCACCTGCTTGAGCTAAATCCGGTTTTTTATCACAACCGGTTAACATAATGCATGCCATCAATGTAACGCTCACTAACATGCTACTTAATGCCATTTTGGCTACTTTAGCATCCAGTACCTGCACCTGACTTTGTTGCGGCTGCTGCTTGCTTGTTTTAACGTCCATTGATAACTCCATGTTTTATGCTTGATTCTTATTTACTTATTTTTAGATAACCCACTAATTACAATGTAACTTTTACGCACAAAATCTAAAAAATAGCTTGCTTACATACACGCTTGTATGTATATTATATACAATCAAGCTTGTATGTAAATGTTTATTTTAATCATTTTTTAAGAACCAAGGTAAGGATCATCACATGGTAAGAAAAACCAAAGAAGATGCAGAGCTCACGCGCCGACGTATTCTGGATGCCGCGCGTGCCGTTTTTTTAGAACGTGGTGTGAGTAAATCCACCTTGGAACATATTGCAACTGAAGCCAATGTGACACGCGGGGCCATTTATTGGCATTTTAAAAATAAAACTGATATTTTTCATGCCATGCGTGAGCAAGTGTTTTTACCATTAATTGACCAGATGGATGACACATTAGGTCTAGCCATAGATAGTACAGAAAATCCGCTCACGCAAATCGAAAAAAGCCTTTCCCACACCATCAGTGAGTTAAATGAAAACATTGAAATGCGTGAAATTTACGAAATCATGATGATTAAATGTGAATATGTAGGTGAATTTGCTATGGTGCTACATCAAATTCTCAATAACTGCTCAAGTCTTATCGAAAAAATTGAAATTGCCTACCAACGGGCACAAACGCAAAATCTATTAGCCAGTACTTTATCTCCACGCGCATTAGCACTTGATACCCACTTGTTTTTTGGAGGGTTACTTCACATGTGGATAAAAGACGCAGATGGCAGTAAGTTTCGACATCAAGCGTTTGATTTGATTAAAACACACATCAATCTACGCAGAAAATAACCATTGCGGTCGATAAGCATGACGTAAATTGCGGCTCACTTCTGTAGCTTGCTAAAAACAGAGGTTAACTTGATCTGTTTTCACAGTATTCAGCTTGCTTTAAGGTTGAGAATGTAAATTAGGCTTACTTTAAACAGTAAAGGAGTGATCTAATGAAAAATTCAATTTATAAAACTAGTGCCGCAACAATATTGATGCTGGGAATCTTATCGACTAATGCAGTAGCCGATGATGACGATTTGCAAGAAATGGAAGCAATCTCTAAGCAGTTTGGTCTAATTTCATTAGATGAAGCAAAAGCTAAGGCGCTTGCTTCAAAGCCTGGCGTGGTTAAAGATGCAGATTTAGAAAGCCGTAAGTTTTCGAAAGGATGGGATTACGAGTTTGAAATTATAGATGCCGATGGCAAAGAATGGGACGTTGTTATTGACGCTAAGACTGGCAAGGTCGGCAGCATAAAGCGAGACTGGTTTTAATCATGTCCAAATAATTAAAAGGGTATCTAGAATTAGGTACCCTTTAATTTTATGTGGTTTTTTTCTTGAATTGATTAAGCTTAATTTCCACACGTAGCCCGCCCATTGCTGCAGATCTGCTGAAATTAAGGGTTCCGTTATAACTTTCCACAATGTCATTCACGATAGCCAGCCCCAGTCCGCTGCCAGGTTGCGATTCATCTGCCCTAAATCCACGTCGTGTGAGCATATTTAAGTCAACCACCGATGCACCATCTCCATCATCTTCGATGATAAAGGAAACACCTTCACCATTCATCACCGTTAGTGAGACGCGATTTCGAGACCATTTGCAGGCATTATCCAGTAGGTTTCCTAGCATTTCCATCAAGTCTTCTTTGTCTCCAAAAAACTGAGCGTTTAAAGCGACTTCTGAAGTAATGTTGACACCCTTTGATGCGTAGATCTGCCTTAACGTATTGATCAACTCTGCGATGCCAACTTTCAAATCTACTTGGCGACCTGGACGAACATCACAGAGCAGGCGAGCACGTTTTAATTCACGCTCAATGATCTTGTTCATCACTGTAGTTGACTCATAGATAGATGATTGAATGTCGGGGTTATGACTGATGATTGGATGCTCAGCTATTTGATTAACTAAAGAGGTGAGTCAAAAGCTCTGCTTAGCAAGCGTATACTTTCGGAAACTTAATTTCTGCGCTGTTGTAATGAGGCCATCACAAAATACGGTACTTTTGGTTTTTTAAATGCAGCGCTACTCAATAGCCGAAACTGATGATGATAAATTATTGTTAATGGCATCGATAAACGGGCCTAGTTTAGGCGGGCTTGGTTCAATATCTACCCCAACACCAACCTTGGTGAGTGCCATTGTGCATACAGGACCAATAGAGGCAACAAGACTTCTATTCAAGCCTGCTTGTAGCGCCTCTTTACGGCCAAGTTGCTGAGCGACAGTAAATAGATTATTCACTTGGGATGCACTGGTAAAACACACCACATCAATCGCATCTGCATCCAGTGCGTCCATCAGGTCAATCATCGGCTTGGTATTTTCTGGCAGGCTCCAGCGATAGGTTGTAATTTCTGTCACATGTGCGCCTCTTGCTTCAAGCGCACGCTGTAGCTCCCAATTAGTATCACCGTAACGCTGCACCACCACGTGTTTACCGGTGAGCAAAAGTGTATCGAGGGTAATTAACACTTCAGTTGTTGTGTAAGGTTCACTTGCAAGTAAATCAATACGCACCTTGCGTGAGCGTAATGCTGCCGTGGGCTTGGTACCGCGCACCGCAACCACAGAGGATGCCAGCGTTTGCAACAACTGCTCAGTCATGCCCAAGGCATCAGTCGTTGCAAACATAGCTTTGACGCCTACACCGGTCTGAAAGATAAAAACATCGGGTATGTTTGACTGCCAGTCTTTGAGCAACTGCGCAATCAGTACGGGATCAATATCGGGAATTTCCGCCAGTGCCGGTGCAGAAAAAGGCGTACCACCATACTTTCTGACTAAATCAGCAAGCTGTTCCCCTGCCCGATTTTCCAGAATAGCTATCGTTTTATTTTTCAAGGTGTATCAATTCCAAAAATCAATCTAACTATACTGGATCGCCTAAACACGAACGCGCTATCCCCAGCACTTACCTTCTTGGCGGCCCACCTCGTAGATCATGCCCGTCAGCGCTATAAATCTCAACTTCTACAAAGTCACCTGGACTTAAACCTTCTGCATCCTCCATATAGACAACACCATCAATCTCAGGAGCATCTGCTTTAGTACGGCCTATCGCTTCTATATTACCTTCAACATCAGTCACAACTTCATCTACCAGCACAGTCTGTATGCTTCCAATTTTACCGTGTAACTTTGCCGCGCTAATGCGCTCTTGCACTTCCATAAAGCGGCTTAAACGTTCTTGCTTAACTTCCTCTGGTACATGATTGGGCAGTTCATTGGCTTTTGCACCATCTACGGCTGAATAAGAAAAACAGCCGACTCTATCGAGCTGTGCTTCTTCTAAAAAGTCGAGCAGCATTTTAAAGTCATCTTCTGTTTCACCTGGAAAACCTGCGATGAATGTACTACGCACGGTAATATCCGGGCAAATTTCGCGCCAGGATTTAATGCGTGCTAAATTGTTCTCGGCATGTGCGGGGCGCTTCATGGCTTTTAAAATACGTGGGCTGGCATGCTGAAACGGCACATCCAGATACGGCAGAATCAAGCCCTCGGCCATCAATGGAATCACTTCATCCACATGCGGATACGGATACACATAATGTAAACGCACCCACACGCCTAGCTCACTCAAACTTTGACTTAGTTCGGTCATGCGCGTTTTAACTGGGCGACCATTCCAAAATCCGCTGCGGTATTTTACGTCAACCCCATAAGCTGAGGTGTCTTGAGAGATGACTAAAATTTCAGACACACCTGCATTAACCAGATTTTCAGCTTCATTTAAAACTTCGCCAATCGGGCGGCTGACCAAATCACCGCGCATGCTTGGAATAATACAAAAACTACAGCGGTGGTTACAACCTTCTGAAATTTTTAAGTACGCGTAATGGCTAGGCGTTAGCCTAATGCCTTGTGGTGGCACCAAGTCAATAAAGGGCTCATGCAGTTTAGGTAAATTGGCGTGCACAGCGGTCATTACCTCTTCTAGGGCATGCGGGCCTGTCACAGCTAAGACACTTGGGTGTGCAGCTTCTACCACACCTTTTTTCGCCCCCAAACAGCCAGTCACAATCACTTTGCCGTTTTTATTGATAGCTTCGCCAATCGCATCAAGCGACTCTTCTACTGCACTATCAATAAAGCCGCAGGTGTTTACCACCACTAAATCGGCATCCTCATAACTAGCTGAAATCTCATAGCCTTCGGCACGCAACTGAGTGAGAATGCGCTCAGCATCTGAACCCGCTTTAGGGCAACCCAGAGAAACGAAACCAACTTTAGGTGCAGTACTTTTAGCTGTAGTAGTCATAAATGCTATAAAACCTTAAAAAAATAATTTTCCATCATTAAATACGGATAGATGCTAATAAACATTAATCATAACAACCGATGAGCGCAGATAAACGTGATCACTTACTTACTCAATCAGATGATGTATTACCCAAATACTGCTCACACCCAAGCTAATGAGCAATACCTGACTCAGTGTTGCCTTTAATTCAGTACGCTTATGTAGGCCAGGTATTAAGTCTGCCACTGCCACATACAGCATACTTGCCGCAGCCAAGCCTAAAATATACGGGATCCAACTCATCACATATTGCAGTGCAAAATAGGCAATTAGTCCACCGACCAAGGTTGCCAAACTTGAAACCAAGTTAAAAATAAACGCTTGTTTTTTCGTATATCCTGAATGCAGTAGAATTAAAAAGTCCCCGACTTCTTGTGGTATTTCATGTGAAATGATCGCTAAGGCGGTCACCATGCCAAGCTTCACATCGACCAAAAATGCGGCTGCAATTAAAATACCATCCACAAAGTTATGAAAGGTATCGCCTACCATAATCATCATGCCGCTACGGCCGCTATCATGATGGCTATGTGCATGACTGTGCACAATAGAAGGTGCGTGCGTAGTCACTGCTTTGTACTTAGTGGCGACTCCTTGTTGGGCATGTGTTTCAGGGCAGTTTTGTTCATTATGAATCGCGTGGACTTCACAATGGTCACCATGACAATGTCGCCAAATCACCAGTTTTTCTAACACAAAGAATAGTAACAAACCCAATAGCAAAGTCGCAGAGATACTTTCTACGCTACTCGCCTCTTTAAACGCATGCGGCAAAATTTCCAGAAACACCGCCCCCAACATTGCGCCAATGGCATAACTTACCAACATGGGAACCCACGCTGTACGCAGATTTAATGCGAACAATCCCGCCAATGAAACACTAAGTGCTCCGCCAAAGAGGCTGAATACAATAATCCAAACTAAAACGGAAAAATCAGGAATTAACATTGGGGGTTCAACAATTGAGGAATGCCGCCATTATCCCAGATAATCCATAAGGACGCGAGGTATAGCGCATAGGGAGCTTGATGCCAAGAACTGGTAAAGGACGAGGTTTTACGCGCTAACTGATAAAACATCATCTAACTTAACAATAGACGCGAAGCCCCAATCCTTAACGACTCGACAGTACCTTCATCATCTCATCAATTTGAATCCAGCCAAATCAAACTCGCCATACGCCCAGTGATATTGTCGCGCCTGAATGAAAAGAAGCGAGCCTCATCAGTATAAGTGCAGAAATTTTCACTGTGATTTTTATCATCAGATTCGTGTTCACTCGCTCCGTAAATTTGCGTCACTTCCAGCTTATTTAAACGCTGCTTGGCAAGTAAATACATATTGCACAGCCACTTGCCATCAGCTTTATTATCAAACGGTTTAAATGCTAATGTGGCTTGGCTGTCTTTTTCTATAAATTGCTCGCGCACATCATCACCCACTTCGAATGCATTCGGTCCGATTGCAGGACCTAGCCAAACTAGAATTTCAGTCGGAGGCACATGCATTTTATGTATGGCAGCTTCAATCACGCCATCGCACAGACCGCGCCAGCCAGCGTGAACTGCAGCCACAACCGTGCCACTTTTATCACATAACAATAGCGGTAAACAATCTGCTGTCATGGTCACACAAACGACATTGGCTTTAGTGGTGAAAGAAGCGTCTGCATTTTGCAGGTGGTTACTGGTAGCGGCATCAATAACTTCTACACCATGTACTTGATTAACCCATACTGGCTCACTTGGCAAATAGTGGCTAAGCAACTGACGATTTTTTGCGACTGCAATCGCATCATCACCCACATGTGCACCCAAGTTTAAACTAGCGAAAGGTGCATGGCTAACGCCACCTGTTCGCGTAGTCTGCAATGCGCTTACATTCGCTGGCGCAGGCCAGTTAGGGCTTATCAAATCAATCGACTGTGCATTAGTCGCATTTATCACAATTTAAGCGTCTTCTTCTAAATGCAAATCATCTTCGTCGTCGTAAAACTCACCATCTTCATCGTCATCTTCGTAATCTTCATCAGACAGATACGGCTCAGTTTGCAAACCGCCAAAGCTCAGTTCAAAACCCTCTTCATCATCTTGCGCGTCTTCATGGCGCATAGCTTCCAGCAAGACTTTCATGTCGTCCGCCAGCTCAATCTGCCATTCTATAAATTCATTAGTTTCAGGATGGACCAAGCCTAACTTAATTGCATGTAACGCTTGGCGATTAAACTTAGTAACCTCATCACGCAGTGTTTGTGTCATGGCGCGAATGGGCACAATGCCTCGAAAGCCATATACTGGGTCACCCACTAATGGCGCTTTTAAATACTGCATATGCACGCGAATTTGATGTGTACGTCCCGTTTCTAAATTGCAACGCAAGTAAGTCTGCACAGAAAAACGCTCTAATATCTCGTAGCGCGTCACTGCGGGCTTACCCATGCGGTTAATCGCCATTTTAGTACGCGATCTAGGGTCGCGCCCGATGGGTTGATCGACCAACCCGTTACGCCATAATTGCCCCCATACGATTGCGCGGTACTCACGCTTTACAGTACGCGCTTGTAATTGCCGTACTAAGTTAGTTTGTGCACTTAAAGTTTTAGCTACCACTAACAAGCCACTGGTTTCTTTATCCAAACGATGCACGATACCCGCACGTGGTACATCGTGTAACTGTGGCGCATGAAATAACAACGCATTAAGTAAAGTGCCGTCCCAATTGCCCGCCGCAGGATGCACCACCATGCCAGCCGGTTTGTTAACCACCAAAATATGGTCATCTTCATAAACTATATCAAGTGGTATATTTTGCGCAACAAAGGCGTGCACCTCAGGCTTGGCCTGCACATGAACAACCACAGTCTCCCCGCCCCAAACTTTGGTTTTAGCCGTGCTAGCTTGAGTATCCACCGTGACTAATCCCGCTTTAATCCAAGCTTGCAAACGCGAGCGTGAATGTTCGGGCAATAAGCGCTGCAAAGCAACGTCAAGGCGTAATCCACCTAAATCGTGAGGGATAGTAAGAGAGTGTTGAGTAGTGTCTGTCATCGGTTATAATTAGCAGTGAGGATGTTGCTATAAATTCAAGTTTTTACCAGTTCTTGGTACCACCACCGCTACAAACTGGCTAAAGCCAGAACAGTGGTACGATAAGTAGGGCAAGACGAAAATGGAAAATTATAACGCGGCATATTTAAGTGATATGTAAGGAATAATTTTTTTGTGAGCAATGAAGTATGGCAACAAAAGTTGAGTTAATAGCGGTACCCGTAATTTTTAAAGGTGGTTTAGCATGAAGTATATCTTAATTTTGGCATTTACCTTGTTACTCAATGGTTGCGCTATTTTTGGTGACCCAACAGAGTTGGACGATACCAAAGGCTGGACAGCAGAACGTATCTACCAAGAAGGTGCGGCAAAAATGGTTGATAAAGACTACAATAAGGCCATCGTCTATTTTCAAAAGTTAGAATCACGTTACCCCCATGGGCGCTTTGCAACTCAGGCACAGCTTGAAACTGCATACGCACACTACAAAAAACAAGATCCGGTGTTAGCTGTTGCCGCCGCAGACCGTTTTATTAAATTACACCCCAATCACCCCAACGTAGATTATGCTTATTACTTAAAAGGTCTGTCTGTATTTAATGAGCGTGGTGTCATTGAAAAACTCTCTGCCCAACAAATCAGTGATCGCGACCCACGTTCATTACGTGATTCTTTTGCCACCTTCAAAGAGTTAGTCACTAAATATCCAAAAAGTCGCTACGTAAAAGATGCCACGCAACGCATGATGTATTTAGTCAACAGTCTTGCAGATCATGAGCTACATGTAGCCCGTTATTACATGAAGCGCCAAGCTTACGTGGCCGCAATTAACCGTACCAAATATGTGCTGGAATTCTACCCACAATCACCAAGTATTGAGGAAGCCTTAGTTATTATGATTAGCGCTTATGATTTAATGAGTATGGACGACCTCAAAAACGACACTATGCGTATTCTTAAAACCAACTATCCCGATAGCGCCATGTTAGGTAAAGGCGTACCCACCGACGAACGAATCTGGTGGAAATTCTGGGAAAGCTTATATTGAACTAATGTTATAAAATCTGATTCGAAGCTGGATAATGGATTACTTTAACAAACTACCAGGCTTTACTAAAACACCCTCAGGGCTTGAATGGGTTTTATTAAAAAAGATACCATGGATATTCGCTATTGGTAGCGCAATCCCATGCTCCTTCATGCTCGAGCTCTATTTAGGTAACGTCATACTAAACCCTGAACAGTTGAAAATCATTTATCAATGCCTAGGATTACTATTTAGTATCTGGTTCTTTGTAGGTGCCGTAGCCATTGGCTGTATTGTAGTCATCATTATGAAAGGGCCTGCTTATGTTGCAGACCCTTATGAACTACCTAAAGAAAATAAAAATTTGGAGCAGTACCCGAATCTTTAGCTTAAGTTATGATGAAAAATATTGCCTGTCTCCTATTTGATATTGATTTTTGCGAAGTGGTGCAAACGCAACAAGCTTTTTAATCTGCCTACTATCCAGATTGCCGCCACTTAATTCAACGAGCCATTTGGCTGGTCACTAGGTAAACTTATGCGCAACGAGTTGTTACCACCGTTAATTAAAGCCTTGCTTGAGCCGAAGCGCTATCCACATCCAACACAGCACGTCGAACTGGTAACTACTCACATCTCGTGGCTACTTATCGCTGGCGAATTTGTTTACAAAATCAAGAAGCCAATTACACTCCCCTTTCTTGACTATGGCACACTTGAAAAGCGCCATATCTATTGCAAAGCCGAGCTGCGCTTAAACCAACGCTACGCACCGGATATTTACCTTGAGGTCGTCGCCATCATGGGCACGCCAGAAAATCCACATTTTAACGGCGAAGGCACTCCAATCGAGTACGCAGTTAAAATGCGACGCTTTGACGAAGTTGGCCGACTTGACCACGTGTGCGATCGTAGTGAACTTCAACCCAAGCATGTTTCTGACTTAGCAGAAGCCATTGTTGCTTTTCATCACGATGCAGCTAAAGCTGCTGTCGATACACACTACGGATTAGCAGACAAGATCATTGAGCCAGCACTGGAAAACTTCAATGAACTGCACGCCCTATTGTCAAACAAGAAATGTCTCACTAAGCTAGACAGTCTTCAAACTTGGACTCGCGCTGAGTTTGAGCGTCTTAGCCCAAATCTCTCAGCCCGCAAAGCAGACGGGTGGGTACGTGAATGCCACGGCGATTTGCATCTAGGTAATATAGTGCTCATGGATGGTCAGGTGAGATTATTCGACTGCATTGAGTTCAATGAAGATTTCCGCTGGATAGATGTGGCCAGCGATATCGCTTTCACCTATGTTGACCTGTTAGATCACCACCAGCCCGGGCTAGCTGGATGGTTTTTAAATGAATGGCTCAGTCGTAGCGGTGACTTTGACGCAATGCCTGTACTTAGATTTTATGCGGTGTATCGTGCACTGGTGCGCGCTAAGGTGGCAGCAATCAGCGCTGAACAGAGGCATGGTGACATCAGTGATGTGTGGGCATATATTACGCTTGCCGAACAGATTATATCGACACCTAAGCCAAAACTCATCATTACGCACGGGCTGGCGGGTTGCGGCAAGACTACTGCCGCTAAAAACCTGCTATTTAATGACAACTACGCTTGCACAATACACCTGCGCTCAGATGTGGAACGCAAACGCCTATTCGGGCTCGCCGCTGTAGCAAAGAGTAACTCACCGCTTGGTGGCGGAATCTACATTCAAGAAGCGCACCAACGCACTTATCGCCGACTGTATGACTTAGCAGAAGGACTACTCATCGCCGGTTGGTCGGTAATTATCGATGCTGCGTTCCTTAAGCGCGCGGAACGCTCCGACTTCCATGCTCTGACGACTAAAACGGGTGCTGAGTTCTGCATCTTGGCACCACAAACCTCACTAGAGCAGTTGCGCTTACGCATCTCAGACCGACTTAAAAAAGGCCATGACGCCTCAGAAGCCACCCTTGAAGTGCTAGAACAACAACTCACGTTTATTGAGCCACTTGATGAAGATGAACGCCATTTCTTGATTAAAGATACAAGCAGAGGCTCTTAAGTTTTTAACGCTTTTTAGCGCTTCTACCTTTATCATCAACCTCTTTTTTTGCCTTTAATTCAGCACGATGCGCGGTTTTACGGCGGCGCATACTCACAATACCTTCACCAGGTTTGCGTTTATCTTCATCTTCTGCAAATGGGTTGCTGCCTTGCTTATATTGCACACGTAACGGTGTGCCAGATAGCTGAAAGGTTCTGCGGAAGGTTTTTTCTAAAAACCTGGTGTAAGCATCTTTCACACCATCCACATGGTTGCCGTGGATAACCACAATAGGCGGGTTGCTGCCGCCTTGATGGGCATAACGCAGCTTAGGGCGTATGCCTTTACTAATCGGCGGTTGGTGCTGCTGAACTGCATCAATGAGTACGCGTGTGAGTTGCGGGGTAGAAAGTTTGGCGAATGCCGCTTTAAAGGCAATATCAACGGATTTAAATAATTCCGGTAGACCCTTTTTACGCAGTGCTGAAATATAGTGAAACTCAGCAAAGTCTAAAAACATCAACTTACGGTCAATCTCACGTTTTACCCAATCGCGCTCTTCTTCTTTTAATCCATCCCATTTATTAATCGCAACGACTAATGCTCGACCTGCATCTAATATGTAAGCCGCCACGTGCGCATCTTGCTCGGTAATGCCTTCTTGCGCATCAACCACCAAAATCACTACGTTGGCCTCTTCAATAGATTGTATGGTTTTAATGACCGAAAATTTCTCAACTGCCTCTAACACTCGACCACGTTTACGCACACCCGCTGTGTCTATCAACGTGTAATGTTTGCCATTTTTTTCTAAATCAATACTAATAGAATCGCGCGTGGTACCTGGCTCGTCAAACGCAATCACGCGCTCTTCGCCGAGCAGCGCATTCACCAGTGTAGATTTACCAACGTTCGGGCGACCAACAATCGCGACTTTTGGCACTCTATCGCCGGTTTGATCCAGTTCAGGTTCAGCTTCATCCACTTGAAAACTCTCAAGCGCTAAATCAATAATATCTTTAACGCCTTCACCGTGAGCAGATGAAATTGATAGAGGATCGCCCAAACCCAATTCATGAAACTCTGCGCTGACAACTGCTTTATTCATGCCCTCTGTTTTATTCACCGCCAGCAATACTGGGCATTTAGTTCTGCGTAAACGGTTGGCGATTTCCATATCTTGCGGGGTGGCGCCTTGGCGACCATCGACCAAAAAAATAATCACATCGGCTTCATCAAGGGCCAGCAAGGTTTGTACTGCCATGGCTTTAAGAATACCGCTATCGGTATTCGGCTCGAACCCGCCCGTATCCACCACCAAATAAGGCTGGCTGGCGCCCACGCCTCGACCATAGTGACGGTCACGTGTGAGCCCTGGCAAGTCTGCCACCAGCGCATCGCGACTTTTGGTTAGACGGTTAAATAAGGTGGATTTGCCGACGTTAGGTCGGCCAACCAAAACAACGGTAGGTATCATGTGAGCCTTCTATCAAGCGCTTAAGCTTAATGATTCTTGAAAAGTCTAATCAAGCTAAATTATAGTTTTAGGATTATTTGACTTGTATCGCATACACGCCGCCATCGCGTGATTGTACTAATACGGTATTGCTATTAACTAAAGTCATTTGCGGTAATATTGCACTATTGTTGGTTTTAACCCTGGCAGCAAAAGCGCCGTCTTCGCGACTTAAAAAATGTACGTTGCCCTCAAGGTCACCCACCGCAATTAAACTACCCATGGGTACTGGTGCTGTTAACTGGCGATTTTTAAGCGCGCCCTGACGCCAAAAAGTTTTGCCTGTGGTGTAATCAAGTGCGTAAACAGACCCGACTGCATGTGACACAAAAATCCTAGCATCCTCTGCACTTAAGCCTGAAAGACTGGAAATATCTCGATTCCAAACCACACGACCCGTTGATCTATCCACTGCTGCGATGCGGCCTTGGTATGCAACGGCATACACCAGCGGCCCATCTACTACGGGTAAGCTGGTAATGTCGGCAATACGCTCAATCTCTGTTACACCTTTGGGTTGCGCAACTGACGCCTCCCATAATATCTTGCCGTTATCTGCACGAATTGCCACTAGTTTTCCGCCAGCAAAGCCCGCATATACTGCACCACCATCTACCACCACGCCTGCGCTACTACGCAAAGTCAATGCTGGACTGGTGCGATCATAAACCCATTTGCGGCTACCGTCATTGGCGTTAATGCCATAAATACGGCTATCACCTGTACGCACAATCACCATGCCATCAAAATACTTAGGTGCACTTAACACTTCACTACTCAGCTTAGACTTCCATTGCAGTTTACCGGCAACATCATAAGCATAGATTGCGCCATTTTGGGTACCGACAACAACCAGACTACCGCCAACACCAACGCCGCCCGTTAGTTTCTCGCCCACATTAACGCGCCAGCTTTGCTTCCCATCAATCACATCCAACTTAGCTAACGTACCTTCAGCGCTTGCAACGTAGGCATAGCCAGCCTCAACTGCTGGTGTAAATTCAAAGTTTCCAGAATCACCTACCTTAGCTTGCCATAGCATTTGAATACTGGCAGTGGCTTTAATTTCAACCAATGGCTCAGGTGGATCCGTCAACTCTTTACCAAAAACACGTTCTGAAACATCTTTTTGCAAGTCGGTAATCGTAGTGCATGCTGATACGAGCAATAAGCTGGCTACTAGCACGATTAATGTTGATTGTTGAGTAGCTCGCATCAATTATTTAACCTAATGCTTCTAATTTTTGTTGCGTTAATATCCGGTATCTACCCTGAGCATCCAGTTTAGTCAGCGCATGCTCGTATGCGGCTTTGGCTTCTGTATTTTTACCAAGTGCGACTAATACATCACCTTTTAAGTCAGCGTATAGACCATCAAAACCTGCATCATGTGGTGACTCAAGCAGTTTTAAAGCCCCAGTAAAATCTTTTTCTTCTGCCAAAATATTTGCTAACTGCAATCCAGCAATGGCTGTCACTGATGTTTCTTTCGCATTTTTAATCGCCCAGTCTAATTGAGCTTTTGCGCTTTTAATATCTTTTGCCTGATAATTGGCTTTAGCTGCCAGCAAGGCTGCTCGGCCGGCATAAGGCGTAGCACTATATTTATCCATCAAAATTGCTGACTTGGCTTGAATCTCTTTGACGTCTTTTTCATCAATCACTTGCAATGCCTGATATTCAGTGGAGGCTTCCACTGACTGCTTAGCCTGATAATAATGCCAACCTTGATAACCTGCATATACGATTAACATCGCTAACAATGCATTGCCGATTGTTTTTCCGTAAGTCTTCCACCATGCTTTTAATTCGTCTAACTGCTCTTGTTCTTCTAAATCGTATGCCATTTTGTATCCTATTAATCCTAAACTTAATCGTCAACCCTAATTAAAAAACTTAAATTAAGCATTCACCACTTTTTTGCCCACGCCATCCTTTTTACCAGGAATGGCCGCCAACAAATTTTGCGTATATTCATGCTGTGGCTGCTCATAAATATCAGCAACCTTACCCTGTTCAACCACCTTACCTTGATACATCACCACAATATCATCTGCAATATGACGCACCACACGTAAATCGTGGCTAATAAAAATGTAGCTTAGTGCCATTTCCTGCTGTAACGCCTTGAGCAGCAACAGAATTTGTGCCTGTATGGATACATCTAATGCTGATACCGGCTCATCACATACCACCACTTTAGGCTCTAAAACTAACGCACGCGCAATGCCTATACGTTGCCTTTGCCCACCTGAAAATTCATGTGGGTATTTTTGCATATCAGCTTCAGTGAGACCTACACGTTTTAACATGGCAATGACTTTTTTCTGCCGTTCAGTCGCACTGCCCAAGCCATGTATCAGCAAACCTTCACCAACTATTTCACCTACACGCATACGCGGATTAAGCGATGCGAACGGGTCTTGAAACACCATTTGCAAATTTTTGCGTACATCTCTTAACGCGGATGCAGGCAGTTTAGATAAATCCTGACCAGCAAAAATCACTTCACCGCTATCTAAGGGTTGCAATTGTAACAGACAACGCGCTAATGTGGATTTGCCACTCCCTGATTCACCCACAACGGCAAGTGTAGTGCCTGCATGCAAAGTAATACTCACGTTATCTAACGCTTTTACCAGCGTTGTACCAAAACCAAACTTACCACTACGCTGGGTATAAGTTTTAACTAAACCATTGGCTTGCAGAATGATGTCGCTCACGCCACTGACTCCTGCTTCAACCATGCATAGTCAATCGGTTTTAATGCTTTTTTACCTTCAGCATCGGGTACACATGCAAGCAGTGCTTTTGTGTAGGGATGCTGCGGATTACCAAGCACTTGCTCTTTGGTGCCTGACTCAACGATTTCACCTCTAAACATCACGACGACATGATCGGCAATATCTGCCACCACGCCAAAATCATGGGTAATAAACAACATACCCATATTCATGCGGGTTTTCAGGTCGTCTAATAATTTAAGTATTTGTGCCTGAACAGTCACATCTAGCGCCGTAGTAGGTTCATCTGCAATCAGCAGTCGCGGCTCACAGGCAATGCTCATAGCAATCATTACGCGTTGACGCTGTCCACCAGAAAGCTCATCCGGATAACTATTGGCGCGACTTGGTGGAATGCCGACCATTTCTAGCAAACTGGCAATCTTAGTTTTTAAACGTTCGCCTTTAAGGCCTAGATGCGTAGTCAGGCTCTCACCAATTTGGTAACCAACGGTTAGCACAGGGTTCAGCGAGGTCATGGGCTCCTGAAAAATCATGGCTATTTTTGCACCACGTATTTTTTGCAGGCTTACTTCATTAAGCATAGTTAAATCTTGAACACCATCGTTTGTATCATTAAATAAAACCTTACCTGTATTTAACTGCAACTGTTTAGACAGCAAACCCATAATAGACAACGCTGTTAAACTTTTGCCGCTACCAGACTCACCGACCACGCAGGTGGTTTTTCCAGCATCAATACTAAAACTTACGTTATTCACCAACAATCGTGTAGGTGTTTTTTTTGGCGATATGCTTACATGCGACAACTGCAATAGTGGCGGCGCTGAGTCTGGCTTATTAGTTTGTGAGTTGATGGTCAATTTTTGCTCTATTTGATGTGTAAGACTACTCACTTCATTTATGGATGCTTCTATACACCCAACTTTCCGTCATTCCTAACTAAAGAGAGAAATATTTATATTGTTAATAATCAACAAGTTGAAAAAAACCAATATTTTTCTCTTTGTTCAGAATGACAGTTTATGTGTATTTATAAAGATGCTCTTATTTTTGTATTGATAAACTTAATCGCCTCTTCAACACTGCACTGCACTTGCTCAGTTTTTATTTCAGCCTGCATCGGCTTTAGTGTAACTTGCTGACTGTTCACCTCATCATCACCCAATATCAAAGCGTACTTGGCCTGACTTCTATCTGCTTTTTTCATTTGCGATTTAAAACTGCCACCACCCGCATGTAACACCACTTGTATATTGGCATTACGCAATTGCTCCGCGAGAGTAAATGCTGCATTTTCAGCAAGTTCACCTACATTGACCAAATAAACATCAGGTGCATCGCTCGCAGTAATTTCATACTCTTGCATCAGCAAAAATACGCGCTCCAAGCCAATACCAAAACCACACGCTGGAGTTGCATTGCCGCCTAATCGCTCAACCAAACTATCGTAGCGCCCGCCGCCGGCAATGGTACCTTGCGCGCCTAATTTAGTTGTCACCCATTCAAATACAGTGCGATTATAGTAATCCAAACCACGTACTAAGCGTGGGTTGATTTTGTAAGTCACCCCAGCATCAGTCAATCTTTTACACAGACCCTCAAAATGCGCGCGAGTTTCAACGCCTAAACAATCGATCAACTTAGGTGCCGCTTCACATAGCGCTTGCATCCGTGGGTTTTTAGTGTCCAGAATGCGTAATGGATTAGTATGCAAACGACGCTTGGCGTCTTCGTCCAGAAAATCAGCATGTTGTTCAAAATAAGCGATTAACACATTGCGATATTGAGCACGCTCATGCGCATCGCCAATGCTGTTAATTTGCAACTCAACGTCCTGAATGCCCAATTCACGCCACAGCCTAGCCAACAATACGATTTGCTCGGCATCAACCTCCGGCGTATCAAAACCAAAAGCTTCCACCCCAATCTGGTGAAACTGGCGCTGACGGCCTTTTTGTACATTCTCATGTCGAAACATGGCGCCGCTGTACCATAAACGCTGCGGACCATTGTAGGTAAGATTATGCTCAACCACCGCGCGTACACAGCCTGCGGTACCTTCCGGGCGCAATGCAAGCTTATCTCCATTCAGCGAATCTTCCCAAGCGTACATTTCTTTTTCAACAATGTCAGTATGCTCGCCTACACTGCGCACATAAAGCTCGGTGGGTTCCACTAGCGGCATTCTGATATTTTTATAACCATACTGAGCTAAAACACGGCGCGCGGTGTCTTCCAGCTTAAACCACAGCGGTGTAGCTTCTGGCAAGATGTCGTAAAAACCCTTGATACTTTGAAACTTATGGCCACTTTGAGATTTATGGCTGCTTTGAAATTCGTTACTCATGGATTGTTAATTCTTAATTTTTAATTTGTTGCTTGTATTGGAATAATTTTTTGGGCTGGGTTAGTACGCAACTTACCACCCACCGCATAATTTTTTTGCACATAAGCTTCTACAATCGCTTGAAACTCTTGTGCGATATTATCACCTTTGAGCGTAACTGTTTTTTCGCCATCCACAAACACCGGCGCCACTGGCGTTTCACCAGTCCCAGGTAAACTGATACCGATATTAGCTAACTTAGATTCTCCTGGCCCGTTCACTACGCAACCCATCACAGCTACGCTCATATTCTCCACACCGGCATATTGACCACGCCACACCGGCATTTGGTTACGCAAGTAGCTTTGAATTTGCATTGCAAGTTCTTGAAAATAAGTCGACGTGGTGCGGCCGCAGCCTGGGCAGGCCGTCACTAATGGCGTAAATGAACGGATGCCCATGGTTTGTAGAATTTCTTGCGCCACGATCACTTCTTTAGTACGTGACTCATTCGGTTCAGGCGTCAAAGATACGCGAATAGTATTACCAATGCCTTGCTGCAACAACAATGCTAAAGCCGCCGTTGAAGCCACAATACCTTTTGAACCCATGCCGGCTTCAGTCAACCCTAAATGCAAGGGGTAATCGCTACGACGGGCTAATTCAGTATAAACTTTTACCAAGTCTTGCACATCACTCACCTTGCATGAAATGATGATTTGATTCGGTGATAAACCTAACGCAACCGCCTCTGCTGCACTTTCCAGTGCGGATTGAATCAAAGCCTCGCGCATCAGTGCATCTGCCGACAAAGGCTCTGCGAGCTTGGCATTATCGTCCATCATTTGTGCCATTTTAGCCTGATCTAAACTGCCCCAATTCACGCCAATACGCACAGCTTTTTTATATTGAACAGCCGCTTCAATCATGGCGGCAAATTGCTCATCACGCTTAGAGCCTTTGCCTACATTGCCTGGGTTAATGCGATATTTAGCAAGGGATTGGGCACAATCAGGGTATTGCGCTAATAATTTATGACCGTTGTAATGAAAATCGCCCACCAACGGCACATTACAACCTAGCGCATCTAAACCACGGCGAATATTGCCGACTTGTGCTGCAGCTTCAGGTGAGTTAACGGTAATTCTTACCACTTCAGAGCCTGCTTGCCACAGTTCAAACACCTGTTTAATGGTAGCATCAGCATCAACTGTATCGGTATTGGTCATACTTTGCACCACCACCGGCGCTGGTAACGTACTGAGCAAGCCACCGCCAACGGGCACGTGTGCAATCATCACCTGCAACGTATTACGAGGCTCTTGTTTGATAGATAAACTCAAGGTCTATTCCAATCTAACACGTGCAACATTGTTTTTAGCATGCGCAGCTAAATCTACCGGCTGCCCCAAAAATACAAGTTTCGTGGCTTTGGCATTACCAATCACTAAATTAAATGGCGGCATACCTTCAACACTTTCAGCACTACCCGCGGGCAACGTTTTTTCAAAAACAACCTGACCAGACTTATCTGTCACACTCACCCAAGTTTCTTCAGAAAACGACAAATTCACCGTTTTAACAGTTAAGTCTGCCATGGTATTGGGCGGCAATTGATTACGCTGCACGCCCGCTAATTCGGTCTCTTTTTTGGTTTCTAGTGGAAAATTAACGTTCGCTTGTGCAGTGCTTGTTGCAACATCGGCCACAGTCACGTTGGCATGACTTACACCGAGTTCATTAACACCACCATCAATACCATTCGCCTGACGCTCGGCTGCTGGCAAGGCGATTTCTGGAAGTGGCAAAGATGTTGACTCAATAGTAGGCGTAGTCACCTCAGAGGCTGGAACTTCTTTTTCAATCGGTGCATTGGTGAGTTTAGGCATGTAATCCATATAAAAAAACCAGGCCAATAAAAACAGTAATACTAAAATACTGCCTAAAATATAACTAAGCCAAGGCTTGCTATCTTTAGTTAATTTAACCTGTTGCATAGATGACTGCACAATCAGCGAGTTAAGCTGCTCAGCAGGAACGTGTGCACGATAAACTGCCAACAAAGGCTCAGCATCAAGCCCTAGCAATCGTGCGTAGTTGCGAATAAATCCGCGTGTAATCATCGCATCCGGCAAAGCACTAAAGGTATTGGTTTCAAGCGCATCAATTTGTTTCAAGCTAAAACGTAAACTGTTAGAAACGTCTTGCTGCGTTAGTTGTTTAGCGATTCTTGCTGCCAACAACACCTCACCTAGCGTAGCAGGCCCTTGCAAGTTCGCATCACTTGCTGCTGTAACATCAATTTCTTCTACCAGTGCCATGATTATTTCCCACTCCGCAACAACTTGGCCTGCTCTGAATCAGGGTATTGGCGTCTTAACTCCAACGCGTAGCTCGCCTCCTCATCTTTAGCACCCAACACTCGCTCTATTTGTATCGCCAACCATAACATTTCTGGCGTGGGTTGACCTAGCATCACATTTTGCAACGTATTTTTAGCACCCACTACGTCATTGCGTTTAAATTGCATTGAAGACAACTGATAAGCCGCAATGTTTAATAACGGCTCAATTTGCAACGCTCTTTGAAAATAAATTTCTGCGTTAACGCTATCTTGCTTACGCAATGAACAAATACCAGCATTAGTGTAAGCCATTGCCGGTGTGCTATATAATGGATTTTTAACCGCAGCTAAAAACTCTTTAATGGATTCATCAATGCGGTTTCTTGCGCATAAAAAACTACCGTAATTATTACGCGATTCTGAGTTATTTGGCTCGATTTGTATCGCGCGCTTAAAATTCATTTCCGCAATATCATCCTGACCAAGTGCCGCATGGACCAAACCCAAACCGTTATAAGCCAAACTAAAATTTGGATCGATCTTGGTCGCCAGCGTAAATTCTTCTAAAGCCACTTCCATCTGTCTTTGCTGAAAATAAACTGCACCTAAATCCGTATGCGCCCTAGCGCGCGCTTTTAAGTTTACGTCGTCTTTTTCCTGCTGTTGCTGACTGGCGCATCCGGCAGTCGTCAATGCTATTAAGAAAATTGAGGTGAATGTTCTGGCGCTAAACTTTTCTAGCGTCCATTCAATAAAACCCATCTTCAATAGATTACTCATGTAATTGCCTCAATTGGAATTCGTTTGGTAGTGCGATTGGTTTTATCAAGCACAATACCTGCTAACTGACCACAAGCTGCGTCAATATCTTCGCCACGCGTTTTGCGCACAGTAACTACATAGCCTGCCTGCATTAAAATGTCGCGGAACACTCGAATATGGCTCTGCTTGGAAGTACCATAACCGCTACCAGGAAAAGGGTTAAACGGAATTAAATTAAATTTACAAGAAACGTTTTTAACTAATTCTAGCAATTGATGCGCATGTTCAACCGTATCATTCACACCATCTAACATCACATATTCAAATGTGACGAAATCACGCGGTGCTTTTTCTAAATAACGGTTACATGCCGCCATCAGCGCTTTAAGCGGATATTTTTTGTTAATCGGTACAATGACATCACGCAATGCATCATTCGGTGCATGCAGTGAAACAGCCAGCGCCACAGGACAATCTTCTTTCAACCTATCCATCGCCGGCACTAAACCACTGGTTGACAGTGTCACACGGCGGCGGCTTAAGCCATACGCACTATCGTCCAACATAATCTGCATGGCAGTCACTACGTTATCGTAATTAGCCAAGGGCTCACCCATGCCCATCATCACCACATTGCTAATAATACGCTCACCTGCTGGCAATAAATCATATCCAGCCTCAAGGCGCAATGACTGATTAGCAATTGCAAGTTGACCAACAATTTCTGCGACACTCAGGTTGCGGTTAAAACCCTGACGACCTGTAGAACAAAAAGTGCATTCCAGCGCACAGCCTACTTGGCTGGAAATACACAAAGTGCCGCGATCATCTTCCGGAATAAACACGGTTTCAATACTATTGGCAGTATCGGCACCAATCAACCACTTGCGCGTACCGTCATTAGAAACGCGCTCTAACTGCACGATAGGCAAGGAGATTTCAGCCTCAACGGTTAATTTCTCGCGTAAACTTTTGGCAATATCAGTCATCTGCTCAAAGTCATGGACACCAAAATGATGCATCCAACGCATTAACTGTTTGGCGCGAAAAGGCTTCTCGCCTCTTTCAGCGAACCATTGAGCTAGTTGCTGTTGATTAAAATTGAGCAGATTGACCAAAATTGTTTTTACCCTAATTACTTGGTAATAATTTAAGCTTCTAAGCTAAGCCGTGCGCGAACAGAAAATTAAAGCGCCGCATACGTTAGTATGTGCAAGGAATAATTTTCTGTGAGCAACTTAGCATAGCAACGAAGATTGAATTATTAAATTATTTGCCGAAGAAGTAAGCGATTTCGATTGCTGCATTCTCAGCAGAATCAGAACCATGCACAGCGTTTGCATCAATGCTTTCAGCAAAGTCAGCACGGATAGTGCCAGCAGCCGCTTCTTTAGGGTTGGTAGCGCCCATCAAATCACGGTTTATCTGTACTGCATTTTCGCCTTCAAGCGCTTGAATCATCACTGGGCCTGAGATCATGAATTTTACTAAGTCAGCAAAGAACGGACGTGCGGCGTGAACAGCATAAAAGCCTTCTGCCTCAGCTTGAGTTAATTGTGCCATTTTAGCTTCAACAATTTTTAAACCAGCGTTTTCAAAACGGGTGTAGATTTTACCAATTACATTTTTTGCTACTGCATCAGGTTTGATGATAGAAAGCGTACGTTGAACAGCCATAACAACTCCATTAAATTAACATATTGAAAAGAACGATAAAATACCATTTTTAGCACTTAAAATAAATCAACTTTTTATGATATGTTATTCATCAAACCAGTTTAGAATCATTAAAACTGTGAAAAAATTGGCATCTATATGAAAAATTACACACGCTCTAATGAACCGATCTCCGCAACCTGCCCTGCTTGCGGTCTACTTTGTGATGATTTAATCTTAAACGCTACAGGCTCCGAATCTGTAAAAAATGGCTGTGCTAAAAGTATTACTTTTTTTGAGCAATCTTTTCAAACAGATATTTCAGCATCAGCTAGCCTATTTGGTAAGCCTTGCGATTTAAATACAGCTATTAGCGCCGCTACCGATATTTTACGTAAAAGTAAGCAACCGCTATTCGCGGGATTAGGCACCGAAGTGCAAGGCATGCGCGCCTTAATGCGTTTGGCTGAAAAATCCAATGCCACACTTGACCACATGCATAGTGAATCAACTGTTCGCAATACATTAACCATGCAAAATAGCGGCTGGCTCACTACCACGCTCGCTGAAATAAAAAATCGTGCAGATGTTATTTTGGCTATTGGCACTGACATTGTGAGTAGCCACCCGCGCTTTTTTGAAAAACTTGTGTGGAATACCGACAGCTTGTTTAACAAACCAGTACCAGAAATTATTTACTTAAGCGTACCTGCCGAAAATACTCAGGCAGGCATGGCAACCAACGGCACAGCACCAACGGTTATTCCAGCGGATACTGCAAGTATTCCAGAAATCGTGAACGCGTTAAACGCACTATTGCATCACAAAAAAATCAAAGCCGAAACTGTTGCCGGAGTTGCTGTTTCAACCTTGCAGGCGGTAGCCGATAAGTTAAAATCCGCTCAATATGCAGTGGTGGTTTGGTCAGCGGCTAGTTTAAAGTTTAGCCATGCTGAGCTCACCATACAAAGTATTGTGCAATTAATTAACACGTTAAACGAAAATTCACGCGCAGCAGGCTTTCCACTTAACTCAGGCGATGGTGACACTTCAATTAACAACACCAGCACTTGGCTCAGTGGTTATCCAACCAGAAGCCGCTTTGTGAATGGCAAACCAGAATATGACACTTATCATTTTTCAACCAAAAAACAATTAGGTCTTTGTGACGCACTGCTATGGGTGAGCACCCTCAACCCGCGTGCACTACCAAATTCAGAAACACCAACGGTTGTTATTGGTCATCCCAATACCCAGTTTGAGCGTGCACCTGACGTATTTATTCCCGTTGGCATCCCAGGCGTTGACCATACTGGCTTGATGTTTCGAGTAGATAGCTCCATTACTTTACCATTAAAAAAATTACGCGAGAATCACCTGCCCAACCTGAGTGATGTGATCAACAAAATTGAGGCCTCTTTATGATTACTTTGCTGAAAAATGGCAAAATTTACGACCCTGCACACAAAAAAAATGGCGTGATTGAAGATATATACATCTATCAAGGGCGGGTTATCCCTAAACCTTTAGATCCTTCAAAAATCAGCCAGACGTTTGATTTAAGCGGTAAAGTGGTCATGGCAGGCGCCATCGACATGCATAGCCACATTGGTGGTGGTAAGATGAACATTGCCCGCATGATGCTACCTGAGCTTCAACAAAAGCAGGCGCAGGAAACTAAACACCTAACCGAGCCGGAAGCACACATTTGCACGCCGCATTGTAGCCATAACACAACGCACCATTCTGTGCCCAGCGCTACCGACACTGGCTTCAGATACATTGAGATGGGCTACACCGCCGCTTTTGAGCCTGCCATGTCACCCGTTAACGCCCGCCAAGCGCACTTAGAGATGGGAGATACGCCGATGATAGATAAAGGCGGCTACGCCATGCTCGGCAACGATGATTACTTTTTGCGTATGCTCGCCGCTAAAAAAGACCAAAAAGCCATCAACGATTACGTGGCTTGGATATTACATGCCACGCAAGCTATCGGCATTAAAGTTGTTAATCCTGGCGGTATCAACGCATTCAAGTTTAATCAGCGCAGACTGAATCTGGACGAAAACAATAGTCACTATCAAGTGAGCCCACGTGAGATTTTGCAGAGTTTAAGCCGCGCCGTGCATGAACTAGGCGTTGCAAAACCGCTGCATGTACATTGCAATAATCTAGGCGCAGCTGGCAATTTTGAAACCACCCTTAACACCATGGGTGCAAGCGATGGCTTGCCAATGCACCTGACGCATATTCAGTTTCACAGTTACGGCACTGAAGGCGATAAGAAATTCTCATCAGCGGCTGCACAAATTTCTGAGGCACTGAATAAAAATAAACACATTACCGCCGATGTCGGGCAAATATTATTTGGGCAAACGGTGACGGCATCTGGCGACGCCATGATGCAGCACTTAAACGCGAAACACGCCAACCCTAAAAAGTCGGTAATTATGGATATTGAGTGCGATGCAGGCTGTGGTGTATTGCCATTCAAGTATCGTGACCAGAACTATGTTAACGCCCTGCAATGGGCCATTGGCTTAGAGATATTTTTGTCTGCTGAAGATCCATGGCGCATATTCTTAACTACTGATCACCCTAATGGCGCACCGTTTACCAGCTACCCGCATTTAATTCGCTTACTCATGGATAAATCTTTCAGAAACGATACGTTTGCCAAGCTCAACCTGGATGCGCAAGCCATGAGCAACCTGCCTAGCTTAAACCGTGAATATAGTTTGTATGAAATCGCGATTATGACCCGCGCAGGCGCAAGTAAGCTGATTGGCTTGAACGACCGCGGACACCTTGGTATTGGCGCTTCCGCCGACATTACCGTTTATACAGATCAAGCAGACCGTGAAGCCATGTTTGCTAAGCCTGATTATGTATTCAAAAATGGCGAGTTGGTAGTCAGAGATGGCGTCGTTACAAAAGTAGTATGGGGCGCAACGCATACCGCTAAACCTGCTTTTGATATTGGTGTAGAAAAAGACCTTAAAGATTACTTCGATAAATATCAAACCATGCAATTAGATAACTTTAAAATGAGCAATGATGAAATTAGCCATGACGGCCGCGGCAGCGTCGTTGTACATAACAACAAGCAAGCGTCGCTTTAATTAGGAGTTACTGATGAGTAGATTGTATGGGGAGCAGCATCGCAAGCTGCAAGATGATTTTGGCACCAGAGGCATGGCCGACCGCGTAGAGGATTTAGTCTGTCGTACCGAATTTGATGACGGTGCTAAAGGTTTTATTCAAAGCGTGGAGATGTTCTTTCTGTCATCCATTGACCATCAAGGCCGCCCGACCGTTTCGTACAAAGGGGGCGATGCAGGCTTTGTAAAAGTGTTGGATGAGTCGACATTGATATTTCCAAGTTACGACGGTAACGGCATGTTTTTTTCTATGGGTAATATCAGCGCTAACCCCAATGTTGGTTTGTTATTTATTTCATTTCAAACACCTAATCGGCTTCGCGTACAAGGTACGGCAACCATTTCAAAGGACCCGGCTTTAATGGCGTATTACAAAGAAGCCGACTTTGTTGTAACGGTAAAACTGTCTGAATTTTGGCAAAACTGCCCGCGTTATATCCCAAAATACGAAAAAGTACGCGACTCCCGTTACGTACCGCGCGAACATTGTGAAACACCTTTAGCCGGCTGGAAGCAGGTTGATTTAGTGCAAAATATATTATTAGAAGCTGATGCAAAAAAAGCGCAACAAATAGGCATTATTCCTATTGAAGAATGGGTTGGAAAAATTCAATCTGGCGATGAAACTGCTTAATTATTCGACCCCTAACTATTGAATCAAAATACACATGTTAATTAACGGCATACAAATAGACGACACCTTTGCTGAGGCATTTAACATGCGCGGCACTCGGGTGATTATTACCGCGCAGAATCTAAAATGGGCTTATCATGCGGCTAACGCGATGACAGGCTTTGCTACCTCAGTCATCGGTTGCGGTGTTGAGGCTGGCATAGAGCGTGAACTATCAACAGATGAATCGCCAGATGGCAGACCCGGTGTTAGCATTTTAATGTTCGCCATGGGCAGTAAAGTGCTGATGCAACAGCTCGAAACGCGCATGGGGCAATGTATACTTACCTGCCCCACTGCCGCGGCATTTGCAGGCATTGAAGGCGAAGATAAAATCAACCTTGGTAAAAACTTACGCTACTTTGGTGACGGCTTTCAAACCTCTAAACTGATAGATGGTAAGCGCTACTGGCGTATTCCTGTGATGGATGGTGAGTTTTTAACAGAAGAAACCACAGGCATGGTGCGCGCCATTGGTGGCGGTAACTTTCTAATTCTAGCAACCTCGCAACCTGCCGCATTGGCGGTAGCTGAAGCGGCAGTAGAAGCCATGAAGCGGATCCCTAACGTTATCATGCCGTTCCCTGGCGGCGTTGTACGCTCAGGCTCTAAAGTTGGCAGTAAATATAAAACCATGTTCGCTTCAACCAATGACGCATTTTGCCCCACTTTAAAAGGTGCAACCAATACTGAGCTCTCACCGGAGATTGAAAGCGTGATGGAAATTGTGATTGATGGCTTAACTTTTGAAGATATCGCGCTTTCAATGAAAGTAGGCATTGAGACCATTTGCAATCTTGGTGCGGAGTGCGGTGTCAAACGTATCTCAGCGGGAAACTATGGCGGCAAACTTGGCCCGCATCTTTTTAAATTGCACGATATTTTAAATGGCAACAAATCATGAACGCGCTCACCCTCACCTTAAAACAAACGCCTGCATACACCATCAACTGTAGCGGGTTAACGCCTAACCTTTTAGCCAACAAATCAGCTGCAGAAATTGCTGGCATGCAACTTAACTATGGCAACGACTTAGCAAACGTAGGTGAATTATTTGAAATCACTGGCAGTGATGCTCAGCACATTACGTTCAAAAACGCCTCTGATAAGCTTGATTACATCGGTGCAAACATGACATCAGGCAAAATCACCGTTGCAGGCAATGCAGGCGCCTACCTTGGTTTTAATTTGAAAAACGGTGAGATTCACTGCCAAGGTAATACTGAAGCATTTGCCGCATGCAATATGGTCAGTGGTTTGCTTCGTATAGACGGCAACACTGGCGACTTTTTAGGCGCGGGTTCAGAAGGTTTGCGTAAAGGCATGCGTGGCGGCACAGTGATTGTAAAAGGTAATGCGGGTGACCGCGTAGGTGATCAAATGCGCCGTGGTTTGATTTTAATTGAAGGTAACGTAGGTGATTATTGTGGTAGCCGCATGATTGCCGGCACCATCGGCGTATTAGGTACATTAGGCGCATATACTGCGTTTAATATGCACCGTGGCACCTTGTTACTTAAACAACTACCGAAGCTACATGCAACGATCCAAGACTGTGGCTCACATACCTTACCGTTTTTGAGCTTATTATTTAAATCGCTTGCCCAATACAACACGCAATTTAGCACGCTAAACACGCAACGCGTACAACGCTTTGTGGGTGATGCAGCCTATAAAGGCAATGGTGAAGTGTTAATTTTAGAAATCAAGGATTTGTCATTGGCTTAAGATTTTATCTCGATAAAATACAGAAATGTATGCTTGACCACACAAATTCAACCGAAAGTCAGCCAGTACAATTTTTGCCTTGATGCTAGGCTTACCTTGGTTGATGCGCCTTCCAATCACGTTACTCAGCGAACAATTGAGAAGCCCAATCTGATTTGTGTGTCTTGCCCGGTATTGTAATCGAGCAAACTTTCACCGTAGCCCCTGAATAACTGAAGATGCAGAAAGCCACCGGTACGTGCGAAAAGCGGTTTGCGAAGCGGGTAGGAAAGATCAAACTGAGCGCTTGCATAGCCACCGGTACCATGGCGCAACTGCGTCGCTAAAAGCCAACTGTCGTCACGACCATAACGTAAATTCCAATCAACGTAGCCGCGGTAATGCTGTATATCTGAATTACCTATTTTGTCTATGTAATGAACTACCTTGGGCGCAAAGACTAACGCGCGGCCATCTGAAAACTCAGTGCGCCATATCGGCTGTGCGAACAGCATATTGATGCTACGCGAACTTTCGTTATCTTTACCGTTCGACTCATGCTCATAACCCGCACGTAGCAAATCTGGCATTAAGCCCTTGCCAAAGGTCTCCCCTTGCCAAAAAAAGCTGGGCCGATAACTCGTATCGCGAAATGGCGCAGAATCCGCACCCAAGTCCCAGATTGAAGTCTGCGTATAGGCGAAATTTAAACCAGAAAGCGGTGGAAACCAGGCGACAGGGTAACTATCTGGATCAAAAATCCGGTATTTAAAACTTAATTGAAAGCGAGCATTAAGGCCAGTACGATCACCAAGAACAAAATACATAGGTTCATTGGCAGACAATGCGGGCTCATCTGCACTAAAAAATGTGCTGTCAATGCCGCTTGACGCTTTGCTAGAGGTAGCGTCCGCTACTTCTGGCGCTTGCATCCGCTCAATCGGATCTGGCGTACTGACTACCAATACAAGGCGGTTCGACTCTGCATCGGCTAAATCAACCCTGACCAAACCTGATAGGTTGGCAGGTAATAACCCGCGATAAGTTCGACGTGTATCTTCTGGCGACGCTGTCTTGACGGCGGCAATCTCGACTTCGTGCGCCCGACCATTGCGAACCATTCTCAGCTTGAGCGTTCTTGGCCAATCCTCTTGCGCTACAGGCCTAACGACTTCCAGCATAATGGGCGCGCCTGCGAAGGCAGTCTCATCAGGGGTTGCTATCAACCACGGCGAAGCCGTAGCAGGTGGTGAAGCCAGACTCATCAACGCGCACAGTGCCATCAAACTGAATAGCGATATCACACTGTTAAACTTTTGCATTTGATCTGCTACTTGTATTTGAGCCATCGGCTTTTTATTTTTCATTATCCATTTTCAACTGAATTACCCAAGTATATTAAGCCTAGATCATAAGAACGTCTGATTCATTATAGCCCTGTTACTAATAACATTTCTTAATCAAATGATGAGGCCGCAATCAAAAGTCATCTACCCATAAAATCATCTGCATATAAAACCATCTGCTAGAATAGCGCATTCAATTTAAATGTAACTGCTATGCCAAAGTACCTAACCACCGCCTTATATAAGTTTGTCAGCCTGCCTGATTATCAAGCGCTGCAGGCACCCATCCTTGATGCATGCCAACGCAACCACATTAAAGGCACGCTGTTACTGGCTGAAGAAGGCATCAACGGCACCATCGCCGGCTTGCCAGATGATATACATCGCGTTTTAAATTTTTTACGCACAGACTCACTCTTCGCCAATAAATTTTCCGACCTAGAGCATAAAGAATCATTTGCCAACGAGCATCCGTTTTACCGCATGAAGGTAAAACTTAAAAAAGAAATTGTCACGCTAGGCGTTCCGGGCGTAAGCCCAACTAAAAAAGTAGGCACTTATGTAAAGCCTGAAGACTGGAATGCGCTCATTTCTGACCCAGACGTCATTTTGATTGATACCCGTAATGACTATGAAGTAGATATTGGCACATTTAAAGGCGCTGCTGACCCTAAAACAACGACTTTTCGTGAGTTTCCTGAATATGTAGCCAAGCATTTTGATCCCACTAAACATAAAAAAGTCGCCATGTTTTGTACGGGCGGCATACGTTGCGAAAAAGCCTCTTCTTACATGATGGATCAAGGGTTTGAAGAGGTTTTCCACTTGCAAGGCGGTATTTTGAAATATCTTGAAACCGTGCCAGAAGCACAAAGTTTATGGCAAGGAGAATGTTTTGTATTTGACCAGCGTGTCGCCGTTAAACACAATTTAGAAGTGGGTGATTTTGATCAATGCTACGCCTGTCGTCATCCGCTCTCACCAACTGAAATGCAAAGTGAGCAATATACTGCTGGCGTATCTTGCCCCTACTGCTATGATAAGTTGTCGACAGAAAAACGTGCTAGTTTGATTGAGCGCCAAAAACAAGTCACCTTAGCTAAGCAGCGCGGTGCAACAC
This sequence comes from Methylotenera sp., assembly GCA_030652995.1. Lineage (GTDB taxonomy): Bacteria > Pseudomonadota > Gammaproteobacteria > Burkholderiales > Methylophilaceae > Methylotenera. The sequence continues at coordinate 37,638 of JAUSAG010000015.1, forward strand.
ACATCGGTGAAAAACAAAAATAATGGATACTTCACGCGAAAAAGAAGCCATCAGCGCCTACTTCAAACTCCTGCAACATAAAGGCGCTAAAGCTGGCGTGCTATATAAACGCTCATTATTTTTGGATCAACTGGCCCCTTTGCTTGCAGGAAAACTGCCTGATCGGTCATCGTACAGCCAGGCCATAGATACCTTAATTAAAAAAATATCTCCTGACATTTGGCATGAAAGCCTCAACACCGCACGTGAGTTTTATCCATTTTGGATGCACGACATTAAATCGATTGCGGCCTTTAGCCTGCATGGTGGATTTGATGTACAGCCGCTTGAGTGGAAACCGCTACAAACCACATTAAAAGCACTTACCAACCGATTAAAAACAGAAAAATTCGACGTAACAGAAACCAGACATTTAATGTCGTATTCACAGGCGCTCAAAGATAAAGGTGCGGCTAAACTGCTACTGGAAACTCGTCTTAATTTAGCTAAAATATTGTTGTTACAATTAAAAGGTGCACCAACTGCAGATTCTCGGGTCTATCGTACTGCGGTAGATTTAACTGCACCTTTGTTTGCCATGGATGAAAACAAGCAACTATTTTTATATGTCATACGCGAATTTTATACTTACTGGATAGACAATGAGCACCCAGAATCTAACGTTGCGCAAGACGCGTTAACGGATGAATAATCATCATTGCAATTTAATTTTTAACGTAATCAATGCTCCGCTAGCGCATCTTGATAAGTTGCTAAAAATAACCTCAAGCACCACCCACCAAAAAGTGAATTGATTTTGCACAACACGCTACACATTGCTACTTTCAATATCCATAAAGGGCTAACCCACTTTAATGCGCGTTTTTCCTTACATCATCAGCGTGACTTATTGCGCAAGTTGCATGCAGACATTGTATTTTTACAAGAAGTGCGCGACGTACATACTGAACATAGCAAACGCTTTGCCGCATGGCCTAATGCCGGGCAGGTAGAATACTTAGCGGATGCGGTATGGTCAGATTTTTCGTATGGTAAGAATTCAGTTTACCCAGCGGGGCATCATGGCAACGCCTTGCTTTCAAAATTTCCCATCATCAAAACCACTAATATTGATATTTCAGCGCATGCCTCTGAAGAGCGTGGCATGCTACATGCTGAAATTAACGTACCAAATTGGAATACGCCTTTGCACGCAATTTGTCTGCATCTGGGTTTATTTGCGCGCTGGCGGCGCCAGCAATTGGCGGCAGTAAGCGCCTATATTGAACAACATATCCCCGCTGATGCACCGCTCATTATTGCAGGCGATTTTAATGATTGGGGTCAACGCTCGGGTAAAGCCTTTGCTAACCAATTACATCTGCATGAAGTGTTCGAACACCACACAGGCAAGGCTGCGCGCAGCTTTCCATCTTGGCTTCCTATGCTAAGATTAGACCGTATCTATATACGTGGTTTTCATGTAAAACATGTAGAAGTAAACTCAGGTGCACACTTGTTAAAAGTGTCTGATCATGCGGTTCTCTCAGCCACCATCACCAGAGATTCAATAAAATAAGATGCATTTTATTGGTGGCAACCAGATCAAGTTATTACGCAGCGGCGCTGAGTACTTTCCTGCGTTGGCACTTGCGATTCAAAATGCAACACACGCCGTTTATTTACAAACCTATATTTATGAAATCGACAGCATTGGCATTTATATCGGCAATGCATTAAAGCAAGCCGCGCAGCGTGGTGTTACAGTCAACGTATTACTTGACGGATTTGGCTGCAAAGATTTACCTAAAGCTTACATTAAAGAATTAGTTTCCGCAGGTGTGCGGGTCATGTTTTATCGCCAAAAAATCTCGCCTTGGTCGCTCAAAAAAAATCGCTTGCGGCGCTTGCACCGTAAAGTAGTCGTTATAGATGGTTTGGTGGGCTTTGTCGGTGGCATCAATATCATTAACGACCATAACGCGCCGCACAAAATTCCACCGCGTATTGATTATGCTATACGGATTGAAGGCGCACTACTGCCGCACATTACCAAAAATGTGCATCAGCTTTGGCGCCGTATTTCATGGATGCACTTGCGGCGCGCGAGCCATTTACCCGTTATCCCCAAAAATAAACAGCACGCTTTTGATACCAACATAGGCATACGCGCGGCGTTTGTGGTGAGAGACAACGTATTGCACCGACGTGACATTGAAGACGCCTACCTGAACGCAATCAATAACGCGCAATCTGAAATCATTATTGCCAATGCTTACTTTGTCCCCGGCAGAAAGTTTCGTAAAGCATTGGTCGATGCCGCCAAACGCGGAGTCAAAGTTAAATTGCTGCTACAAGGTAAAATGGAATACTTTTTAATGTCGGCAACGCATGCTTTTTATAGCGTATTTTTAAAAAATGGCATTGAAATTTATGAGTTCCGTAAAAGCTTTATGCATAGCAAAGTCGCAGTCATTGATAACCATTGGTCAACCGTCGGCTCATCAAATATCGATCCGTTTAGCCTGTTGTTAGCACACGAGGCTAACGTATTTATACAAGACCACACATTTGCCAGCGAGCTACGCTTGGACATTGAATCCTCCATGAAGAATGTACATCAAATCACCTCAGAAACTTGGGTAAACGGCAATATCATGCAACGCTGTATTTCATGGATTGCCTACGGTTTAGTCAGGTTTTTCTTAGGTGTTATCGGCTATTCTAAAGAGCAATGACAGCCTGTTACTCGTACATTTTAGTGTCGTACATTTTTACTCGCATTATCACAACTGCATGCTATGCTTGCAGCCCATTTATCAACACGCTTTAACATGACCATGACAGAAACTTTTATTCCGAGCAAAGATGCTTCACTCGAATCATCCATCAGTACATTACAAGGCAAATTATTAGCGTTAGGTATCCATGTTGAAGAAAAATCATGGCTGAATGAAATTGAAAATATTTGGTCGGTGCATGTGATTGATAAAGACTGCCCGCGCCTATTTACTAACGGTAAAGGTGCCTCACAGCTTGCCGCCCGCGCCAGTGCGCTTGGTGAATACTTTGAGCGTTTAAGCACTAATTACTTTTGGACGCACTTTTACTTAGGCGAAACCATCGCCAATCAAGACTTTGTACATTATCCGAATGAGCAATGGTTTAAAATTAAAGGCGACCAATGGCCACAAGGCTTATTAACACCAGCGCTGCAAAAGTTCTATAACCCGGAAGGCGGTGCCATTGCAAGCCAACTGATAGATTTAAACTCAGGCAATGCTGAGCGTGGCATTTGCGCGATTCCCTACACGCGTTTACGTGATGATAAAACTGTATTATTCCCCGTTAACCTCATCGGCAACTTATATGTCAGCAATGGTATGAGTGCGGGCAACACCATGATGGAAGCACGCACACAAGCCTTGGCCGAGATATTTGAGCGCGACATTAAATATAAAATTATTCGCGAAGGCATTTGCCTACCTGACGTGCCAGAAGAGGTCATCAACCGTTATCCGCGCATTGCAGCGGGTATTAAAGGCTTACGCGCAGCGGGTTACGGCATTTTGGTGAAAGATGCATCATTAGGCGGTCAATATCCAGTGATGAATGTGACCTTATTGCACCCTGAAGATCAAGGTTGCTTTGCCAGTTTTGGCGCACACCCACGCTTTGAAGTAGCATTAGAACGTGCGTTGACTGAACTGCTACAAGGCCGTGCCATCAATGGCTTAAAAGGCTTTGTCGCCCCTGGCTTTGATATGGAAGAAATCGCCGACTCACAAAACCTAGAAATTCATTTTGTTGATTCCAGCGGTGTGATTAGCTGGGACTTTTTACGTAGCACGCCCGATTACGAGTTTGTAGATTGGAACTTTGGGTCAACAACGCAAGAAGACTATGACTGGTGCGTTAATGCCATTCATGCCAGTGGCCATGATATGTACATCGCTGACTTTACCCATTTAGGCGTATATGCCTGCCGCATTTTTGTACCAGGCATGTCTGAAATTTACCCGGTTGAAGAATTGCAATGGGAAAACAACACCGTTGGCAACCTAGTGCGCCCTTTTGCATTGCGCTTACAGGAACTAAGCCAAGCTGAATCTGCTGAGCTACTTGAAACCTTGCTAGAACTAGACCTGGCTGATGAACTACCCGTAACAACTTTGATTGGTCTGTGCGCCGACCCTGACACCACTTGGGTTGACTTACGCGTAGGTGAACTCAAAACGCTAGCCGCACTTGCCTGCAACAGCACCGACGACATCTTAGACGGTTGCGCCTGGATTGCACAATTTAACGAACTCTCACCAGCGCGCGCAAAGGTTTATCGTTGCATTGCTAACTTAGTACAAATTAAAGAAGCGCTTGAGAACGGCGACCCAGCTTTATTTGAAACCAACCTGCAACTTATGTACGGCGCTGAAACACTGCAACAAGCGCAGCGCCTAATCCATCAAAAAGAGCAGTATTTTGGCTTAGGCAATTTAGGCGTGAATATGGAAGGTAGTAGAATGCATCAACAGTTGTTAGCGGCTTATGGCAAGGTATGGAAATAACTTAAGGATTTTTATTGCATGATTCTTGATACGATCGCTAACGCTGAACGTTACTCAGCGTTACATCCACTGTTTGCACAAGTATTTGCCTACATACGCAATACCGACTTGCAGGCACTCGCCTGTGGCCGGCATACGATTATTGGCGATGATTTATTTGCCATTGTAGAACGCGTATCAGGGCGCACACGTGAATCAGCACAGCTAGAATGCCATCGCAAATACATCGACATTCAGTTGGTACTAGATGGCATCGATGAAATGGGCTGGAAGCCACTTGCTGACTGTCTTAACCCAGTCAGTGATTTCAATGCCGCATCCGATATACAGTTCTTTCATGACACCCCTGCCACTTGGGTCCCCACGCCCGCCAATACATTTTGCATTTTTTTTCCAGAAGATACTCACGCGCCGCTGGTTGCCACCCAGCCTATCCACAAAATCGTATTTAAGATAGCTGTGAATGCGAATACTCGATAACACGAAAATTGAATGGTGCCAGGTTGAATGGAAGCAGGGGCAACCGTTTGCCAGCGCCTTTCAGGATGTTTATTTTTCAAGTGATCATGGTGTACTTGAAACAGAGCATGTGTTTTTACAAGGCAATGACTTATCGAACCGTTGGCAACAACTCAATACTGATACGTTTACCATTGCCGAAACTGGTTTTGGAACTGGCTTAAATTTTTTATGTGCGGCCAAACTATGGCTTGAGACTGCGCCTAAAGATGCAATTTTAAATTTCATTAGCGTTGAAAAATACCCCCTGAAGTTACAAGACATCACCACCGCACTAAAATTATGGCCTGAGCTAAGTGCATTAAGCCTGCCATTACTAAAACAATATACAACACTGATTGATGCAAAATCCATCAGCCTCTATGGCAATAGCGTTCAGCTAAATCTATTGATTGGCGATGCAACCGAGCAATTAGCTCACCTGCAGAATAAAATAGACGCTTGGTTTTTGGACGGATTCTCCCCCGCAAAAAACCCTGATATGTGGCAGCCAGCACTGTTTGAGCAAATGACAAGGCTATCGCACCAAAATACAACATTTGCCACATTTACTAGCGCTGGTATAGTGAGGCGAGGCCTTATGTCAGCAGGCTTTAAAGTCAATAAACGCTCAGGCTTTGGCAAAAAGCGTGAAATGATTGACGGCTATTTTGCCGACGATCAAAACGATTCAGCTAACAATAGTCTAGGTAATAACCGTGGTACCTAAAACTGCAATTGTCATTGGTGGCGGCATTGCAGGTTGCAGTACAGTCTACGCATTAGCACAGCGTGGCATACAAGTCACACTGTTAGAACGCAATGACACTATTGCCAGCGAAGCATCAGGAAATCCACTCGCCATGTTATACCCGCGCTTAAGTGGTGATGACACCAGCAGTCAATTTGCACTCGCTGGCTATTTACACAGCTTGGCTTTATTTAAATCGTTGAATTTATCACCAGCAGACTTTGACACTTGCGGCATGTTGCAACTTGGCTTTAACCAAAATGAATTAGCGCGTATTCAAAAAGTGGCGACACAAAATCACCCGAATAGTATTCTAAAATATGTTACTCAATTTGAAGCCAGCACACTTGCTGGCATTGATATTGTGCATGATGCACTTTATTTCCCTAATGCAGCATGGGTTAAACCGCAACAGCTTTGCAAGCGTTTAACTGAACATAAAAGTATTTCAATACTGACTTCAAACAATGTGGATAGATTATTAAAAAATGGTCATGCATTTGAAGTTTATGACCATAAAAACATCATAGCAAAGGCAGATATTGTGATCATTGCCAATGCCAATGACGCTCAACAACTGTGCCAGAACCTACCGCTAAATACGCAAGCGGTGCGTGGGCAAGTCAGCATACTCAAATACGCAGAAACAAGCCGTCAATTAAAAACCATTGTCTGTAGCGACGGCTATTTAAGCCCAGTCGCACTTAAACAAAACGCTAGGCATTGTCACTGTTTAGGCGCAACATTCTCGGGCACTGCTACATTGTCAACCCAACATAATGATTTGCAAATTGACGGCAAAGACCATCTTACCAATTTAGACAAATTAAACAACATCTCACCATTTCTTCACGATCAATTACAAGACAAGATTGTGGATGGACGTGTATCGCTACGTTGCACCACAACAGATTACTGGCCGTTAGTGGGTCAATTATTAGACCCCGTCACATTGAAAGCCAAACCACCACGCCCTAGCGCAGCCACAAACTCCCTGCCATGGGTTTCGGGGCTGTACATGAACGTCGCACACGGCAGCAAAGGATTTACCAGCGCACCATTGTGTGCCGAACTACTGGCAAGCTCAATATGCAATGAAAAATTACCAATTTCAAATGAAATGGCAGGCTTACTCAACCCGAATCGATTTTTATTACGAGAGATGGGACTAAAACGATTGGCAAAAATGACGGCTACTTTAAGTTAAATCTTACGCAACCTAAAAAAACTACATTTTGTCAGTTAGCAGATTACCTTAATTGGCATAGTTCAGATAATTATAAATGGCTCCTTTTAAATAATTCCAGGTGGTTCTTTTGACTGAAATACTCACTCCTTCATTTTTTTTGCAATACGTAATTCATGTATGTGTGTTTTTTGTGCTTTTTTAATAAAACTATGTAGCATGACAATGCGCGGGCCAATCAGTGTGCAGTAAAAAACAGGCAATGCCCTTGCTACTTTTATGGAGCAACTCAAACAAACCATCACCAAATGCTTTCGTATGTGGCAAACCTATGTTCGCACCGTGTAACTGTATGCAGTCACTTTTGCTCCGACCGCAAACGCCTGCAATGCTTTGTTCGCGGCGACGCGAGGATGGATAATCAGGGACTCTAATGTTTTACAGTGTTTAAGGGTGAGTATTATTTTCATTGTTGTTCGCTCTATTTCAAATCAGTTCAAAATCAGTAGCAATAGTATTGGCGGTTATGCCATTCAAGTCAGCATCCTTGGCGAATTGCTGCCAACTTTCCAAGGCAGCGCGCACATCAGCCAGTAAATCCAAAGGCCGGCGAACGCCAAAGCGCTCGGCTTCTACCAGTAAATCAGCGCGCGCGATTCCGCTGAATTTACCGTTAACACTCATCAAATGCTGGTAAGTCCATTCCCCTTGAGGGTTGTAGGCATGCGTTACATCATAAGCTGGGGCCAGCTCCCATGATTCACCTTGCTTTAGACGGAAAGCAAAGTTCTTGGTGTGATCGTCACAGTTTTTTGCCATGACATTAAATGCCATGCGGCGGAATGCTTGGCCGATGGCTTCATCTCCCAGTTTGAGCCTGGAGATGACCATGAAGAGCTGTGCGTAGGCATGGGTGGCGCGTTGCTTGTAGTCAAGGTGATCTATAGCACAGAGCGTTTGCATGTGATGTTTGATCGTACCTTTGTCATTGATTTCACGGTCAAAGCGGTGAGTCATGAAGTGGGCGCGTCCACTTTCTTCCAGTAACCGACAAGGCGACATGTTGATGCCGGCGGCATTTGCCATTAGGTGGTAGGCGTATTCGATCCGACCATAATCTGCGCTTCCACCTAGCTCGGAATCTTTGCCTATACCATCAAATTTGAGTAGCCAATGCTCAAACCCAGGCGCGGCATCAAACTGACCGCTACGTATTTGGCTTGTTTTTGGGTTCCAGGTAACGACGGCTTTTGCGCGTGCGCCCCCAGCAGAAGCACCAACCCGGATAATATTGGCGAGCGCTGCTTGTGCTTCTACATCGCCAGAAAGATCGCCATGAATGACCATGCGAGCGGCTTCTACCAAATTTTTCATTTCTAGCGGCTCAGCACTTTCACGGTGGGCACCACGCGCAGGTTTGAATTCCAACGCACCCATACCACGCTTACCCATGTAGGCTAGACGGTCAAGTGTCGTGATGGCGCGCTTTTCTACACCTTTACGGGACATCCAAGCATCAATGAGCGCATTACCAAAGTCGTCGGGTAAAGCATCAGCGAGCAGGCCCGGTAGCCGTTTGTAGCTGGGTTCAGAAAGATCAGCGAAAGCAAATGTCATGCGCGAATCATCAAGCGGCATGGTGAGCGGGGCCAATTCGATGCCGCGCTGCCGCCATGCGGGATCATAAGCAAACACGTAACAGCCCAAGCGTGGGTCTGGTGCCACTGCACCAACACGTTTACCCCAGATACGAACTTCAATAACGGGGGTGTCCATTAATTTTCTTTCGGCGGCTTGATGCTACGTCGTGCGCGCTGCGGCGCCTTGGGCTGGCGCAATAAATCGAGTGGATTGATACTGGTTTCTGGGGCAAGCATGTCTATTCCCTGGAGATATTCAAGTGCTTTCAATACGCGTAACAGGGTTTCCACAGTTGATCCCCGCCCAGCTTCAAGGTTACGCAGAGCTCTCTCTGAGACGCCGGCCTTCTCAGCTGTGGTGCGCTGGTCAAGATTACGGTTAAGACGTAGGCGACGTAACCGTTCCCCAAGTACGGCTTGGAGTTCTTCTGGTGTACTGAATAGAAGTGCGCTCATTAGGTTGATATATGCCGGCTATAATATAATATAGTCATTAAGCGGTCATTATATGCCTAAATATATTAGTAATTTACATTAATTTCATTAAGTGGCATATTTATACCTATTAACATGATAATTTATCATTATTAGGCATGGCGCGCTCAAATTTGAAGTGCAACATTTTTCGAAGGAAAATGTTGTATGGGAAATTACAAACAATTAAGTATTGAAGAGCGAAGTGTAATACAGGCGCAGTTAACCTTAGGGTTTAAGCCTAGTTGGATCGCTGTTGAATTGGGTAGGTCTGTATCAACGATAAGTCGAGAGCTTCGCCGCAATGGATGGGTGAAGCTCAAAGAGAAACCTGGACGTGGACGACCAGCGATTGCAGGAAAGTATCGCGCGGTGTTGGCTCAAGGTAGAGCGGATGGGTTGTCAGCCAAACCTAGAGTTGAAAGACGGTTGCAGATAGGCAATGAGCTTTGGAAAGCGGTGATGGATTATTTAAGGCTGGGCTACTCACCGGAGCAAATTGCTGGCACACTTAAAACTGTGAACGCAGACCATCTTAACTTGCAGGTTTCGCATGAGACCATCTACAGCGCCATTTACTTAATGCCGCGTGGAGAGTTACGAACAGAAGTCATTGGTTGGTTACGCTTTGGGCATGCGAAACGCAGACCTAGAGCGCGTGGTGAAGACAGGCGTGGTCAGATACCTGATATGGTGAGTATCCATGACAGGCCGCCAGAAGTCGATGAACGTTTAGTCCCTGGGCACTGGGAAGGTGACTTGATTAAAGGCAAAGGCAACCGTACCTCGGTGGGCACGATTGTGGAAAGAACGACACTGTTTACGGTGTTGGCGAAGATGGAAAAGGCGACGGCTGAATCAGCAGTGAATGGTTTCAGCCATGTATTGAATCGCATTGAAGCACAGAAACGATTATCAATGACATACGATCAGGGACGTGAAATGGCAAGGCATGCCCAATTAACAGAAAACACTGGCGTTAAAGTATACTTTGCAGATCCACATAGTCCATGGCAACGCGGTATAAACGAAAACACGAATGGATTACTGCGTCAGTACTTGCCAAAAGGTGAAGACTTGAGCGTCTTCAGCCAAGAGGATTTGGATGCAATTGCGTGGCGTCTTAATACGAGACCACGCAAATCGTTAGGGTTCAAATGCCCTGCTGAGTTGTTCACACCAGACGCATTTGATTTTAGGCAGCATCATGCTGCTCTTTTTGCACTTCAACCTTGAAACCGCCTGGCATTAAAAATACACAAAGTTGATTAAATTAAGCGACATTTGAATCACCAATTCCACTTGAGAAATTTGAAAAACATTTTTACACATCCTAGACTGACTGCGGACTTTTAATCCGTTTGTCGTGGGTTCGATCCCCGCACACCCTACCAAGATATATAAGGCTTAGTCAGAAATGGCTAGGCCTTTTTCTTTTTGATCGGCTAAGATTGTCGTTTTGAAAAGATGTAAGTTGAAGGAATGTCTAAGCTCTCATCTGACTGCACTTCAACAACTTTCATTTCATAACCACAAACCGCCATGGTGTTAAGTGGCAATTCTATATAACTGTAATACCCATCAGTTTTAGGCTGCGGGCCTGAATGATCCCATACTCTGTGAAGAAGCCTATACTCACGTTCCATTCCATAATCATCCCCTGATAGGTAGAATGAGCAAAGTCTAGATATACCTTTTAAGGTAAATTTGCGTTTGTACTTTTGATTAATTAGGCTACTTAAATCTAATAGTAAGGGGATTTGTTTACCTTTTACCTGTTCGTAATAAATTTTTCTAAAGTTATCATTTTTAGCTGTAATATTAATTCTTAAACGTACTCCACCGTTTGATGCAAATTGTCTCCAAAAATATTCTTCTTCGTTTACAGTAAGATTTGTATCAGTAAAAGATGCGTAGAAAGTGTTTTCAATCAATTCCTTGTCATTTTGGATACCATTTTTATTTAATCCAAGATACCCGCTTAATTGATGCGTATTGCAAAAAGTGGTTATCTCCCCCTCACGATATCGTTTGGCTATGTTGGTAAGTCTAAAGATGTCAGTATTAAGGATTTTTTCAGCATTATCTTTTGATGTGTAGTGATAAACACTTGAAAAGTGGACGCTGGGCCACAAAAAATTTGTTATTGCATCTGATAGTTTTGCAGTCTGCTTGATCAGATCATTGACTCCGTTATCAGTAATCGTTATATCCTGAAGAAGTATAGTCTCATTGATTTGATACTTTTTAAGAATTGCATTGATATCTTTTATTAACTCGATTTGTTCCGTAATGCTATCCAATGGGTTCATATGTAATTAATTTCGATATTTGATACGGTCAAGATGACATATGGCTCGCCTGAATAAATCTGCATGTCCAGACAAGGTGTAGTGTTGGTTGAACCAACTTAGCAAAATTGGGTTTAAATAGTTTTCATTAGTTTGATCAGACTGCAAGCACCGTATTGCTTCAAGCGTGGATTTGATGTCACTAACTTCAATATTTGCAGTTAATTCCTCTCGAAGTAACATACCTAATTTTTCCAACCTAAGTTTTCCTGCTGTTTGATGATTACCCTTAGGGATCGGTAGAGATAAGTCGTCAGTAGAGTCGAGCCTATCCAATATTTTCTTACGGCTTGTGCTTGTGGACTGAACAGATTTGATTAACTCCCTAATTCGGTCAGTCGAATCTAAATTAGCAAGATTTGCGAAGTAATAGAGTGGCAGATATGCTGTTGATTCAAAACATAACTGTCTAATAAATTGCAGAGGATTTTCTACTGGAGTTTTTTTGAGAAATGCCTCGATAATATCTGGTAAGTGTATGTTTCGGAAAGCAAGCACTTTCCTTTCTGGTTGAATAAATGTTTGAGGGATAGTGGATGCGTCACCAATTAAGCGTATTGCCGGAGCTCCATTATGTTCAACAAAATGACCCTCGCGAATGAATTTTAGTTGAGGCAGTGTTTCTTGGTCTATAAAAAATTTTGAACCTGGACCATTTCCTTGGCCGGAGACTAAATCTATAAGTGCAATATTTTCAATGCCGGATTTCGCAATTTGACGAAATAATTTTAACCAATTGGCTTGTTCATTACGACGTTGTTCTTCTAATAAATTTTGAAGATCAGCATAACGGATTTTTTGAGATCTTCCGCGATACCTGTAATAAATTTCTCCCTCAGTAAGTACACCTTTATGTGATTGCGCTGCAATTACAGGCTTTTTCCTTGCCTCACGAACATAAACTACTACAAGTTGAACGTCTAGTACCGAAACAATATGTCCTTCCCACTCAATTTCAACGCCAAGAGATTGATTAAGGAATTCCGAGATGTCTCTTGGGTCTGTGTTCTCCCAGCGAGAAATTTCCGTACCGATTATCTCGCGTGGGCGATCTCGAACACCAAAAACAATATAGCCTCCGCGACTGTTTGCAAATGCAGCAATAGTTTTTGCATATTCGGCTTTGTTTGCCCAAGAGAATGATTGCTTGAATTCAAGCCATCCACTTTCTCGGGCAGATAGCCTTCTAGGGTTGGTCTCATCAAATTTAAATATTGCAGCCAAATTCAAATCTGAAAATGGCTCGGTGGAGTATTGTGCTAGTGCAACCTGTTTTGGAGCTTTACTCATAGACTTTGACTTGATTGTTCATCAGCATAGGTAATAACCAATCTCTAAGCTCAGAAAGTTTTTGATTCTCTACTTCATTATTAATCTTCATTGAGAAAATAGGTGCGAGTATTTCATCAAGTTTCATTATTAATGCAGTTGGGGGTATCGCAATTCTACTTTGTTGTAAGTGCTCTAAAGTGATGTGGCCCATTGTTGTTTTACGAGTTTCAGCCATCATCTTGAAATGCTGTAAATAATTTACTAATTGAAAATAATAAAACGACTTAGGGTATCTATTTGAAGCGACTTTAAAAATATGTTGATTTAAAGCACCTTTACCTCCGGTCCATATTTTTACATCTAAAGATGCAGACCAAGAAAACAGTACATCACCATTTTTAATAATTATTTTTTGTGGAACATTTGCTCTTACTGACTCTGAATTATCAGAAAATCCTTCATTCATCTCTTTTATTTTGATGACTCTCAAAAAATTAGCGTCAATAGGCCTATATTTTTGACATGCTAAACCGTTTGTATATTCTGCAATATCAAGAAGCGTACCTGTGTCCCATCCAAGAGGGATTTCTCTTTTCAAAGATTCATTCCACTTCATTTCACCACCGCTAGTTTTATAGGGCTGACCATTTTTATTTGGAAAATTAAACTGCACAAACCAGTAGTCAAAAAGCATTTTAGCCATTGAATCTAACTGAATATTAATCTGCTGATTGAGTGCAATTTTTTCATCTAGTACTGAAAGTAATGAAGAGATTTTTTTCTGATATGTAAGCTCAATATTTGGGATTAGGAAGTTAAGAATTTGATTTTTATCCCCACGAGGCATTTTTGTGCCTTTTGCCCCTTTCATAACATGACTAAAGAAGTCATCTTTAAACATGCAATAGTAAATAAATTGAGGGTCATAGTGTTTATTAACATCGAAAACCAATACATCAGCTGAACAACCACCTTGCATGTTTGAAAACCATATTTTCTTTAAATATGGGCGGATGTTCCCAACCAAAATGTTATTTGGATTAAAAGCAGGCATCGTTCCTCCTCCTGGAGGAAGATTTGTTGCGATAGATATCCCGGCTTTATTTTGTAGAATACTGTCCGTAGTTACATAATTGAGCAGAGATACTTTATTTGCATCTATTCTGGTGGTTGAATAATTTGCAGCTTTAGATAATTTAACTAAGTTATACATAAAACAGCCGATCTAACTTATTTTTGATTTCTATTTCTAAGTTCTTTGATTCAGTAAAAAACGAATCAAGCCTTTCTTTAAAATCATTCATTTTAGTGACAAAGTCTTCAGGGCTAATATCGGTGTATTCAATTTTCACATCGAAATACTGTCCAGCACTTAAGCTATAATTTTTTTCCACAATATCGTCGTAACCTATCACTACAGAAAAATCTTCTACTGCCTGTTTGGCATTGAAAGCCGTAATGATTTTCACTTCTTCTTCCTCGCTCAATAAAGTTTTCTGGTTCTTACCTTCTTTAATCTTGGTTCCCAGATTAGAAGCGTCAATAAGCACTACTTTATCTTTATTTGATCTGTCGATAAAAATAATAGAGACATTGGTACCAGTTGTAGCAAAAATATTACTTGGCATGGAAACTACTCCGGCAAGCATCTTCTCATCTACTAATTTTTGGCGAATTTTCTTTTCAATGCTTGTTTGAGCAGTAATAAATCCAGTAGGAACAACAACTGCTGCTCTCCCCCCAGGCTTAAGCGAATGAATAATGTGCTGCAAGAATAACAAGTAAATGGCCATGCCATCTTTTTTCGCTTTAGGTATATTTGGCACCCCTGCGAAAAATCTTTCTTGGTGTTCTTTAGTGTCTAGCTCATTGCGAAAGTCACTAAAATCCATCTTAAATGGAGGGTTAGATACTATATAGTCGAACTTTTTTAATGCTTTGCCTTCTTTATGATAGGAATGTAGAACTGTATTGCCTTGAATAATGTGCGGAATAGAGTGCACTAAATTGTTCAGGATAAGATTCAGTCGCAGCAAGCTTGAAGACTTTTGCGAAATATCTTGTGAATATATACTGCAACGCTGCTCACCAATTGCATGGGCAATATTCATAAGCAAAGTTCCTGAGCCAGCTGAAGGGTCGTAGCAACTGACATTGTTAATTTTGCCTTGTTGTTCTTGTGGCACTAGAATCGCAGCCATGATCTTAGCTACAGCATGAGGCGTGTAGTATTCGGCATATTTCCCGCCGCTATCTTTGTTGTAGTCTTTAATCAGGTATTCAAACAATGTGGCATAAAAATCATATTTTTGAGTAAAGATTCGCTCAAAACTAAACTCTACTAATTTGTTGATAATAGCTCGGCAGAAGTTGTCTCGCTTAGATTCATCAGTAATATATTCGCTGACACGGTCAAACAATGTGATCTTTGCACCACCATCAGTTTTTACTGCAAAAATATCGTTATTTGTAATTGCGATATCGCGCAAGGTGTCGTCAAATAACTTTGCAAATTCAGGTGCGTTTTGTTGGCTGAACAGATGTGCAATAAAGTGTTCAGGTTTTAATCGTGCGGTGTCTGCACCCATTTGTAACTGCAACATTTCGAGTTGATCCGCACTAAGTGCTGAAATGCCTTGTTCCCAGCTTTCAGCTTTGGCTAAGTTCGGGTCTAATTTTTTAGCTTCAAACGCAAATTTATCATTCAGGAATTTATACAAAAATATCTGAGTGATAATTTTAAATTCGTTACCGTCGTTACCTAGACCATAAGAAGCACAGATACCTTTTAAGCTATCGATTAGCAGTTTTGTTTTATTTTCAAAATCTTGAGTTACCACGTGCGTGCTCCTGTTGTTCTGCCTGAGGAAAATTCATTCATATATTCTGCAACTACCAACTGATTGATGTAGCGTGATGTCTCAGGGTTGAGGTTGATTTTTTGTTGTGTCTTAAATTGATCGATCACTAGAGGCATCATCATGCGACCAAAATAGCTCTCATTTTCTAAAAGCTGAGTGTTCTGTAAGACTTGCTCATCTGCCTGTGTTTTAACTCTGCTTAATGCTTCAAAAATTCGACGTTCTGGCTCTGATATTGAACCATGCTCAATCATGCGTTTGTGAATGCGCGTGTATTTAGGGTCACCACGATATTTGGCTTTAAGTTGATTGTTTTCACGATTCAGCTCTTTTACTTTCTCATGAATTTGATTGAGTATTCCGATATTTTGGTTCATTTCGTCCTGAGTAACTTCATTGAGATTTTTCTTTTTAAACAGACGTTCTAGCTCTTCTTTTAAGCTGATGAATTTCGGGTCATTCTGGTCGAAATTGCTTGCCAGGGCTTCACGTGTCTGGCGAAGTGTGTTCTTCAATTTGTCAGCTAATACTAGCTCTTCTTCTTTGACCTTGGTAAACATGAACAGAACATCTTCTAACGCTACATTAAGCAGATTAGTAGTGTCTGTACTGTTTTCAATGTTTTCTTTAAGGTTAAGTAGATCTAAGTGATTGCTGGTTTCACGGTAAAGTAGATTTAACTTTTGAAAGTCTATCTGTTGAAGCAATTCATACTTACCTTGCAAGCGGATTAGGTTATATAAGCTACGAGCGTCTGAAAGGGCAGCTTTTAATGCCTGCACAGTTGCTCTATCTTGGATCTGGCTAATTTGTTGTGAGAAGATTTCAGCATTCTCAATATCAAACCGGAATAATATGTCTTTAATTTGCTCAATTTCTTGGCTGATTTCCTCAGCTGATTTAAAAAGCTGAGAGTAGTGCTCCATCTCATCGCCTAGTTCAGACTGCAACTCTTCGAAGTAGGCTTTGTTTGTTTCGTCAAACTCTTTGCGTATATCTGCAAAGTCAACTACATAACCGTAGCGAAAGTCTTTGTAGGTCCGGTTTACACGAGTCAGGGCTTGTAACAAATTATGCTTGCGTATAACTCTTCCTAGATAAAGTTTTTTGAGGCGTTTGGCATCGAAGCCAGTCAACAGCATGTTATAGACAAATAACAAGTCGATTTTTCCTGCCTTGAATGCCTCTACCCATTCTTTACGTTCATCTTTACTGCCGATGTCATGCAGTATTAAGGCAGCGTTTTTCACCTTATTTACTTGTTTGTTGTAAGAAACATTGCTTGAGCTTTGATTCTCAGTGCTAGTTGAATCGACGACTTCATCAGATGCATACTTGCTTTGAAAAATATCATACATTTTCTTGGCTTGTTCAGAACTGTCGCAAATCACCATGCCGCCAATTTTGCTATCACCAAGCGCACCTCTGCTTTTTTCAAAGTCTTGGACAATGTAATCTAACATTGGCTCTACAAAGCTAGGGTGCGCATATATGAGTTTTTTCTCAATATCCCCTTGTTGTACCTCAACATCTTTTAATGCTTGTTGTAGTGCAATCTTGTAGTTGGTGGCGATCTCTTCACGAATCAGGCGCAGTGTATAGCCGTCAGCAATAGAGGCGTTGTAGTAGTACTTGTGAATATAGTCACCAAACAGTGCTCGTGAATTGTAGTCGTTACCTAGCAGCGGTGTGCCTGTAAGTCCAATCTTGATTGCGTTTGTGTCTGATTGGCTTAAGTTTGCTAGAAAACTGCCGGTAGGGTTGTAGCTACGGTGCACCTCATCCAAGAAATAGATGCGCTGAATGCTGACGTCATAATCCTCAGTGCGAACTACATCTGGGTCATCTTCAAATTTTTGGATGTTAACGACTGTTATCTCGGGCTTCCCAGTGTGATTGTGAATCACTTGTGTTGCTTTGATAGCTTCTGCAAAAGCCTCGCGTGAGTCAATGGTATGCACAATAAGGCCACGCCCGGAAAATTCACGTTGAGCTTGAATCAACAGGTCTATTCGATCAACGATGAAATAGAACTTTGGTATTACGTTTTGACGCTGAAAGTAATCAGTTAAAAATCTTACGTTGTAATAGGCAAGCGCTGTTTTTCCACTGCCTTGTGTATGCCAGATAATACCTTTTCTAATGCCTTCATCTAATTTCTTTTCTATGGCCATGGTGGCGAATAGCTGTGGGTAGCGCATTACATGTTTTTCTAACCCATTAACTTCATTTACATAAGCTAAAGCATACTGTAATACAAATGAAAGGCGATCTTTGTTGAATAGTGATGTGCAGATGCGATTGGTTGGTGTATCAGGTGATTTATTGCTAATAAATTCCGGACTGTGCTTGATGACATTCAGGTTGTTATCTTTTAATACGGCATTTTCAATTTCATCATCTTCGGCAGACAGTAGTTCGTCCAGGTTGAGTTGTTGCTCTTCGCGGAAGTAGTTGAATACAGGTGTGTCGTATGATGGACTGGCATAAAAAGCACCCTCGATTGGTTGTGGTGAACCATCGTCATATTCCATGTTGTTTGAAAACACCATCAATTGAGTAATGTTCACAAAGCGACGGAACCTTGGATTTTGGCAGCGCGTAATAATACGGTTACGCTCAGCTAGAACGCCCTCTTGATTATTTGGTTTTTTCACCTCAATAAATATCAAAGGCATACCATTAATCAGCAGAGTAATGTCTGGGCGGAATTCATCATCACCATTTTTATACGTCAGCTCTGTAACAACATTAAAGGTATTGTTGCTAAAGTCAGTGAAATCGATAAGCCTTGCGCCTGAACGAGCAGTGAGCTTTTCATAAAAAGCTTTACCAAGGTCTTCGTTGTCTAGTGATAGTTTGACGTCTTCAAGCAAACGTTCAATATCAGCGCTTTCAATACCAGGATTAATCTTGGCAATTGATTCTTTGAAAGTGTCTGGAAAGATATTTGTGTCTAGATCCCATGTCGCGTTTTTTAGCGACAGGTACTCATAACCTAATCTGACCAAATGAAGGATGCAAGGTATTTTTACTCTCGAGTCTTCTGTAAATTTCATTATCACCTCTTAAATTGTGCGTTATAGCGTAATGCTGCGCTGCAAATTATTAATTATTCCCAGTCGCCAAAATCAACCTGAAATATAGATTTTTTTGTTTCTTCATTATTTTTAAGTGGATATTCTTCTTCACCTAGATTCCAAAAATTAGCGGCTACTTTTGTTTGTTTATTGATTAGAAGGTCAATTTCAACTTGTATTGCAGCTTCTTCATCAAGAGCATTTGCTATGGCAGATTGTTCTTCTGGCGAGGGTATAGCAATTGGTAGTCGTAGTAGCTCTCTCAGTTGAATCAGCTGGATTGTTGCGCCTGTAACCATGGTCTTAAGTAGTTCTTGACCTAGGTCCGATCTTAGATATATCAACAGAGAACGAGGGTCAATTTTTGATTGAGCATCGACACGCAAAATTGTTGCTGATTGACCTGCCACCCATCCGCCACTGCCTTGTTCTGGCACATTCTTAGGTACTATACCTACTTTGCCCACACTACCTTTAACTATGAGAACAATATCAAGTGGTTTTAGAAATTGATGTTTATTTTTTTGTGCAATTTCAGAGTCAATTTTTACAGTGCGTCCAGTTGTTTTGATATAACCAAATTTAGGCAAGTCCGCTGCACCAACTTCAAGCGCCTCAATATATTGTTGAGACTCCTGTATTGTCGGCATTGGACGCACAGTGCTGGCTAAATCACCTAATGATTTAGTTTGTTGAGAGGATAGAATTATCTGGATTCTCTTTGAAGAGTCAGCTAGTAAATATCTGCCAACTAGTAGTTGAGCATCATTCTCAATGACAGAGCTCGTTGGAACCATTGCAGCATCACTATCACGTGATCGACCTTGAGCTATGTTTAGCAGGTTGTCTACGTTGGTTAATCGTGCTCTTGCTTTTGAAATGTGCTCTTTAAATTTCTCATTGTCAGCATTCACGAATCTTATTTCTTGATGACCACCGCGCGGATCTAATACTAAAATTGACATCGCAATATTAGAAAAAGAAAATAGGCCAGAAGGTAATGAAATGACTGCTTCAACAATACCTTTCTGAATTAAGTCTTCTCTCAATGCTTTTTCATATCCAGGGCTTGAGAGTAAGGTATTGGGTGCTGCAATAACAACTCTTGTTTTTGTTTGTGCAAGTAAGTGGCGAATTGTAAGTACAATTCCAGAGTTAGTACGTTCAATAAAGCGACCAAACCAATCACGATCATATGTTTCAAGATCGTAGCGCAAACCAAAAGGCGGTAAGGCAACAGAGGTGTCAAATTTACGCAATTTACCGTTATCAATTGCTAGGGGTGCCGTAATTGGATCTGTATAAACTACAGTAAGGTTTCCACCTAACAATACACCTACCAAGGCAGGTAGCGCGGAATGTATTTGAGTCTCAAGATATACATTAGCTTCTGTTTTTAAAGCGCGGCCTGCTAACTGAGCACCAAAATCCCACGGAGTATATACCGTCATATTGGAGTGGCTTGATATTAGGCCCATCATTAAATCAGCAATTTCTTTCGGAATTGATGGGTCGCCTGAGTGGCGAGATGTTGTTAGACTAACTGCGTCTGTAGGATCCAGCTTTTCTAGCATGCCTGTTTCGCCTAATTTAATACACATATCAATAATCTGGCGAAGACCGATAAATTCTGAGTTCGGCGAAATTTTTAACCCTGCAAACGCTTGGCCCATAATTCCGTCATTTTTAGAGAGAGTATCAAGAGTAGATTTCAGCTCCTGAGTATCGATACCCCGCATATTTTGGATTTGAATATCTGATTCGATACTGTTACTAAAAGATAACTTAGTCCACGCTAGTAGCTGCAGTGCGAAAACTAAAGAATCAGACTCTGAATATGGTGCGCTAGTCCGTACCGAATCGAATACTTGCCAAATTATTTTATCGTTCATATTGATCCTTGGTTTTCTTAATGGCGACGCTTGTCACAATTGTATGTCGTAATGAGTGCGTCATTGTCAGCCACAACTACTACGCCACCTTTGTCTAGTATTTTCATTAGCAAACGTTCTTCACGATGAATGCCTTCAAGTCTGGCTAAAGCTTCTTTCCTGCCAAAAATGTATTTACTGTTTTCAGGGGTGCCGTTATCTAAAACATACTCAACCATATCGCGGCTAACACCTCGTTGAGACATACGTTGCTGAATGTGCTTTGTTTTGTGCATTGATGTATCCTCCATGAACAGAACTATAATTAATTAAAAACTTACTGTCAACGGTTAATTAAATCTTTTTTAAATATTTTTGTGTTTTTTATTAAATTCTAATAACCAAGTGACAGGTCAGTTTGTTTATAATTAGGGTTTACTATTGATTTGATTCAAAAATATTCAGTTTTAAATCAAGTTCTGAAAGCAAATCCTGATTGTCGGTTGTGCCCGGAACATTGACATCGTCTAGGTAACAACTAAAACCTATCATGTTGCCAAGTAACGGGCGGTCGTAAAGGCCCCAACCATCTCTTTCTTCCGAGGCCACCCTTAGGTAATTTAGAGGGTCAGTCATGACCTCTTCAATAGCTCTAAGCGGGCTAGTAGGTAAATCCCACATCATGTTTTTATAGGCATTTGTATTAATTCTGGTGGGTAGTTCCATTTTTTCCAAGAATGATTCACTGGATCTTAGTAATAGTATCAAGCGATTAATAAATGCATCTCTAACTAAGTTTGAGTCGCTAACTATTTTATTAAGGTTGTTAGCGACTTCTTTTTCTACAACTATATTCACATTCTGAGTTCCCATTCTTTTAAGCGAGCCAGCGATATACCTTTTAGCTTTGGCTGATAGCACTTTTCCTCTCATATCTATTTCAAGATAGGGGAGTTCAGCTTTAATCATGGCATTCAGAAAAGAATCGCGTTTGATATGTAATTTACTTATCTGGCTATTGAAATTTACAAGCATAGGTAAGTAAATTTTTGCGGTAATTTTAGTTTCTTCCATTTTTTTCTTCAGTAATAAATGTTGATGCATGAATCATATTGCCTACTCCCTATAGAGTAAAGAAATATGAGTAAAGAATTAATGAAGAATTTTAGTTGTCATTATTTTGCAATTAGTGCGTCATTTGATTAATGTGATGATTAATTAAAATTTTAAGATGGCTAAAGATAATGAAATCAGAAAAGTCTGATCTAGATACAACACTTTTGCGATGTAATGAGCTGCATTCAATAATTACCAATGAAGTCTATTTGTTAGAGCATGACCATATTATTAGAGATTTACTTACTAAGTGTTTAGCAGGCATTTCATTTGAACATTCAAAAAGCATTATGTTGCTGATGGCCGCCCATAACTACACAACAGCTGTTTCATTGTTGAGGCTTCAATATGAAGCGGTAGCAAGAGGTATGTGGCTACACTTTTCAGCGAAAGATAATTTTTTGAATAAATACGTTGGCCCCATCGATATCAAAAAACTTCCTCCTGACTTTCCCACTGTTACGGAAATGATTGATCAAATCACAAAAGGCCCGGTAAAGGGGCCAGGTGAAATGCTTCAACAATTTAAAGATGTGACTTGGAGTGGCATGAACAGCTATGTCCATAACGGATTTCTTCCAATTGAGCGGTTTCTGAACGGTTATCCAAATGAATTGCTTGTTCAAATTATGCAAAGCTCGAATGCTTTGAATATCATGATCGCTATGGTCTTGGCGCGAATGAGTGGAGATATGAGCAGAATTAATTTAGTAAAGCAGCTACAAGTTGATTTTAAGGATTGTTTACCTAAGCTTGAAGCTATACCTGCAAGCTAAAACTAGATTTCAACTTTATCTATTAATGTCGACGCATTTACACCAAGAGCACTGGCAATTTTTAGCAGATTCATAATAGCTAAATTGTGCTCACCTCTTTCAATGCCACCCATGTAAGAACGATCAATCCCAGCTATCTCAGCTAGAGCTTCCTGAGATAAGCCTTGAGCCTGTCTTGCTGCACGAATAGCAACGCCCAATCCAACAAGAGCAGGGTTCCCAGAGAATGATGGTGATTTTTTAGCCACGTATTCATGCTATAAGTTTGCCGTATTTAGAACCACGGGATAAGATACCCATTCAAGCTAAACAAAAGGCAATATACATGTTAATTAAATGCAGAGAATGTGGGCACAAAGTAGCAACGTCCAGCAAAGCCTGTCCACATTGTGGATGTAGTGGTCCTGTACCATTTAAGTATCGTATGTTGGCGTTATTGTTTGTAATTCTGACATTTGCATGGGTGCTTTAGCATTAATCCTAAGGGAATCTAAAAATGAAAAATAAAATCACTGAAGTCGTTGATGCGTCATTCGAAGTCATTTCATCCAAAGCCTCTTCAATCAGCTCAGCTGCAGGTGATGCAGGACGATCAGCATATGAGGCCGGGAAAAATGCAAGTCAGTCTGTTGGCAGGGTTGCAAGTACAACTGCGTTGCTTGTTGGCGATCTAAACGGGGATGGTAAGGTTGATATTGAAGATGCAAAGATTGCACTTGCAAAAGCGAAACAAGTTGGCTCTTCAGCGGTTGAAGGAGCTACAGCTTTAGGTAAGGTTGCCATGGAATCCGAAATCACTAAAGAGGCAGTAGCAGGTGCAACTGTTGGTGCGGTTATTGGTGGACCTTTGATTGGCGGTCCTGTAACTGCAGCAGCAGGGGCTACATTGGGTGCTGTATTGGGTGCCTATAAAGGATTTACCAAAAAGTAGCTCTACATAACAACAACGAAAGGAAAGTTCATGAAGGTTTTAGCTTTAGCTTTAATCGCGATAGGTATGGTTGGCTGCGACAACAAACCATTTGGTGCAGGGCAACCTACTGAAGAAGAAAAACTACAGGCTATTGTTCGTGCCAATTTGAAAGATCCAGACTCAGCCAAATTCGGCAAAATGACAAAAATTCATGAAAGGAAGGCATGTATTACTGTAAATGCAAAAAATGCTTTGGGTGGATATACTGGTGATCAGCAGGCATATTTGATGAAATCTGACAACAAATGGGAGGTATTCCAAATTGAAGGTAACCTTGGGCACGAGGGATGCATAGATATTATGTCCAAACTCAATTAAAGCTCAGTATCACCAAGCCTAAAGACAGTATTTTATATGCAGCCCGTTGCACCTTAATTGGTCGGCGGGCTTTTTTACGTCTATATATTGAGGATTTTTAGCCATCTTTTAATGAAGTACTAGTTCAATTCATTTCAACCCTAACTAAGGAGCATTTCATGAAAAAAGAGATCATCAACGTAACACCACCACAAGTAACACGCATCATCAAAATTGCCACATGCACGACCTGTTCCGGCAAGGCAACGCTGACTTATCATTTTGGCTGTAATGAAGATAAGCAAGTTTACATTCGCATCGTCGCTAATTCAGGCGGAGGTTTCTTCAGTGATGAGTGGATAAAGTTAGCCGATATACAGGTCGCATTGGATAGTGCGCCATTCCCGGTTACATCGTTCCCGCTAATCAAGTTATTTATCGGTAAGTCAGTCAATACGCCTGGATTTCTATTGGCGGTACTGAAACATGAAGGCTTGGTTAAATTACTTGAAGGCAAAATACGCGGTTATGAAAAGCTAGACCCCGCGACGTTTATGCTTGAGCTGGATAAGCTGGTTTCTTCAGATGTAAACCTAAAAGCCGAGTCAGTCCCGGTCATCAAAAAAATCTCACCAACACTCCCGCCTAAAAAATCCAAACTGGCATAAGCGCCAATCTCAAGTATTCCATAAACTCCAAAATTCACTCCGATGTAGTAGAAGTCCGCTGTTCTCAAAAATTACCTAGCCATAGCACCAAGCCAGTCAAGGGCCTTTCAGCTTCGCAATGAAGCAAACAAGTTATACCGAGCTTATACCGACCCAAATTTCAAATTCTTACCTAATTTTTAACAAATCCGGAGTTACTTATGGAATTCATCACATTAACTGTGATTACTTTTCTGTGCCTGCTTTTCGAGACCACCCGAAAGTTTGGCATTGTTTTATTCATCCTGCTGTTTTTAGCATTTCCACTCACTGTTATCTCACTCGCAGCAATCACGATTCATTTTATCAACCGTCACAAACATAAAAGGACAAAACATTATGTACCACCAACATTACCTAGAAGCCGTTGAAACTGTTCTCGCCTGGGATTTGCCAGAAGAGGCGCTAGCAGATGCCATCAATCAACAACTCTCATTAATCACACACCGATCAGGAGACGTCAATGATCAAGATCCATCAATTCAATGAAGCCTGTCAATATTACATACAGCATAAGATCAGTTTCAGGTTAGTACAGGATCAGGCCGCCGTGATGTTAGGTCTTTGCCAAAACCCACATTCATCAGTCAGTAATCCATTAGAAATTACCCAAGCAGATATTGATTGGTTGATGCGGCAAGCAGAAGCCACTCAAGACTATAGTGAACTTTTGGGTGGTTACATCTATGTCTGTGAAATTGAAGAAGACCTTTTGCAAATTCTTGGATGCAACTTTGAATGGGCCGAAACACATTATGGAAGCTGGCCTAACGTCACAGATATACCAATGTCGTGGGATGTCTGCAATTATCTGGCTGAAACTTCAGGTGATCCGCAATGGGTCATTTTTCTGTTGTGTTGGAATAATGCTGGTGGCCCTGTCTATTACGTACCCAAGGAGTTATGGGTTCAGGCAAGAGTCGCTGAGCATATCGAAGCGACAAGCCCTACCCCGAGTGACTGAGTGCAACGCTCAGCTGTTTTTCTCTGATCCACCCACCTCCACCCACCAAAAACACAGTAGTCTAAAAAATTTATCCGGCACCATGCGGAGGGTTTTGCACGTCTGTTGCTAGTGGGGTGGCGGGGGAGCACTTAAATGAAATCTCAAGGAGTTATTCATGACACAATCAATTATTACCCGTCAGCAAGTCAGTGACAAACAACGCATCCAACATACCGCTGATTTATTTGGCATTCGCTTCCCGCTCAACATCGAACCCGCTGTTTATTCAATTGCTGGCAATATTGCAACTGAATACAATGGTGCTTACTGGGAGTTTTACGCATTAAGCAACGGCGGCTTTTACATGGCACCGTGCTCAGATAAGCCATATCAAGTCAGCTGTGAAAATGGCTATGAAGGTAAGTTATCAGCAGATGCATTAGGCATTACGGCCTGCTTGTATGCTTACAGTCATTTGTCGTTTAGTAGTAATCAGGCTTTCGCTGAAATATGCGCTAATCATTATCACTGGTTACGCGAATACATGCTGCAACATTCAGAAGCCTCAAAGATTCTGGGAGCTATTGATTAATCAGAAAGGGCAATTATGAACAGTAAGGTGTTACATAAGATTTTAGTTGTCTGTGGCTACTTTTTATTCGTGGCAAATGTATCTGCTGAAGAAACCAATATCTATCAACAAGATTCGACTGGAAACATTCAATATCACAAGCCGTCAGCTGTGATTCAAAAAGACGGTCGTATTATTGAGACTGATTCGGTTGGCAATAAGCAGTACCACAAGCAGCAATATCAAATCAAAGATGGGAAAATTTATCAGACAGACTCAGTGGGTAATATCCAGTATCACAAACCACATTCTGTTATTAAGTAACTTTCCTCGTTGCAGCATGGTGTGAATTAGGTTGGTGGAGGGGAGGCAGTTTTTATAAACTCTTCACCAAGCTTGATCTGTATAAGTAATTTTCCTATAAACTTTGAACAACAAAACTAAAAACAGTATTGGCAATTATTATGATTAATCCAACCGATGCCACAATTATCGACTCCCGTGTTGCATACCCGATTGATGAATGCGTAGCCAAAATGCTTGGTTGGATGCAAGGCCCTGAGCGCCTTGAAAGGATTAAAGTAGATGAGCGTGGCATCCTTCCTCATATGTTGCCACATATAAGTCGTTTGGTTTATACCCTTGATGAACATCTGGATCAACTCAAAGAAAGAGCTCGCCTAGAGCTTTTTGATGCGGCTGATGCTTATGCAGATGCGCCAAATGGAACTCATCAGAAAGATGAACTTAGCGACATCATTGATCAAAAATACATTGCCATTGAGGATTGTGCAGAGCTTATTAAGAAAGCCCATTTTTATAAATCAGAAATTAGAAAAGAACTCGAAAAAGATAATCTCTCGCAGCTCAAAATCGATCATGTTGAAAAAGATGAGGACGGTCTAGATATAATCTACATTAAGCTCGATAGTCTTGATGATTGGGCTAAAAAATATCAGGTTAATATCATCGATATGCCGGAAACAATCATAGATATCATCTCACAGCCGCAAGCTGCTCCAAGTGTTACGCTAAGAAAATCGCAGCGCGATAATGCATTAAGTTTAGTGTTAAACGATATTCTTAGGATAAATCCTCAAGCTACAACTGCTAAAGTTGTTTCGGAACTACGTATTCTTGCTGGTGAAAAACATAGCGTCATCATTTCAATTATTGATGAAGGCGTTAAATGGATTGGTGATGATGGCGAAACACAAATTACTTCCAGGGATGCGCTAGGCGAACGCATTCGATATTGGAGAAAACACAGGTTAAACCAAGACTAAGCCAAGGCTCCCCAGATTAACCCAAGACTAATTCTAAGTACCAAAAAATAGCTGTTCAAATGCTTTCCACGCGGCCAACACCGCGCAAATATGGAGAGTAAATATGAACAGATCAGCACCAAAAGCATTAGATAGTGCAGCATTGTGGGAGGCAATTAAACCAGCTTCTATCGATGAGTCACTATCACTAATAAGCAGTGACAAGGTTGTTGAAATAAAGCCACCTCAAGTCAATCAACCTGAAACTAAGCCACATTTAACTCAATCGCAAATAACTGATAGTGCCTCAGATTCTGCAACGGGATCTAAGAGCGAACACTTAGTAAGAACTGACTCGCAAGAAAGTGGTGTTGCAAATATTGAAAATGCCATGCCCTTAAGCCCCTTAAGTTTTCCGAATCTTCCACGTAAGATCGATAATCAGAAGCCTTGCACATACGCAAATATCAGATATCTATTGATGGCGTATGGCATCATCATTCGATATAACGTCATCAGCAAAAAGGTTTATATCGCAATCCCCGGCGTAAACGGAACGCCAGATAATGCCGATAATGTAGCGATAACTCATATCTATAGTTTGGCTAATCTTAACGATATGGCGACTGGTCAAATTATGAACTTGATTGGTGTGATCGCTGATAAGAACCAATTTAATCCGGTAGCAGACTGGCTTATGCGTAAGCCTTGGGATGGTGTAGATCGGCTTACAACTTTTTATGCCACTTTAGTACAACGTGCTGGCTATCCTGAAGAGCTTAAACAGACGCTGATGTATCGCTGGCTGCTAAGTGCAGTTGCTGCCGTACTCAAATCCAGTGGCTTCAAGGCTAGAGGCGTACTCACCCTGCAAGGCCCGCAGTCTATTGGTAAAACCTCATGGATCAGTGCATTAGTGCCGGACGCCATTTTGCGAGAAGGTGTACTGAAACTTGATCATCATCTTGATGCTGGCAATAAAGATTCAATCATTACTGCTGTCTGTCACTGGATTGTAGAAATTGGCGAACTGGACTCTAGCTTTAAAAAAGACATTGCACGCTTAAAAGGCTTTCTGACAGCTGATCGCGACAAAGTGCGCAGACCTTACGGCAGAACTGATTCAGAATACCCACGCCGCACAGTATTCTGCGCCACCGTCAATGAACATGATTTTCTGGTTGATTCCACGGGGAACAGCCGCTGGTGGTCGATTCCTGTGACATCAATCAACTATCAACACGGCATTGATATGCAACAGTTGTTTGCGCAGCTAGCAGTAGATTTTGAGCAAGGCGCGCAATGGTGGCTTACTCGTGAAGAAGAGCAGTTACTTGAGCTACATAATAAAGAGCATCGTAACGTCAGTGCAATTCGTGAGCGCATTCTCGAAGCTTTAGACCTTGATTACGTCAATGACAGTGGTCTACCTGCCCTTACTCCTACACAGTTATTACAAAAGCTTGATATTAAAAATCCTAGTAATTCGCAAAGCAAAGAATGTGCATCGGTGCTACGCGAGTTTATTGGCGAATCTAAAAAAATCCAAGGGCAATACAAATGGCGCATTCCTTTCAGGAAAGAGGGCTGGGCACCTTTACTTGCACCTAAAGCGACAACGGATGATGACTTTTAAGTTTCGACCTAAGTTGCCCCCACTACTTTTGATGGTCAGTTGGATGCGTGAATTGGCTTCTAAGGTGGGGGTGGGAGGGGTAGCAGATTGGTGAAATTGCTAAAGGTATAAATTGAGATACAGCTGGGTGAAGTTCAGTTAACAGAATGGACAAGTTTTAAAAGTGCTACCACCCCTACCCCGAGTGGAAAGGCTTGCAGTACAGCGGGATGTGCAGTGGCAGCAGGTGGTAGCAAGTTTTTTTAGTGTACAGACATCACAAACATATAAATTAATTGGAGTTAAAAATGACACAAATTTTAAAAAATGAACCTGACGAATTGTCGCAAGATGACCTTATCGTCCAAACAATACTAGGCAATATACCGAGATTAGTTCGCGACCAAGACCTTTTTGCTGAAGATTTAATGGGTCGAGATGCTTGGAAGACGTTTAGTAAAGGTATGCGGATAGTTATTGGTGGTGTGATCTACAGGCTAGTTGAAAGTAAATTGCTGCCACTTACTTATGTAGGTAAGACTAGTAGCAATAAAAATATTTATAGGCTTGCTTATTAAATCTTGCCACATCTTGATTGCGGTGCATTTCAGGCCGCAATCATCAACGACTTCATATCAAATTATTCAGGAGAATATTATGGCAATTGTAAAGTTAACCCAGCAGTTTATTGATAACCAATTAGTATGTCCTCAAGGTTCTCAACGCACAGAGTTCGTCAGTGACGAGCGTAGTGGCTTGTATGTCGAGGTCCGTAGTTCTAGTAATGGTCAAGGTACGTACTATCTAAGATACAAAGATCAAAGCGGCAAATCATGTCATCAGAAAATAGGACGTACTGTAGATATTAGCCTAGCTGATGCACGTCGTAAGGTTAAGGAACTGAAAGCGGAAATTGAGCTTGGTGCCGATCCACGCGCTGAAGAAAAAGCACGCAAAGCGGTCATTACGTTTGATGAGTTTTTTAACGATCACTACTTACCTTATGTGAAGCCTCGCAAGCGTAGCTGGGAGCGTGACGAAGAGCTCTACCGTTTACGCATCAAGGCGGTTTTTGGTGCTAAGCGCTTGAATCAGGTATCGCGTTTGCAGATTCAAACTTTTCATTCAAGTTTGATTGCTGAAGGCTTGGCAGCAGCTACGGCCAATCATCATATAAAACTGATCAGGCACATGCTGAATCTCAGTGTCGAGTGGGAAATGCTGGAAAAGAACCCGGCGAGCCGCATTCATATGTTTGCAGAAGATAACAAAGTGGAGCGTCTTATGACCAATGAGCAGCTTACTAACTTACTTCATGTGCTTAGAACCGATTCCCGTCGTTCAGTATGTTTGATTGCATTATTCTTACTTGCAACTGGCTGCCGCTTAAGTGAGGCGTTACGTGCTACGTGGTCGCAAGTGGACCAACAGAAGCGGATCTGGCGAATTCCAGCTAGCAATAGTAAAAGTAAACGCATGAGACCGGTGCCACTCAATGACACTGCATTTGAAGTAATTAATCAACTTAATACGGAAGGAGTGTATGAACATTTATTTATTAACAGTAAGACAAAAGCACCATATACCTGTGTGGCTAATGTCTGGCACAAATTAAGAGCTAAAGCAGGGATGCCAGGGCTTCGTTTGCATGATTTGCGTCACAATGCGGCATCTAATCTCATAAACTCGGGAAGCAGTCTTTATATCGTTCAGCAGATCTTGGGTCACAGTGTTCCTTCAGTTACGCAGCGGTATGCCCATATTTCTGTTAAGTCTTTGAATGATGCTAGTGACAACGCTTCTGCGATTATCAAAGAGGCTTCGAAGCCAGGTGTGGCGGAAGAGCCGGTAGAAAAGGCTGCCTAAGTTTGTAAAATCGGGCGGGGTCGGGTGCAGTTGAGGCCCCCCTCGCTATTTTTACCAAATTTTTTTTTCTCAATGTGCCATAATTAATTTTGCTAATAACACTAAATTTAAGAGGTAGCATATGGCCGGTTCTGCTTTTCAAACAAATCCATACGACTTGTATAAGTTGCTAGAAGATTGTCACAGAGGGGTAATTCAGTTACCTGACTTTCAGCGCAGTTGGGTATGGGATGAAGAGCGTATTAAGAGCCTTATTGCATCTGTTTCACGTGCTTTTCCTGTAGGCGCTTTGATGACATTGGATACTGGTGGTGATGTCAATTTCAAACCTCGACCTATCGAAGGTGCGCCGATTGATTCCAAGCAGGTTTCTCCTCATTCTTTGTTGCTTGATGGTCAGCAACGCATGACATCGTTGTATCAGGTTACTTTGCGTAGAAAAGTTGTCGAAACAGTGACCCCTAAAAATAAGAAAGTGAAGCGCTGGTTTTATATTGATATCCGCAAAGCACTAGAGATGAACGCCGATAGAGAAGAGGCGATTATTGGTGTACCCGAAGATCGTATTATCAGGACTGATTTTGGCCGTGAAATTTTTCTTGATTTGTCTAAACCTGAAAATGAATATGCAGCCATGATGTATCCGGTAACGCATGTTTTTGACTGGGATCACTGGCAGGACGGTTTTGATAAGCACTGGAAGGGGGATGAACACGAGGAGGTTCGTGAAACATTCCGAAGTTTTAAACGCCAAGTACTAGAAAATTTTAAATACTATCGTGTGCCAGTTATTTCATTAGATCGATCCACATCTAAGGAAGCTGTTTGTGTGGTTTTCGAAAAGGTGAATACTGGCGGCAAGCCTTTGGATGCTTTTGAGCTTGTGACAGCAATGTATGCTGCGGATGGGCATGAACTTCGTAAGGATTGGTATGGGGATGATGTAACTAAAGGCCGACATAGACGATTTGTAGATACTTTACGACCTGCTGATTCTGAGTCAGGAATTATTGCTGGTGTAGGTAACACCGATTTTCTTCAAGCAATTTCGTTGTTTTATACCCGTGAACGCAGGAGGGAAGCAGAGCGTGCAGGAAAGCAAGGTAAAGAATTGCCAGCGGTTATTGGTAACAGACAAGCCTTGTTAAGCCTTCCACTTGTTGCATATAAACAGTATGAAAAGCAAATTGAGCACGGCTTTGTTCAGGCTGCAAAGTTTCTGCATATGCTTCATATTTATCGTATTTATGATTTGCCGTATCAATCTCAGATTGTGCCACTTGCAGCCATCATTGCTGATATTGGCGATGCTTGGGAACATGAAGCTAATAGAAGTAAATTAGTACGTTGGTACTGGAATGGGGTTTTCGGTGAGTTGTATGGATCCTCAGTTGAATCTCGTATTGCGCGAGATTTCATGGAGGTACCTCGTTGGCTAAACGGGGGCCCGGAGCCATCTACTGTGAGCGAAACTATCTTCAGAGCGGATCGCTTGAAGACAATGCGTATGCGATTATCTGCTGCGTACAAAGGGATGAATGCGCTTCTGATGAAAGAAGGGGCTCAAGATTTTCGTTCCGGTCAGAAATTTGATCACACAGTTTTCTTTGGTGAAAACGTGGATATTCATCATATTTTCCCGCAGGATTGGTGTAAAAAACAGGAAATTAAACCTGTCGTGTTTGATTCCATAATTAACAAAACACCGTTATCTTTCAGAACTAACCGCATCATAGGCGGTGTTGCTCCGTCTGAATATCTTGCAAAGCTGGAGAAAGGTGATGCTCAGACGCCAGCGATTGCACCTCAAAATCTTGATAATTACTTGAGATCACACCTAATTGATCCAGTAATTCTTCGTAGTAATGATTTCAATGCTTTCATGATTGACAGGCAAAAAAGATTGTTGGGACTGATTGAGCATGCAACAGGTAAGGCCGCATATACTGGAGAGCTGCCTGATGAAGGGGTAGATGTTGAAACAGAGCCGATTGGTTTATAAGCTGAAATGACGTCTGCCGTCTAGGCTGCTTGCTTAGGTCAAGAGTAACACTGATTGAGCGGGGTGAGTGCAAAACTGGCTCCCCTCGCCCCACCCATGTGCGCATACGTGACTTTTTCGCAGGGGTGATACTCAGCCCATCCCCGAAGTTTCAATACGTCATTATGTTGCAATGTCGTTGATGTTGATTCAAGGACAGCAGATCTCACATTAATTTATAACTTACCATCAGCTCAGCCCGTAAAGCCTAACCGCTTGCGGGCTTTTTTACGTCTATTATCAGGAGATTTTCCATGAAGATTACATTTGAACTACAAGGCAACACACTCGAATATGAAAATGATGCTGTCACTGATGCGTCAGAAATGGGTCATGCTTTTGGAGACGGTGAAGAAGGACATGAGTATTGTTACGCACAAACGTGGCAGGATTTTATTGGTACTGCTTTTCATTTGATTCAACAGACAGGCGGCAATCTGATGCTTAATGGGCAACAAATTCATGCGGCAAGCTTTGAAGAAACGAATGGGATGCCAGTCACAAAAGAGACGTTAGTAATTTTGGCGAATTCTGAAACAATTCCACTAGGGTACATACTCAAGTTGTGACACAGTGGCATCGACCCCGCAAAGTCAGCTTTTATATAAATCCGGCTCGGTTATTTTCGGCAGAAAATGCAGTGGTAACTGATTGATCTACATGATTTTTAGATAGATGAAAAAGCTGATGCTTCCATAATAAGTTCGGTATATTTTCGGTTTTTGAGATTTTAGGGAGATACATCAAAAAAATTACTTAAAATTCTTCTACTTTTAGAATTCATAGTGAGCGCTCACCTGTACTTTTAATCCGTTTGTCGTGGGTTCGATCCCCGCACACCTACCAAGATATATAAGGCTTAGTCAGAAGTGGCTAAGCCTTTTTCTTTTGTATTTTGGGGTTGCGCTGGGGGGTTACGTTTAAGTTGTTCGGTTGAAGTTCTTTCATCAAACATACCCACCCATACCCTCAATAAATATATTGAAAAAAATTAGGGGGTTAGCCATTGTGGAAAACCTTCATATCACTCTTGAAAGCCTTTCACATTAAGTGCATCCTTTTGAAGTATTTATGGTGTTATTCAACTCGTAATGTTTTTCTTAGGGCGCTAATGCCAACTGATGTTAAACGAACACATGCCTTTCCCATCAAAAAACTCAAATTCACTATATGGAAGATGATCATGAATCCAATATGAAAGTCGGCGCCTTCTTTACATTTACCCATAAACCAAGGAATACAAATACAAGCTGTTGCTCCCATTAGTCAATTTTATCTTTATGGTTTTAATTGTTGCATTACAATGTGATAGATATAGTAATTATACAAACAAAGTCGCTATAATTGTCGTGTTTGAAAAGTTGCAGTTTCACCCTCCCCATATTTTTAAAAACCACCTTTAATCACAAAAATTTTCGATACAAATTGATGTCTTTTAATTTAAATGCTGTTCAGTTGCGATACGTGTTCAAAAATCTTCTTTTAATTGCTGGATTAATCGCAATTTTCGTGTCTGTCACTCAGCAACATTTCGCGGCAGATGATGCCGAATCTTTCGGCAATGGCAAAGTGACAGTTGTGCAGTTTGATAAAGATAATAACCGCGATAGCGGAGATAAAGCATTTATTGGAACCGTTGTATATCATCAAAATTCCGAAAAAAGTTCTATTTACTACTTTTATAGTGCTAGGTATCAAGAGCCAACTTTACTGGTTCATCTAAAGCCCCCAAAAGCATAATTTTCAAATGGCTTAATTCTTGCAAGCTTAATGATTAGGTTTGCTTGAATATACAAGCGCAGTCGTTGCTGATCCATATGATGGCTAGATCTAGACATCATGCGCACAGCGCGAAATCAATCTTAGTAATTTTTGTTACTAGTTAATTGTTATTAATTAGTTGAGATTATTCACACAGGAAAAAATTGTTTATGCATAGTTTTGGTGCAAGAGAGCTGTTAGCATGCTCTAAAAAGGGTTATTTCATTTCAATTGTATTTTTTATGGCTGGGTTTACACACAGCCAGGTCGCGTATTCGGCACCAAGTTATAGCTTGCTGCAAATTGTGACCATCGCAGCAGAACAAAACCCCTCAATCAATATTTCAAAAGCACGTGAAGACTCTGCCGCAGCATCTGTCATTACAGCGACTACTTTTGCTAATCCGCAATTTGAAATTGGAGCAGGCCCTTCAAATTACATAACCCCGGGTGGGCAAGGTAACAATCGTAACTGGGGTATGGCGTTATCACAGCCTTTAGATTTCCCCAGTGTGCGCAATGCCAGAAGAGAATTTGCTGAAAGCAATGTGCAGGTGGCAACGCTAGGTATTGAACTCACAAAAACGAGTGTACGTGCACGTGTAAAAAGTGCTTTTTACGATGTATTGCAACGTCAGGCAGTACTTGAAATTGCAGAAACGGATCGTAATTTACTCAAAGATATCCGTGAACGTATCAAATTACGCGTCGATGTTGGTGAATCTCCAAAGTACGAACTGATTAAAGCCGATACTGAGTCATTGGCAGCAGAACGAGATTATCAGGTAGCCCGAGTGAGGGTTACCGAAGCCAAAGCGTATCTGCGCGGCTTGATCGGTGCTGCAGTGCCAGAGGATTACGATCTCGCTGGCGAATTGCCGCTAAGTTCAAGTTTGCCGGGTATTGACGACATTCGTGATCGAATCAATGACGCTACACAGTTGAAGCAAATCCGTGCCGCGATCAAAACTTCTGAGGCAAACTTGCGCCTGCAGGAACAATTAGTGAATCCAGGTTTGACCGTTCGTGCCGGCATTGAGCAGGATCCTGATTTACGCCAGCTGCGCCTAGGTATTTTAATTCCGATTCCGGTTTGGGATAAGCGTACCGGCCCGATTGCACAAGCAGCGGCAGAAGTCAGAGAAGCGAATGCAATTTTGAGTGAGCGTGAACTGGCGATTAAGCGTGATATTGAATCTGCCTATCAGCGCTATTTAATTGCACAACAGCAGGTTGCCGCATTTGAGAATGGATTGCTATCACAGGCTGAGGCCGTGTTCAAAGTGGCTGAAGCTGCTTACCGCTTTGGCGAGCGCGGTATTCTGGATTACCTTGATGCGCAGCGTACCAAGCGTGTTGTGAGAAAAGACTATTTATCTGCGCGTTACGAATATATCAATACCATGCTGGAAATTGAACGCTTGCTTGGCTATGAACTTTTGGAGGTTAAATCTTAATGACTGCTACATCTATGTTTGCAAATACGTTTTCAAATGCTTTACCAAGCAAAAAAATGTTTCTCGCTTTATTGACAGCCAGCTTTTTAATGGCAGGCTGTAATGCAAAAGAAGAAGCGCCAGTTGAAGCTAAGGTTGTTGATCCGAATATTGTGGAAATCACAGAGCAACTGGCAAAGCAGATACAACTGCATACGATAGGCAATATCGAAATGCGCGGCACTTTGCGCGTGCCCGGCAGCATCCAGGTGGATGAGCAGCGCATGGCGAGAATCGGCGCCTCAGTCACTGGCCGTATTAAAGATATTGAAGCAACGCTTGGTCAGAATGTTAAGAATGGACAAGTACTCGCGACACTCAACAGTACTGAGTTAGCACAAAATCAGCTCGTTTATATCAAAGCTTCGCAGCAAATTGGCTTGCAATCGAAAGCGGTAGAGCGTGCACGCTTACTGCAAGAAGCTGATGTAATCGGTGCGGCTGAATTACAACGCCGCGAAGCTGAGCTAAGCGCAGCACAAGCCGAGTTAAATGCCGCACGCGACCAGTTACTGGTATTGGGGATGAGTGAATCTGCGATTAATAAACTGACGCAGACAGGACAAATCCGCTCTTACAGCAATGTGGTATCGCGTATTTCAGGCACGGTGATCAGCCGCAAGGTTAATCTAGGGCAAGTTGTGCAGCCGGCTGAAGAGCTATTTATAATTGCCGATCTTTCTCATGTCTGGGTCGTTGCTGAAATTCCTGAGCAGCAGATAGATCTGATTCAAGTGGGTGAGGAGGTTGTGGTTGAAATTCCAGCTTTAGGTGGTAAGCAATATAAAGCCAAGCTGATTTACGAAGGTGATGTGGTCAACCCGGAAACCAGAACTGTGACTGTACGTTCTGATTTGACAAACGATGATCGTGAAATCAAGCCGGATATGCTGGTTTCAATGCTGATTCAATCGCACTCGGAATCAAAGCTGGCCTTGCCACTACAGAGCATTGTTAGAGAAAACGATACCACCTATGTTTACGTGCAACTTGCACCAAACAAGTTCCGACTGCGTGAAGTTGAATTGGGGCAGGAACATGAAGGTATGGTGACCATCGTGAATGGTGTGTCCGAGGGTGAAATCGTGGTCGCTGATGGCGCATTCCATGTGAATAACGAACGCAAACGCAAAGAATTGGAGTAATGCATGATTGAATCTCTAATTCGGATGGCGCTTAAACAGCGCCTGATAGTGATGGTGTTTGCAGTCGCGCTTATGATTGCAGGCATATTTGCATTACAAAGACTTTCTGTGGATGCGTTTCCGGATGTAACCAATGTACAGGTGCAGATCGCGACGCAGGCAACCGGTAAGTCACCGGAAGAAGTTGAGCGCTTTATTACCGTGCCGCTGGAAATCAGCATGACCGGCTTGCCGGGCTTGATAGAAATGCGTTCGCTCAACCGTAATGGCTTATCTTTGATTACGCTGGTATTCACCGAAAAAACGGATGTTTATTTTGCGCGTCAGCTCGTGATGGAACGGCTGATGGAAGTCATGGAAAAAATGCCGCAGGGCGTCACGCCGATTCTAGGCCCTGTTGCAACTGGCTTAGGTGAGGTTTATCAATATACTTTGGATAAACCCGGTGACGGTGAAAAAGAGCTAACAGTTGAAGATCTCACTGAACGCCGTGCTATTCAGGACTGGGTGGTCAGGCCATTGCTGCGTGGTATTCCTGGCGTAGCTGAAATCAACTCGCAAGGTGGTTACGTTAAGCAATATCAGGCACTGGTTAACCCAGACCGTATGAACCACTATGGCTTAAAATTGCAGGATATCTACATGGCATTGGCTAAAAACAATGCCAACAGCGGCGGCGGTGTATTGCCGCAATTCGCCGAGCAGTATCTGATTCGTGGTGTGGGTCTGATTGAAAATCTGGATGACATTCGTAATATCGTACTGAAAGAGCAAAACGGCGTACCGGTGTTTATGCGCGATATTGCTGAGGTAAAACTTGGGCATGAAGTACGAGTTGGTGCCGTGTTGAAAAACGGTTATACCGAGTCAGTGGGCGGCATTGTAATCATGATGCGTGCCGGTAACGCTAAAGAAGTGGTAAGCCGTGTTAAAGATCGTGTACAAGAAATCAACGAAAAAGGCATGCTACCACATGGCTTGCAGATTGTGCCTTACTATGACCGTAGTGAGCTGGTAGATGCAGCGCTGTTGACAGTGACCAAGGTGCTGATCGAAGGCATTATTCTGGTGGTTTTTATACTATTCCTGTTCTTGGGTGATGTGCGCTCCAGCATTATTGTGGTGGCAACGCTCATACTAACGCCGCTGATCACGTTTATGGCGATGAATTACTACGGCATTTCTGCCAACTTGATGTCATTGGGCGGCTTGGCGATTGCGATCGGCCTCATGGTCGATGGTTCGGTGGTGGTGGTTGAGAACGCCTTCCACCATTTAGGGCACAGGCAAAACGAGAGCAAGGTGCGCGTGGTGCTGGAGGCCGCGAGTGAAGTCGCTACGCCGGTATTGTTTGGTGTAGGTATTATCATTCTGGTGTTCTTGCCGCTCATGACGCTGGAAGGTATGGAAGGCAAGATGTTTGCGCCGCTGGCGATGACGATTGCAATCGCCTTGTTTGTATCACTGGTGATTTCACTCACTTTATCACCGGTACTTTGTTCTTACATTCTTAAGGGCGGTTCAGGCGAAGACACCAAGCTGATTCAATCAATTAAAACCCCTTATTTAAAGCTGCTGAACTGGGCGCTGACGAATGATAAAAAAACCATTGCAACAGCAACAGCAGTGTTCGTTATGTCCTTATTGGTGGTGCCGCTTCTGGGTACCTCTTTTATTCCTGAAATGAAAGAGGGGTCGATTGTGCCGGGAATTAACCGTGTGCCGAATATCTCGCTTGAAGAGTCTATTAAGATGGAGAACGAGGCCATGCGGCTGATTATGGAAAAGGTGCCCGGCGTTAAATCTGCAATGTCTGGTATCGGTCGCGGTGAAAGCCCGGCTGACCCGCAGGCGCAGAATGAATCTACGCCGATTGTGAGCTTGAAACCAAGGGATGAATGGCCAGAAGGCTGGACGCAGGATGATATTGCCGACAAGATGACGGAAGTGTTATCTGAAGGCTTGCCGGGCGTGCAGATTGTGATGGCGCAGCCGATTTCAGACCGTGTGGACGAACTGTTGACCGGTGTTAGATCGGACGTGGCGGTGAAGGTGTTTGGTGACGACATGGCCAAGCTAAAAAGCAAGGCTGATGAAATTGCCAAAATTGCCGGCACTGTGCCAGGTGCAGTTGACCTGCGTGTAGAAAAAGTATCAGGTCAGCAATACCTTAATATCACGATTAACCGTCAGGCGATTGCGCGTCAGGGCATTAATGCCTCAGACATTCACGACATCATTGAAACTGCGATTGGCGGTAAGGTTGCCACCGAGATTTATGAAGGTGAGCGCAGGTTCTCCGGTGCGGTGCGTTTCCCTGAAAGTTTCAGGGATAACACCGAAGCGATCGGTAATATACTCGTGACTTCGCCAAATGGCTCACGTGTTGCATTGAGTGATCTGGCCAAGATTGAAATTAAAGATGGTCCCGCGCAAATCAGTCGCGAGTTAGGTAAACGCCGTATTGTGGTGGCGATTAACGTAAGAGATCGTGACCTGGGCGGTTTTGTTGCTGAATTACAGCAAACGCTGGATAAGCAGCTCAAACTGCCGGATGGTTATTATCTTGAGTACGGTGGCCAGTTTCAGAACATGGAGCGCGCTTTAAATCACCTGATGATCATTGTGCCAATTACGATTGCGGCGATTTTCTTCCTGCTGTTCCTGCTGTTTAATTCAGTACGCTACGCCACGATGATTATCATGATTCTGCCGTTTGCCTCGATAGGCGGTATTTTTGCGCTGCTTGTCACCGGTGAGTACCTCTCAGTGCCAGCATCAGTTGGTTTCATCGCCTTATGGGGTATTGCGGTGCTGAACGGTGTGGTGCTTGTATCTTATATACGTTCATTACGCGATGAAGGCAAAGGCCAGATTGAATCGATTGTAGAAGGCTGTAAACAAAGGTTCAGGCCGGTGATGATGACGGCAACAGTAGCCATGCTGGCGTTGGTGCCATTCCTGTTTGCAACAGGCCCAGGTTCTGAAATTCAGCGGCCGCTGGCGATTGTGGTGATTGGCGGCCTGATCAGCTCAACACTACTGACACTGGTCGTGGTGCCAACCCTGTACCGCAGGTTTGAAGAATCAAGAATCGAAGCATAATGCACAAAATAATCATACAAAAGATAATCATACAAAAGATAATCATGCAAAAGATAAAGGAGTTTCTGTAATGAAAGAAATCAAAGCAGTAATACAACCGCACCGCTTGCCAAAAATCCGTTCAGCTCTGCGTAATATCAAGGCATTTCCGGGGATGACCATCAGTAAAGTGGAAGGCTGCGGCCACTATGTGGTAAAACCAGAGCAAGGAATCAGGGAAGAGTTAACTGATTACAGTCCTAAAATTCATATTGAAATGATCGTCCCTGATGAAATGCTCGAAGGCGTGCTGCAGATTATTGTAGAAGTAGGGCATACCGGGCAGGTTGGCGATGGTATTGTATGGGTAACATCGGTAGAACGTTTTATCAGGTTATCTGAGCAGATTAAAGTGATTGATTGTTAAGTAACTAGATTGTTAGAAAATAAATTGCCTAACTGAACACCGCAGTCAGAAGTAAGATGGCTGAGATTTAATTATTAATCCCTTGTTTATGTTTTGATAGCCAAATCTATTAAATTGTTAGTTCCCAAGGTTGTCTAGCAATTTTGACACCCTAATTTAATAAGATAAACCCCCGGCTCTGCCGAGGGACTCACCAAGGTTTGACCTATACGTCGGTCGCCTTGAAACTTCCATCTCTACCAAAAGAAGGAGTTTCAAGATAAAAGAGTACCAAAGTTTAAGTCATAAAAGGTGGGATTGTAAGTATCACGTAGTATTTATACCAAAGTGTCGAAAGAAAGCTATTTATGGCGCGTTGCGAAAGCATCTCGGTGAAATATTTCGTGAATTGGCACAGCAAAGAGAATGTGATGTAGTAGAAGGGCATCTGATGCAGGATCACGTGCATATGTGCTTAAGCGTACCGCCCAAGTACTCAGTATCGAACATCGTTGGTTTTATCAAAGGAAAAAGTGCGATATCGATAGCTCGGCAATTTGGAGGGCGTCAGAGAAATTTTACTGGGGAAGTTTTTGGGCGCGAGGCTACTTTGTCTCAACAGTCGGATTAGAAGAGGAAATGGTAAGAGCGTATATACGTCACCAAGAGAAAGAAGATGACCACTACGATCAAATGAAGTTAGGGGTATAGTCGCCTTCAGGCGCATGGGTTGGGGGTGTAAGAAATTCTGTGTAAATGCTGATTGAGTGCATTAATTTAATTTTGGCTACTGAATGATTAACATAATAAAACAAAACTGGCTCTCTAATGTTCGTGGCGATGTGCTTGCAGGCCTCGTCGTTGCTCTGGCGCTTATTCCGGAGGCTATTGCTTTTTCAATTATTGCAGGCGTGGATCCTAAAGTGGGCCTGTATGCCTCTTTCTGTATTGCGGTTGTTATCTCTTTTGTCGGTGGCCGCCCAGGCATGATTTCTGCCGCAACGGGGGCTATGGCGCTACTTATGGTGACTTTGGTTAAAGATCACGGTCTGCAATACTTGCTAGCGGCGACCTTGCTGACTGGCGTGATACAGATTGTATTTGGCTATATAAAGCTAGGTTCTTTAATGCGCTTTGTTTCACGTTCAGTAGTGACGGGCTTTGTGAATGCGCTGGCAATACTCATTTTTATGGCACAACTACCAGAGCTCACTAATGTTACCTGGCACGTTTACGCCATGACTGCGGCTGGTCTTGGCATTATTTACCTATTCCCCTACATTACTAAATCAATTCCATCACCATTGGTGACTATTGTGGTGCTGACTGGCGTTGCGATGTATTTTAATATGGATATTCGTACGGTAGGCGACATGGGCGAGTTGCCTGATACGCTGCCAATATTTCTTTGGCCAGATGTACCATTGAATTTTGAAACACTTGCCATTGTGTTTCCATATTCTGTGTCTTTGGCCGTGGTTGGGCTACTGGAATCGTTAATGACTGCAACTATTGTGGATGACTTGACCGATACCTCCAGTGATAAAAACCGTGAATGTAAGGGTCAAGGCCTAGCTAATATCGGTGCTGGCTTATTGGGGGGCATGGCAGGTTGCGCCATGATCGGGCAATCCATTATCAATGTGAAATCTGGTGGGCGCACGCGGTTATCTACTTTTACCGCCGGTATTGTATTACTAATGCTGGTGGTTTTTTTAGGGTCGTGGGTGTCGAAAATACCGATGGCGGCCTTGGTTGCGGTGATGATTATGGTGTCAATTGGTACGTTTAGCTGGAGTTCATTAAGCAATCTTAGAACGCATCCATTGAGTACTAGTGTTGTGATGGTTGCGACCGTCGTTGTCGTCGTGGCTACACACAACTTGGCTTATGGCGTATTGGTCGGTGTGTTGCTGGCAGGCTTGTTTTTTGCAAACAAGGTTGGGCAGTTTCTGTTGGTAAGTTCTGAGGTTGATAACGATAACACCTTGCGTACCTATAAGGTCGTGGGGCAAGTCTTTTTTACCTCTGCTGATAAATTTGTATCCTATTTTGATTTTAAAGAAGCCATCGATAAAGTTGTGATTGATTTAACGCATGCGCACTTTTGGGACATTACCTCAGTGAGCGCGTTAGATAAGGTTGTGATTAAGTTTCGTCGAGAAGGTACCGAAGTTGAGGTGATCGGCATGAATGAGGCAAGTGCTACCATCGTTGATCGCTTTGCAGTGCATGATAAACCCGATGTTGTAGATAATTTAATGGCACATTAAAGGAAAAAACAATGACAAATGTAGTTGCTTGTATAGATGGTTCAAATATCACGCCCGCAGTTTGTGATTATGCGGCGTGGGCTAGCTTGCGCCTAGGCGCACCACTAAAATTTCTACATGTGCTGGATAAAGCCGAGTACCCAACTGCGCCAAAAAATTTAAGTGGTAATATTGGTTTGGGTAGTCGCGAATCCTTATTAAGTGAACTGACAGCGCTAGATGAAAAACGCGGCAAAATCGCTATGGAACATGGCCATCTCTTACTGGAAGAGGCCAAAGCTCGTGCACTGGCTTTTGGCATTACAGACCCAATCTGCCGTCAACGGCATGGTGATCTGGTTGATACGCTGATAGAGATGGAAAATGACATTCGTTTACTGGTCATGGGTAAGCAAGGCTCAGTGGGCGATACCATAGGTGACCATGTAGGCAATAACCTTGAAAGAGTAGTGCGTACCATGCACCGCCCAATTTTAGTAACGCCGCAAACTTTTAAAGCGCCGAGCAGTATTATGATTGCTTTTGATGGTAGTGAGACTACCCGTAAAGGCGTTGAAATGGTGGCGGGTAGCCCGTTATTCAAAGGCTTGTTGTGTCACGTGGTGATGGTAGGTGACGAGAGTAAAGCGCTGACTGAACACTTGAACTGGGCAAAAAATACGTTAGAATCGGCGACGGGTTTTACGGTCACGACTGCTGTATTGGCTGGCGAAGTGAAGCATGCTTTATGCAATTATCGCGATCAGCATGATATAGGCATGGTGGTGATGGGCGCTTACGGACACTCAAAAATCCGTCAGTTTCTGGTCGGTAGCACCACGACAAAAATGATTCAACATATTACGCAAGTGCCATTGCTATTATTGCGATAGTGTTCGTTTAAGTTTAAGGACATTGCTTGCTAGCTAGAGTTTGAGGTTAACTTGGATTTTAGACGATCTAATTGTTAGCCAATGCCTTGACTATATTACCCAGCGCATTAACAATCACCCGCCGAGGTGCGCCGATATTCATGCGCATAAAACCACTGCCAGCCTCGCCAAACAGTATGCCTGGGCTCAAGCCTACACCAGCCTCGTGTACAAAAAAGTGTTTGAGTTCTGCATCGCTTATGCCCAAAGCGCGACAATCTAGCCATAACAAATAAGTGCCTTGTGGTGCAACTAGGCGAATTTGTGGCAAGTTGGCAGTTAAATAGTCTGCTACAAAATCACGTGTTTGTTTGAGGTAAACAAGGAGTTCGTCTAGCCATAATTCACCTTCACTGTAAGCCGCTTCAAAAGCAACCAGGCTGAATGGATTGGCGGCGCTGACGTGCAAAGTGTAAAATGCCTTGTTAATGGCGGCGCGGTGCGTTGCATCTGGAATAATCAATGCGGATAAATTCAGGCCCGGTATATTGAATGTTTTACTGGGAGCAACAGCGGTGATAATGTGATTTGCATGCCCTGACAAGGTTGCCAATATGTGGTGTTTGCCATCAGGGTAAATCAGGTCAGCGTGAATTTCATCTGAAAAGATAATCAAGTCGTGCTTTTCAGCAATCTGCAACAACCGT
This sequence comes from Methylotenera sp., assembly GCA_030652995.1. Lineage (GTDB taxonomy): Bacteria > Pseudomonadota > Gammaproteobacteria > Burkholderiales > Methylophilaceae > Methylotenera. Next base: position 82,062 of record JAUSAG010000015.1, read on the forward strand.
TCCAGCTCCGTTTTGCGCCACACTCTGCCAACAGGGTTGTGTGGTGAGCATAAAAGCAACATGCGGGCATTAGCCGCACATTGTTCCAAATGCTCAAAATCAATCGTGTAGTGATCGTTTTCAAATCGCAGTGGATTTTCGACTAACTGCCTGCCCAAATTCGTCACCGCCGAGAAGAAGGGGAAATACACCGGCGGTTGTACAATCACAGATTCGCTCGGCTTGGCAATGGCCATCACAGCGGCATGCAGTGATGGCACCACGCCTGGGCACATTACAATCCATTCACGCTCTACTTCCCAGTCATGGCGGCGTTTTAGCCAGCTTATCAGTGCATCGTAAAGGCTATCTGGATAAGTGGTGTAACCATAAATCGGGTGTGCGGCACGTTCAGTAAGTGCGCGAGTCACTGCGGGCGGCGTAGCAAAATCCATGTCGGCCACCCACAAAGGAATCAAGTCCGCACAACCAAACACATCCTGCCTTGCATCATATTTCAGGCTGGCGGTTGCCTCACGCGTGATTACGCGGTCAAAATCAAATGGCGTGTTCAAGAAACTTTTTCCCAAATGGTGACTTCGGACAGCGAGTGTTGAAATTTTCGGCTAGTTTCGCGGATGACAAATGGCACTTTAATCGGGCCTTCAATTAAACGAAAGTGCTCGCTGAATATTTCCTTTAAGCCATCTAGCGTGCCATAATTCTCGCCATTACGTTTAAAGCCGCCTATCCATTCATCGCGAGGTGTGTGCTCTTCTAGCCAGGTGTAAGGTGATGCAATTAACAATAACCCACCGAGGTTAAGGCGTTCGTGCACGGTGTTGAGAAGTTTTTTAGGACTATACAGACGGTCGATCAGATTGGCTGCCAGGATCAGGTCATAGCCAGTGAAGTGCGGCTTGAGGTTGCAGGCATCACCTTGAGAAAACTCGACTTTATGTTTGAATGCATCAAGGCCAAGTTCTTTCAGTGAGCGTTCTTTGTATAAAACCAGTTCGCCTTCATCGACCATGGTGTAGCGTAAAGCGCCTTGTTCTGCTAATTGCGCACCCTGACCAATAAAGCGGGCAGAGAAATCAATGCCGGTGACATGCTTAAAATGGCGCGCCAGCTCAAAAGTGGCGCGCCCAGAGGCGCAGCCGAGGTCGAGCGCGGTGCGCGCCGGCTTTCCCCCCATGGCGCGTATGGCGATGTCACTGAGTGCCTTTGGAAAATTAGGTACGTTGAAATAAGCGTCACCATAATGGAATTCAGCGTATTCAGACAGTAGTTTGTTTGTTTCATAGTGCGAGGTATTCTGGTTAACGGGTGTGTCGCTGACTACGTAGCGAAAACCAGCGTGCTGAAAGAAATGGCGTCTAAACGCATAACGCGCACTTTTTAAAGCTTCGTTACCACAGGATGCCCAAGAGCCGCCTTTAATAAGATTGTGCTTGCCATCAAAAGTCGGTGCGGTAAAGTCATCGTAATAAGGGTGTACTTCAAAGCCTTCATACGGATAAATCGGCGTTTCTGTCCATTGCCATGCATTGCCGACAACATCATAAAAATCACCTTGTGGAAACTCATTTACTGGGCAGCTTGAGGCATAGTGATCAAGATGAGTATTGGCTTCGGCTATCGCGTTACTCGGCACTTCGCTTAAATTAGCCACATCATATAGGCGATACCATTCATCTTCAGTGGGTAGTCTGTAAGATAGCCCAGTGATTTTTGTTTTCCAGTTACAAAAAGCTTTGGCCTCGTGGTAATTCACCGTAACAGGCCAATCCCACGGCATCGGTATTTCTTCAGTCATCAGTCTGAGTTGCCAATCATCGCCTTTTTTAAGCCAAAAACAAGGATGTTGAGCATGCGTGTGGGCACGCCAGCCTCGACCTTCATCCTCCCAATAGCTTTCGGTGTTGTAACCGTTCGCGGTGACAAAATCAAAAAACTCCTGATTACAGACTAGGTAACAGCCAGCCTGAAATGCGGGAACGTTGGCGGTATGTTGACCATACTCGTTATCCCAGCCGTAGGTTGAATCAGATGCATGTTTGCCCAAGCTTACGCTGCCTGATACTACGCTAATCAGTTGGTTTTGCGGAGCCGCCCCAGATTTTTTGCAAGCCTGCCACTTAGGATGCGGGCGCACATACTCAAGCGCTTGCTGTCTGATCAATACGGATGATGTTTCGAGATGAATGCGTTCGTGTTCGATGCCCATCAAAATAATCCACCAAGGGCTTTGCCAATCGATAGGTAAGTTAAGCGGGGTTTCGCAAATAATTTGACTCACAAGGTTCCGTATCGTTTGGCGATAGTCGCGTACTTCACCCACCGTTGGCCAGTCGTAATGATTGGTGCTTAAGTCGTCCCAGCTCATTTCATCAACACCAATAGCAAACATGGATTCAAACCTCGGGTTGATGCGTTTTTCAACCAAGCCGGCTAATGTCAATTTATTGACGAAAAATGTAGCGGTATGGCCGTAGTAGAAAATTAGCGGATGTCGAAGCGAAATTGGTTTGCGAAAAAAGGCTTCGTCACTTGCCAGCGTTTCAAATAAAGACTCATAACAGTCAAAGGTAGCATGAAAGTAATTAAGGATTTCATTTTTTAGCGCTGCGCAATCAGCACCAGCTAGAGATGGGGTTCTTGGTAAGCGTTTTTGTAACATCTGGATCTTTCAACTGCGATAAAAGCTCGTTAGATAGCCTTTATACTGGTTAATACCTTTGCAAAAACGCTTGTTGCTACCTAAGCAGTTTAAGAAATAGGGGGAATGCTAAGTACTTTACGGGCTTGTGGGTGTGGTTCATGCACAATAAGCACTTTTGCAAAGGTCTTTGGTTTTGTTAAGTCAGTGGCTATTTTTGCCCGGTTGGCAGAATCAAGCTAAACGAGACACTCAACCATGGACAGACTCAGTTTTGATTGGTTCTGTCGGCACTAGGTATTCTATCGCGAGAAATCTCGTGATCACAAATAGCTGACCAAATTATATATAGTCTTTGTGGCGTTAATTGTAACTTAAATTAAGGCAGTCGGTATTCTGCGCCTCTTAGGCTTAAATCCATGTTTAGGCTCAACCCTTAAATTAGCCCTAGTTTAATTTGCCGCCCGACAAATTTCCACAAACTCATTGGCAATTAATGATGCGCCGCCAATCAGACCGCCATCTACATCTGGCATGGCGAACAAGTCTTTGGCATTTTTGGCTTTGAGACTGCCGCCGTAAAGAATACGTACTTTGGTCGCGGCCTCAGCATTGCGCTTGGCTATTCGGTCACGAATAAATTTATGTATGGTTTGTACATGTTCTGATGATGCCATCTTTCCGGTGCCAACGGCCCACAACGGCTCATAGGCAAATACCATATTAAGCTGTCTCGCTAGGGCAAACTCCTGTTCATCCAAGGTTGCCATCACCGCATCCATTTGGCTCGCAACAATGACTTCAGTCAGGCCCGCATTATGTTCGGCCAAGGTTTCACCTACGCATAAAATGGGGGTTAACCCAGCCTTGATGGCTGCTTCGAATCTGGCCGAGGCCGTCAGATTAGTTTCGTGAAACAAGCTACGTCGCTCAGAATGCCCCAGTAGTACATAAGTACAACCAAGGTCAGTAAGCATATGCGGTGCTACTGCGCCAGTAAAAGCGCCTTCTTCATGCTGATCTACGTTTTGTCCACCCCAGGCGATGTTGGTGTTGTTGAGCAGCTCTCTTGCCTGAAACAGGTAGGGATTAGGCACGCACACTACATAATCGGCATTATTTAACTCACGCACACCATTGATAATGCGTTCAAGTAGCGATTGGTTGCTAGTGAGGTCACCATGCATTTTCCAATTGCCCACCACCAGTTTTCGACGCATTTTTATAATCCTCTTACTTGAAATTGTTTGACGATAGCTTGCAACTCACCTGCTTTGTAGCGTTCTGCCATACGCTCACATGGTATGGGTTTGATGTTGCCAGCCTGACCCGCAGAGCCAAAGGCTTCATAGCGTGCTTTGCAGATGTCGTGCATCGCCACGGTAGCCGCATTAAGAAATTTACGCGGATCAAATTCTATTCTATTTTGTGCGAAGAATCTGCGAATTGCCCCAGTCGATGCCATGCGCAGGTCGGTATCTACATTAACCTTGCGCACACCATGTTTGATGCCTTGAATAATCTCTTCGACCGGCACACCGTAAGTCTCGCCCATGTCACCGCCAAATTCATTGATGATATTTAGCCACTCTTGCGGCACGGATGATGAGCCGTGCATCACCAGATGCGTGTTGGGAATGCGCTCATGAATTTCTTTGATGCGGCTGATCGCTAGTGTTTTTCCGGTAGGTGGATGTGAAAATTTATAAGCACCATGTGAGGTGCCGATGGCAATGGCTAGCGCATCAATCCCTGTTTGGCGCACAAAATCGGCCGCGTCTTCAGGGGATGTAAGCAGTTGTGACTGACTTAAATGTCCCGAGGCGCCAGAGCCATCTTCTTTGCCAGCTAGCCCGGTTTCCAGCGAACCCAACACGCCCAGTTCGCCCTCAACCGATACGCCGATGGCATGTGCGATTTCGACTACTTTTTTGGTAACTTCAACATTGTATTGGTAACTGGAAGGGGTGTTAGCGTCCTCCATTAGCGAGCCGTCCATCATCACGCTAGAAAAGCCGGAGCGCATGGACTGAATGCATACTGCAGGGGACTGGCCGTGATCTTGATGCATGACAACGGGGATGTGCGGATAAGACTCAATAGCCGCCAGCACCAAATGCCGCAAAAAAGCCTCGCCCGCATATTTGAGTGCACCTGCCGATGCTTGCAAAATCACTGGGCTGTCTACCTCGTCGGCCGCCTGCATAATTGCGTGCACCTGCTCCATATTGTTGACATTGAACGCTGCAATGCCGTAATCGTGTTCAGCGGCATGGTCTAGCAGTTGACGTAATGAAACGAGTGCCATAATTTTTATTCCTCGTGAATGCAGTAATTGCTCAGTTTGATTTAAGTTTAGTGTACGCTAATTTAACACCATGGCACTATCACTCATCTATGGTTCTATCAACAATCAATGGTTCTATAACAATCAATGGTTCTATCAATGCTTTGAGCTATGATAGCTGACAGCTCTGATGACTTCATTCTTTGAACCCATGATTACACCAACGCGCTGATGTAGGGTTGTTGGTGTCACATCCATGATATCTTGATACCCCGTTGATGATGCACCACCTGCCTGCCCAACAATAAAGCTCATGGGATTAGCCTCGTAGAGCAGACGCAGCTTGCCGCCTTGGCTTTTTGCCCTACTGTCAATTGGATACATAAATACGCCACCGCGCACTAAAATGCGGTGAATTTCTGCCACCATTGACGCCACCCAGCGCATATTGAAATCTTTGCCGTGCGCGCCTGCTTTACCCTCTAAGCATTCATCAATATAACGCTGCATGGGCGCTTGCCAAAAGCGGTAGTTAGACATATTGATCGCAAATTCATTGGTGTCAGCAGCAATCTGCATGTTGGGATGTGTGAGAAAAAACGTGTTCGTTTCAATATCCAGCGTAAAGCCGTTAACACCATGCCCCGTGGTAAAAACCAGAATAGTGGAGGTGCCATAAAGTGCGTAACCTGCACAAATTTGCTGTTTGCCTGCTTGCAGAAAGTCTTTTGGTTGAGGGTGGGGGGCTCCAGTTGGACATCTCAACACAGAAAAAATCGTGCCGACTGAAATGTTGACATTGACGTTAGATGAGCCATCGAGCGGATCAAACAATAACAGGTATTTTTCACCACTGACAGACTGATGTGGAACGGTATAAAACTGTTCCAGTTCTTCAGACACCATGCCGGCAATGTTTCCGCGCTTGCTATTTGCAGCGATGAAAATGTCATTACATATTACGTCTAACTGTTTTTGTGTTTCACCCTGCACGTTCTGGGCATCCAGGCTACCCATTGTGCCTTGTAGTGCACCTTGGTTAATTGCGAGCGCAATCTCTTTACATGCCGTTGCAATGTCTTCAAGTAATGGTGCCATCTCAACTGTAGAAACATTGCCACGTTGTTGCTCGCCAATAAAAAACTGGGCTAAGCTGGGTTTGTTCATGATGCTCCCTTTAAATTATCTAACGTAACAGTTTACCTCTTGTGCCATTCACGTAAGCGGCGGTGAGTTCATGGGCAGGCGATTCCAAAGTTTGTTGGTAGCGACCAAGTCGGTAGCAGTCGCTGAATTGGCCGCAACAATAGCCGTCAGTGACGGCAACGCGGTCATTAGTAACTTTTCAGATACTGCATGTTCAATTTAACCTCTTTTCCAGGTGTGATATTTTTCCACCCACGCCAGAATGCGATGCGGTACGTGTGCACGCTTCCATTCGCCAGCCGCGTATTTGTTGGCCTCAGACCAAGTAGGGTAAGTATGAATAGTACCGAGGATTTTGTTTAAACCTAGACCATGCTTCATCGCCAGTACGAACTCTGCTAATAAGTCGCCAGCATGCTCGCCGACAATAGTTGCACCTAGAATTTTATCTTTGCCTGGCACGGTGAGCACTTTTACAAAGCCGTGTGCGGCTTCGTCGACAATGGCCCGGTCTAAGTCATCAAGATAATATTTCACTACCTCGTAAGCAATACCACGTTCTTTGGCCTCTGCTTCAGATAACCCAACTCGCGCTACTTCCGGACTGGTAAAGGTGGCCCACGGAATAACGGAGTAATCCACTTTAAAGCGCTTTAAGCTACCGAACAATGTATTCACCGACGCAAACCATGCTTGATGCGCGGCGGTGTGCGTGAACTGGTAAGGTCCTGCCACGTCGCCTGCGGCGTAAATGTTGGGGTACAGCGTTTGCAACCAAGCATCTACCTCGATTGTGCGGTTTTTAGAAAGTGGTACGCCTAACGCTTCCAGCCCGAAACCTTCGGTGCGGGCAGTTCTGCCTACTGCGCACAATAAGGCATCAAACGGAATCGCTTCTTCAGCGCCATCTTTGTGGCGAACAACTAGACGTTGTCCTCTATCATCACGTTCGCAGCGCACTGTGTCAGTTTGTGTGAGTACGCGCACGCCGTCGGCAAGCAATGCTTCTTCTATCAACGCAACTGCATCAGCGTCTTCTTTCCCCATCAATCCGCTACGCGCCACCAAGCTTACTTGGCAATCAAGCCGCGCAAAGGCTTGCGTCAATTCACAACCAATCGGGCCGCCGCCCAGCACTACTAGGCGATTGGGGCGCTCAGTCAGTGACCAGATGGTATCTGAGGTGAAGTACGTGACTTGGTCTAAACCTGGAATGTTCGGGATGGTAGGTCGCCCACCGGTCGCGATGATAATGGAACGTGTGGTGAGTGTTCGCCCATTCACTTCTACCGTCCAGGGCGATGTGATTTTTGCATAACCTTGAATAACATCTACACCTAATTTAGTGTAACGTTCTACAGAATCATGCGGCTCTACCGTACTCACCACTCGCTGCACGCGTTGCATCACCTCTGCAAAATCATATTTAACATCTACCTTGGCAATACCTAGCTTATTTACATGTTTTGTCTGATTGACAAAATTAGCCGAGCGAATAATGGCTTTAGATGGCACGCAGCCATAATTCAGGCAATCGCCACCCATTTTATGCCCTTCTATCAGGGTGACTTTAGCGCGTGTGGCAGCGGCAATATAGGATGAAACCAAGCCTGCTGCACCGCCGCCAATGACCACCAGGTTACGGTCAAACCTTTTAGGTTTAGGCCATTTTGTATAAAGTTGACGTGTTTTATAGAAATTTACCGCCCATTTTGCTAGCCAAGGGAAAATACCGAGTAAGGCGAATGAGCCAATCAGGGTAGGGGATAGAATGCCAGACAGACTAGTCAGTGAGGCGAGTTGCGTGCCTGCGTTGACATAAACCGCTGTGCCAGCCGCCATGCCGACAAGGCTCACCCAAAAATAGGTGCTGGTTTTAAGCGGAGTTAACCCCATTAGCAAATTGATGAGAAAGAACGGAAGCACTGGGACTAAACGTAATGTGAATAAATAAAATGCGCCGTCTTTTTCAATTCCTGCGTTAAATGCAGAGAGCTTGTCGCCAAAACGTTTTTGGATGGAATCACGCAACACAAATCGCGCAACTAAAAAAGCTAAAGTCGCGCCAATGGTGGCGGAAATAAGCACGATAGGCAGACCCACCCAAAATCCAAAAATAGCCCCGCCTGCTAAAGTTAAAATGGTCGCGCCAGGGAATGACAAGGCGGTTGCAATAATATACACCAATGAAAAAACGGTGATGGTGAAGAGGGGGTTGATTTCATAGGCCTGCAACAGACCATCACGATTAGCCTTGAGGGCGTCAAAGCTTAAAAAACGCCCAAGGTCAAAGGCAAAAAACAGCCCAATTATCACAATAACAAGCGCAATAATCCATGCACGATTTTTCATAGGTTTTCTCTAATTTAATTTAACGCTTGGATTTGACTACATTTCACTGCAAGAAGCCCCATATTTGAAGCAGCTATAGCAGCGGTGGTGCTTCATGCTCACGGCCTGCTGCATACTTTCAGTGAGCGTGTCAGCCAAGCCATAATCAGCATCGTCATCCACCAGCGTGCAAGCATATACGCGCATTTTGCCTTGTTCTTTAATCACCATTTTGCTAAAAGCACACATATAAGCACGGCGCGAGTCTTCAGTTTGGTGAGTCACCATGCAGTTGGCGCTGATTTGTGGCGTTGCTACATTCAAGCCAGGTGGATGAAAATCGGGGAACTCCACACGGTGTAAATCTTCTGGTAAGCCAGCCATTTTAAAAACCGCTTTAAATTGCTGTGCAGTTTCTTCTGGCGTGCTGTCTATCAGCATTTGATTGGCAACAGAAATCGAAAACCCCATCTCTCGCAATGCCCGCAAACCTTGCAACGCTAAATCAAACATGCCAGCACCACGTCCTATGTCATGCTTAGACGCTTCAAAGTGGTCTAAACTGACACGAAAGTGCAGTTTATTTTGATGCTGTAGCAAAGGCTTAATCTGTTTTAATCGTTTGATAAGTGGTTCAGTAGCGTTGGTGAGCACGTGGCATGGACGAAACTGCAGGGCGTAATCGAGAATTTTTACCATATCTTTTGCAATAAACGGCTCACCACCTGTAAATGAAAACTGCTTCACGCCTAAGGTGAGCGCTTCATCTATAAATGGTTTAGCATCGGCTAAACGTAGCAATTGCAAGCGTGTGTCGCCAGGTTTCGAGCCTTCCAGGCAAAACGGGCAAGCAAGGTTGCAGGCTGTGCCAGTATGAAACCAAAGCTCATCTAACGCGTGAGGCTGTATAAAGCCGCGCGGCTCACCAGCTGGAGTTTGATACCAAGCTGGCGACTTTGCTAGCGGTGCTACTTGAATAGGAATAACTTTCATGTCCACTTTTATATGCTGCCGCAATTAGCAACACCCACCTGTTTGATCGCTGGCATTGCCATCATAAGGAAGAGCTGCGCCGCAACCTTCAAAAATACCAAAGTGCTTATCAAAATTGCCATAAAAATCAAAATGTTTGGCAAAGCGTGTGTCGTGCAACATGCGCCAAGTATTGCCGCATACAGGGAAGTGTTTGCCGGTTTCAATAAAGTGATGTTTATCTAAAATAAAAGCATGCGGATGGTGCGGGATAGTGCCGCGATATACCACCGATTGCCCGTAGTCCTCGCAAGCTGGCTCTAAGCCTGCCAACTTGAATAAACGATAAGTCGCTGAGAAAAACTTGATATTGCCGGTACGCACCGCTAACTCACTATTGCCAATGGTAATCGGGCGGTCAGCCACCAAGCGTGGATCATCAAAGCCATGCGCTTTTGCCAGGTTATGAAAGTCATTCCAGTACAGTGCACCACTTAGGCATTCACCATATAAAACAGGGTCAAGTGTGAGCGCTTTCGGGATGCGTCTATCTGCATATACGTCTGAAAAATACAGCTCGCCACCAGGTTTGAGTACGCGGAACGCCTCACTTAGCACTGCGGCTTTATCCACGGCCAAGTTAATGACACAATTGGACACGATAATATCTACACTGTTGTCGTCCAAATCTAATTCGTGCAAACGCTCAATATAACCATGTAAAAAAAGAACATTACTCTCGGCATGGCCAAATACCTGACGGTGGTGGTCTTGATGCTGACGTGCCACGGCCAACTGTTCTTCAGTCATATCTACACCAATGACGCGACCTTGTTCGCCGACTAATTTAGATAGCACATAAACGTCACGCCCGGCACCGCAGCCAAGATCAAGTATGGTTAGGCCATCCAGCAGTTCTGGCAGTACCAAGCCGCAACCGTAGTAACGCATCAGCACCTCATCATGCACTTGCGAGAGAATTGGCTTCACATAATTAGGCAGTCCCGCATCCGTGCAACAGGCGTTAGTTTGTAAATCCACCGAGCCTGTCAGTGTTTCGCCATAATACTGGCGCACATTATCCTGTATATTATTTTGCACATGGGCTTGACCCTTTTTTGTTGTGGTTTCTTGCATGTTATGCCTCGTTTTTTTCGTCATTAAAATTAGTAAGATGGCTGCGATAGCGTACTGCTAATTTCTGCGGGGCATTTCCGCGTACAAAAGCCAGTGCCAGCTTGCGGTTTTCCCAGGTGCGATGCCACCAGCCATCATGTTGCCAGCGCCTTGGGTCAACCAATAAAGGCGCATCCAAAGCAACAAAATGGCCTAATTTTCGTAAGTTTTTAACCAACGGTACTTCTTCAAACAAAGGCCAGGGAGCATGTCCGCCAGCTTCAACATAAGCTTGCTTGGTCATGAATAAGCCTTGGTCCCCGTAAGGGATACCATAGCGGCAACGTAGTGCAATAGCAGGCTCTAAAATAAATGCAGGCCAAGCGCGCGGGGCATCAAACTTGAATTTAAAGTAGCCGCCTAGCGCGCCTTTTTCGAGTGCGATCCGCATCACTGTTATCGGGTCTGTTGGCACGTGTGCATCGGCATGTAAAAACCACAGTACATCACCTTGTGCCGTTGCCGCACCTGCAAGTAGCTGTTTGCCGCGACAAGGCTCGCTTGGCTTCCAGTGCGCTTGATATTGCTTGCATATTTTTTCACACGCCAAGCTAGCCGCACCATCAACCACAATCACCTCGTATGGCGTGTGCGGCAAATGCTGTAATTGCGCTAAGAGTTGCGCCAGCTTTTGTTCATCGTTATAGCAAGGAATAATAATGCTTACTTTAGGCATAACGACCTTCGTTCGGCATCATCACCTTTTGTTTAGAGGTTTTTTGCTGAATAATTTGGCGTGCCAACGCTAGAAGCACGCGTCTGGCAGGGCGTTGATCTTGTGCGAGCTTCACAACTAGGTGAGATAAATCCTCAAATTCATCCACGTCAAATCCCACAGGCAGCTTGCCAATAACATGTCCATTTTGTTGGCACAGTAAAGATAAGCCGTCACCCAATTGCGAAGTGCTCCATGGTAAATGGGTAAGATCCGGCCACGGTTTGCAGCTAGCCATGATAGAAACACCACCGTCGATAGTAGGTTTGAACATAGTATCAACATTTAAAAAAGCATCGCTTACTGCAGTATAGTCTGTGATACAAATATCTGGTGCATCGCTCCCGATGTATATCAGCTGATTAAAGCCGCTACTACGTAGTGCATGATCAAGTGCATTCAGGCGTTGGCCTAGATTGCCGCTGACTTGGGGCAGCACCGCTGCATCGGCGCGCGTTTTTTTGCAAAGATCTACCGCCCATTCGCGATCTTTAACGTCTGCTGGTGCGATGACGACAGCGCCATACCAAGCGAGAACGTCTTCCATGGTGCAAGCAAGTAGCGCTTCTGCAATTTTTAGTGCAAGCGCTTGTCCAACCTTTGTGGCAAGACGTTGTTTGCCCACACCTAGTGAGGGTCGCTTGCATACCAAAACTAACGTCGGCTGGGTCATATTATTATTTGCAGTTTTATTAATGAAAAGTAAATTAAAAAATCATACAGTGATTAGACGTGCTTAAATTAAATTCCTTACAAATTATTATGTTTAAGTAATCACTTTGGCTTGTGTGGTGAACTATTTTGCAAAGAATGCTTTAAAGATTATAGTAAACAGAGGTGGCCCGAAGCGTTTTTTAGGCATTTGGTTGGTTAGATAGGAGTTAGCAATAGTGGAAGTATATTTACGATTTAGTATTTTCTTGGGTATTTACCTGCTGGCGCTGTGGCTGGAAACCTTATTCCCCAAACGTCAGCCAACGCAGCCTAGGGCAAGGCGCTGGATGATCAATTTTAGCCTGGTTGGTATTGATGTTCTGGTGCAACGATTTACTTTAGGCGCTGCTGCATATTTAACGGCAGTTTATGCACAGGACCACGGCTGGGGATTGATGAGCATTCTCGATCTGCCTTTTTGGGCAGAGGCGTTAATTGCGTTTTTGATTCTGGATTTTGCCATATATTTGCAGCATGTGATGTCGCATGCCTTGCCCATTTTCTGGCGGTTACATAGTGTGCACCATGCTGATTTGGATATTGATGCCAGTAGCGGGCTACGTTTTCACCCACTTGAAATCATTGTTTCACTTATTTATAAAGCGGCAATAGTTGCAGCACTTGGTATAGATCCTTGGGTAGTCATCGCGTTCGAGGCAACGCTCAATGGGGCTGCAGTGTTAACCCATGCCAACATTCGCTACTCAGATCGGCTGGATTCGCTATTACGATGGCTGTTTGTCACACCCAATATGCACCGCGTCCATCACTCTACAAGCCGCGATGAAATGGATACCAATTTTGGTTTTTTTCTATCGATATGGGATCGACTCTGTGGCACCTATCATCATGCACCTCCGAGTGCAGGCCATGAAAAGGTGGCGCTGGGGTTACCTTATATTCGAGAACAATCTCGTCTTGGTTTGTGGCAATTGCTGATCATGCCATTTCGAGTAACAAGGCAAACGGCCAGCTTGGGCTTGTCGCCTGATGTGGTGGATGGTGAGGTCAAAAACTACGCGAATAATGAGTAGCTTAATAAGGGAATGAGTAACTTCCAAATTTATAGAGACAAAGAGCATAAAACGGCTTATGCCCTCAAAAACAATCAACTCGTACATATTTCAGCAAGCAAGCGTAGACTCGATGAAGCGTAGCGGAATCGAGGCTACGCTCGCTTGCAAAAGATATGAAGCGATAAGTTGACGCAGCGCGGTAGGTTGGGCAGAGTGGTAGAGAAGCCCAATATTCTAAGGCATTGTTTATTGTTGGGCTTCATTGCGTTTAGCCCAACTGCGCTATTATTCCAATAACATCAGTATTGCAAAAATATGAATTTGTGAAAATAGCCCGCGTATGGCGGATGAGCATCGCGTTATCCGCTCTACATCTCTTGATTCTATCTCACATGGGGTGTGGCTATTAAAGCGTTATTTTGCATCAAACCAAATATCACCATGCCACGCAGATGCTTTGGCGCCAGCAGAATAATAGGGGACCACAGTTTCCCGACCATCTTAACTTCTCATCCCCCATATTTCCACCTTTTTTGCGCTATAAGGGCAATAAATTTACCACCATTCGGCTGATAATCACTTTGCCACAAATCCACCCCCTGAAATTACTCAATAATTTTATTGCATGCGGAATTAAATCCTACTAGAATAGGATATTATTTGTAAGGAGCTTAGAAATGTTGCAATCATTAAGACGAGCAGGCGGCTCATTGGTAATGACTGTGCCAAAGGCATTCATTGAGCAAAACAAGCTTCACGAAGGTTCAAAAGTAAACCTGATGCTAGATGGCGAGCAGATGACAATCACCGCACCAAAACCCAACAGAAAGCATTACAGGATTAAAGATTTAATGGCAGAAATGCCCAATGGATTACCACGTGTTGAAGGCTGGGATGAAATGCAATCTGTCGGACTGGAAGCTGCTTAATGGCGTACATGCCAAAGCGCGGGGATATTGTCCACCTAACCTTTGATCCAGCTTCAGGTAAAGAAATGCTGGGTAAACATTATGGCTTGGTCATCAGTGATAAAATTTTCAACAGTAGCGGGTTGGCGATGATATGTCCTATTTCACAAGGCGTAGCTACTAACGCGCGTTCTGTTGGCACCGTAGTAACACTCATGGGTTCGGGTACTGAAACTCAAGGTGGCGTGCATTGCCATCAATTAAAGTCACTGGATTGGCGTGTTAGAAAAGCCGAGTTCAAAGAAGTGACCCCTGATTTCATTATGGAAGAAGTTGCCGGGAAACTTGAAGCTATCTTGTTTGATTGAAATTAAAGCCCGTGTAGGGCGTTATTTTGCATCAAACCAAATATCACCATACCACGCAGATGCTGTGGCGCCAGTATTATCGGTGTCAGTCATGATGGCTATTGCATCAACATTACTTGGATCTTTTCCAAATAGTTTGCGGTAATCAGCGAGCACATCACGGCGCTCCTCTAGCCATTGCCCAGCGCGCTCCGAGCCTGATTGCACCGCGATCATGCGTGCATTGCCAGTAAATGCATTACGCCAGTGACTATCGACAGGCTGATTGCTTGACCAGGCATAATTAATCGCGCGCGTACGCCAAAAGGCCACGCCGCCTGAAAACACAACATAGACACGGGCAGTGTAATCGTCACCGGCACGGGTATGCTCATCACGACCCGTCGGCACGTTATCAACTTTCCATGACCAATGGAGGATGGGCGTTTTTTTAAGGTCTATATTCACTTTGCGAAACAAGCCTGAAGCGGCAGCGGTGCTGTTAGCATGCAGGGCAGTACGCCCGCCAGTGATTGCAATGGCGTAACGAGTCTCGCCTGAGAAAACTTTGGTTTGCCAACCGCTCATATCGCCTTGCGAAAAGCGAGCAATGTCAACAATCTCGGCATCAGCGTTTGCCATGATGGGTACAAACAACAATAAACAGCTTAGTAATTTTATCAATGGACTTTTCTCAGGTGTTAAGCATGTATTTTATACACACTTGCTTTAAGGTGATGATCCCCACACCTCATTGATGCGGGCATCGCGACCACAGCTACGTCTGTAGTATTTATAGCGAATGGGGTTCTTTTTGTAATAGTCCTGATGGTACTCCTCAGCAAGATAAAATTGAGTAGCAGCGGTTATTTCAGTATGAATTTTGGCAAATTTTCCATTACGCTCAAGTGCCGCTTTACTGGCTTCGGCAGCCTTTTTTTGAACTTCATCCTGATAAAAAATAGCACTGCGGTACTGACTACCTACATCGCAGAACTGCTGATCTTTAACCGTTGGATCAATGTGATGCCAAAAATAATCCAGTAACTTTTCATAATTGACCAGTTTGGGGTTGTAAGTCACTCGCACGGCTTCGGTATGCCCAGTAAAGCCTTGGCTGACTTGCTCGTAAGTCGGATTTTTAAGTTGACCGCCTATATAACCGGATTCCGCCGTGACTACACCAGCTAGTTTCTCAAAGTCAGCCTCAGAGCACCAAAAGCAGCCACCAGCAAATATGGCTGTTGCCAACTGTGCCTGTGGTGGTTTGATTAGAGGCGGCACATCTCCTGCTAAGCAGTAGCTAGTAAGTAAGAGGGCGGCAACTCCGCTATAAAATATGCAAGTAAACCTAATAATTTTTTGCATGATTTTTTATAATCTGAGCGCAGGCAAAGCATCGGTTTCTGGCACAAATTCCAATGCGAGCCCATTATTGCAATAACGTAAGCCAGTAGGTGCTGGGCCATCGTTAAACACATGCCCTTGATGACCACCACAACGCGCGCAATGATATTCAATTCTAGGCCAAACCAGCTTGTAGTCTTTTTTGGTGATAACGGCTTCTGGTAAGGTATCCCAGAAGCTGGGCCAACCCGTGCCGCTATCAAATTTATGTCCGGACTTAAACAGAGGTAAGAAGCAGGCTGCACAAATAAACGTACCTTTGCGTTTTTCATGGTTGAGCGGGCTAGTACCCGAGCGCTCAGTATCCTCTTCAAACAACACGTTATAACGGTCTGAGGTTAGCAGTTGTTTCCATGCTGATTTGGATTTTGTGAGCTGGTTCACTGTGGTGGCTTCCTTGGCAAAAGTGGGTAATGAGCTAGCAAGCCATAGCCCAGATAAATTTCTAATAAACTGACGACGATTCATGATGGCTCCAATTTAGCTTTCTTAAGCTGAGATACTGTCATGCATCAGTCGGTTCAATTTTAAATTCCTTACAACGCACAGTTATAAAAATTAAGTGTCAACTACAAACTTTCCATATCTCATTATATTTATGCCATAAAGCTGAGGGCGGTGTTTAAAAAACTAGCGCTGTCTGGTGTTGAGTGGCAACCGACCAATTAGCACCAGTAATGTGAGAAAAAGACAAAACAAACATGCGAAGATAGTATCGAAGGACTTCGTTTTTTTGATAGCGTTATCAGTGGTGCGCTCACTTGTGAACCGAATGTTTTGTGCTGATAGTCGATGTTTTTCATCTATCGCAAGCGCATAGGTGATTAAATCACCTTCATTGGGCCGACGAGAGCGGTTGGAAAAGGCTTTTATATGCAAAAATGCTTTTTCGCAACAGCCATTTGGTATAACAAAGCCAAACCCTTGATCGTCTTTCCAGTGGGCAATTTTCCCCTGATAACGCATAAAAGCGCTTGAAATAACTAACGTGACACAGGCTTCATTGTTTAATGATGCCCAACCACTTCGCCCGCCTTTAATTTGTACTTGGTACCACAATAAGGGCAAGCAACATGTCCGGTTTTAGCAACATCCAGAAACACACGCGGATGAGATGACCATAATGCTACTTCGTCAGTCGGGCAGTGTAGCGGCAGGTTTTTAGCGCTGACTTCGATTTCTTTTATGGTAGACATATTAGTTTTTCTCGTAGTATTGTTGTACTAATGGTAACGCTAGTTATGATCTCAAGTAATTGAAATTCGCGCCTACCCATGGGTTATACCAAAGTTAACCAACCTGCATGTTCGGCAGATTTACCTGTCACGACATCAAAATACAGTTTTTGTAATTGTTTTGTCATTGGGCCAGCTGTACCTGCGCCAATACTGCGGCGGTCAAGCTCGCGGATAGGCGTGACTTCAGCCGCAGTGCCAGTAAAGAATGCTTCATCAGCGCCATACACTTCATCACGCGTGATGCGTTTTTCAATCACGGGAATACCTAACTCGCCAGCCAATTGAACGATGGTGTCACGGGTGATGCCTTCCAGAGCGCTAGTGAGATCAGGGGTGTAGAGTTTGCCATTACGTACGATAAATACGTTTTCGCCTGAGCCTTCTGCTACAAAACCATCAACATCAAGTAATAAGGCTTCTTCGTAGCCATCAGCGGCTGCTTCTTGGTGCGCTAAAATGCTGTTCATGTAGTTACCGTTGGCTTTGGCTTTACACATAGTGATATTTACATGGTGGCGCGAGAACGACGAAGTTTTTACACGAATACCATTGTCTAGCGCCTCTTGTCCCATATACGCGCCCCATTTCCATGCGGCGACAATCACGTGGGTTGAGAGTGTTTTTGCAGAGATGCCCATTGCTTCAGCACCGTAAAATGCCATTGGGCGTAGGTAAGCAGACTCTAACTTATTGTCACGCACGGCGGCTAGTTGCGCTGCCATGAGCTCTTCTTTAGTATAGGGTAGCTTCATGCCGAGAATGTGCGCAGAGCGAAATAATCTATCGGTATGTTCTTTTAAACGGAAAATGGCAGTGCCTTTATCCGTTTTATATGCGCGAACGCCTTCAAATACACCCATGCCGTAGTGCAAGGTGTGGGTTAAAACATGGGTGGTGGCATCGCGCCAGTTTACCATTTTGCCATCGTACCAAATTACGCCATCGCGGTCTGCCATACCGCCAGAAGTTGCTACAGGGTTCGCCATGCTTTATCCTTAAAAGTGCTTGAGTTTTGCAAAAAACATTATTGTAAACGAGTGCGCACTTGCTTTGCAGTATATTCTCAATTTTGCGCGTAAAATTACATGCTTAAATGCTTTTATTCAAGGAGTAGTGATGCGAAATTTATTGTTAGCAGTACTTATGGCGCTATTAAGTGCATGTCAGCCCACGGCTCAAAACAGCCAATTCATCGCTACCGATATTACAGGTGCAGATTTTGCGCAAACCTTAAATTTAACTGACCACACAGGTAAGCCAAGTTCGTTAACGGATTTTAACGGTAAGGTAGTCGCCCTGTTTTTTGGCTACACGCACTGTCCTGATGTTTGCCCCACTACCATGGCTGACTTTAAACAAACCATGAAGTTGTTAGGCACGCAGGCAGATGAGCTACAAGTACTTTTTGTTACACTTGACCCTGAGCGCGATACACAACAGGTGCTTGCGCAATATGTGCCGGCATTTGATACACGTTTTATTGGGTTGCGCGGAAGTACAAAAGAAATTGATGAGGCCGCAAAGAACTTTAAAATTTTTGCTGCCAAGGTCGAAAGCAAAGGTAAAAGTGGCTATACCATAGACCATAGTGCGGGGGTTTATATGTTTGATAAAACAGGAAAAATCAGGCTTTATGTTGATTACGGAACAAAGCCTGCCGATATTGCTGCTGATATTAAGAAGTTGCTTTAAATTAGGGGTTGTTTTTTTATAGGCGAGTATGTATTTTATATTTGATGTAGCTTTATATTTGATGTAGCTTGGGCGACCAAGCTTTCAACTCTTTTTCTGCCATTTTGTAGTCAGGGTAAATACTCGCTACGACCGCCCAAAATCTGACTGAATGATTCATTTCTTTTAAGTGCGCCAGCTCATGGCAAACCACATAATTGATAATATGTGGGGGTGCTTGTAGCAAGCGCCAATTAAGTCGCACTTCTTTTTTTGAGTTGCAACTGCCCCAACGTGAGCGTGCGTTGGATAAAAATAAAGTGGGCACAGGCACACCTAGTTTGGTCGAAAATAATGTCAAGCGCCTGGAAAAATCTGTCAGCGCCTGCTTTTTGTACCATTGCAGCACCTTGCGAGCCACTGCGCTGGGCTCGTTGTGATTTGGCATCGCCAATTGCAAAACTCCAGGGGCATAATCAACGGCTCTGGAACGTACGTCATGCTGAAGCGCTAATGCGATTGTGTTACCCAGTAGCCATAGTTGCTCGCCATGTTGCCATTGCATCGTGGGGATTTTATTGGTGCTTAACGCGTCTAGTTTTTTGCGTATCCAGTCTGCTTTTAGCACAATGAGGCTTTCAAGCTGCGATTGCGAAATTCGTTTGGGCGCGTGGATCACCAAACCGGTGGCGGTGATTTTCAGCCCGACGGTTCGGCGTTGGCGGTGCTCTAACTGGTAATGTAATTGTTGCCCACCGGGCAATGTCAGGGTGTGGCTCATGCGCTAATTAAACATTTAATGTTGCCATTTCAGTTTCAATCCAATGCTCAACTTGTTTGTTCAGCGCATCGGCTTTTAAGCCAGTGGTTTGAATGGCTTTGCCGATATGGATTTGGATGATGCCTGGTTTTTTGATAAATGAATTTTTTGCCCAATATTCCCCTGCATTGTGTGCGACAGGCACTACTTGCGATTGGGTATGTGTTGCTAACCATGCGCCGCCGATGTGATATTTGCCGTGCTCACCTGGTGCTTTGCGCGTCCCTTCAGGAAATATCACTACCCAAAAGCCTTTGTCTAACCTTGCCTTGCCGTTAGCAGCTAATTTTTTTAATGCGTCGCGGCCGGCACTGCGATCAATGGCTATTGGCGATGACATGGCTAAGCCCCAGCCAAATATCGGAATGAGTAATAATTCACGTTTGAGCACATAAACCTGGGTCGGAAAAATAGACTGAAACGCCAGTGTTTCCCACGCAGACTGATGTTTTGCAAGAATAATGCTGGGGGAAGTCGGTATATTTTCCAGCCCGGTAATTTGATGGCGAATATTGCACGTGACGCGCAACCACCACAGCATGCTGCGCGCCCAGCCGGAAATCAATACGTTGCGGGTGAGTGGGTTAAGTGGTAGTGACAGTAATGCAATGAGTGTAAATATGGGCGCAGTAACAATTTGCCCCAATAAGAATAGTGATGAGCGTAAAAATAGCATGCTTAGGTATTTTCTGAAATGATATGTTGCACAGCCTCATTCAAATCGGCAAAAATTAGTGTATTTTTTGGCAAACTACCAGTTTTAATGGTTTCTTCACCCTTGCCTGTGCGCACTAAAATTGGTCGGCAACCCGCGTCGGCAAAGGCTTGTAAGTCTCTAAAAGCATCACCAACTGCAAAAACTTGATTCAACTCCACTGAAAAGCGTTTGCCAATTTCTTTAATCATGCCAATTTTTGGTTTGCGGCAATCGCAATGATCATCCGCTGAGTGTGGGCAGTAAAATACAGCATCAATGCGCCCGCCAACCAGTGCTAACTCACGGTGCATTTTGTCGTGGATGCTATTGAGTGTTGCCATATCAAATAAACCGCGGCTGATACCAGATTGGTTAGTGGCAATAGCGACTCTAAAACCTGACTGGTTGAGCAGAGCAATCGCCTCAAGGCTTCCTGGGATTGCAATCCATTCGTTTGGATTCTTAATGAAATTAGTGGAGTCTTTATTGATCACGCCGTCGCGGTCGAGGATGACAAGTTTCATAGGGTTGTTCCACCGTTACCATGACGGTTCCCTGAGCTTGACGAAGGGTGGTGAAAATCTACCTTCTTATTCAATTCACTAATACCCTTCGACAAACTCAGGGTGCAGTCGTCATGGTGAAATCTAAGCATGTTAACCTGCCAACTTAGATAAATCGGCCACGCGGTTCATCGCTTGGTGCAACGTTGCTAATAAACCAAGGCGATTTGCCTTGAGCGCTGGGTCATCTGCATTCACCATCACGTTGTCGAAGAAGTCATCTACGGGTGCTTTTAATGCGGCAAGTGCTGAAAGTGAGGCCGTGTAATCACCGCTTTCAAACAGTTTATCCGCTTCTGGTTTTACTAGACTCAAAGCGGTGTTGAGCGCAATTTCGGCAGGCTCTTGCAGTAAGTTAGCATTTACTTCAGCCTTCACTTCGCCTTCTGCTTTTTTCAGAATGTTACTGATGCGCTTGTTGGCAGCAGCGAGAGCAGGTGCCTCGGCTAACTCAGAGAATGTACTTACAGCAGCAAGACGTTGAGGCACTTCACTTAACATTGCGGGGTCAAGTGATAGCACTGCATCTACGTCTTGTGGCGTTGCACCTTGATCGCGTAAGTTGACGCTTAGGCGGTCAAAACAAAACTCTTTAATGGCTTGTATTGTTGATGTGTTGTTGCCAGATTCATTAGAAAATTCTGAGAGTACATTTTGAATAAGCGTTTCAAATGGTAAGGGCAATTTGCTTTCAATCAGCATACGGATAATACCTAATGCCTGGCGACGAAGGGCAAACGGGTCTTTATCGCCAGTGGGTTTCTCGCCGATGCTAAATAGTCCGACCAAGGTTTCCAGTTTGTCTGCCAATGCTACGGCGATCCCTACCTGATTGCGGGGTAAATCATCACCAGCAAAACGTGGTTTGTAGTGGTCTTCAATCGCAAAGGCGACGTCATCTTCCCAACCTTCATGTTGTGCGTAGTAGCGCCCCATGATGCCTTGCAGTTCAGGGAACTCGCCCACCATGTCGGTGAGTAAATCGGTTTTTGCCAACTTTGCAGCAAAGTCAGCCTTATCGGCTAATGCTTTACCGCCAAGTTGCTCGCCGATAGCTTTGGCTATAGCGCAGACTCTTTGTGTACGCTCTCCTTGTGAGCCAAGCTTGTTGTGGTAAACCACTTTATTTAAACTGCCAATACGTGATTCCAATGTTTTCTTGCGGTCTTGATCAAAGAAGAATTTAGCATCTGCTAGGCGTGGGCGTACCACGCGCTCATTACCGCCAATCACGGCACTTGGGTCAGCAGGGTTGATGTTCGAAACAATTAGAAACTTGTTCGTTAGCTTGCCGTCGTTGTCGAGTAGCGGGAAGTACTTTTGATTCGCCTTCATGGTAAGAATCAAACACTCCTGCGGTACTTCCAAGTAGATTTGTTCAAACTGGCCGAGTAGCACATTTGGGCGTTCTACCAGGGCGGTGACTTCATCTAACAGTGCATCATCCTCAATCGGCGTAAGACCTTGCTTAGTAGCTGCAGCATTGAGTTGGCGTTCAATCTCGGCACGGCGCTCAGCAAAGCTGGCAATCACTGCGCCTTCGGTTTTAAGTTGCGCGGCATAGGTGTCAGCATTTTTCAAGATAACGGGTGATACTGCGGCTTCAAACCGGTGACCTTGTGTTTGGTTGCCAGCAGTTAAGCCAAGTACGCTAATGGCGACAATATTTTCACCATGCAATGCAACCAAGCTATGCGCTGGGCGTACAAAATTAACGCTGCTCCAGCCATCTGCTAATTGATAGGTCATGACTTTCGGAATTGGCAGTTTTTGAATCGCTTCCTCGATGGCTTTTTGCAACCCATCGCTAAGTACAGCACCTTGTTGTGTAACTTCTAAGAATAGCGCCTCGCTTTTACCATCCATCTGCTTGGTTAGTCTAGATACGGCAGTTTCATCCAAGCCCATTCCGTTTAGGCGTTTGATCAGTGCTGGCGTAGCGTTGCCATTAGCATCTAAACCTACACTTACAGGCATGAGTTTTTGTGTGGAGGTTTTATCTAGCGCCACCTCAAGAATTTGAGTGGCATGCACAGCCAAACGGCGCGGCGAAGCATAAGCCGTTACAACGGAATTTTCTGCGCTTAAACCTTGCGCTTTAAGTGACTCAAATAATACGCTGGAAAAAGCTTCGCCTAGCTTATTTAAAGCTTTAGGCGGTAGTTCTTCTACAAATAGTTCTACGAGTAAATTTTTTTCTGACATTTTTATATTCCGGTTCATGTACCACAGGCACTTCGATTTTTTAAGGATTAAATTACTTAAAAAAATCGTCTGTATTCGTGCAAAAGATTGCGCGAATTCTTAACCCCTACAGGTTACGCTGCTTCTTTTTTCTTTAAATCCGCTAACACTTCATCCGCCCAATCTTTTGGTGCCATCGGGAAGCCCAATCTAGCACGGCTATCCAAGTAACTTGCGGCAACAGAGCGGGCCAAGTTACGAATGCGTCCGATATAACCGGCGCGCTCAGTCACAGAAATCGCACCGCGTGCATCCAGCAAATTAAACGTATGTGCTGCTTTAAGCACTTGTTCATAAGCTGGAAGGGCGAGTTTATTTTCAACTAAGTGTTGTGCCTGTTTTTCATACGCATTAAATGCGGTAAACAAAAACTCGGCATCCGAATGTTCAAAGTTGTAGGCACTTTGTTCTTGTTCATTTTGCAGATACACGTCACCGTAGCTTAAACGCTCTCCATTTAAACCCGTTGTCCAGGTTAAATCATAAACGTTATCCACTCCTTGCAGATACATAGCTAAGCGCTCTAAGCCGTAAGTAATTTCACCCGTAATCGGCTTGCAGTTAATGCCACCCACTTGCTGAAAATAGGTGAATTGTGTGACCTCCATACCGTTCAACCAAACTTCCCAACCTAAGCCCCATGCACCTAGCGTTGGATTTTCCCAGTCGTCTTCTACAAACCGGATATCATTCTTTTTTAAGTCAAAGCCAAGTGCCTCAAGAGAGCCTAAATAAAGCGCTAAAATATCGGCAGGTGCGGGTTTGAGAACTACTTGAAATTGGTAGTAGTGCTGCAAGCGATTTGGATTTTCACCATAACGGCCATCTTTAGGGCGGCGACTGGGCTGTACGTAGGCGGCTCTCCATGGCTCTGGGCCGAGTGAGCGTAGAAAGGTCGCGGTGTGCGATGTCCCCGCGCCGACTTCCATGTCGTAAGATTGCAACAAGGCGCAACCGCGTTCAGACCAGTAGTTTTGTAGCGTGAGAATAATTTGTTGAAATGTTAAAGCCATGATGGTTTGATTAAACTTAAATGGTTGCTAAATGGGCGAAAAGGTGGATTTTACTTTGTTTTTCAGTCAAACCAAAGGTTTTAACTTGATGATTTAAGGGCGCCTCTATTAATTCAATTTCCGTACCACAGGCACTCCGATTTTCTAAGCACTAAAGTGCTTGAAAAGTCGCATGTCACGATACTGCGTTGCTCATAAAAAATTATTCCTTACATATCAACCATATGCTGCGTCACAATTTTTCACTCGCGCCTTGTCTCGCTTAACAACTTGAATTATTAGAGTTGCCCTTAATACGTTTCATCGCGTTGCGTCGCCAAACAAATGCAATCACGCTAAAACAAAAAATAATCAGCGGCCAGTTACCCCAGCGTACATAGGGTGTGGTGCCTTCGTAGCCTTGCGCTATGCCATTGAGTGTGGTTTGTGTGAAATGTGGCGCATGTGCAAGCACGTAGCCTTTGTGATTGATGATGGCGGTGGCGCCCGTATTGGTGGCGCGTAACATCATGCGCCCAGTTTCGAGCGCGCGTGCTTGCGAAAACTGCATGTGCTGATCAGCCGCATATGAAGTGCCGTACCACGCATCGTTGCTCACATTTACTAGCAGGGTGGCGGCCGGTAATTGGCGGATAATTTCTTCGCCAAAGACATCTTCATAGCAAATATTGACCGCAACTTTCTCACCTGCAATCGACATGGGTTGTTGGTACTTGTCACCGCGCGATAAATCGCTTAACGGCATGTTGAGTAAGTCGCGGTATATCCAGCCAAAGGCCATTTTAAATGGTATAAACTCACCAAACGGTACGAGGTGTGATTTACGATACACTGCAGATTTTGAGCTACCTAGGCTGAATGTGCTGTTAAAGTATTCACCATTTTCACGTTCTACTAGCCCAAGCAAAATATCGCCGTTATTTTTGATGGCATGTTGCTG
This sequence comes from Methylotenera sp., assembly GCA_030652995.1. Classification (GTDB taxonomy): domain Bacteria; phylum Pseudomonadota; class Gammaproteobacteria; order Burkholderiales; family Methylophilaceae; genus Methylotenera. The sequence goes on from JAUSAG010000015.1 coordinate 106,908, forward strand.
TAATCGGATGCCAATATCAGCTGGAAGCTCGCTTGATAATACTGGGAGGGCGGTTTCTGGCATGATGATCAATTTAGCCGGGCTTGACTCTGCCATGGTGAGGTATCGGTTGAGCGTTTGATTGGCGATTTCAGGATCCCATTTCATATCTTGCGCGATATTGCCTTGCAATAAACTCACGCTGAGCGCGTTGCCATGCGGGGCAGTCCATTCAACCAGTTTCAATAATTGACCTGAAACAATAATGAGTATTAGCGCGAAAATGCCGTTTCGGCGCAAATTCATGGGTGCTGGTTTTTTGGCAAGCCAGAAGGCAACCAAGCTGGCAATAAATACGGCAATCAGGGTCACACCGTACACGCCGGTTATGGGCATGTAGCCGGCTAATGGACTATACGGCACTTGGCTGTAACCGATAGTTAGCCATGGAAATCCAGTAAAAATCCAGCTTCTTGCCCAGTCGGATAATGCCCAGAATATAGGGATGGCAATGATCATTATGCCAGGATTATTGTTAGAAAGACGTTTACTGAGTGCGCCGACTGCGGCAGGAAATAATGCCATAAATGCGGCCAAGACAAAGGTTGAAAATACCGCCATAAGGCTTGGCATGCCACCAAATGTGTGCAAACTAATGTAGATCCAGTAGATACCTGTGCCAAATAAGCCCAAACCATACACAAAGCCGTCAAGTGCGGCCTGCTTGGGGCTGTCAGTCAGATACCAGAAATAACATAAGCCTATCAGTGAAACGATACTGGCGGGGTAAAAGTAAAATGGTGAAAAACCTAATACGCAAAATGCGCCGAGCATAAGTAAGGATAATAATTTAAGCAATTTGTGCATAGTAAATAATGACATGGGCCCAATTGTAGCTTGTTACGGCTTTAGATAACAAAAATTAACATTAAATCAGCGCGCCAAGATTGACATTCTAGATGCTTAAGCCCTATATTAAGTCTGCAAAAGCATTACATTACTTGCTGGAAAGCGTTAAATTAAATATGAATGATTTTATTAAGGGAGATAGGGATGAGTATAGCGTCAGAATTTAAACAATTTGCTTTAAAAGGCAATGTCATGGATTTAGCCGTGGGTGTCATTATTGGCGCCGCGTTCGGGAAAATTGTCGATTCATTAGTGGGCGATATTATTATGCCGCTGATTGGAAAAATTATTGGCAGTGTGGATTTTACTAATATGTTTGTTGCATTAGCTGCAATTCCAGAAGGTAACGTGGGTACTTATGCCGCATTAAAAGCAGCAGGTGTCCCAATGTTGGCTTACGGTAACTTTTTAACGATCGTCATTAACTTTGCTATTCTTGCATTTGTGATATTTATGTTAGTTAAACAAATGAATCGACTCAAAAAAGCCGAGGCCGCCGCAGCTCCTGCACCAACACCTGAAGATGTTGTGTTGTTGCGTGAGATTCGTGACGCATTGAAAAAGTAATGCATCAATATTGAGAGTAGATCTCAAGCGTAAAGAATTAAAAAAGGGCTTAACAGCCCTTTTGATTCAATGAAGCGCGTGGTTTATTGAGGAAACTCATATTGCTTGCCACTTTCCGGCCCTTCTGCACCATCGTTATTCAAAAATGCGACCATCACAACTTTGTCGTCAATAAAATCCAGCTCGGTTGTTTCGTAATAAGCACCGTCGGCTGCCGTGTTAATAAAGTGATACAACCAAATAGAAGCCACCACCTTACCTGACCCTTTGATTTTCACATCATCGGCTTTTGCGGGCTCACCAAGCTGCTCAATTATTTCAGCTTTAGTGAAGCTGTTGATTGCCTTGACGAATGCTTGTTCCTCTGTAGGAATCTCAGCTTTGAGGGAGGTATTTTCTTCTGCAACGGCAATCTGGGTGAATGAAATTTGCGCAATAGCCAGCCAAGCAAGTACTAAATATTTCATGATAAACTCCAGTGTAATGTGAGTGGTGTTAACTAAACGGTTAGTGACATCTAAGAGCTAAGGGACTCTGGTTTAGTTCCGCTGACTTTGCAAGTAGTTCAAGTTTGACTAATAAGTTGGCTAAGCCTCATTTACTTCAGTTGCTTTTGATATTATCTCAACCAGAACGCTGTGCAGGCGGCGGCTATCTGCACGCAACACCTTGATGTGCAGTCCGCTAAATGTAATCTCTTCATTACGTTTAGGTAAATGACCAAATTGATTAACGATTAAGCCGCCAATGGTAGAGAATTCTTCATCACTGAAATTTGTGCCGACAATTTCGTTAAAATCGACAATTTCGGTCAGAGCTTTAACGCGATATTGACCGTCAGCATTTTGGATTACGTTATCTTCGTCTTCGTCGTAATCGTATTCATCTTCAATGTCGCCGACAATTTGCTCTAATACATCTTCAATCGTCACCATGCCAGCCACGCCCCCGTATTCGTCCACTACAATCGCAATGTGGTTGCGGTTACTGCGAAACTCTTTGAGTAGTATATTTAAACGTTTAGATTCTGGAATAAATACTGTAGGGCGCAACATGTCGCGGACTTCAAAGTTTTCACCTGCATAATAGCGTAGCAAATCTTTAGCGAGCAAAATGCCAATGACGTCATTTTTGTTGTCTTCAATGACAGGGAAGCGTGAGTGAGCTGTTTCAATCACGTGGGGAATAAATACTTCAGGGGCATCGGTGATGTCGATGACATCCATTTGAGAGCGCGGAATCATTATGTCGCGCACTTGCATTTCACTGACTTGCAACACACCCTCAATCATGGCGAGTGAATCTGCATCCATCAAACTGTTTTCGTAGGCGCCATGTAGCAACTCTACTAATTGCTCGCGATCTTCAGGCTCGCGTAATAAAAAATGACTTAAACGTTCTAATAAACTAGGTTTTTCCGACTCGGTAGCCATGCTAAAAGGCACCCTTATGTAATGAGATAAGGAGAAGGATACCCTAATTTTGTGACAATTGCAGTCTCTATCCCTTCCATCAGTTCCGCTTGCGCTTCATTTTCATGGTCATAGCCATGCAAATGCAAAATGCCGTGTACGGTTAAATGGGCATAATGGGCATGTAATGCCTTATTTTGCGCATTTGCCTCTGCCTCAACCACGGGCGCACAAATGATAATGTCACCCATTAAGTGCGGCTCTTCGGTCAGTGAAAACGTGAGTACATTGGTGGCATAGTCTTTGCCGCGATAAGTATTGTTGAGCAAGCGCCCTTCAGCTTCATCTACGATACGGATGGTGACCTCGGTATCTACACGCAACGTGGCTTTCGCCCACTGACGAAATTGCCGTGCAGTAGGCAGATTGGTCTGATTTGATGCGTATTGAATGGATGCGTGTAGTTTAGGCATTAAGTTTAATGGTTACTTTGATTGCAAGTCTGTGCCATCAGTGTAGGGGAAACGCACATGACCAAAACGCACGATGAGAATCGCCAACGCAATTAACAGAATCGAGCCTGATAATGCAAACATCGTTTCTGCACTCAGTTCGTGAATGTCTAGCACAAGGAAACGCGCCAAAGCGATAATACCGATATAAAGCGGATATCTCACAGGCAGGTTACCGGAACTCAGATAGTGATTGAGCATGGACATCACTTCAAGATACAAAAACAGTAGCAATATATCACCAACGGTAATCGCTTGCGCCTCCCAAATGTGGGTAATGGCTTGAACTACTGCAAAAATGGTGGCAATGCCAATCACAATGAGTACCACTTGTTCCACCACGCTGAGCGCGCGTTGCATTACTTTGCTAAATCGATTGGGTGTCATTTTAATTTTCCCTGCATGAAGAATTGGCAGGTGAGCTTGCCGGTTATTTTGAACATATCTTGATGTGATTTATACATAAAAGCAAGCAGTATTAAGCAGTTACCTGCTGATATTAACTTTTGTTTTTGAGCTCATATTCCTCATAAGCATTTACGATTTTTTGCACCAGTGGATGCCGCACTACATCGCCGGATAAAAAATGCGTCATGGCGATACCTTTGATATCTTTTAAAACCTTTTGCGCTTCTACCAAACCGCTTTTTTGATGTTTTTGTAAGTCAATTTGCGTTACATCACCGGTAATGACAGCTTTTGTACCAAAACCAATGCGCGTTAAGAACATTTTCATTTGTTCAGGGGTGGTATTTTGGGCTTCATCCAAAATAATAAAGCTCTGGTTGAGGGTGCGGCCGCGCATGTAGGCAAGCGGGGCAACTTCAATCGCGCCACGCTCAAACATTTTATTTACGGTATCGTAACCGGCTAAATCGTATAGAGCGTCATACAAAGGGCGTAAATACGGATCAACTTTCTGGTTTAAATCGCCCGGTAAAAAGCCTAACTTCTCGCCTGCTTCTACCGCGGGGCGCACCAGCACAATGCGTTTAACGCGGTCACGGCTCATCGCGTCTACTGCACAGGCAACAGCTAAATAAGTTTTACCAGTACCGGCCGGGCCAATGCCAAATGTAATATCGTGGTCTTGAATTTGTTGCAAATATGCGACTTGGCGCGGTGTGCGTCCATGTAAGTCACCGCGGCGCGTCATTAGCACGGGCATGGCAGAGGTGGCTACATCTTCAGGTTTTAATTTATCAATTTCGACCAAGCCCAATTGTATGTCTTCTAACTCAATCGGTTTTTTAGCGCGAATGTAAAAATTCTCAATCAACTGAATAGCAAGGCGTGTGTTTTCTAATTTTCCACTTACGTTAAACGTACCGCCACGGCGATTGATATTGACCTCAAGTGCGGTTTCAATTTGCTTGATGTTTTCATCCAGCGCGCCACAGAGGTTAGCTAGGCGGGCGTTATCTTCGGGTTGTAAGGTGATTTCCATAATTAAATAAGACCTAAATGATTTCGCCTAATAAGCGGCGCGGGTTTGAGGCATCGGTAATTTTTACATGTACAAATTGATGAATCAGGCCGGCGTCACCCGCAATGTCCACCACGCGATTATTATCTGTTTTGCCTGCCAGTAAGCCACTGTCTTTCCATGATGTGCCTTCAATAAGCACGCGTTGTGTGGTGTCTAACATAGACTCTGAGATGGCTTTGGCTTGCGCCTCGTTAATGGTTTGCAGTTTAGTTAAGCGTGCTAATTTAACCTCTTGCGGGGTGTCATCTTTCAAAAATGCAGCGGGCGTGCCAGGGCGCGGACTATATAAAAAGCTGAAACTGGCATCAAAACCAACGTCTTGCATCAATTTGATCGTCGCTTCAAAATCGCTTTCTGTTTCCCCTGGGAAGCCAATAATAAAGTCAGAGGTAAACGTTAAATGAGGGCTGGCAACGCGCAACTTACGAATGATTGATTTGAATTGCAATACGGTGTAATTGCGCTTCATCGCCATTAAAATACGGTCGGAACCCGCTTGTACAGGTAAATGCAACTGTAGTGCCAATTTTGGAATGTTAGCAAAACAATCAATCAGCCTTTGATTCATCTCATTGGGGTGGCTTGTAGTGAAACGGATGCGTTCTATTTGCGGGATTTCAGCAATGGTCTCAATCAGCATCGCCAAATCGGCTTCAACGCCATCATACTCAGTACGGTAAGCATTCACATTTTGACCGAGCAGGGTGATTTCTTTTACACCTTGTTCTGCCAGTTGTATCGCTTCTGTCAAAATATCTGCAAATGGGCGTGAAACTTCTTCTCCGCGCGTATAGGGCACTACGCAAAAACTGCAGTACTTGCTACAGCCTTCCATAATGCTTAAAAATGCGCTAACGCCTTCTACACGTGGTGGTGGCAGGTGGTCAAATTTTTCAATCTCAGGAAAGCTGATATCCACTTGCGATACATGGCTGGCTTGGCTTTTTTTAATCATCTCAGGCAAGCGGTGTAATGTTTGCGGGCCAAATACCACATCTACATACGGCGCACGCTTGATGATGTTGTCGCCTTCTTGGCTAGCTACGCAGCCACCTACGCCAATAATTAAATTAGGATTTTTTGCTTTAAGCGGAATAAATCGACCCAAATGACTGAATACTTTATCTTCTGCTTTTTCACGTACCGAGCAAGTGTTAAGCAAAATTACATCAGCATCTTCAGGTGTCAGTGTTTCTACCATGCCATCAGATGACGCAAGCATATCTGCCATGCGCGATGAATCGTACTCGTTCATTTGGCAACCGAAGGTTTTAATGAAGACTTTTTTAGCTGCAGCTTTTTTGGGAGTGTTCAATGGTTTGATGCTCAATTTTAAAGTGCAATTTTAGCGTATTTGGTCATTAGCTACACACAAAGTTACTGAGTCACAGGTAAAATAGATGCATCCTAATACCTGTACTTCCACATGCAAGCACTCCCCATTTTTTTTAATATTAAAAATCGCCATTGTGTTGTTATTGGTGGCGGTGATGTGGCTACGCGTAAAATCAACATGCTACTTAAAGCTGATGCTGATGTGACGGTTGTTTCGCCAAGCGTGGTTGATGCCATACAAGTGCTTACTGCAGATAAAAATGTTAAATTTATTAAAGCCCATTTTGAAAAATCTCAGCTACTAGGCGCATGCTTAGTGATTGCTGCCACCGATAATCGAGCTGTAAACGAAGCTGTTTCCCACGAGGCACAGGCTCTGAATATTCCTGTTAATGTCGTCGATTCTCCAGATTTATGCACCTTTACCATGGGTTCAATTATTGACCGTAGCCCGGTGGTGATTGCAATATCCAGCGAAGGCAATGCGCCCGTACTCGCTCGTTATATACGCACTAAAATTGAGACTATGCTACCGGCGGGTTATGGGCGTATCGCTGAAATTGCGGGTGAGTTCAGAGATAAAGTAAAGCTCAAGTTTGCCACAACCCAACAGCGACGTATTTTTTGGGAGGACGTACTGCAAGGTCCTGTAATTGAGCGCGTATTGTCCGGGCAGGAACAAGCTGCGCGTGAGTTGCTACAACACTTGGTTGACGCCCCCGATGCTAAAAGCCATAAAGGTGAAGTATTTTTAGTTGGCGGTGGCCCTGGCGACCCTGATTTACTTACATTCAGGGCGCTGCGATTAATGCAGCAATGTGATGTTTGTGTATATGACAAACTTGTGAGCCCGGAAGTCATGGCGTTGGTGCGACGTGATGCCGAGCTGATCTATGTAGGAAAATCTCGCGATCAGCACACGTTACCGCAAGAAGAAATAAACGAACTTTTAGCTAAGTTAGCGTTACAGGGCAAACGTGTGTTGCGCTTAAAAGGCGGCGACCCCTTCATTTTTGGTCGTGGCGGTGAAGAAATTGAAACCTTAATGGCGCGCGGTGTGCCGTTTCAGGTGGTGCCAGGCATTACGGCTGCCAATGGTGTTTCTAGTTATGCCGGCATTCCACTGACGCACCGCGATTACGCTCAGGCTTGTTTGTTTATTACCGGGCATCTCAAAGATGGAACGTTAGATTTAGATTGGGTCGCGATGTCACGCCCAAACCAAACCGTTGTGATTTATATGGGCTTAGTAGGCTTGGCGCAAATATGCGAAAAACTGATTGAGCATGGCGTACCTGCTGATATGCCTGTTGCCGTGGTACAGCAAGGCACAACACAAAGGCAAAAGGTTGTGGTTGCTACTTTGGCTGACTTGGCTAAAAAAGTAACTGCAGCGGGCTTAAAACCACCGTGCTTAACCATTATTGGTGAAGTCGTAAAGTTGCGCGAGAAATTGTCTTGGTTTGAACCTAGTTCTTAATTGGAATGCTTAACCGCGCCTCTAACCCACCTTCTGGCCGGTTGATTAACTCAAGTTTGCCATGATGAAGCTTTGCAATGCGGTCAGCAATAGCAAGACCTAGCCCACTACCGCCTGCATTGCTACGTGCGGTATCAAGCCTTTCAAATGGTTTTAGCAATTTTTCAACATGGCTTTCAGGAATGCCTGGGCCATTGTCAAATACGCTTATCACAATATAATCTGCTGTAATTTGACTAGCGACACGCACCTGCCCATGGCCGTAAGCGTAAGCGTTGCCAACTAGGTTGTCTAATAGGCGCTGCATCGCCAGTGGTTTAATCGGCACCACATAGGTGGGCGCCAATTGTATAACTAAATCTCGTCCAGCGCGCGCTTGGCGGTCATGCAGTGCTTGCAGTAGCATATTGATGTCCGTCATTTGTGTAGGCTCGCCTTCCACCCCTTTTACAAAATCTAAAAACTGATGAATGATATTGTCCATATCGGCAATATCTTGAATCATGCCGATTTTTAAGCTGGCGCAATTTTCATCGGGTAGCATTTCTACCGAAAGCCTTAATCTTGCTAAAGGTGTGCGAATGTCATGTGAAACGCCAGCTAGTATCAAGGTTCTTTCCGCATCAAGTTCAGCTAATGAATCCGCCATCTTATTAAAAGTATCATTCACTTCACGTAGCTCAGCAAAGCTGCCCTCAGGCAGTTTTTCTGGGTGTTCGCCCTTACGAAGCCTGTTGGCAGCATTCATGAGTAAGTGCAGTGGGCGGTTAATGCGTGCCGCAATAACATAGCCGCCCGCGAGTGAAAGCAATAGCACAAGAGCTACCCAGCCCAGCCACTTCCACGGGAATGGTCGGTCAACATGAATACGTGGAATCACCACCCAAAAATCATCCATGCCAATACCAAAGCTCACCCAAAGCCCCTCGATGCCGTAGTGATTAACGGTAATTATCGTCTCAACGCCTAGTCGCTCACGAATTTTATCCGCCACCATATTGATAAACGGGTCAGCCGGCAGTGGTTCAATTTCCTCCATAAAATCTGCTGAATAAACACGCACGCCTTCTTTGCCTGTCAGCTCTGAAAGTAGTGCCAAACGTAAACTTTCTTGTGAGGCAATGAGCGACGCTCGCGTGTAATTAACCACGGTAACTGCCTGTAGCGCTGTGGCTTCTGCACGCGGGCCGCGTTCAAAGTACTCAAAGATTTGCAGCGAGGCAACTTGCCCAATCGCCAATAAAGTGGCGATGAGCAACATCACTCTAGCTAGGAGGGTATTGGGTAAAAGGCGCAATTTTTATGGCAACTTAAATGTTAATAGCTCGCAAGGGTGCAAGGCAGAGCTTCATTGGCACGGAGGCGGATGAAAACGTTAGTTAAATTGAATACCTTTAACGTTACTAAAAGCAATTCAAACAAACTTAATGATCAGTTTCACCATCGGGGATAAACACATAACCAAATCCCCACATGGTTTGCAAGTAGCGCGGATGTGCTGGGTCTGGTTCAATCAGCTTGCGTAAACGCGACACTTGCACATCAATGCTCCGGTCAAACACATCTAACTCTCGCCCACGTGCCAGTTGCATGAGCCTGTCGCGAGATAACGGTTGGCGTGGGTGGTCAACAAACACCTTGAGCAAGGCAAACTCGCCACTGGTGATGGCAACAGAAGTGCCATTGTGGCTGAGTGAACGCGTCGAAGGGTTGAATATAAAATCACCAATAGTGACATTTTCATTGGTGTTAGCCGGTGCGCTAGGAACTAAGCGTTCATGTCGCCGTAGCACGGCGTTGATGCGAGCTAATAATTCACGAGGGTTAAACGGTTTAGGCAGGTAATCATCGGCACCCATTTCAAGCCCGATAATGCGGTCAACTTCATCGCCACGCGCTGTTAGCATCACAATAGGTATCATGGCGCCAGAGCCACGCATTCTGCGGCAAATAGATAAGCCATCCTCACCTGGTAGCATTAAATCCAGTACGAGCAAATCAATCGTGTCGCTGGCTAGTGTTGCATCCATTTCTTTGGCGTCGGCTGCAGCCTTAACGTTAAAACCTTGCTCAGTAAGATAGCGCTGTAATAATTCGCGCAATCGTACATCGTCATCCACAACTAGAATCTTTTTCTTTTGGCCCATCATTATCATCATTCCCCAAGCAGAATTGTATTCAGCGATTTTTTTATTTAATTTACACTGCTAAAGCTAGCTATTAAAATTAATTTTCACTAATGCCAAAGTGTAAGCTAAATTAAGTAAAGATCAAATGCTCAAGTAGTAAACTAACAAAGTTTTTTGTAGTCGTACAAGTAATGGCGTTAATTTACAAATTTTTACAATTAGGCGATGTGTTGAAACATTCAGTTTACAATCACAGTTCATGATTATGCGACTTAAATCTCGCTAACTAACGTTTGAAAGTTGAGTCGTTGAATTTAATTTTGAATAACAATTTATTTTTTGCCAAACACGTGTGCCTAAGCTTATGTATTGGGCTAGGTGTTTCTTTTAGCGTGATTGCGGGAGGGCGAAGCAATCCACCTAACCTAGTAGAAGGTAAAGATTCTCGTGTGTTGGAGCTTGATTCAGCGGCAGCAAGTGAAGAGGTTAAAGTTGACGGTTTGCAACAAACGCTTAAATTCAACTTTAGCCCAGAAAATCGAGATAGATTACGCAAGGCGCTTGAAGATTACGCGCGATCTGTTGACCCTAGTCATGATCAAATTGAAGAGCGTCGGCGCGCAATGAAAAAAAGTATCGAGACTCGGTTTTTAGATGCAGATAATGACAATGATGGCACCTTGGATCGACAAGAGGCCACGGAAAAATTACCGCAAATTGCAAGGCATTTCAGTAGTGTCGATACCAATCAAGATGGCTTGATTTCACTGGATGAGTTACTCGATGCCCAAGCCCGCATACTGGAGCGCAGAAGGATTTCAGAAGCTCTATTAGAGGCTGAAAAACAACCGAAGCTATTTGATACTGAAACATTACCTGTTGATAAGCGTAAAAATAAACAGACAACTGACAACACAAAAAAACGCTCGATATAAACTGCCAATGAGGCTCATATCTAAATTACTCAATTAATGCTTGGTCGCACGAACCAACACCTTCCAATTAAAACGATTTTAGTCAATTAGGCTTCTTGCGTTAGCTTAAGTGCATTAAATCCTGCAAGCTGTCGTTCATTAATGGCGAAATGATTCATTACAGGCATCTGGTTAGTAACTTTAATTAGAGTTGTCAACTCGCAATTAAATAGAAACTGCAGAATATGAAGAAAAAGTTGGAAAAAAAAATGCTTACTCTACTCAACCACCCTTATCAGTTAGCGGATTACGAATACACAATCACTTCAAGCATAGGCGCTACCTTATTTAGTCGACCCTGAACAACTCAGTTCAAGCAGATTGTAACTGATTGAACTGAGCACCATTTAAATGTTGATGGATTGCAACGATGATCAGTTGCAGTTGGCTTGCAAAACACTGGCCGTAAAAAAGCCGGATGGCTCTTAGAATCATCCGTAAGTTATGACCTGCGCCACACAGCATGGCATGCAGTGCATCACCAAGCTCACCTTTCAGCCAATTCCTGCCTAATCTCCCATCATTCTTTATATGCCCAATCGCAGGCTCTATGGCACTACGCCGGTGAATGGCTTTCTTGATACTCGGCGTCACGTCCCGCTTCTGCCCACTACGCCAGATGGTGACGTTAGGGACTTCAACACCACGGTAGCCTCTATCCACAAACACCGCTTTCGGTGCGCGTTGCGTGAGGGCATGGATCTGTGCAACCGCCGAGGGTAAGGTATGTCCATCATAGGGGTTGCCCGGCATGCTCTTGATGCCAACGACCAAGCCTTCTTTGTGCGTCGTGGCAATACTGACCTTCACACCAAATTCATAGGGTTGGCGCACCTTGCCCTTGGCGATGCATTCCACTTCAGGCGCATGTAAGCTGTAGAGTTTGTTTTTGTCCGTGCGTTGTTGATGAAGCAGACGTTGCACTTTGCGCAATGTTGCCTTGACCACTTTCAGCTGGCTTTGGTCTGCACCAAGCTTGCGTTGAATATCCCGCCATACACGACCCAGAAGCGTGCGCTGGGTTTTGAGCGTAGCACGCATCCTGCGGTATTGTCTAACATGGCTGGTTTGTCCCCCGTTGCCGACTATTAGCCAGAATCAGCGACCGTCGCCTATGACCGAATGTATAGGATCATCAGTGGCGGCTTTAGAGAAGTATGATTCCAGTAGAATTGAGTTGTTTTAGGCAGAATTAGACTTCCGTATAACGGACGGTCATGAACCTAGCATTTCAGCACTGAGCGTATATTTGTCAATTAAGCTGTTCGTCAGCAACGGGGGACAAACCAGCCACACAGATTCGCAACGTCAATGAGTGCTATCAGCACATTTGAGTTATTTAACAATGATGGTTAAACTACCGAAAAGTGGGATAAGCCAGCCGGTCAAAGTAATTTATAAGTAAATTTCAAGATAA